>CAYYYS010000036.1:0-26209 GCA_964476155.1 uncultured Fibrobacteraceae bacterium
GAAGTATTGTGGAATATATAGGGGGATTTTGGGGAGAATAATCTGACGGGTTACACCCAGCATTACGCATAGCGCCCTTCGCCGCAGTCCGATCCAGGTAGGGGATTATTTAGGCGACCCGTGCTTCACGCAGAACTCACTACTGGCCAGAACAGTTCATTCAATAGTCACCCAGCAAACTGCGATCGTAATCCCCCCACAGCTTGTAACTCTCACGTACCCCTGCACTCATCCCATCACAGCCGTATGCAGGCGGATTCTGCAGGGCAATGTCTGCGGCCATGTGATCGTATACGTGGGCGTGGCGGTAGTGCTCAAGCGGCCCGGTTTCCACCCAGCGGTACCGAATCTGCCCGTCGACCGAGTCCCTGATCCTGGTGGGAGCTTTCATCTGAGCGTAGAAGTCGCCATTGCTCACATCCCGAGCATCAGCCGGTATCCACCAGAGGCCAGAGCGGATCTCCTCATAGGCAGAGTTCAAGGCGACGGTGCGGTCGACTGTCACCCGTCCCTCGTCCTTGTCCCACTTCGCCTCACTGATCCCGTCGTTGGTGTAGATGATGATCTGAACGAGACGGTATCCAGCGCCCTTGGCCCACTTCTGGACGAGATGGGGTTCTGGTTGGGGGGAGATCAGGCAGGTGCGGACGTTGAATCGCTCGATCAATCCGTCAAGATCCGCCCAGTCGGCGACCTTGCCAATGAACAGGGCGCGACGCGGCTTGTCTGTCTTAGATTCTCCGTCCTCATCGTCTTCCCACTTGTTCGGCACGAGCGAGACGACCACGTAGAACCCTGCTGTGCCCATCGACACACCCATCGAGCAGTAGCCTTTGTCGAGCAGCTCGAGGGGGTCGTCGTGGATGCAGGCGTCCAATAGAGAGTTAGTGACCTTCAGGCGTTCACGATCGGTGCCGCTGAGTAACTGACCGAGTGCCGTGTCGAACTCGTCGATGAACGGGAAGCGGAGCATTGCACAGAGCAACGCGTCGGGTCCGTGGTCGTCTTCCTTGACGATGCGACCCGCTTCGTTGCGACGGTAGCGAAGCAGCTGGCGGATGACCGTCTTGAGATGCCCGTCATCGGCAATCTTGATCTTGCCGTGGTTGAAGTAGCGGGCAAGATTCTCGATACCACCCTCTTTGTGCTCATTGAATGCGACCGGCACGACCTCAAACCCGGCGTTGCGACAGTCAAGGTTTCCATAGGCGTTTCCGGCGTCAGCGTAGACGACGAAGTCTCCGACGCGGGAACGGAGCTCGACCAGGTACAGGACAAGGTCGCCTATGGTTTTCGAATCGAAGATGCGGCCTTCGCTGATCGAGACGTGGTCGACGGCGCGCTCGGCTAGGACTGCGACAGCAAACCGGCCCCAGTCGATGCCCACGGCCCGACGAACGGCCCCTTCGGGACGCGCAAGATCCGATAAGGGGAAAACAGTGGCCTGTACCTTTTCCAGTTAACAAAAAAGCGGGGCCTCCCCTGAAGCCCCGCCATACCCGATCGTTATCCCGTAACTACTCCGGCTTATGCACAACCAACTGCGGGAACGGAATCTCAATCCCCTCCGCATCAAACGCCTTCTTAACAGCCTCGTTGAAATCAAACTTAACACCCCAATAATCCCCGGTCGCACACCAGGGCCGCACCACGAAGTTCACGCTGCAGTCCGCCAACTCGCTGACCGCGATCTGCGGCGCGGGATCCTTCAGGACGCGCGAGTCGGCGTTCAGCAGGTCCTGCATGATCTTCATGGCCTTGGGGATGTCCGAGTCGTAGCCGATGCCCACGACCATGTCCACGCGACGAGTGTCCTCGGCGGTGATGTTCTTGATGGTGTCGCCGAAGAGCGTGCTGTTGGGCACGATGATCTTGATGTTGTCGGGCGAGTAGAGCACGGTGGTGAACAGGCGCATTTCGGTCACCTTGCCGATCACGCCGGCCGCGGCGATCACGTCGCCGATCTTGTAGGGTCGGAACACCAACAGCATGATGCCCGCGGCGAAGTTGCTCAGCGAGCCCTGCAGGGCGAAGCCGATGGCGAAGCCCGCGGCACCCAGGACGGCCACCAGCGAGGCCGTCTCCACGCCGAACTTGTCCAGCGCCGATATCGCCGCGAAGATAATGATGCCGTAGTAGACCAGGCTGCCCAGGAAGGAGACGATGGCCTGATCCATGTCCGTCTTCTTCAGCATTTTACGCACGAGCTTACGCGCCCAGCCGGCCACGATGCGACCGATGATCAGTACGAGTATGGCGCCGATGACGCTGATGCCGTAGGTGGTGGCGAAATCCACCAGGGTCTCCATGATTTTTTCCATGGTCGTCATGTCTTCATCCTCCTAGAACAACTTGTAGGTGACGCCGAAGCCGAAGAGCTCGCGGTAACGCGCCTTCTTGACGATTTCCTCGTCATAGAGCAGCTCGAAGAACAGCGTGGTCTGGATGTATTTGCTGACGCTTGCGGACAGGGTGGTTTCCCAGGCCACGTCGGTGCCCTTCCAGTCGTCCTCGCCGGGCAGTCCGGCCAGGTCGTCCTTGGCGCTGCTGCTGACCGCCTGGAAGACGCGCAGCTTGGAGACGGCCTTGAGGTTCTCGTTGAACGTGTGGGACAGGTCGGTGACCCATTCGAGGCCGATGTCGTTGACGGTATCCACGCCGTGGGCGGTGCGCTGGCGGGCGGCGAAGCCGACGCGGGACAACAGCTCGGTCTCCTCGGTCTTGATCAGCTCGCGCCCGACACCCGCGGACTCGGTCAGCAGGGCCGGCGAAAGGATGTTGTTGTCGCCGTCGTGGAACTGGCTTTCCAGCACGAGGGCCGCATACGGCGTGATGGGATGCTCGACGCCGAAGCGCATGAGCGACTCGGCGAAGATTCGATCGGTGGACTTCAGGGGCTTGGCCCAGCCCTTGCCGCCGTCCGTCTCACGCTCCTGGTGGGTCTGACCGTACTTGAGCTTGAGCGTGTTCTTCCAGTTGGTCGATGTGGACATGTTCTTTTCGGCGACCATGTCGGCGTTGAAGGTCCAGGTCATGGCGCCCAGTTCGTCACCGGCCCACTCGTCGCTGTAGTTGCTCTGGCTGAACAGCAGGCCCAGGTCGGCGGACTTTTCCCAGTCCTCGGCGTTGGCGAAGGCGGCCGTGGTCAACACGACCAGGCAGACGATGGCGATCTTTCGCATGATTCACTCTCCTGAAAAGCTATGGTCTTCAACCACGATTAATCTCGTTGGATTTCGACGCAGATGGTAAAACGCTGCGTGACGGTGCGCAACCGCTCGATTTGGATCGAGCCGTGCGGGCATATGCATAGACAGACGTGGGGTGGGAAAGTCACATGGATCTGTTGGAGGGAGGGACTTACCAGTCCACCACCCCCCGCCGCAACGGCAAAGTCATACACCGACACCCGCCTCCGCCACGCGCCAACTCCGCCCCCTCGATGGTCACCACACAGCGCCCCTGGGCCGCCAAATCGACCTTACCGTCGATCACGTCCCGCGCCTCCACCACGGCGAACCCGTGCTGGCTGAGCTCCTCGATAGTATGAACATTACGCCCATAAGCGATGACCTGGCCCGGCGCGATCGCGAACGAGTTGGTCCCCGAATGCCACTGCTCCCGCTCCTGCAGCCAAGTATCGGCGTGGCCGCCACAGGCCACAGGCCACCGGCTCCAGGTCCAGACCCAGCTTGCCCAGGGCCTGGATCAGGTTCACCTCTTCGGTGATCGACTCCACACGGCCGCCGGCCACGCGCATGTGCACCGTTTGCTGGCGGCCGGGGCCGAGCACGACCGGCTCGTAGACCAGACAGGCGTCGCGGTCCAGGAAGGTGAAGACCATGTCCAGGTGGATGAACGATTCGGGTGAGCGGGGCAACTCCTGAACGATCACGTCGAAGGATTCTTGGCCGGTCTTGAAGCGGTCGACCACGAAATCGACCGCCTGGGGCGAGGTGCGCGCGCCGATGCCGATCAGCAGCAGGTCGTCGCGGGCGACCATCACGTCGCCACCCTCGAGGGTGAGGTCGTCGCCGACGTTTTCGGTGCGGGCCGGGTTGATCGTAGTCGCCCGGAATCCCGGATGATGATTCAGGACGGATTCGACCAGCAGCGCCTCGCGATCGCGAACCGCGTTGGCCATCCGTCCGATCAGGACATGCTCGCCCAGCGCCGCCGCCGTATCGCGCATGAAGAACAGGTTGTGCAGGGGACGCAGGGCGTAGCGTTCGTCGCTCAGGAAACGGGTCAACGTATCCTGCGGCAGCAGGACGCCTTCGATGAGTTGGCGAGCCAGATCGCCGGGCGGCAGAGCCATGAGTTCGGGCGCCAGCCAGGGCACACGCTCGTTCTCGCAGATGCCCTCGATCAGGGATTCACGAACCGACGAGCGGTCCAGCACTTCGGTGAGCAGATCAGCCATCTGGAAGACCGGCGCTACCATCCGGAGCACGCCCTCGAGCTGGTCGTGTCCACGGGACGCGGCGTCGCGACTGAGGATGTCGCTGTACAGGGCGCGCTCGGCGTTGCCGGGTGTCATGTTCTCGATCTCGGGGCCGGGCGTGTGGATCAACACGCCTTCGAGGCGACCGATCTCGGAACGCAAGTCGACGGATAGCTGTGCGGTCATGACGTCTCCACTCGGTTCAATATCTCTTCCAGTCTGACGAGCGGCCTCTCCCCCGACACGGCCTGCCAGTCTCTTGACAACGCGCGCAGATGACGCAGCGCCAGGGGGATGTGGTCGCGGAACGCCGTCTTGCCTTTGACGCCGGACAGGTACCCGAAAGCGCCCAGGGCCTGCATCACACGCTGCAGGCCGGCGGCGATCGCATCCCGCGTGATATCCGCGGGGGGCGGCGTACCGGCCTCGGTGAGTGCCGACACGTAATACCCCAGCAGGTCGTCGCGCAAATCATCTCCCAAATCCACGTAGGCATCGCGCAGCAGGGACATGAAGTCGTAGGCATAGGGACCCCGACGCGCGCCCTGGAAGTCGACCAACCGTGCGCGGCCGGCCTTGATCACGATGTTCTGGGACTGGAAGTCGCGGTGCATCAGAACATAGGGCTGGGACAAGACCGCGTCGCCGATCAGGGACAGGTCGGCGTCCAGGCCGGCCAGGTCGGCGGTGGTGAGACCGGCCTCGCCCATGAGAAAGCGTTCGCGGAAGTAGTCGTGTTCCCAACGGACGACGGCGGCGTCGAAGGCCCGGTTTTCAGCCGCCGGGCAAAGGGCAAGGGCGGCGGTGCCGGTGGCCTGCAAGGCGACGAGCGTGTCCAGGGCCCGTCGGTACAGGTCCGGGCGATGATCTGGGTCGGCGTGGGCGAGGCGGTGAAGCGTGTCGTCGCCGAGGTCTTCCATGAGTACGGCGGCATCGCTCCGGTCGACGGCCGTGATCTCCGGTCCGCCCAGATCCTCGTCGTGCAGGTAGCGGCCGATCTCCACGTAGCGGTCAAAGTCGGGATCGTCGGGACGGCTCTTCATGAGCACCGCGTCGCCCAGGCGCCAGAAGCCGCGGTCGGAGCCTTGCAGGGCCAGACGTTCGGGCGTTGCGTCGTCGAGACCGGCTTCGCGCACCAGCGGCAGGGCGGCGACGGTCGCGGCCAGGCTCTCGTGGTCGGCGGTGTCGTTCTCCCGCAACAGCGCGTCGAGATAGCGGCCCGGAGTGCCCAGGTCGTTCCAAGACAGTTTGTCGGGTACGTGTCCGCGTACGCCATCCGGATCCTCTTGGATCACGCGAGCCAGGGCATCGACCAGATGACTCGGGCCCGCGGGCAGCCGATCCAGAAAGCATCGCGAAAAGACGGCCACGCCCGTGTAGGTCAGCAGGCAGTCGTCAGGCTCCGCCGCGGTTTCCAGCCGCGAAGCGATGTCGCGGATGCGGCCGTCGGCGCCGAGCCGCACAGAGTTCACGTCCGGCCAGTCGGTCAGCAACAGGGTGGCCGTCGCGCCGTTCTCGACGTGGGTGTCGAACAGGGATCCCAGATCCGCGTCGCAATCCACGTCGCCGTTGTAGAGCAGGAAATGCTCGCCGGCGCCCAGGAAATCACGCGCACCCCATAACGCCCCGCCGGTCCCCAGGATCTCGGGCTCGGGAAAGACCGTGACTTCGGCGAAATCCGTCAAAGCGTGGGCGGCGGTGGTGACCTGTTCGGCCAGGTGGTGGGCGTTGACCGCCAGATGCGTGACTCCGGCCCCGCGCAGTTGCCCGGCGATGCGCGCCAGCAATGTCTCGCCGCCCAGGATCAGCAACGGCTTGGGGGTGTGATCGGTCAGGGGACGGAGTCGCGTGCCGAGTCCGGCGGCCAACAACAGGGCGCGTCTCTCACGCGCCATAGCGCCAGCACTCCCGCACGCAGGTCTCGAACTGGAGCAGGTCGGCGTCCCAATGGCGTGTAATGGCCTGATGGTCGGCGCCCGCGTCGACGGCCTCGCGCAGACCGGGTCCGCCGGCCAGGATGTCGATGGGCATGCGGTCGAGTTCGTATTCGTAGGGCGGCTGCTTCCAGCGGAAATCGTCGGGCCACAGGCGGCGGATCGTCGTCAGCAGGGCCACCGCGGTCTGGACCGGACGGAAGACGTCGCGGTCGGTCACGTGGATCTGCACGCCGCCGCACAACACGCCGGCGTGCTTCTGGAAGGTGGGCTCGAAATGCAGGGGCCGGAAGACGCAACCGGTCAGCCGGTGGGAGTCCATGGCGGCGGCCAGACGATCGGGGTCCACATAGGGCGCGCCGCAAATCTCGAAGGGCCGCGTCGTGCCGCGTCCCTCGGACAGTTCGGTCCCTTCCAACAGGCACATGCCGGGATAAACGAGCGCCGTTTCGAGCGACGGCATGTTGGGCGACGGCATCACCCAGGGCAGCCCCGTCTGATCGAACCACAGGCCCGGTCGCCAGCCGTCCATGCGCACCACTTCGAGTTCCAGCAGCAGGTCGAAGAGATCGCGGAAGCACAGGGCCATCTCGCCGATGGTCAGGCCGTGTCGCATGGGGATGGGCGCCATCCCCACGAACGAGCGCCAGCCCATATCGAGGATATTACCTTCGCGATCGCCGCCCAGGGGATTGGGCCGGTCCAGCACCACGACGCGCTTGCCCGCCTCGGCACAGGCCTCCAGACAATAGAGCAGCGTCCAGGCGAACGTGTAGTAACGCGCGCCCACGTCCTGCAGGTCGACGACCAGGGTGTCGATGTCGCGCAGCATGTCGGGCGTGGGCTTGCGATGTTTGCCGTACAGGGAGTGGACGGGCAGCCCGGTGACGGGATCCCGGAAGCCCTCCCATTCGATCATGTTGTCCTGGGTCTCGCCGCGCAGGCCGTGCTGGGGGCCGAGCAGACAGCGCAGATCGACGCCGGCGTCGACGAGCAGCGAAGCAGCGTGACGCAGGTCGCGGTTCACGGACGCGGGGTGGCAAAGCAGGCCTACCGAATGGTCGCGCAGAGTGCGGCAACCGTCTGCCAGCAGGACCTCGAGACCGGTCTGTACAGGGCTATGGAACATGAAAACACCTTCGTGAGAGACAGTCGCGATAGTATGGTCGCGGCGTGCAACTGTCGAGTGTGACTTGTCGTAATGCATCTGCTGCCCGGCCCATCTCTTGTTGCTCCAGTCGAAAGGTGTCCCCATGCGTCCCCTGATCCCGGTGGTTCTGATCATCATGTGTTGCTTCGCCATGGGTTGTTCGACCGGTCAGGACGATCCCATTCCACCGGTCGCCAAGATCGACGCCACGGTCTTCGAGGAGTTCGGTCACACACGCACCGACGACTACTACTGGCTGAACCAGCGCGAGGATCCGGAAGTGATCGCGTACCTGGAAGCCGAGAACACCTACACCGACGCCATGACCGCCCACACAGCCGATCTGCGGGAAACGCTCTTCACGGAGATAACCGGCCGCATCAAGCAGGACGACAACACCGTCCCCTTTCTCTACGACGGCAACTGGTACTATCGCCGCTACGAGGAAGATCAGGAGTACGCGTTCTACTGCCGCAAGGTCGGGAGCGAGGACGCGACCGAGGAGATCATGCTCGACGGCAACGCGCGGGCCGAGGGCCACACCTTCTATTCGGTGCGCTCGCCGTCGGTCAACTCGAACGGCAACGTGATCGCCTTCGCCGAGGATCTCGTCGGCCGGCGCCTCTACACGCTGCACTTCAAGAACCTGGACACGGGCGAGTTCTACCCCGAGACGATCCCCGAGGTGCACGGCAACCTGGCCTGGGCCGAAGACGGCAAGACCCTCTTCTACAACCGCAAGGACCCGGACACCCTGCGTCCCTACCAGATCTGGCGCCACGAACTGGGCACCGACCCCGCCGACGACGTGCTGGTCTACCAGGAGGACGACGACACCTACCGCTGCTATATCTGGAAATCCAAGTCGCGGCGCTTCGTGATCATCGGCAGCTTCCATTCCATCGCCAACGAGTACCGGTACGTGGATGCCTGCGAGCCCACGAGTGATTTCGAAGTATTCATCCCGCGCGAGCGCGGCCACGAGCATTCCATTGATCATCTGGGCGACCACTGGTACGTCAGGACCAACCGGGACGCGCTCAACTTCAAGCTGATGCGCACGGCCCTGGACGCCACCGCCGAAACGAACTGGACCGAGGTCGTCCCCCACGACGAAAACGTGTTGCTGACGGGCGTGGACCTGTTCAACGACTGGCTGGTGATCTCCGAGCGGCGCGAGGGCCTGGCCCACATCCGCATGCGCCAACACGACAACAACGACTGGCACGCCCTGGACTTCGGCGAAGCGGCCTACGTGGCCTGGACCAGTTCGAACCGCGAGTTGGACAGCAGGGTGCTGCGCTTCGGCTACGAGTCGATGACCACGCCCGAGTCGGTTTACGACTACGACATGTCGACCCGCAAGAAAACCCTCCGCAAGGAACAGGAGATCCTCGGCGGTTTCGACCGCGCCGACTACGTCACCGAGCGGTTCATGACGACCGCCCGCGACGGCGTCGAGGTACCCGTTTCCCTGGTCTATCGCAAGGGCTTCGAGAAGACAGGCAAACAGCCCTTGCTGCTCTACGCCTACGGCTCGTACGGGTCGAGCATGGACCCCTACTTCAGCTTCTCGCGCCTGAGCCTGCTCGACCGCGGCTTCTGCTACGCGGTGGCCCACGTACGCGGCGGCGAGGAGCGCGGCCGCTGGTGGTACGAGGACGGCAAGCTGTTCAACAAGATGAACACCTTCAGCGACTTCATCGACGTGGGCCAGGATCTGGTCGCGCGTAAATATGCCGACTCCGAGCGTCTCTACTGTATGGGCGGCAGCGCCGGCGGCCTGTTGGTGGGCGCGGTCATCAACCTGGCCCCCGAGGTGTTCACGGGCGCCGTGGCGCAGGTCCCCTTCGTGGACGTGATGACCACCATGCTCGACGATTCAATCCCCTTGACCACCGGCGAGTACGACGAGTGGGGCAACCCCAACGAGCAGGACGCCTACGAGTACATGCTCTCCTACTCCCCCTACGACAACGTGACGGCCAAGGCCTATCCGAACCTGCTGGTAACCACCAGCCTGCACGATTCGCAGGTGCAGTACTTCGAGCCCGCCAAGTGGGTGGCCAAGCTGCGCGCGCTGAAGACCGACGACAACCTGTTGTTGCTGAAGACCGACATGGAGGCCGGTCACGGCGGCGCGTCGGGGCGCTTCAAGCGGCATCGTGATCGGGCGACGGAATATGCGTTCCTGCTGGACCTGGCGGGTATCGACGAATAGCCGTCAGCGAACAAGACAAGGCCGCGGCTCCATCCGGGGCCGCGGCTTTCGATTCTGCTCCGGCCCCGGGTCAGACCGGTTCCGAGGCGGGCATTTCCAGACTGAGTTTGACGCAGTTGCGTCCGGCTTCCTTGGCTTTGTAGAGGGCCACATCGGCCATGGCGACCACCGCGTCCTCCTGCTCGCACTCGGCCGGCTTTAGACAGCCCGTACCCACGCTGACGGTCACGGGAACCCGCTCCCCGTCCACGCGAAAATCCATGGCCTCGATGGCGCCGCGCACGCGCTCGCCCACGAGTACTGCCGCATCGCCGGATGTCTCGGCCAGGATGACCGCAAATTCCTCGCCGCCGTAACGTGCGGCGAAGTCCGTGGTGACCCGGGATTCCACTTCGATGGTCTCGGCCACCATCTTGAGACAGTCGTCCCCGACCAGGTGGCCATAGGTGTCGTTGAAATTCTTGAAGAGATCGATGTCGATCATCAATAGGGACAGGTGGCTGTCCGTGCGCTGTCCGCGCCCGAATTCCATTTCGAGACGTTCGTCGAAGGCGTGCCGGTTGAAGATGCCCGTCAGTCCGTCGAGCTTGTTTCGATGATCCAGTTCCTCGTTGGCCTGGGCCAACTGGCGCATCACGTCCTGGACCTGCGTGGTCTGCAGCTGGACTTCCTTGCGCAGCTTGCGGCCAGACTCCTCCTGTATCTTCAGCAGTTCCTTGGTGGCCTTGCGCTTTTCCCGTCGACTCGCCTTCAAGTCCTCGGCCATGGCCACAATCATCAGCGCAGCTTGGGCCAACATGCCCAGAGTGGGACCGTTCTGGGTCAGGACCGAGGGTGGATAGAGCCCGATCTTGGCGAAAATCATCAGGCAGGTTCCCGCCAGCATGGCGATCCAGGCCATGGAAAAGAGGAGGGCCGGGCGCGAACCACAGCGCCACATGCGAATGGCGGTCACCAATATGACGGACGTGGCGACGACCGGCTGCCACAGGATCATCCTGATGGCGACCGCGTACGGCACGAACCAGCTGACGACGGCGGTCACGGCGACCACGCTGCCGAATACCTTGAGCCAGCGGTGCATGCGGGGCGAGAGTGCCGCCAGGTGCAGGAAATTGTCGGCGAACAGGGTACCGGCGCCGGTGACTATCGCCAAACAAAACGTCAGAATATGCCCCTGTATAAATGTCGACCGGGGCCAGAAATACTGGAATCCCATGCCGTCGAGAGACATCATCATGATCGCGAAAAAGGCTATGTAGCCCATGAAGTACAGGTTATTCCGCTCTCGCAGGGTGATGAACAATGATAGGCTGTAAAGCACGATCGAGAGCATTATGCCGTAGAAGAGTCCGTTGATGGAATAGCGGTCGCTGATATGGTTCTGGTAGGCTTCAGGTGACCACAGGATAACCGGCACCTGAATCGAACTGCTGCTACGGACTTCGAGTAACAGGTCGCAGCTCTCGCCGGCAGCCACTTTCAAGGGAAATACAAATGTCGTGTGATCGATGGGCCTCGTGGAAAAGGGGCGTTGATCACCGGTATGGACAACCCGGTCCAACCGACCGTTCCGCACCACGTGGAAGTTGACGACGTCGGGCATGGGATACTCGATCTCAAGCAGATAGTCGCGAGGTTCGCTCGCCAACGATATCAGGCGAGTACCGAGCCAATACGTATCGTCGCTATAGCCGAAGCTGGGTGTATCGCCCCCGACCGGTTTCCAGCGCATGGCATTGGCGGGCGACAGGACGTCCAACCACTTCAGGTTTCCCGTGGCGTCCACCAGGTAATGCATGTCCCCGCCCAGCGTGACCTGGTCGAGATCCGGATCAAGCCGCACCACGCTGGTCGGCGCAACCGTGATCGCATACACGGGGGCCGTCGCGATCAGTATGGCGATGGAGAGGACATAGAATAACGCACGGTCATTTCGAAGTAGTGAATTTGTGAAGCCTCGGGCGGTCATGGCTTCCTCCGGTTGTAATTGACGGCTCGTGTGCGGTTTGTCCTCCAGATAATCGGCCGAATTCGGCATGGCTTGATTAAACCCTGACAAATCATGGCGACTTTTATAGATAAGGTTGTTTCCCTGAATCACCGTTCAATCAATCATCAGCCGTGATCATCCGACGAAAACTGGTCAGGGCGGTATTGGCGGGCGCGAGGACGATGGCCCGTTCCAGGGCGAGCAGACCACTATCCCGATCCCCGGTATCGATGCAGATCAGGGCGATCAGGGTCCAAAACTCCATGGTTTCATGACGCAAGTCGTCGGCGATGGTGTCGGCGGCCATGCTTACCGCCCGTGCCGAGCGGCCAAGAGCACGGTCAGCCTGCAACACGATCAGACGCTCGGCCGCGGACAGGTCGCTCGGCCACTGTGGCGCGAGCAGGGCGATGGTCTGTTCGGCCCGACCGGCGCGCAGGAGCGCAGTGGCCAGCGCCTCGCGTGTTCCCGGTGACGGGGTCCGATCATAGGCCTCCGTGAGGGAATCCGCCCGAGCCGAAAAATCGATTTCGGACAGATCGAGGGCGCGACGTCCGCCGACAAACGCCAGGTCGTCCCCCTCGCCAACCGCAAGGGCACCGCCGCTGGCCAGCGCCGACTGGACGCTGTCGGCCCGGGCATTGGCCACCGCCAGTTGCGTTTCGTCGGCCGCCTCTTCCCAGCGCCGTTCCAGGGTCACCAGCAACTGATGGATCTGGGAGTTGTCGGGCGCGATCCGTTTCGCGATGAGCAGATCCTGTTGGGCTTCGGCAAAGCGCTTGAGGTTGATGTGATGCAGTCCGCGATTGTACCAGCCGCTGATCGCGTAGGGGTTCAGGTCGATGGCCTTGTTCATGGCCGCGTCGGCTTCGTCATGACGATTGACGCGGGCCAGGGTCACGCCGTAGGTGCGCCAGGCCACGGCGAGCTCGGGGGCGGTCTCGATGGCTTCGGTCAGGTACGGCAAAGCGTCGGACGGATCGTTCGACTGCATGAGGATGGTGCCGATGACCGTGCTGGTCACCGCATCGACGCGACCCTGGACCTGCAACGCCTCGTGTCCCGCTCGCAGATCCGTCAGCGCCGTCTCCCCTTGTCCCATGTAGAAACGGGTCCGTCCCCGCAGGGCCTGGGACAGGTCGGGTCGGTCCCCTCGCCGCATGCAGATCGTAAAGGCTTCTATGGCCCGGGCGCCCCGGCGCATACGGATCGCGTCGTCATCGGCGGCGGAACAGTCGGCCATCACCTGGCAGGCGAAGGCGAAGAGCGACCCCGCCACGAAGCGATCCTTGTGAATGGTCATGAAGGGAATGGCCGCGTCGGGCTCGTCGAACATCACCGGCGGGAAACTGTAGGCTTCGATGGGCATGTAATAAAGCATGGGCGCGCGGCCGAGCAGGGTGAGCGCGTAGTCGAAGCGGGCTTCGGCCATGCTGTCGCTCTTTTCGAAGAGCATGGCCACGTCGGTCCAGTAGCGCGACATGTGCGGGATGTGCACCAGGGAAGACGCCGGCGTGCCCAGTGCATGCAAGGCGAGTTTATGTTCGCCCTGATGGTGCCAGTTCATGGCCTGGATCCAGCGGGTGCCGTAGCCGGCCTGTCGCTTACCTAGCCCCCCCGCGACCATGCTCACATGCCGGTAACGCAGCGGCGGCAGGTGCAGGGACGACATATAGGACTCGGTAAACAGTCCGGCGCCCGCCTGCAGCAGACCCCGTACGAGCATCTGTTCCTGTTTCTGGTCGACACCCCAGGTTCCGGGATGCCGGTCCAGCCACGCGAGCCCCTCATTCCATAGTCCCATGTCGTAGCAGAGCCAGGCTCCGGCTACCACGAGTTGCTGCTCGAGCGTGGGATCGGCCTTGGCGCGCGGATCACGAGGAAGAGCCGCCCAGGCGGTTTCGAGATCGATCATGGCCTGCGGCCAGTCCCCGGTGCTGGTGCCGATCCGGCCAAGTTCATACCACACGCGAGTGTGAGTGGGATCGATCTCCGTGGCGCGACGGCAGGTGCGGACAGATGCGTCGAACTCGATCCCGTCCCGCTTATGGCGGGTGATCTTGAGCAGATCTCTCGGCGAGCTGTCCATCTCGAAATCCAGGAAGGCGCCTTCGCAGCGTTTGTGATTCCACAGACGCAGGGTTTGCAAGCCGGTTTCCGCCGTGGTCCGTCGGTACGCCTTCTCCTCGGTCGGTAATCGCATGAACTCGGAAACGCTCATCGATTCGAGAGCGACCACCGAGCGGATCCAGGGCGTGTCCTTGGGGCGCGTAGATTGTGGGGCGCAGGCGCAGAGCTGACAGAGGGCGAAGAGGACGATGACCAGGGGGATCTTGCGCATCCTGTTCCTTTTCGAGTGGGCGTGCCGTGTGGCGAATCCCGAGTCGATTAAAAGTATAGGTTAGACCCCTCCCCCGTCCACTAGCCGCCATAGATACCAAGACGCCATGGAGCGGTAGGGCGCCCAGCGCTCGCCATGACCCGCCATCTCCTTGGCCGTGGGGCGTTTCGGCAAACGCAGGTGGAGCTTGACCGCATCCTGCAAGCCCAGGTCGTCCACGGGCCAGACATCGAGACGATCCAGGTGGAAGATGAGCGCCATCTGGGCGGTCCACACGCCGATACCCTTGACCCGGCACAGGGCGGCGATGGCGGCTTCGTCATCCAGGCGACGCAAGGCGCGCAGGTTCAGGCGGCCATCGGCGACACGGGCGGCCAGGTCGCGCAGGTAGCCGATTTTTTGGTGCGACAGGCCGGCGCCGCGCAGGACTTCGTCGGGCAGGCCGGGCAGTTCGGTGGGAGTCGGGAAGGCATCGCCCGGGGTCAAATCGCGCACGCGGCCGGCGATGGTCGCGGCGGCCTTCACGGATATTTGCTGATGAACCAGCGAGGTCACCAACACGTCGTAGGGATTCCCGCTCTCGCCGAAGGCCGGCAAGTACGGACCGGCCTTGGCGATCACGCGACCGAGTTTGCGGTCGACACGGGACAGATGATCCAATCCGTCCTGCAGGTGCTGATCGAAGACGTACCCCTCCACGTGGAGCAGCCGGGCCTTGGTCATCACGCCGTCACCGGACGAGTAGTTGCCCAGTCCGCCGCCGGCCGGCAACACGCGATGGCACGGCACGAGCAGAGGCAACGGGTTGGTCGCCATGGTGCGGCCCACGGCGCGGGCGGCGCCGGGTTTGCCGGCGCGACGGGCCAGTTCGCCGTAGGTAATGGTTTGTCCGGGTGGGACCTTGCGCAGGGTCTTTCCGATTTTGCGCCCGAAGGGCGAGACTCGCGATTGGTCCAGGGGGATGTCGACGAGGGTATCCGGTTTCCCTGACAGGTGCCTGCGCAGACGTGTGATCACGTCGCGCACCGAGGCCGGTGGGCGTTTGACTTCTGCACGATACGGGGCCGCTGCGGCCAGTTCGATGCGCACGGTGTCGGCGCTTTCGCCCGGGGCGACGACCCGGTCGATCCCCTTGCGGGTCCAGGCCAGGCCGCAATGGCCCAGGGGCGTCTTGAAGACTGTCCAGGCGGGTTTCGTGTCGCGGAACATGGGCTCTCCTTCCGGGTGTTGAGCCATGATCCACGCAAAGCCGGGAATAATCAACTTGCACCCGGCCGTGCGCCGGGCTAACTGATAGGATCAACCAAGGAGCCCCCGTGTCGCAACTCACCCTCAAGGGAGTCACCCTCGCCTTCGGCGGCCCCCCCGTTCTGAACGGGGTGGACCTGCGCATCGAACGCGGCGAACGCATCTGTCTGCTCGGGCGTAACGGCGAGGGCAAGACGTCGCTGCTGCGCCTGCTCGCCGGCGACGAAACGCCCGACCAGGGCGAGATGACCCGCGAGTCTGGGCTCCGTGTCGGGATGCTGCCCCAGGATTTTTCCGAATCCCTGGTGGGAACGGCCATCGAGATCGTGGGCGGCAAGATACACGAGGCGGAGCGCGCCCTGTCACTGGTGGGAATCGCCCCCAACGCAGACGTGGCCACCCTGTCAACCGGCCGGCGCCGTCGCGTGCTACTGGCGCGGGCCCTGTCCGCCGACCCGGACATCCTGCTGCTCGACGAACCCACCAACCACCTGGACATCCCGGCGATCCGCCGCCTCGAAGACTTTCTGCAACGCTTCCACGGCACCGTGATCTTCGTCACCCATGACCGTGATTTCCTGCGGACACAGGCCCGCCGCATCATCGAACTCGACCGGGGCCGATTGCGCGACTGGTCCTGCGACTACGACACCTTCCTGCGCCGCCGCGACGACGACCTGGCCGCCGAGGAAAAGCGCAACGCCGAATTCGACAGACGCCTCGCCGAAGAAGAAGTGTGGGTCAGACAGGGCGTCCGCGAACGACGAACCCGCAACGAGGGCCGCGTCCGCCGCCTGCTGGCCATGCGCGAGGAACGCAGTGCCCGGCGCGATCGCCTCGGCACCGCCAACATGGCGTTGCAGGACGCCGAACGGAGTGGGCGACTGGTGGTCCGGGCCGAAAACGTCACCTTCGGTTACGACGACACCGACGTGATCCGCAACCTGAACTGCTCGATCCTGCGCGGCGACCGCGTAGGCCTGGTGGGTCCCAACGGTATCGGCAAGACAACCCTGTTGCGCCTGCTCCTCGGTGAACTCGCCCCCCGGTCCGGCACGATCCGCCTCAGCACGGGACTCGACACGGTCTACTTCGACCAGCAGCGGGAAACCCTCGACCCCGAACGATCGGTCCAGGACAACGTGGCCGACGGCAACGAAACCGTGATAATCAACGGCCGCCCGGTCCACGTGCTGACCTGGCTGCAGCGCTTCCTCTTTACGCCCGACCGCGCCCGGTCTCCCTTGGCCCGCCTGTCCGGCGGCGAACGCAACCGACTGCTGCTGGCCCGCCTCTTCACCCGGCCGGCCAACCTGCTGGTTCTGGACGAACCCACCAACGACCTCGACCTCGAAACCCTCGAGCTGCTCGAGGAACTGCTGGCGGAATTCACCGGCACCATCCTGCTGGTCAGCCATGATCGGGCTTTCCTGGAAAACGTCGTCACCTCCACGCTGGTTTTCACTGGTGACGGCGCGATCGTCGAGTCGGCTGGCGGTTGGCGGGACTGGGTAAAACTGGAGCGGGCGGCGGCGGGGCCGGACAAGGTCAAGGTGCGGAAGACCAAGCCTCGGGCGGCGGCGAAGAAGAAGCTTGGTTTCAAGGAGGCTCGTGAGCTGGAGGCGTTGCCTGGTGAGATCGAGGCCCTTGAGACGGAAAAAGGGGAGTTGGAATCCCAGTTGGCTGATCCTGAGCTTTATAAGACCGGCGGGGATCGAGTGAGTACACTACGAGACCGCCTTGCTGCCTTGGAGCCCGAGTTGGCGCGGCTTTACGAGCGTTGGCAGGTTCTGGAGTCTATTCGCGATCAGACTTAGCATCGGGATACAAGGAGCTGGCGATGGATAGGACTATCTCGGTACTGAAGTGGTCCCTGTTGGCGGGTTCAGCCTACTTCCTGGGGATCGCTGTTGCACACATGTTTGGCGTCAAGATCCCTGGATTGTTCGTCTACTTCAATGTGCCATCCCATGCCTATCAGGATCGGATCATTTCCTTTCTGGCCTTCGGGTGGTCGGTCTTTCTGTTCACCGCGTTTACGGATCCCGTGAAACAGCGGAGCTTGGTGAGGGCGATTCTCGTCTCGGGAGCAGTTGCTGTTGGTGGGTTGAGCCTTGTGAATTCTGTTACAGATTTCCAAACGCTGTCACCGAGCGCCAACGTGCGTGTGTTCTGGATGGAGACTCTTGGGTTGCTTGGATATTTGGTCTGGCTGGGTGTTTTTCATTATCGATCGAGGGGCGCATAAATCATGCCCGGCGACCCTTGTAACTGATTGTATAATATATAGTTATATGTTGCGCGATAGGTATTCTTGAGCTATCTTATATCCATCGAATGCACCCGTTTCGACCTCCCGCGAAACGCTCGTTTTCTGGGAGGTTTTTCTATGTCAGCCAGCGAAATCCATGCTCGTCTTGAAGCGGCTTTGAGTGAACTACAGCGGGCGGAGAAGAACGCTGTTCTGTTGTTCGGCGAGATTCTTCGGCGCAAGTTGTATCGGGATCTTGGGTACTCATCCATTCAGGTTTATGCCGCCGAAGCGCTCGGGTTCTCGCCGAGTAAGACTTCGCAGTTTGTGCGGCTGGCGGGGGCGCTTGAAGAGTTGCCGCAACTGCGTCGTTCGATGGCGGCCGGTGAGCTGGGGTGGACCAAGGCGCGGGAGGTGGCCAAGGTGGCTACGCCCGAAAGTGAAGAGAGATGGATCGCCGAGGCGGAGCGATCGAGCAGTCGCAAGTTGGAGCAGACGGTAAGAGCGACACGCAAGCGGGCTCGTCAGGCGCCGCAAGTTGCAGAGCTGCCCTCGCTGGACCTGGATAAACCTACGCTGGACCCGCTCCCCACGGACGCTCCGATCACGGTGAGTACAAAACTCACCGCCGAACAGTACGCTCGCCACCAAGCCCTACTCGAGACGATCCGCAAACGAAGTAACCGAAAAGGCTCGACGGTACGGGGAATGGACAGCGCCGAACTGCTGCTCGCCGCGCTGAACGATCTGGCGGAGAAACTCGGGCAAGAGCCGGAAACCAAGTCCGTCTCCAGCCCACCTTACCAAGTCGTAGTTTACACGTGTAAAGTCTGTGGGAAATCCACGGTGCAAACCGACCGCGGTCCGAAGCCTATATCGACCGAGGTTGTGCAATGCGACGCCGTCATCCAGGAGCCCGGCAAGCCCAACCGTTCGACCATCCCGCCGAAAGCCCGTCAGGCCGCCATGATCAAAGCCAACCACCACTGCGAAACACCAGGCTGCGGGCGAACGCGATTCCTGGAGGTTCACCACAAGCGCCCACGATCACAAGGCGGCGGTAACGAGCCGGCCAACCTTCAGGTGCTGTGCTCGGCCTGTCACCAGCTAGTCCATCAGCAGGGATCATCGCACCCAACACAGCGCCGTCATGACAGGCCGCATTCATCTGTGCTATAGTTGGTCGCACACGAACCGTTCGCATATGAAAGAATACATGAAACACAAAGGAGAACGGCACATGAAGAAACATGGACTGATCTCGATGAGTCTCATCCTCGTGCTCTGCAGTCTGGTCGGAGCCCAGCCCATCGATCCGCACCCTGACGGGATGAGTATCTACTGTGATCTCGGAGCAACCCAATTCTGCTACGAGCTGCAGCCCGGCTTTCAATCCGTGACGGCGTATCTCATGCTGACACGAGCATCGACAGATCAGCCCCATGTCTTGGCCTGGGAAACTCGTCTCTTGGTCGATGGAAATCCCACAGTGCCTGTCCCGGCCGCTTGGACCTTGCCAGGTCCATATTATCATCCCGGCAGCGGCGCCGACTACATCGTCGGAACAACCTCGCCCCCCTGGCCATAACGGGCAATGCGACCTTGCTCGCATCAATCACGCTGACCTTTCTCGGCGACGAAATCGATCCATACGCCATATTCACCATCGACCGGACCACCGGATCCACAATCTTTCCCGAGGGCGCCGGTTGCACGTCGGAGATTGGCTCCCCGATACCCTGCCAGCATATCTTCGGTGCCTGGGGAACGCCCTGTGCCTGGATCAACAACGAGAATTGCGGCTCAGCCGTGGCCAACGAGGATACGACCTGGGGGGACGTGAAATCGCTCTACTAGTGCTCTGTCAAACAGGAAATTTGGGGTTGGTGGGCTCACGAGCGGCCATCTGCGGCGTTGCACTCCCTTGAATTAGCTACGGCTAGTCCTGCGGTCGCGCGTCTAGGGTGATTGATCCAAACCTTTTTTCGGGAAATTGCTTCACATTATGAAGCTACACCTTGACTTTCTCCCATTTTCCGCTTGACTCCCCCAACAACCTGCCGATAACTTCCGTCCATGAAGCAACAGACGAACACTGCTGGGGAGTAGCCGGTGCCGGAGCTATTCGACAACATCCTGGCCTCGCCCGCTCGCCTGCTCGTGCTCGCGGCCCTCATTCCGGGGCGCCCCTTGCGCTTCATGGAATTGAGAAGCATGACGGGATTGGCCGACGGAAACCTCCACGTCCAGACCCGCAAGCTCGAGGCGGCCGGGATCTTGACGATTCGCAAGACGATCAAGGGACGCAGGACACTCACCTCGTTCCAGATCACCGAGGCTGGCGTGACCAGGTTCAGACGATTCGTCCGGCGGTTGCAGACCGTCCTGGATCAGGAATCCGGCGGGATCTCGCCCAGTCTGGGCGAGGATAGAGCCGACGATTCACAGGTTTGGAGTTAAGCCATGAAAATCGCCATCGGCGCGGACCACGGCGGCTACGACCTCAAAAGCCGTCTGATTGAGCACCTCAAGTCCAAGGGACATCAGGTGTTCGACTTTGGCACTTCATCAAATGAAGCTGTGGATTACCCCGTCTTTGCTCGCGCAGTTGCCGAAGCGGTCGCCGGCGGCCAGGCCGAGCGCGGCGTGGTGATCGACGGGGCCGGTATCGGCTCCTGTATGACCGCCAACAAGGTATCCGGCGTACGCGCCTCGATGGCCTACGACGTATCGAGCGCCAACAACGCCCGCGAGCACAACGACGCCAATGTCCTGACCCTGGGCGCCGGGCTGATCGGCGCCAATCTCGCCAAGCAAATCGTGGACGTCTTCATGACGACCGATTGCGTGGAGCCACGTCACCAACGGAGGGTGGCCATGATCGACGAGACGGCACACGGAAGTCCCACACCCGCGGCTACAGTCCCGACAGCCTCCGCCACGGAGGGCGGGATCTCGGGCCTGACGGACGCGGATGTGGAACGAATCGTCGCCAAGCTGGAATGCATGGTAGGCTCCCGACTGGCGGCAGGGGCCGCGCCCGATGGACCGGGCGTGGCCTCCTGTCCCGACACCGCTCGACATTTTCTCGCCCTCGGCGCCGGCTGCCTAACCTCTGGGCCCGGGCCCTGCGGCGCCATCCCCGAGGACGTCGCCTGTTACATCGACCACACCATCCTCAAGCCCGACGCCACCCGCGACCAGGTCCGCAAGATCATCGACGAGGCCCGCGAATACACCTTCCGGTCGGTCTGCGTCAATCCGTGCTGGGTCAAGTTCGTGGCCGACGGTCTGCGCGGCACCCCCGTGCTGACCTGCTCGGTGGTGGGCTTCCCCCTCGGCGCCGCGGTGCCCGACGTCAAGGCGGCCGAGACCCGGCGCGCCATCCGCGACGGGGCCAAGGAAATCGACATGGTCATCAACGTCGGCGCGCTCAAATCGGGCAACGACGAGCTGGTGTTGCGCGACATCCGCGCGGTGGTCGAGGCCTGCCGCGACGGCAGCGCCGTGTGCAAGGTAATCATCGAAACCGCGTTGCTGACCGACGACGAAAAGCGCCGCGTTTGTGAAATCGCCAAGCGCGCCCGCGCCCATTTCGTAAAGACCTCGACCGGCTTCGCTTCGGGCGGGGCCACCGCCGAGGACATCGCCCTGATGGCCTCGATCGTGCGGCCCGCGGGCATGGAAGTAAAGGCGTCCGGCGGCATCAAATCATACAGCGACGCCCGACGGATGATCGAAGCCGGCGCCACGCGCATCGGCGCCAGCGCCGGCATCGCTATCGTGGCGGAAGCGCACGACGCGACGGTGAGTCACTGATCGCAGAGAAGGGAACGGCATGGTCGACCTGAGAGCCTATTGCGTCATCGACAGTCTGCAGCCCCAGTTCGCCTCGTTCCAGGCGACGATCGCCCAGGGGTTTTTGCCCCGGGTGGGCCAGGCGTGTCTGTTCGTGGAGATCGCGCCGGGTATCGAGATCAACCGGGTCATGGACATAGCCCTGAAGTCCACCAACGTCACGCCGGGTATGCAGATCGTCGAGCGCCACTTCGGCATGCTCGAAGTGCACTCCGACAGTCAGGCCGACGTGCGGCAGTCCGGCAAGGCGATCCTGAAGGCCCTGGACCTCCGCGAAGACCAGCGGATCAAGCCCCGCATCGTCTCCGATCAGGTCGTCCGTCATCTGGATGATCACCAGTGCATGCTCATCAACCGCATGCGCCACGGCAACCTGATCCTCTCGGGACAGACCCTGTTCGTACTCGAATGCGAACCGGCCGCCTATGCCGCCCTGGCGGCCAACGAAGCCGAGAAGGCGGCCGACATCAACATCCTGGAAGTGCGCGCCTTCGGCAGTTTCGGACGTGTCTATATCGGTGGAGAAGAGAAGGACGTGGAAGTGGCCAGGCCGGCGGCGGTGAACGCCCTGACGGCCCTGGACGGTCGGGAAATCGACAAGTAACACGAGACAAGGAGTAGCGAGATGTCTGACGCATTGGGCATGATCGAATGCCGCAGCTTCACGGCGATGGTCGAGGCGGCCGACGCCATGGTCAAGGCCGCCCGTGTCGAGCTGGTCAACTACGAGAAAACCGGCGGCGGCTATACCACCGCGGTCATTCGTGGCGACGTGGCGGCGGTCAAGGCCGCCTGTGACGCCGGGCAGACGGCGGCCGCGCGGGTGGGCGAGATCGTGGCGGTGCACATCATTGCACGCCCGCACGCCAACGTGGATCTGGTCGTGCCCCTGGGCCGCCAGGCTGATTCCGCCAAGAAGTAGACCGCCGAGGAGGCGACAATGAATCTGGCGAAAGTGCTCGGCACGGTGGTGTCGTCGCGCAAGGAGCCGGCCATCGAGGGGTTGAAGCTCCTGATGCTCGGCGTGGCCGGACCGGACGGCGCGTTGACCGGCACCACGGTCGTGGCCGCCGACGCGGTGGGCGCCGGCGAGGGCGAGTACGTCCTCTATGCGGCGGGCTCGTCGGCGCGGCAAACCCTTATGACCGACGGCAAGCCCATCGACGCGACCGTCATGGCCATCGTCGACAGCTGGGAGATCGGCGGCGAGGACCGGTATAAAAAAGGCCGCGACGATTAAGACGCGGTGACGACAAGGTTCTGTCGGTGAGTCTCGGACCGAGCGAGGGATGCCCGGCGGGGCCGAGATCAAGGCGCGAACCACAGCCATAGCAGTAGCTATGGCGAGGATTCGCAACGCGGAGCTCGGGTTCGCCGGGCATCCATCGAGACGGGAGAGGCTCATCGACAGGACCTTGGAGGAGAGATGGCGAATCTCAGCGACCAACAGGTCGACGTAATCGCCCGCCGGTTGGCAGACCGGTTGTTGGGAGGCGACGCACACGCCACCCAAACAGCCGCGTCGGCTCCGGCGGCGAGTGGCGCCGTACCCTCGCCCCCGTGCGAGGGTGACGGCGTCTATGCGGACGTGGACCGGGCCGTGGCGGCCGCGACGGCGGCCTACCGACGCCTGGGCGAAGCCAGTCTCGAAACGCGCGTCGACATCATCGCGTCGATCCGCGCCGCCATGCTCGAGGCCTGCGACGACCTGTCCCGGCACGCCCACGAAGAAACCGGCCTGGGCCGCTATGAAGACAAGCTCATCAAGAACCGCCTGGTCACCCTCAAGACCGAGGGCCCCGAAGCCCTGCATCCGGCCACCCGGACCGGCGACCGCGGCTTGACCCTCACGGAGTACGCGCCCTACGGCGTGATCGGCTCGATCACCCCGACCACCAACCCCACCTCGACGATCATCTGCAACACGATCGGCATGGTCGCCGCCGGCAACAGCGTCGTGTTCAACGTGCATCCGAGCGCGCGCGATTGCTCCATGGCCACCATCCGACTGATCAACCGCGCGGTGGTCGCGGCCGGCGGTCCGCCGGACATGGTCACGGCCGTGGGCGCGCCGACGATCGCTTCGGCCCAGGCCCTGATGACCCATCCCGGGATCCGCCTGCTGGCGGTGACCGGCGGCGCCGGTGTGGTGAAGGCCGCCATGAAGAGCGGCAAACGCGCCATCTGCGCCGGGCCGGGCAACCCGCCGGTTGTCGTGGACGAGACGGCCGACCTGGACGCCGCCGGGCGCGACGTCGTGCACGGCGCGTCCTTCGACAACAACATCATCTGCGTGGACGAGAAGGAAGTCTTCGTCACCGAGAAGGCCGCCGGCGAGTTCGTCAAGTCCCTGCGCAAGCACGGCGCCTACATCGCCGACGCGTCCGACCTGCGCCTGCTCGAACGAACCATCTTCACCGAGACCCGCGGCCCCGGCGAACACGCGGTGATGAACAAGGACCTGATCGGCAAAAACGCGGGTGTGATCCTCGAGGCCGCCGGCATCGGCCGGGGCGCCGACCCGCGCCTGATCGTCTGCGAAGTGTCCGCCGATCACCCGCTGGTCTGGACCGAGCAGATGATGCCGGTGCTGCCGGTGGTCCGCGTCCCCGACGTGAACGCCGGCATCGATCTGGCCAAACGCGCCGAACACGGCTTCGGCCACTCGGCGGCCATGCACTCCCACGACATCACGGCCCTGAGCCGCATGGCACGCGTCATGAACACCAGCATCTTCGTCAAGAACGGACCCATCTACTCGGGCCTGGGTGAAGGCGGCGAGGGATACACCAGCTTCACGATCGCCAGCCCGACGGGCGAAGGACTGACCGGCCCGATCTCCTTCAGCCGCCTGCGCCGCTGCGTGATGGTGGACCACTTCAGGATCGTATGATGACCAGCGACGTCGCGGCCCTCGCCCTGCTCGAGTTCGACAGCATCGCCCACGGCATCCTGGCCGTGGACCGCATGCTCAAGCGCGCGCCCATCGCCCTGCTACGCTGCGGCACGGTGCATCCGGGCCACTACCTCGCCCTGCTCGGCGGCACGGTGGCCAGCGTGGACGAAGCCTACGGCGAAGGCGAGACGGCGGGCGAACTCACCGACGCGGTCTTCCTGCCCGACCCGCACCCGGCAGTGCGCAACGCGGTCCTGGGCAAATGCAGCGACGTGGGCGAAGACGACACCATCGGCGTAGTGGAGACGGCCAACGCCACGGCCTTGCTGCGGGCGATCGACGCGGCGGTCAAGTCGGCACCTGTGGGCGTGGGCGAATTCCGTCTGGCCGACGACCTGGGCGGGCGCGGTCTGGCGGTCCTGCACGGCGATCTGCCAGACGTGCAGGCGGCCCTGGCCACCGCCGACGCGCGCGTCGGCGCCACCGCCCAGATGCGTGCGCGCACCCTGCTGGCCCGTCCCGACGGCCACCTGCGCGACGTGCTTAACCGGGGCACCGAATTCCGTCTGTGCGACCACGCGGAACCGCATGACGCCGAAAGACTGGAGGCCTGACATGCAGCTCGGCAAGGTGATCGGCACCCTGGTTCCAGCGGTCGTCTACGACGGCCTGGCCGGCGTGCCCATGCTTTGGATCCAGCCTCTCGACAAGACCGGCGAACCGGCCGGTCTCCCCTTCGTGGCCGCCGACGGCACGCGCATGGCCGGCCCCGACCAGCTCGTCACCTGGGAAGCCAGCCGCGAGGCGGCGCTCACCCTCGACCCGTTTTTCGTGCCGGTGGATCATGCTGTGGTGGGACTGGTGGACGACGTCCAACTCGATGAGGTGCAACCATGATCCTCGGCCGCATCGCCGGACGCGTGGTGCAGACCATCCAGCACCCGGCCACCGAAAATCGACGCCTGCTGATCGTGGACCGCCTAGGCCCCGACGGCGAGCCGAGCGGCGACTACCTGGTGGCCGTGGACAGCGTGGGCGCCGGTCCCGGCGAGACGGTGCTGGTGCTGGACGAGGGGAACGGGGCGCGTCAGATCCTGGGTTGGACGGACGCGCCGATTCGGTCGGTGGTGGTGGGGATCGTGGATAACATCGACCGGCCGGCCGACGCCTGATTTCAGAACGCCTCCCCCATACTCATATAGAACCCCGACGAATCCGACCCGCACCCCCAGTCCATTCTCAGGTTCAGTTGCTCTTCCTTGTTGAGCGGGAAATGCAGGCCCCATCCCCCGGCCACGTGCAAGCCGCCCCAATCGAAGTCGCCGAAATTGCGGCCCACCTGCCCCGCGCCGACGAAGACCACCTGGCTCAAATTTTTCCACAACGGCCCCCGCCACTCGCCCTGACAGGCCATCATGCTACGATCACGCCAACGTCCGCCGTAGTAACCGCGCAACAACATATCGGCATGAACACTCTGACGCACGGCACCACCTCCGGGTTCGGTTGGTATTACGATTTTTTGTTAGCCCGGACGTTTCATGGATGGGCTGGTGTTCCGTCAAACAGGAAATTGGGGGTTGGCGGGCTCACCGAGCGGCACCCGTGCCCGCTCCCCATGGATCGCGAGTACCGTACACGTCGCACAGCGCACGACCCCTTCCGCTCTTGCGCTTCCCTTCCTTCGCCGTGACCTGCTCAGGGGAGGACTTGCACCTCCAGGACAGTGCCCCTGCCGGGCGCACATCACAAAAGGCCGGCCCCCGCGGGGGCCGGCCTCCTGTCGCACGGCGTGAGCCGCGTCTACTTCAGCAGCAAGAGCTTGCGCATCTGGTCGGCGCCGTCGGCCCGCAGGCGGACCAGGTAGACGTCG
>CAYYYS010000037.1:0-25603 GCA_964476155.1 uncultured Fibrobacteraceae bacterium
TGGCGAGTCGTCAATCGCCGAATCTGGTTGCCAAGCGAGGTCCCGTTGTCCATTGTTCGCCAGGAAGTCAGTGGGGTCGATCCGCGGCCGTCGAACAGTGATAACGGTCGATTCGGACACACATCACCGGTACGCCGGTTCCCAGGAGGATAGCCATGTCCAATATGATGCCCGTTCCCCCGGTGCCCATGAATGAGCCTGTGCTCGGATACCTGCCGGGATCACCCGAGCGTGCCGAGTTGAAGGCCAGGGTGAAGGAACTGTCCGGTCAGACCGTCGACATTCCGGTCATCATCGACGGCCGGGAAATCCGGACCGGCGATCTGGGCGAGTGCCGCGTACCCCATGATCACCAGCACCTGCTCGGGACCTACCACAAGGCCGGCGCCAAGGAAGTCAAGGCCGCCGCCACCGCCGCGCGCAAAGCCCGCAAGAAGTGGGCGGCCATGCCCTGGGAAGCCCGCGCCGCCATCTTCCTGAAGGCCGCCGACCTGCTGGCCGGCAGCTGGCGCAGCACCCTGAACGCCGCGACCATGCTCGGCCAGTCGAAGACCTGCATGCAGGCCGAGATCGACGCGGCCTGTGAGTTCATCGACTTCCTGCGTTACAACGTCTCGTACTACTACGACATCATGAACGAGCAGCCCGAGTCGGCGCCCGGCATGTGGAACATGCTCGAGCAGCGTCCCCTCGACGGCTTCGTCTTCGCGGTGACGCCGTTTAACTTCACCAGCATCGCCGGCAACCTGCCGACCGCGCCCGCCCTGATGGGCAATACGGTCCTGTGGAAGCCCGCTTCGAGCGCAGTCTATTCGGCGTACTACCTGATGGCGCTGTTCAAGGAAGCCGGTCTGCCCGACGGCGTGATCAACATGATCCCCGGCAGCGGCGGCAAGGTGGGCGATCCGGTCCTGGCGCATCCCGACCTGGCCGGCGTGCACTTCACCGGCAGCACCGCCGTGTTCAACGGCATGTGGTCGACGATCGCCTCCAACCTGGACACCTACGGTCGCTATCCGCGCATCGTGGGGGAGACCGGTGGCAAGGACTTCGTCTTCGCCCACGCGTCGGCCGATCCCCAGGCTCTGACGACCGCGCTGATCCGTGGCGCTTTCGAGTACCAGGGTCAAAAGTGTTCGGCCGCCAGCCGGGCTTATATTCCCAAGTCGGTGTGGAAGAAGATCGAGAAGCCCCTGCTTGAGCAGATCGGCACGATCAAGATGGGCGACCCCAACGACTACACCAACTTCATGGGCGCGGTGATCGACCGTCACGCTTTCGACAGCATCAAGGGCTACATCGACACGGCCAAGAAGGCGCTCCAGCGGGACGCCAAGATCCTCGCCGGCGGCGGCTGCGACGACAGCAAGGGCTACTTCATCGAGCCCACGGTCATCCTGGCCGGTTCGCCCGATTTCGTCACCATGCGCGAGGAGATCTTCGGCCCCGTCCTGACCATCTACGTCTACGAAGACAAGGACTGGCTCAAGACGCTGCGGATCTGCGACCAGGGCTCGCCCTACGCGCTGACCGGCGCGATCTTCGCCCAGGACCGCTTCGCCGTGGAGCAGGCCCGCGCGGAACTGGTCGGCACCGCCGGCAACTTCTACATCAACGACAAGCCCACCGGGGCGGTCGTGGGGCAGCAGCCCTTCGGCGGCAGCCGGGCCTCGGGCACCAACGACAAGGCCGGGTCGTACCTGAACCTGATCCGCTGGACCAGTCCGCGGACCATCAAGGAGACCTTCGATCCGCCGCACGACTACCGCTATCCGTTCATGGACAAGAAGTAGCGGACGCGGCATCGACTGGGACGGGGCGGCTCACTGGAGTCGCCCTGTTTCATGTGACGGCTTGAACATGTGGGGTATGGGCCGGTCTGGGAGTGGTTGGGTAGGACGTATTGCCGGGGCGTTCGCCGGTACTTCCTGTACCGGCTCTCTCGGCCTTCGGCCTGCTTCGCCCTCCTGGCTACGCAGGCCTGCGGACGCCCGGCAATACGTCCTACCCAACCACTCCCAGACCTCCACACTCCACATGTTCTGAGATCACATGATACAGGGGCAACCGGGTGCCCATATCCCAGTTGTTATCCAGCCGGATGAGACGGACTTCGCGATGTATGGGAAGGAGCGTGTTTGCAGAGTGAGGTCATGTGGTCTTCTTCGAGGCGTCGGAAGGGCCGCGCAGCCAAGAGGGCGGAGCGGCCCGAACGCCGAGCGAGCCTGTACAGGATGTACAGGCGAGCGCCCTCGAAGAAGACCACATGACCTCACTCTGCAAACAAACGGGCCTCCGCATATCGCGAAGACCCGTATGATTCGGATGGTGCCGGAGGTGGGACTTGAACCCACACGACCCAAGGGCCACCGGATTTTGAGTCCGACGCGTCTACCAATTCCACCACTCCGGCACCGGGCGGCCATGATAAGCAGAGGAAGCGGTCAGGTCAAGGAAGTGAAGTCCCTGAAACGGATTTGACAGCACAGGCGGGTTGACCCATATTATGCGCTCTGGTGGGGCCATAGCTCAGCTGGGAGAGCGCATGACTGGCAGTCATGAGGTCAGGGGTTCGATCCCCCTTGGCTCCACCACCCAGACCTAAAAAGGGCTCCGCTATCAGCGGAGCCCTTTTTCTTTTCAAACCAGGGGAGACTCTACTCGAAAAGAGCCTTCGTCTCGCCCCAGCTGAAGTCGTCGTTGCCCACGAAAGTGTGGCACGTGCTGCAGCTGAACCCCATCAGATCGGTCGGCGCCGAGTTGTGCGCGTTCCAGAGGGGATTGGGGATGTGACAGGCCGCGCATTTCTGGACCAGGGGATTGTCGCCGACCGAGCCGTGGCAATCCGTGCAGCTATCCACGAAGCCGTTATGGAAATCGTGTAGTGTTGCGCCGAATCCGTCGAAACTGTCGTGGCATTGGATGCAGTTGTTGCTGCCGCTGAACTGTTCGTATGCGGAAACCGAGGGCGGCAAGATGAATGAGATCGCTAAAACCAGTATCAGGCCGTGGAAAGCAAGGTGTTTTCTCACTGCTGGTCTCCTTTGGCAAGTGATCATGACCAGTTAGGCATCACATTATCCAGAGAACACCTATAATTATACTGTGAAATATGCCTGAAACACAACAGTTATGGTCCTGGTACAATTGGCTCTTTATTTAAAAGGGATTAGCGCGAGGCGCGGCGTTCTTCCTCAAAGCGAAGAATGAAGTCGTTTCGATCCGATACCCCACCATCGGTCGGGACCTGGGCCGCCACGGGCGCCGGCATACGCAGACGTTTACGCTCGAGTGTTTCGGGTATGATATGGACCTCGTACCAGCCCGGCGGAATCTCCTGGAACAGATAATATCCGTCGAACTCGCTCACCGTACGGCGGATAGTGCGCTGTGAGAGATCGACCAGTTCCAGGCCGATATTACGCATGGGGACGTCGCCGCTCGGTGTACGGGCGTAGACGGTGCCTTCGATGTCCCCAGAGTAGGTTACTGGGAAGTCCAGAACCACGTGCCCGCCCGGATGTCCGGTGGCTCGGACGTTCTCCACGGCCGGCAGCAGGAAAGGATCCTGCAGTGTGGCCAAATCCAACGAGAGATCATGTTCACGGTGTGCGGGCAACCCGGCCAAATAGGTTATGCCGTTGCGTCCGGTGACCGCGTCGTTCCAGGACCCGGCCCCGGTTATGCGCACCTCGGGCAGGGGATCGTCCTGATCGTCATAATGACCATTGGCATTGCGGTCCAAAAAGACGCGCGCCGTGGCCCCGTAGCCCGTGGACATGCGATGTCGCTGCACATGCATGCGCGTGCTCTCGGGAACCTTGGTTACCGACGTGGTCAGGGCAATACTGAAGTAGGGCTTCTGCGCCCCGCTGGTATGGGCGCTCAGGCTCAGGTTGAACGAGTCCATGAGCAGGGCCATCGTGCCGCCGAACGTGGTGGCGACGGCATCGTCGAAGCGATGGGTCACGCTACTCGCCAGCTTGAGCTTGTGGAGCGGGCTCCAGCTCGCGCTGCCGGAAACGGCGTCGATGGACGAGCCGGGCGCCAGGCGGGCGTGAACGGATCCACGGAGCATCAGCGGGCCCCAGACGCCGCGCGCCAGTTGGTCCAGGAAGATCTGGTTGTAGGCGCTGGCCACCGAGGTGCTGTTGCGGTAATCGAGCTTCGAGCTGACCTGCATCCCACGCAGACGCGTGGCCGCCCTCAAGGTCATCCGGTCTTGCCGCGTAATGCCGCGGCCCGTGTAACCGGTGCTCTGCAGCATGAAGTCGTAGGCCAGGTTCCGTCCGCGCCACAGGGCGGCGCCACCTAGACGCAACCGTGTCTGCGATGTCTGCTGCTGGTTCTCGGGATTGGCGTCACTGATGAAGTCGCTGTAGACCTTTTGCTCGGCCAGCAAGGACCGACCGAAGAGTTCTCCGCGCATCGAGAGACTGCCGGCGATTCCGCCGTCCAGCGCATTGGCGCCCACGGCCTGCAGATGGTATCCACCCAGAAGTCCGGACGCGGTGAGGCTGAGATAGGTGTGATCGACGCCAGCGACGGGCTGGCGGGTCAGCGACCCGTTCAAAGATAGAGACTGGCTCAGCCCATAGCCCGCTTCCAGGTGACCGGTCCAGCGTCCGCGGTCGAGGGTATCGCCCAGCAGGTGATCGCCGGTCACCAGGAAACGGTCGTTCTGTACACCGAACAGGCGATACTCGATCTCTCCCGGCGGGATCATGCCCGCGCCCACGTTCATGATACGGGTCTGTTCGCGGATCTGGCCCTGGGGTCCGTAGAGCACGGCGCGGAAGACGTTCCGGCCGAAAATCATCGGCACGTCTTCAAAGAGGTAGCGGCCGGTCTCGTCGACGACCGCAAAGTCCAGCAGGGCGTGATTGCCGTACAGCTCTACATCCCAGCCCGGTGTACCGTCGCCGCTGATGTCGGTCGTATCGAAACGATCGGGGCGACGCAGGGGACGATTCGACAGCAACAAACCGCGGCCCAGTTTTCCTCGCAACACCAGGGGAGTGCTGGGGGCGTAGAGGTCACCGAACTCGAATTGAGTGGCTTGCAGGGGGCCGAGCAATTCACCATAGGAATCGGTACGGCCGGCGCGGATGCGCGCCGCGTTTACAACCTTGGCCCCGTCGGTGTGCGACATGAAGGTATGTGTTTCGAGAGTGCCGACGTCACCGCTGGTCTGTACGCTGAACTTGGGCGTCATCTGCGGATTTCTTCCTCTGTATTCTATGTTGGCATCGATCAGCGGCCAGGTGAAGGTTTGATAGGTGGCCTTCTGCAGCGGCTGCCGACTCTCAATATCATCGGTACTCAAACGCCTTTCGCGAATGGCCTCGCGCTTCAAGCGGCTTTGGAGGGGCAGCAGTTCTTCGGCGGTCAGGACGGCCAACAGCTGGTTGACCCGAACGTCGATTCCAATGGGGAACCAGTCTGCCAGCAGGGTCGTGTCCACGTAGATATCGTCGTAATCCGCGGTGGCTTGCGCCGGGGACAGTGTGTGCGTCTGGCCTTCGCTGACGACCGAAGCCGCGGCCAGGTCCAGCGTGAAGCGCCGTGTTTCGTCGATGAACCAACCGGACGCCCGGCGAGTGGACGGATTCACGTCGATGGCGAATTCGAGGATATCCGTCAACGCGCCCAGGGGCATCAGCACGCCGCCACTGTACTGGAAGGCAATCAGACCCTGGCTGAGAATCCGACTCCCCAAACGTACTTCCAGGATGACCAGATTGTCGTCGGTCAGGATGCCGTCGTCACCATCAGTTTGGGCGTTAACGGCATGAACCAGCCCCAGCGCACAACACAGCAGGGTGATCACCCAGAGCAGCTTTGTGCGTGTGGAATTGGTCCAGTACCGCAGACGGTTCATTACTGGAAGTACCTCTCGGCTGCCAGATCGATCGTGACGTCGGTCCATAGATCGCCCCGACCGAGGGCGGTCTCCTCGAAGCGGACGTATAGGCTGCCCCGCGTGAGGGCATTATCCGCGGCCACGGTCAGCGGTACGGTTATGGTGCGTTGGGGCGTGGGGTGATACACGGCAAGGCCCACCATCTTGGCCACGGTCATGGCGCGTCCACTGTCGTCGATCCAGTCCACGGTGATATCGCCGTATACGGACCGTTGGCCACCCCGCTTCAGCACCAGGTTCAGCTGGGGTTTGTCGTCGCGCGAGCGGGTCGTATCCATTTCGGCGTCGCTGAAAGCGATCGTGGCATCGGGATTGTCACGCCTGATGATGACCGGGATGCTCGTCTCGATTATGGCCCGGGCCGTGGTGTGTCCCTGCTTCTCGGCCAGCTCTTCCGGGGTGAGTACATTGGGGACCGACTGGAAAATCAGGTGGGTCCTGTACTCGCCGTGCTCGAGACGGCCCTCGCTGGGATTGCGCAGCATGACGCGCACGGTTTGGCTGGTCCCCGGCGCCAGCACGACACGGCGCGGTGAAAAGCGCAGCAGCTCGCTCGCGGGGCGCTCCTCCGGGAGCGGCTCCTCGGCGTCGATGATCTGCCCGGTTTCAAGCATCCGCTTGTCCCGCACCAGGATCCTGTATGTCGCTTCCTGCTCGCTCTTGTTGGTCAAGTAGACGGTCGACACCCGCGTGCGTCCGTCGAACACGATACGGATTGGTGCGATGGACAAGCCGCTCGCGCAACTGTCCAGAACAACACCACAGAGGACAATTGCCGACCACAAGACCAATGTCAGGGACCGACACCACCGCGACCAAACCATAAGCCATCCTCCTTGCGGGCAAATATCGGCGGCTTTTCGGACGAATCACCGTGCCGACGTGTATTCCAGGGAGAACACAACGCAACGCGCATGCCATGCGCCCGACGCCGGAAAACGCGTTGTTACTTCTAGTTGTAGTGGATGGAGATTGTGTAGGTGAGAGCCTGATCGACACCCGGTGAGGCGGAGGCTTCGTCAACAGTCAGGGTGGCGCCCATGCGAATGTCGATCTCACCGGCGCCATTCAGGACGACGGACAGCAGGGGAGGCGTCCCTTCGCTGGTCTCGAAGTCGTCGATGGTCAGTCCCGAGGTCGATGATCCCAGGATGGACAGGCTGAACACGGCGAAGGGATCGCCGGTAATCAGGTACTCGCCGGTGATGGCGGTGCTGCCGACATGGATGCCCGCCGGATCGGCGGTGATGGCGTCACCGAGACCGAGTACGACCGCGCCGTCACTATCCAGCACGGCGCCGAAATCAAGTTCGATCGTTTCCAGAATGCTCAAATCCACGCCGCTTGCCGGTCCGACCTGGCACAGGAGTACCAGGATGATAGCCCACGCGAAGCGGGTTGGAGTTGAGCGTAATGCTAGTATAACAAGCAGTTCCACGAACGGATCCCCTTGGGCTCAGGTATTGTCTAGACTCATGAGGGCAAGGGCTGTGCCAGGGGGAAGCGACAGGCAGGCAAGAAAAAGGGGAGACCCGAAGGCCTCCCCACCAGTCCCGGGTAGAGACTAGTTATACGTCACCGTAATCGTGAAATTCAGAGGCTGGTTGGCGCCGGGGGCGGCCGTACCACTCTGGACCTCAAGATCGGCACCGATGGTCATGGCGAGATCGCCAACGCCGTCGATCATCACGGCGACCAGCGGGAACACGCCGCCGCCAACGTCGGTGGTGAAGCTCGACAGGAGCAGACCGTTCGCGTTCGCGGGAGCGATGTCCACGTCAACGGCCGTGCTGGGCTGGCCGGAGATGGTGTACAGGCCACTGGCGACCGTGCCGCCCTGGTGGATGCCCGCGGGGTCGGACGCGATGGTGTCGGTGGTATCCAAGGTGATGGTACCGTCGGCATCGATCACGGCGCCGAAGTCCAGTTCGACCGTCTCGACCACGGACAGGGCGATGAAGACGTCAACGACGCCGTCCTGGGCCGAGTCCAGGGCCAAGGCCTGGAAGGGGGAAGCGACCAGCAGGGCCGCCAGAGTCAAGATGAGATGTTTCCGCATGATTTAGCTCCTTGAGAAAACTGAGTCTACATACCCGGAAAAACTGTAAAGACGTGGTTGTGCCGTACTCCGGATGCCTTGCTTTGTGTTCTCTTCGACTGGAGGACACCAAGCTTTACGAATTTTTGGGGATGCAATTTGACCGCTTATCAGTCAAACTCTAGGTACAGACGTGACAACGGCTACGCGGCGGACCCGCCTCGCAACATCTGGAGGACCTCCCATGATCCGCAACACGTCACTGTTGCTCGTTGTGGCCTTAATGGCCGCTTCACCTGTCCTGGGCGTCGACATCCCATTCGCCGCCCGTGTCGATGTTCTACAGACAATCGATGTTGCCATGGCCCGGCATGACGGACCGAGGGCGTCGCTGCCTGCTTTGTCGATGCATGGGACGCAAGATCAATGCCTGGATCTGCAATGGCTGGACGGGGATGGTGTGACGCTGCCACAGGGAGCGATCGGCAGCAAGTGGGCCGTAACGGGGCTTTTCCGCCTCGATCAGGACGGTCAAGGATTCATCGAACCCGACTCCGACGGCTTACCGGACGGATCCACTGTGCAAATCAACCTGAACTGAAACGGGAGACGTGGTGACCCGATCGGTTATCCTCTTTGAGGATCATACTGCCCAGAATTTTCGCCCGCTGTCCTGGAGTTTGCCGGTTTACGAAGTGCCTTGCGGCCTATTCAATCTGCGCGAACGTGTCCAGCTTCTGGTCGATCAGGGGGAGATTTCCAGCGCGTTACATCTATTGCCGCGTTCCTACCTTGTGCCGCTGCAGTCCCTGTCCCTCGACGACGCTTCGTGTGTCGGTGTTGACCGATGTCTGGCCGCGGATCTCGACGACGTTCTCTTTCTTTCAGCGCGCCTGGTTCCGGATCACGCAGCCCTGAAGGATCTCATCAACGATCTGCCCAGGGGAGCGTCGCGTGCGGATGCTCACGGCCTGCTGGTTTGGCGGACCGATGGGGATGAGGCACGAAGCGCCCTCACGTCGTGGCGAGCTTGGGATCTGGCCTGCGCAGAGCAGAACGCCTGGAGCGGTTTTAATGCCAAGGCGGAACCCTGGACACCCGGTCCGTCGATTTCGGGTGACGCTGCCGTGGGACTTGGACATCTGTGGGATCTCATACACTTGATCGGTCAGGCGATCCGATTCGATGCGGAGATCGTGACCGAGGGATCGTCGGGTCAGATGCCGGACCGGTCCACCTTCGGAGCCGTTCCCGCGGTGCCGGGGCCGCATGTCTTGGCGGGCGGTCGCCTCACCAGTCCCGTCACACTGCCGAGCGGTGTGTCGATCACCAATGCGGGAAATGTCTGGCTGGGGGAGGGTGTGACACTGAGTCCCGGCGTCGTGATCGACGCCACGGACGGTCCCGTGATCATCGATCGGAATGTCAGCGTGCTGCCTCACGTCTACCTGGAGGGGCCGCTATATCTGGGCTGCGGAGTGCGCGTCAAAGCCGGTGCGACGATCTACGGCGAAACAGCCATTGGCGGCCTGTGCAGAGTTTCCGGTGAGATCGCCGAGTCCCAGTTGCTCCCCTATATGAACAAGCAACACGCCGGCTTCCTCGGTCATGCCGTGGTCGGCGGCTGGGTGAACCTGGGGGCCGACACCACCAACAGTGATCTGAAGAACAACTACGGCCCGATCAAGGTGAACTTCGGCCAAGGGCCGATCGACACGGAGTCGCGCTTCGTGGGACTGATGATGGCCGAGCACGCCAAGAGCGCCATCGGCACTACGTTCAATACGGGAACGACCGTCGGTTTTTCCAGCAACATCTTCGCGGCTGGTTTTCCCCGCACCTGTCTGCGCAATTTCACCTGGGGTGACGGACGGGGACGGCGTATCTACGATGTGGACCGCGCCATCGAGGTCGCCCGCATCGTCATGGCCCGGCGCGACTGTCGTTTCACCGACGCGCACGAAGCGATGTTCCGGCGATTGGCGGAGGCGTAGCTCGCCTTTGTCTCGCCCGAAGCGGAGAATGCACTGTCAATCGGTCAACTTGCAATGCCCCGTACGGTTACGACTCCGTGTCGCTGCCTCAGCAACAACATCATCCATATCCCGCAACATCCTACAAGCATGGAGTATATGCGTATCGCCATGCGCCACTTCACGTAAGCGTGGGGACTGGCCTCCAACTTGATAGGGAACACAGCATAATGTTTCCTGCGCTGCATGCGCCTTGTCGAGTTGACCTACTACGCTCATCGAATTGTAGATCTTTGGTCGACTGGGCACGCGGTAAACGCGGGAAACATTTCCTTTTGCCCTCCAGTCACTGATCTCCCAATTCCCATATTGTTATGGATTTGTTCGCATCGTCTTTGACGGCAGCAGGTTGCGTAAAAAAGGGCTTGTCAGCCCTATGATCCTATGCTAGTAGTTAACAAGTTGAATAGCATGAGGTTGCCATCGAGGCCGCAAGACAGGGGTGGGATGATGACGAAGGCCGAATTGGTCGAGTTGATCGCCGGCGGGACCGGAATCAGTAAGAAGGACACAGGGATCGTCGTGAATCTGATCCTCGAGAACATAGGCAAGGCCCTTGAGACAGGCGACAAGGTGGAGCTGCGCGGCTTCGGCAGTTTCAAGGTCAAGAGCCGCCGCGCCCGGCTGGCCAGGAACCCGCGTACGGGTGATTCCGTGCATGTTCCTTCGAAGCAGGTCCCCTTTTTCAAGGCCTCCAACGAACTCAAGTCCAAGCTCAATCTGAAACAGGTCGAAAACGAAGAGACGAGTGGAATTTGATTGTCGGCCTCGTCTTTGTTATATTCCCGTCTTGTCTGGAACGGAGAATACGGTAGGCCGGGCGGTCTCCGGACCGTCCGTATGTTATGTTTTACTGGAAGACGGCGTCAACGTCTCGAGCGGAAAGGCTAGGAACGATGCCCAACGGACGTAAGCGCAAGCGCAAGAAGATTGCGACGCACAAGCGCAAGAAGCGGTTGCGCAAGAACAGGCACAAGAAGAAGTAGGCCTGGGCCGGCACTCCTCGGAGTGCCGGCTTCTCTTTTGGTCCTCTGGATGGATCCCGGCACGGACCCTGCAGGATGTGCGGCACACGACTGGACATCAGTGCGCTTGAACCCGGGGAGAAGGAGTCTCAGATGAATGACGTGAACCACGAGAGGCGCAAGGGTCTGAGGGTCGACGCGAACCTCAAGCTCGAGGTTACCATTCCTCGCCCGGACGGCAGCCAGCAGCCCGTGACCCTGGAAACCCTGAACATCAGTTCGTCGGGTATCTACTTCAAGGCCGACCATTTCATCGAGCCCATGACCAAGCTGGACATGATGCTCGAACTACCTACCCGCGTGGATTCCGAAGGACTTGCCGATAAATACGACTCGGCCCACTGTGAAGGTATCGTGGTGCGTGTCCTGCCCGAGAGCGAAGCGGCGGACGTGGAGCACTACGAAGTGGCGGTCTTTTTCACACAGATCGACGAAGACGGCATGAAGCACCTTTCGGAGCACATCAACATGCTGCTGGCCGTGAGCTGATCCGGCCGGCCGATCCCTGTTCGTAACGCGGTCTGCGAGGGCCGCGTTTCTTTTGCCCGGCGGACGGATTCTGGACAGTTGGTGTCCACCTTCCAGCCACCCCCCGCGTTGTAATCCTGCCTCGTGAGTCTTAAAGCTACCCATCGATGCTCCCCCTACATCGTGAACAACGTCCCATTGGCGCCAAACACGCTTGGATCAATCGAATGACCCCTTTGAGGCCCCGGCGCGCCCGATAGGCTGGCATGTGCCTTGCGGATGGGCTCGTCGCCAACGAGTACCCAGACCGTAAGGAGTCCTCTGTGCTCAAAGGACTGCGGGCGGCCGAGACCGCCATGAATATTCAGCTGACCAAGACCAACGTGCTGGCCAACAATCTGGCCAACGTGGATACGGCCGGCTTCAAACAGGTGCTCACGCAGGTCACCGAGATGACCGACGCGGATCTGAATCAATCCGAACGCGCGCCGGCGCAGCAGGGGCTGATCGATCAGATTCTCGATCTGCGCGCGCCCATCGACATGACACAGGGCCAGTTGCGCGAGACGGGCCGCACGTTCGATGTGGCGCTCCAGGGTGACGGGCTCTTCAAGATCACCAAGGACGGCCGCGAGCATTTCACGCGCAACGGATCGTTCTCACTGGACGCGGAGCGAAAGCTCTCCACCCAGGATGGTGGCATCGTCCAGGGCGCGGGTGGACCGATCACCATACCGGACGGCGAAGTCGTCATTCGTGGCGACGGCATGATCCTGGTCGACGGGGCCGAACTGGAGCGGTTGTCCATCGTCGGCTTCGAGGACAGCCGGCTTTTGCGGCATGTTGGCGGTTCCGTATTTTCCGCGCCGGACGACATGCCGGCCAAGACCCTGGCCGCCGACGAGGTTCGCGTGGCCCAGGGCATGCTCGAACGCAGCAACGCCAATCCCATCGACACGATGATCGGCATGATCGCCGCCCAGCGTGCCTTTGAAATGGAAGCCAAGGTCCTGCAGGCGTCCGACCGGACCCTGGACAAGGCCGTCAACGAACTCAGCCGCAAGGCCTAGGGAAAGGGGAACGCTCATGTTGAGAGCCATGACCAGCGCGGCGTCGGGCATGAAGGCGCAGCAGACCAACATCGACGCGATCGCCAATAACCTGGCGAACGTCAACACGGTGGGCTACAAGCGCAGTCACGCCGAATTCCAGGATCTGCTCTACGAGTCGATCGTACCGACGGGGCGCGGTTCGGGCGAATCGGCGCCCACGCGCGTGGAGATCGGACACGGCGTCAAGCTCGTGGCCACCAGCAAGGTCTTCACCCAGGGCGTGATCTCCCAGACCTCGAACCCTCTCGATCTGATGATCGAGGGCGACGGCTTCTTCCAGATTCGCCTGCCCGACGGCAGCATCGGTTACTCGCGCGACGGCTCCTTCAAGCTGGACGCGGATCGCAACATCGTGACGTCCGCCGGTTATCGGCTCGAGCCCGCGATCCAGGTGCCCCAGGACGCCACCGACATCCATGTCGCTCGCGATGGCACCGTCTCGGTGCTGCTGGCCGGCGACACCTCAACGGTCCAGGACCTGGCCCAGATCGAGCTGGCGCGCTTCGCCAACTCGGCGGGTTTGTCCAGCCGCGGCGGCAACGTCTATCAGGAATCGCCCAACAGTGGCAAACCGCTGGTCAGCCGCGCGGGTGGCGACGGGTTGGGCGAGCTCGCGTCCGGCTTCCTGGAAATGAGCAACGTTGAAACGGTCGAGGAACTGGTCAAGATGATCACGGCACAGCGGGCCTACGAACTCAACGCCCGGACGATCACCATGGCCGACGAGATGCTCCAAACGGTCAATCAGATGAAGAGGTAGACGGTAATGCGCGGATGCAAAGTCATTCTGATGCTGATCCTGATCATGGCCATCGCCACGAGCGCCGGGGCCTGGGTCCTGGAGCTGCAGCCGAACGTGACACTGGCCCAGTCGGTCGTGCGCTTGGCGGACGTGACGAACGGGAAGATCCCGGACGCAGCGGGCGATCTGATCCTGCGGGCGGGCGGCAAGCCGGGCGAGACAGTCACCTTGGGACGAGCCGCGATCCTGCGCAAGCTGGTGGTCGAGCGTCTCGCCGGCGACGTGATCTGTCGGGGGAGCGAAGTCTGCCGCGTCACCTTTACCGGCCACCGCATCGCGGCGGACGATCTGGAACGTCGCTTGCTGGCTGAGCTGGGTAGCTGGATGCCGCGTGATCCCGACCGGGGTCCGGCCTGTTGGCTGGAGCTGAGCAGCGACTTGCCGGGCGCCACCATCAACGGTGATTGGCGTCTGGAACTGATAGATCCCGGACGGCTGGATCCCGGCCGCAACCTGATTCGCTGCAAGATCGTCGGCGGCGGGCGGGTCGTGCGCTTCACGGCCACGATCACTTGCCACAGTTATGGAGAGGTGGCCCGAGCCACCGGGAACATCGCCCAGGACGACCGGCTTACGCCGGATCTGTTCGTGTGGGAGTGGCGCGACCTCGACGACATCGCCAATTCGAGAGTGATCGGACGGGAATCCGTCGTGGGCATGACGGCCCAGAGTTCCATAGCGGCCGGTGACGATTTGCGCCACGCGCAGATCAGACCGGAACCCCTGGTCCGCCAGGGTGAATCCGTGGAACTGATCCTGGATCGCGGCGGTGTGGCGGTGACCATGCGCGGCACCGCACGCGAGGACGGGATCCAGGGCGAGATGGTCTACGTGCGCAATGAACTTGACGGGCGCTTGATCCGGGCCCGGGTGACCGGGCAGGGACGGCTTTCCTGGAGTAGGAGATAGGCATGAAGAAAATCGGCATCAAGGGCACGATCGTTCTGGCGGTAGCGGCGTTTGCCGTAAGCGCTTCGGCCGGCGAACCGCTGATCGATCTGGAGAGTGGCGGATCGCTCGTGTCCAACTTCAAGGCCCACCGGGTCGGTGACATCATCACGATCATGATCGTGGAGGAATCCACGGCCAACGCTACGGCCAAGACCGACGCCAACAACAAGTCCGAAGTCTCGGGCGGGCCGGGACTCGGCTTCCTGGATGTCATCACCAACTGGGGCATCAACACCGAGAACAAGTACACCGGTGACGGGCGCACCCAGCGCACGGGCAATCTCAACGCCGAGATCACCGCCCGGATCACCGAGGTCCTGCACAACGGCGATTACCGCCTGGCCGGCACGCGCATGGTCGACATCAACGGCGAGCGCCAGTTGATCGAGATCAGCGGCATCTGCCGATCCCGGGACATCCTGCCCGACAACACGATCTATTCGACGTACATCGCGGACGCGCGCATCGCCTACAACGGCACCGGCGTGGTGAACGCGACCAGCGAACCCGGCGTGATCACCAAGCTGGTCAACTGGTTGTTCTAGGAGACACACATGAGGGTCTGGGCAAAACGAACATTACTCTTCGCGCTGGTTCTCCTGGTGGCGACCGCCGCCGGGGCGAGCCAGTCCTCGCGCATCAAGGACCTGGCCGCTTTGGCCGGCGCGGAGCAGGAACCCCTGCTGGGCTACGGCCTGGTGGTCGGGCTAAACGGCACCGGGGACGGCCAGAGCGCCGCCTTCACCACCAACTCCCTGGTGTCCATGCTGGAGCGGCTGGACGTGACGGTCGATCCGGCCATCATCAAGCTCAAGAACGTGGCGGCGGTCCTGCTGACCGCCAAAGCCCAGCCCGGCAGCATGCCCGGGGGACGGATCGACGTGACGGTATCGTCGGTCGGCGACGCCGCGAGCCTCGAAGGCGGCATGCTCGTCATGAGCCCGCTGAAGGGCGCCGACGGCAAGGCCTACGCCATTGCCCAGGGGCCCGTGTCCATAGGCGGCTTCAACGTATCCGGCGGCGCCGGCAACTCGATCCGCAAGAACCACTCGACCGTGGGCATGATCCCCAACGGCGCCAAGATCGAGGTTCCGCTGCCGGGCGGTTTCTTCCAGGACGGCAAGATGGCCTGGCAGCTGCACAGCCCCGATTTCAGCACGTCGCAGCGTGTGGCCGAAGCCATCAACCGGGTCTTCGGCGCCAGCACCGCCCGCGCGGTCAGCAACCAGCGCATCGACGTGAACGTGCCGTTGTCGTTCCACGAGCAGCCCGTGGATTTCATCGCGCGCATGGGCGATTTGCCGGCGGTAAGCGATCAGGTGGCCCGTGTGGTCATCAACGAACGCACCGGCACGATAATCGTGGGCGAGGGCGTGGTGCTCAAGGAAGCAGCCGTGGCCCACGGCAATCTCAAGGTCGTCATCAAGACCAGTTACGACGTGTCGCAGCCCAACTCCTTCAACGAGAGCGGTCGCACGGTGGTGACGCCCAGCGTCATCGCGGACGTGCAGGAGAAGGAAGCGTCGGTGATCCACGTACCCGAGACGGGCACCGTGTCCGACGTGGTGGCCGTCCTGAACGAAGTGGGCGCCAGCCCGCGCGACATCATCGCCATTCTGCAGGCCCTCAAGCAGGCGGGCGCCCTGCAGGCCGAACTCGTGATCATGTAGGAGACGACGTGCAAGGGATCGGACCGATCAGACCGGAGGCTCGCGGCGACGCACAGGCGATCGCCAGTGCGCCGTCGACGCAGGCAGCCAACGAGCTGAAACTGCGTCAGGCCGCCGAGCACTTCGAGGCTCTGTTCGTCCAGACCCTCATGAAGTCCATGCGCTCGACCATACCCAAGTCGGCCCTGACCGAGAGCGGCGAGATCGACACCTACCGTCAGATGCTCGACGAAGCCATGTCCGACAAACTCGGCCGCAGCGGGGGACTGGGCATCGCCGAAAAGGTGATCCGGCAGTACATGCCCTACATCAACGGTGAAGGGGCTCCGGATACGCGAAACACGCCGGGCATGGCGCCGCTGTCGCCCGACCGCGGCGGTGGATCGATTTCACCGGCGGATCTTAAACCGGTGCCGCAGACAACAGCGACCAGCCGGGCGCCCGAGCTGAGTCGGGCCTTGGCCGCCTACGCGGACCAGACCGGACCCGGGAAGCCGTCCCTGGCACAGCGCGCGGCGCAGTTGGGCGGAGCGGCGGCCGACACGGTGCGCCAATGGGGCGTGTCGATCGAAAGCGCGGCCCGCGAGAACGACGTGGCGCCGGAACTGCTGTTGGCGGTGATGGTGCAGGAATCGGGAGGACGCGCGGACGCGGTTTCGTCGGCGGGCGCCCAGGGGCTCATGCAGTTGATGCCCGCCACGGCGAGCGAACTGGGCATCGTCGATCCGCTTGATCCGGAACAGAACATCCGGGGCGGCGCACGCTACCTGTCGCGCATGCGAGAGCGCTTCGGCAACGACATGGGCCTGGTTCTGGCGGCCTACAACGCGGGCCCCGGCAACGTGCGGCGCGCGGGCAACGCGATTCCGGCTTTCCCGGAAACACAGGATTACGTGCGCAAGGTCAGCGCCATGTACGGAGACCTGGACGGTACCCCCACACTCGGATTCAGCCCCTGACACGGGCGCGAGGCGTGAAGGAGAAACATGAAGACAGCCATCAATACGGCCGCGTTGGCCAAGGACGAAGCGAGCAAACTGCGCGGTCTGCTGCGGACCGAAGAAGAGGCCTACGCCGAACTGCTGCAGCTGGCCCAGGCCCAGAGCTTCTGTCTGCGTGGACAGGACGTGGCGGGGCTCGAGACCAACGCCGGCGACTGGCACGACAGCTTGCCCGCGGCCGAAGTGGCCCGCACCGCGCGCGAAACGTACCTGCTGGAACTCGGCGAGCGGCACGATATCGCCCGCGAGAATCTGCGCATGAGCCGTTTGGCGCGCAGCACGGGCGGGGAGAGCGGTCGTGAGTTGCGTCGCCGTCTCCGGTCCTGGGAAAACACGACGGGTGAACTCATGCGTCAGAATTCCCTCAACGGCATGTTGGCCCGCTTTTGCCTGGGCCTCGTGGACGAGGAAGCCAACATCCTCTGCAACGGCATGACCGGCAACAACGGTTGTTACGACGCCCAGGGCGGCGAGCGCAAGGGCGCCTGCGCCGGCGTCATCGTTCGACAGGCCTGATAGGAGATCAGATGAGCCTCAACAGCATTATGCAGATCGGTTTGACGGGCATGTTCTCCGCGGGAGCGTCCATGCAGACGTCCAGCCACAACATCGCCAACGCCAACACGCCGGGGTTTTCACGCCAGCGGGCGATCACCGGCAGCAAACAGGGCATGCTCACCGCCTACGGCGTCTTGGGCAGCGGCACCGAGGTGATGGATATCCGTCGTCTGACCGACCAGTTCCTGGTCACGCACCACCGCGACCAGATGGCGCTGATGAACCAGTTCGACACCGAGAGCATGGCCCTGCAGAGCGTGGAAGTGATCTTCGGCTCGGTGGACAACAACCATCTGGGCGAGGCCATGACCCAGTTTTTCAATTCCTGGAGTACTCTGGCCACGCCGCCCCACAACGAAGTTCTCAGGGTGGACGTGTTGAATACGGCCGAGCGCCTCGCACTCGATTTCAACGCCATGTCCAGATCCCTGGAAGACCTGGGCAACGACCTGGACGACCAGCTGGCCGTGGGCGTGAACCGCTTGAACATGATGCTGGACCAGGTCGCCGCGTTCAATCAGCAGATCGTCGTCGGCGAGTCAAGCCACTCGGCCGCCAATGATCTGCGTGACCAGCGGGACATCCTGTTGGCCGATATTTCCAAAATGGCGCGGGCGGATGTACTCGAGCGCGGTGACGGGTCGGTCGATGTGATCATCTCCGGTCGCACCGTAGTCTCCCGTAATCATGTCCAGCATCTGGAAGTAACCCACGAAGAATCCGACGAACTCCAGCGCGGCAGCGCCAAGATCACGGTCAAGGGCGGACGCTACGATCTGGATATCAGCGAAGGCCAACTGAAGGGCCTGATCAACGCACGCGAGACCCAGGTCCTGGGCGCCCGAGTGCGGCTGGACGAGATGGCCAAGACCCTGATCGACAAGGTCAACGAGATCCATGTCCAGGGACTGAGCGACGGCGGTCGGGGGCTGATGTTCTTCACGGGCGACAGCGCCGCGACCATCGCCATCAACACCCAACTCGTCGACAACCCGGAGTACATCGCGACGTCGCGGTCGAACCTCTCGGGCGATAAGGACATTGCATTGGAGATCGCGGCCCTCGGCCAGAACGGCACCGATGTCGCCAACCATATGAGCATGACGGAGCTGTACTCGGCGCTGATCGTGGAAATCGCGTCGGACACCGCCGCGAGCGACTTCCGCGTGCAGAGCCAGCAGCAACTCGTCGATGCGCTCGACGCGCGTCTGGAAAGCGTCCGTGGCGTGAGCCTGGATGAAGAGGCCGCCAATTTAGCCCTGTACCAGAACGTCTACCAGGCCAACGCGCGGGTGATCACCGCCGTCCAGGAGATGTTCGATTCCGTGCTGACCATGGTCTAAGCCTAGGAGCGGTCATGCTGACGCGAGTCACAAGCAACCACCTCGCCAACCTGATCTATACGCATACCCACACCAACCTGGGGCGTATGGCGGAACTGCAGGAACAAGCCGCCTCCGGTCGCCGGGTCAACAGCTACTCGGACGATCCGCAGGCCGTGGGATTACTACAGCGCTACGATCAGTTGCTCGAGGAAAACGGGCAGTATCAAGAGAACATCGGTCGCGCGCGCACCATGGTCGAGCAGACCGACCGGGCCTTGATGGATCTGATCGATCTCATGCGGGACGCGCGGGATATCGGGCGCCGGGAATTGAACGCCACCTGGTCGGCCGAGTCCAGCCGCATCGGCGCCAATGAGATGGAGATCAACATCGAAGCCGCCATGGCGATCCTCAACCAGACACTGGAAGGGTCCCACACCTTCAGCGGCTATCACACCGACATGCGGGCTTTCGTCCGTAGCGGCGACGAGGTCGTGTATCAGGGCGATCAGGGTGTCATGAACGTGCAGATCGGACCCAACACGGAAATGGCCGTGAACATACCGGGCAGCGCCTTGCTGGGGTCGGATTCATCGAGTCTTTACGGCTACTCAGACCTGGCTCCGCGACTGGTGGCGACCGCGTCCCTGAACGATATCGGCTACGGTGCCGGCTGGGAGCCGGGCATCATCAACTGGATCGACAGCACCGGCATACCCCTGGAGGTGGATCTGTCCGGCTCGGGCACGATCCAGGACGTCATCGATATCCTCAACGCCGCCGGGCTTACCGCGGCGATCTCGGCGGACGGTACCGGCATGACCGTTACCGATCCCGGGGGAGGGCCGCTGACGATTTCTGATCCCGACGGTGGTGATACGGCCCTGACTTTGGGGATTGTCGGCACCTCCCAGGATGGCGTCGTAGTCGGCAGCGACATCAGGCTGTCACCGGAGTGGACCACGAACATGCTGGACATCGAGAGCCTGGTCGGCGGACTGCCGCTGGGCTCGCTGGAAGTGCGGATCGGTGAAGACTCTGTGGAGATCGATCTTTCCGGAGCCGCGACCCTCGATGACGTGAAGACGACTTTCGAGGCGACCGTAACCGCGGCCGGACTGCCACCGCTGATCATGGATCTGAGCGAAAACTCCGTCACGATCGTCTCGAACACCGCCGAAGTTTTCGAAGTGCGTGAACTCTCCGGTGACGATACGGCACAGCGACTCGGCCTGGTCGGGACAGGCGCCCCGCATCGTCTCTTCGATGTGATGATCGAAATGCGGGATGCTCTTCAATCCTACGACCAGACAGCCATCAAGCGGGCCGTGGGAGAGCTGGAAGCCATCGAGACCCACATCCTCTCGCTGTCGATGACCATCGGCGGGCGCGAGAACATGCTGGACTGGATGGAGGGTCTGAACACCGATCGCGAGTACAACCTGACCCGCAACATGGTGGATATCCGCGACGCCGACCTGATCCAGGTCACGTCCGATCTCAAGCAAGCCGAACTCTCGTACCAGGCCAGTCTGATGGTCTCCAGCGAGATGTTGAAGATGAGTCTTTTCGACTACCTGTAGAGGCTAAGAAGCCCCCGACAAGGAGTGAGCATGAATCAGCAGAACGACGAAAAGCGCGACCATACCGAGGGTGACGTGCTGACCTTTGCCAAAGGGCTAGTTGGCTTACCTGAGCTCCGTCGCTGGATTCTGGTTGACATGGAGCCCACCTTGCCGATGAAATGGTTGGTGTCCCTCGACAAAGAGGGGTTCAGGGTGCCGATCACCGATCCGGGCTTTTTCACCGAGACGTACAGTTTCGAGATCGACGAAGGCTCCCAGAAGATCGTTCAGGCCGACGACGTGGAAGACATCGTGGTCATGATCATCTCCACGGTCGAGGATGGTGGCCAGCGCATTACGGGTAACCTGTCGGCGCCGTTGATCGTTAACGTCAAGAACCGCAACGGTGTACAGTGTATCTTGGAGAGCGGTGTCTACGGCATGCGCCATGAGATCGACACCTTGAGTTTCGGCGAGGCCTGCCAGGCCTATGCGTCCGGTCATCCGGAAAAGGTGGTTGGAACAGCGGTAGACAAGGCCATGCCCGGCCAGTATGATCAAGAGACGGAACCGCTTGAGTCTGATCAGGAAGTGGAATTGGTCGACGCGCGTTAACGGTTGCGAGTCGGTTTATCTGAAGAACCGGCGGCTGCCGTAGCACACCGTGGAGACATGGAGGTCCCGTGCTAATTCTGAGCCGTAAGAGAAACGAAAAGATCATGATCGGGGATGATATCTCCATCATGATCGTGGATATCCGTGGCGATCAGGTCCAGATCGGCATCGACGCGCCGCGTGCGATTCCCGTCCACCGTCACGAGATCTACGAAGAGATCAAGAACATCACCATGAAGGCCGCTGATTCAGACCAGCCCGATCCGCGGAAGATCATCAAGAAGAAAGAGACCGGGGAAGAAGACTGAAGCGGAAGGCTCAGGCTCGCCGATTCACATATATCGAATTGGTCCCGCCGTCATCGCGGCGGGTTTTCTGTTGTATCTCACCGATGCGGCGTCCGGTCTCGGACAGGCTGGCCGTAAGTCGCTCCTCCAGGGCCTGGTCCTGCTCGCGGATTGTCGCCATGATGGCGCGCAGTGTTGCGGGAACAGCATATCCCGAAACCTCGCCGTAACGAGCGGACAAGGTCTGCAACAGGATGCCTCGATCGGCGAGGAGAGAGGCGCAGGTGTCCAGGTCGTCCCGATCGAACGCAAGGGACATGTCCCGGGTTATGGTCAGCAGCTTGTCGATATCCTGATCCATGTCATACCGCCAGGCAGATAGTCTCGGTTGCCTTGTCGTCAGTTAACTGGGACGTAGCATTTTCGGGACCATCTTCAATTCCGCCGGAGGCATTATTCCCCAGGGCTCGTTCCGCCGTACCCGGCTTGATAGCCTGCCAGGCCTCCAGAAGCGGTGTTGTGACCTGTAGAACGTTGTCAATGTGCACGGCTTCGCCCGTGATCTGGGCATCGGTCAATTCCCGTTTCATGAAACCGTAGACAGCCGACAGATTAGCGGCGATCTCGCCCCCGACATTGTGGTCCAAGCTACGGTCCAGTTCGTTGATGATGTCCTGGGCTTTTTGGATATTCGAGCATCGGGATGAGATATCTCCCTTGTCAATAGCCGCACGCGCAGCTTCGATGCGGCGCACGATGCCCTCGTACAGCATGACGATCATACGCTCCGGTCCGATAGACCGGATGCTTGTTTCCTGGTACTTCCGAATGCTGTCGTTGTACATCATTGCTCCGGGATTGAGTGTCAGAAATTCAGGTAACCGGACTGGGCCTGCAGGGTTGCCACCATCTGCTCCATGGCTGTGAATTTGGCGGTCAAAGTGGCCTGGTAACTCTCGACGCTCCGCTCGTATCGTACGATCCTGTCGTCTATCTGTTCGACACGGTCGTCGAGAGAATCTGTACGCAGTTTGAAGACACCGTCTATGGAATCAGTCATGTCGTCAAGGGACTGGCCGAGCATGTATATGGTCCCTGAGTGAGTATCTGTTCCGACGAACAGATCGCGCACACCGGAGTAGTCTTCGGCCAACTGTTCCTGAAATATTGCAGAGTCGAAACTCAGGACCCCATCCGCTTGCTGCCGCAGGCCAACCTGGTACAGGGTTGTGATGTCCCCATCGCCCATGGCCGTGGTCATGGCCATGCGGATACGGGATGAGATGCTACGCACGAGCGAGTCGCCGTAAAGGGCCTGATCTTCGCCGGACTGCTCGGTCATGTAGCTGAACAAAGTGTTATAGGCGTCGGTAAAAGTCTGCATCTTCTCCTGAAGAGCCTCACCGTCTACACCAATATCAAGATGTATGGCCTGGGTATCATCTGCTTGCGCTAGGTCCAGGGTGACGCCCTGGATGGCGTTGGTGACTTCGTTGGTCTGGGAGGTGACCGTCAACGTGTCGATGATGAACTCGGCGTTGCCAGCATCCTGGGTTGTGGCGAAGGTCGGGGGTGTTCCGCCGCTCAGTCCACTATCGTCCAAGGTGAATGCCGATTCGGTACCGGTCTCTTCGGCCGTGATCACCAAGTGATAGCCGCCGGTTTCGGCGCCGCTATACAGTACGGTCGCGGTTACACCTGCGCTTGAGTCATTGATCGCTGTGGCGAGATCGCCTAGACCACTGGCCCCGGCGACGAGCTCGAGATCAGTGGTATCCCCGCCAACCGTGATCGAAAAGGTGCCCGTGCCGATGCTGTCGGTGACGTTGTCATAGCCCTGTGACATGGCCTTCTGGGCCTGGGCCAAAGTATTGATGGTAATGTCGTAGCTACCTTGGCTCGCCAGGGCTCCAGCCGTCGCGGTCAGGGCGTCCTCATTGGACGAAACACCGCTAAGCGAAGCGAAATCCGTATTGTTGTCCAGGTTGTTGATGGAATCTAGCAAGCCGGCAAGACGGCTTTCAATGCCAGCCACAGCTGCTTTCTGGGCGGCGTAGAAGGTCTTTTTGTTCTCGAGCTGGTAGATCGGTCGCCGGCGCAACTCCACGAGCTGGGCGATGATGCTGCTGGTATCCATTCCTGAGGCCAAGCCGCTGAATTGAATCATGTCAACACGTCCTCCCGTACGCGTTGGGTGAGACGGTGGGGCCCCGTATGGACCCCACCGAAACAACCGTCACAACTACTGCAGCAGCATGAGAGCCATCTGCGGAGCCATGTTCGCCTGAGCGAGGACCGAAACGCCGGCCTGCTGCAGAATCTGCGAGCTGGTCATGCGGGCGGTCTCCGCGGCGATGTCCACGTCGCGAATCGCGGAGTTGGCAGCCGAGAGGTTCTCGACCGAGTTTTGGATACCACGAATCGAGGATTCGAGGCGGTTCTGGGTAGCACCGAAAGCAGCACGCGCGCCACTTAGAGTGTTGATGGCCGCTTCCACCAGGCCCATGGCGATATTTGCGTTCGCGTTGTCGGCACCGGTCAGGTCGGCAACATCGACACCAAGGGCATTTGCATCGGTGTCGGTACCGAAGTCGATCGTGATGACGTCGCCAGCCGAGAGCCCGACCTGGATTTCACGGTCACCGACAACACCATCGAGTAGGTTAGTCCCGTTAAACTCGGTGGTGTCCGCTACGCGGTCGATCTCAGCGATCAAGGCGGTCATCTCGTCATTCAGGTATCCACGCTCCGGGATACCCAGCGTTTCATTCGCCGCCTGCTGCGTCAGCTCACGCATGCGGATGAGGATGTCACTGACCTCGTTCAGGGCGCCTTCAGCCACCTGAATCATGGAGATACCGTCGCTCGCGTTCCGGCCGGACTGCTCCAGGGCGCGGATGTCGGACTTCAGGTTCTCAGAAATCGCCAAGCCAGCCGCATCGTCGCCGGCGCGGTTAATGCGCAGACCCGAGCTCAGCCGTTCCAGCGATTTGTTCAGATTCATGGTGTTGTTGAAAAGGCTTCGCTGAGCGTTGATGGAAGCGACATTGGTGTTAATGCGAAGAGACATTGGTAGCTCCTTCCAAGGATCACGTCAGACATCCTTGCCTGACATGCGGGAATCTTCCTGATCCCGCTTTGCCGGTGGAATGGACTGCTGGACTTCCTTTCTGGCTCTGGTCGTCGGCATCCATTCCGCCCGACTCGACTTAAACGTGGAGTAGATATCGGTCGGTTATTCAAAAAGCTTTAGTGTTATTTGGGTCACTGCTGTCCAAGATAATCTAACCCCCACTTATTCTCCGCTGTTTTCCCCATCCTAACAGCTGTTTCGGACAGGTCCGGCCCCGAACTCGAGACCAGGTCTCCCGCTGCTGTCCAACACCTCACCACGCCAACTCCAACTGCACGACCTCAGGCGTTTCCGGCGGCACCCCAAACGGATCGTCGATCCATCGCCATAGATCGCGGTATGTAAACAAGTTCCACCTCAGCAGCGCCACGAGAGTGGACAGAAACCAGCCACGCTTGGCCCTCAACTGCAGATACTTCAGCAACAGGATCGCAATCAATGCTGTCCAAATCTGGATTTTCAGCGCGTTGGCCGTGGTGCCGACGAAGGTCTTGAAGTTGCTGAAGTTACAGCCCGGCTCGATCGTAGCTATGGACCGAGCCTACAACGACTACAAACTGTTTGCGCGCTGGACCGAGGGCGGAATCTTCTTCGTGACCAGGATGAAAGACAGCGCCGTCTACGAGGTCGTTCAAGATTTCCCCGTACCGAAGGGGCGCAACATCCTGTCTGATGAAGTGATCGAGTTGACCGGGCCGCAGGCCCAGAAGAAATGCCCCCACTATCTGCGGCGGATCGTCGTCTGGGACCGGAAGAATGAACGCGAAATCGTCCTGATCACCAATCACCTGGACTTCGGGGTCACGGCGATCCTCGACCGCCTGTTGCACCGCAGCCACGTGCTGAACATCTCGGGGCGGAGTTATCGGCTACAGGACCTGGAGCGACTGGTGATTGAGAGCCAGTAGGTGAAAACGGGGATACGGGTGTCGTCGTAGAAGGGAAGGAGGGGGGAACGACCTGTCAGAGAGTCAGTTAACACGGGGACAGGTGCGGGAAACTGGATGTCGCCTTAATGCGGGAAAGTGGGTGTCGCTTGACACCCGTAGAGTCCGGGCCAGCATGATTGCATCGCGCCTGTCGGTCTTCACGCGATC
>CAYYYS010000038.1:0-25347 GCA_964476155.1 uncultured Fibrobacteraceae bacterium
CCGCCAGGATCAGGGGCACGGCGGCGGCCGCCGCGGCCACGGTCTTGACGATTTCCTTCCTATCCCTGGGCACGAAGGCGATAACCGCCGCGCCAATGACCGGGAAAAAGGTCATCCAGGACAGAATGTGGTCAGACATCGAGACGCTCCTCTCGGAATGAATCCGGGCTTACAGCGCGCGGAACACTAGAACGAGCAATAGGACGGAGAAGCAGACGTAGACCAGGTACGTCTGAATCCGTCCGGTCTGGACGCGCCGGACGCTTTCGCCGGCTCCCTGGATCACGGCGCCCACGCCGTTGACCAGGCCGTCCACGATGTACTTGTCGGCCAAGCCGGAGATCCAGCTCAGCAGTCGGGTCAGATAACCCATGCCGTTCACGATGCCGTCGATCACGATCCGATCGAAGGCTCCGTTCAGCCAGCTGAACCACAGCACGAACCTGTAGATCGTCTTCGCGTACAGCTGGTCGAAGAAATACATGTTCTGCAGCACGTGATGCACCTGCGGCAGACGCTCCAGAATCCGCGGGGCGCTGATCGTCCCGCGGATATAGGTCAGCCACGACAGGAATATGCCCAGGCCCGCGATGGCGATGGACATGATCATGGCGAGATTGTGGGCCTTGTGATGGACGTCGTGGTGGTCGTCGTGATGACCATCGTGGCCGGCGACGGCGTGGCCGTCCGCGGCGTGCGCGTCGGTTTCAGCGTGCGCGTCATGCGGCTCGCTCGGCAGGTGTCCGGCCGCGGGCGCGTGATGACTGTCGCCGTGACCGCCCCCGTGGGATACCTCGTGTCCGACCAGGCCGGCCGGCGTGTGGTTCTCGACGATCCGCTCGAGATCGTAGGGCGCCACGAAGCGGCTGAACCAGCCTTCGGCCGGTCCCTGCCAGCCCGACGAGACGATGGCCAGGAACGCCAGCACCATCAGCGGCACCGACATGGTCCAGGGCGACTCGTGGGCGTGGGCGTAGCGCTCCTCGTCGCGCGGCTTGCCCATGAAGGTCTGGAAGACCATGCGGAACATGTAGAAGGCGGTCAGGCCGGCGGCGATCAGGGCCATGATGAACGGCACGTAATGCGCGTCGGTCATGCCGAAGGCGAGCGCCCCCGCCAGGATGGCGTCCTTGCTGTAGAAGCCCGACAGGAACGGCACGCCCGAGATAGCCAGCGTGGCGATGAAGAACGTGATGAAGGTGATGGGCATCTTCTTGCGCAGGCCGCCCATCAGGGGCATCTCCTGGGTGTGCACGGCGTGGATGACCGAGCCGGACCCCAAGAACAGCAGTGCCTTGAAGAAGGCGTGGGTCGTCAAATGGAACATGCCCGCCGAAGCCGCGCCCACGCCCATGGCCATCACCATGTAGCCGAGCTGGCTGACGGTGGAGTAGGCCAGCGAGCGCTTGATGTCGGTCTTGACCACGGCGATGGTCGCGGCCAGCAGGGCGGTGATGCCGCCGATGTAGGCGATAACCAGCAGTGCGTTGGGATCGAAGAGCGGAATCAGGCGCGCCACCATGTAGACGCCCGCGGCGACCATGGTCGCGGCGTGGATCAGGGCGGACACGGGGGTCGGGCCCTCCATGGCGTCGGGCAGCCAGATGTGCAGGGGCACCTGGGCGCTCTTGCCCACGCAGCCCATGAACAGGCCGACGCCGGCCCAGGTCAGCAGGGCGCCGCCGATGGGGTCGATCTGCATCGCCGCGAACAGCTCCAGGTAGTTGAAGGTGCCGTAGGCGGTGAAGAAGATCAGGATGCCCATGAAGAAGCCGAAGTCGCCGACGCGGTTGGTCAGGAAGGCCTTCTTGTTGGCCGAGGCCGCGCTGGCCTTGTGGAAGAAGAAGCCGATCAGCAGGTAGCTCGACAGTCCCACCAGTTCCCAGAACACGTACAGGAAGAGCAGGCTGTTGCTCAGCACGATCCCCTGCATGGAGAACGTGAAGAAGCCGAGGAAGGCGAAGAAGCGCTCGTAGCGCCGGTCGCCGTGCATGTAGCCGGTCGAGAACAGGTGGACCATGAAGCTGACGGTGGTCACCACCACCAGCATGACCGAGGTCATACCGTCCACGAGTATGCCGGCGTCGGCCGTGAATTTCCCCAGGTCTATCCAGCGCAGGTTGGCCTCGACGGTCAGGCCGGGATCGTTGGCCTGCCAGAAGTGGGCGAAGATGCGCAGGGCCAGCAGCCAGGTGATCCCCAGCAGCCCGACGCCGACCCAGTCGCCCTGACGCGGCAGCTTCTTCCCGAAGAAGAAGAGGATCGCATAGGACAGCAGCGGCAAGAACAGGATCGCCAGGGCGCTGTAGATGATGGCGTGTTCGCTCATCGTGTTCCCGTCTCCCTTATCGCTTCAGCCGGTTGACGGTCTCCACGTGGACCGTGCCGAAATTGCGGAACATGGCCAGCACGATCGCCAGACCGACGGCGGCCTCGGCCGCGGCCAGGACGATCACGAAGGCGGCCATGATGTGACCCTCGATCCCCGTTTCGACATAGCGGGAGAAGGCCACGAAATTGATGTTCGCCGAGTTCAGGATCAGCTCCACGCCCATGAGCAGGGCGACGGTGTTGCGCCGCGTCATGACGGCGAACAGTCCCAGGGCGAAGAGGATCGCCGCGACGGTCAGGTAGTGTTCCAGTCCGACGGTCATGACTGCACCTCCTCTGCCGCGGATTCGGCGACCTCGGGGGCGGCTTCGTCCGCCGCCTCGGCCATCTGCTCGATCTTGCGCTCGCGGATCAGGATGGCGGCGCCGATCATGGCGACCAGCAACACCAGCGAAGCGAACTCGAAGGGGAAGATGTGGGTCGTCATCAGACGGGTGCCGATCTCGGAGATGGTCGGCACCGCCTCGCCCGGCGTGCCGACGGGCCAGTCCGTCCCCGTGGCGACCTTGTAGAGCAGCGCGAAGAGCGCGACGGCCAGGACGCCCGCGGGTACCATGTGGTCGAAACCGCGTCGGGGCGAATCGCCCCGGGGCATGCGCGTCATCATGACCACGAAGAGGATCAGGATCAGCACGCCGCCGATGTAGACGATGATCTGGGTCACCGCCAGGAAGTCCGCGCCGAGCTGCGCGAACAGTCCCGCCACGCCAAGAAGCGTGAACATGAGGGCGAAGCCGGCGTGCACGATGTTGCGGCTGAACACGACGAAGAAGCCGGCCAGCACGGTCAACAGCGCGAAGCCGTAGAAGACGAGGTCTCCGGACACGTCATTCCCCCTTTTCCGGGTCGGGGCCTGGCTCGGTGGTGGGCTCGGCGGGCTTGTCGGCGTCGGCCTTTTCCTTGGCGGCGTCGATCTTCGCCTGCTCGGCCTTCTCGGCGGCCTTGGCCCGCTTGGCCTTCAGCTTGGCCTTCTCTTCCTCGAAATTGGGCACGAACAGATTCATGTCGAGACGGGTCTCCTTGTGACATGGAATCGTGTGCTTGGGATCGACGAACTCGTACACCAGCCGTTTCCGGTCGTAGAGCGCGTGATCGTAGTCGAGACTGTGCTGGCAGGCCTCGGTCGGACACTCGGTCGTGCAGAGTCCGCACCAGATGCACTTGTTGTAGTCGACGGCGTACCGGTGCATGTACCGGTCCTTGCCCTTGCCGACGCTCTCGATGTAGATGCAGTCCACCGGGCACACCTTGGCGCAGCGCAGGCAGCCGTCGCAGCGCGTGGTATCGTTGATGATGAAGCCCTTGAAGCGCTCCGGCAGCACCCAGCGTTCGTCGGGGTACTGCAGGGTCACCGGCTTCTTCACCAGGTGCTTGCCCGTGATCCGCATGCCCTTGAAGGCGCTGAACACGGCGTCGTATATGTCGCGCAGGTACTGGGTCATGGTCGCTCCCAGAATCTTGGACCTTGTCGATTATCCGAGCTCGCCGCTCGCCATCATCCAGATGCCCGCCCCCAGAACACAGATCAGGGACAAGGGCACCATCACTTTCCAACATGTGTGCATGAGCTGGTCGACACGCAGGCGGGGCAGCGTCCAGCGCACCCACATCTGCAGCAGGACCAGCAGGACGGCCTTGATCACGAAGGCCAGTCCGGGCAGCACGACCGGGCCGGCGACGGGATGCCAACCGCCCAGGAACACCGCCGTGGCGATGCAGGAGACCAGAAACAGGTTCGCGTACTCGGCCAGGAAGAAGAAGGCGAAGCGCATGCCCGTGTACTCGACGTGGTAGCCGGCGACCAGTTCGGATTCGGTCTCCGGCATGTCGAAGGGGCCGCGGTTCACCTCGGCGATGGACGCGATGAAGTACACCACGAACGCCACGAACAGGAACGGGTCGTGGAACAGGTTCCAGTTCCAGATCCCGCCCTGCTGGCTGATGACGATGTCGTTCATGTTCAGCGAACCGGTCAGCATGACGACCGGGATGCAGGCCAGCGCCAGCGGGATCTCGTAGCTGACCATCTGGGCGGCGCCGCGCGCCGCGCCGTACAGCGCCCACTTGTTGTTGGACGCCCAGCCCGCCATGAGGATGCCCGCCACCGCGCCGCTGCTCACGGCGAAGATGTAGAACAGCCCCAGGTCGAGGTCCGAGGCGATGAAGCCCGGCGCGAAGGGGATCGCGGCCCAGGCCAACAACGAGCCGATGAAGATCACCAGCGGCGCCAGCATGAACAGGGGCTTGTCGGCGTCGCCGGGAATGATGTCTTCCTTGCCCAGGATCTTCACCATGTCCGCCACGGGCTGCAACACGCCGTGGTAGCGCCCCACGCGCATGGGGCCGTAGCGGCTCTGGATGAAGCCGGCGATCTTGCGCTCGGCCCAGGTGAAGACGATGGCGCAGAGGGCCATGACCAGCGACATGACCAGGGCCATGGTCAGTCCGCCGGCGATGAGCAGCCCCTGGGGTGACAAGCCGTCGCCGAAGATCTTGCCGAAAAGGTCGGTCATTACTTCCATGGCTACCTGTCAATCTCCCCGAGAACGATGTCCAATGAACCCACGGTCGCCACCAGGTCGGAGATCATCTGGCCGGGGCCGACCTTCTCCAGGACGTGCAGGTTCGAGAATGACGGTGAACGCACCTTGTTGCGGAAGGGCTTGCCGCCACCGTCCGCGAACAGATGATGGCCGATCTCGCCCTTGCTGCTCTCGGTCCGCGTATAGAGCGAACCCACGAGCGGCTTGACGGTCTTCTTGAGCTCGTCGGTCATGATCGGACCCTCGGGCAGGCCGTCGATGGCCTGGCGCACGATGCGGCACGACTCGTACATCTCGCGCACGCGCACCATGTAGCGGTCCCAGCAGTCGCCGATCGTCCCCATCTCCCCCTCGCCGTAGGGGATCTCGAACTCGAAGCGATCGTAGATCGAGTAGGGGTCGTCCTTGCGGCAATCGAAGGGCACGCCGGCCCCACGCAGCACCGGGCCGGTGCAGCCGTAGGCGTGGCAGTCGTCGGCGTCGATGATGCCCACGTCGGCGGTGCGCTCGACGAAGATCTTGTTGTACGACAGCAGCGTGTTGTACTCGGGGATCTTCTGCTCCATGACATTGACGATGTCCAGCACGTCCGCGACGAAACCGTCGTAGGCGTCGAAGCGCAGACCGCCGATGTCGTAGTAGTTGTAGAGCATGCGGCCGCCGCTGAGACGCTCGAAGATGTTGAGGATCTCCTCGCGCTCGCGGAAACAGTAGAGCAGTGGCGTCCAGGCGCCCATGTCCAGACCGAAGGTGCCCAGGGCGATCAGGTGGCTGGCGATCCGCTGCAGCTCGGCGCAGATCACGCGGATGTACTCGGCGCGCTCGGGCACCGTCACCTCCAGCATGTTCTCCACGGCCACCGCGTAGCCGAAGTTCATGTTCATGGGCGCCAGGTAGTCGAAGCGGTCGGTGTAGACCATCCACTGCCGGTAGTCGCATCCCTCGGCGATCTTCTCCGCGCAGCGGTGCAGGTAGCCGATGTACGGCACGACCTTGTGCACGATCTCGCCGTCGGTGTGGATGACCAGCCGCAACACGCCGTGGGTGGCGGGATGCTGCGGGCCCATGTTGATCTCGAGCAGTTCGGAGTGGAGCTCGCGCGGCTCGTCCTGATCCTGCCAGCCGTGGGTGGATGTCATCTCGCTCATGCGTCACCTCCCGGCTTGTCGGTCTTGTCGGCGCCGGGAATCACGGCCGCGTCCTCGCCCCACTTGGCGTCGGCGTAGGACTCGCCGGTCAGGCGCACGCCGTCCCAATCGCCGGGCATCACATAGTCTTTGCGCAGGGGGTGTCCCTCCCAGGCGTCGTCCAGCAGGATGCGGCGCAGGTCGGGATGGCCGGTGAACTTGACGCCCACCAGGTCGAAGGCCTCGCGCTCATGCCAGGCGCCGGTCGGCCAGATGGCGGATACCGTCGGCACCTCGGGCGCGTTGCGCGGCACACGTGTAAAGAGGCAGAACTTGTGGCCGTGACGATGCGAGTACAGGGCGTAGGCCACGCCCAGGTCGCCCTCGCCCACGCGGTCGCCGGTCTCGGGCTTGCCGCTCTCGTCGTAGCCGAGGATCTTGACGCTCTTGCCCTTGCCGCTCTCGTCGTACCCGTCCCAGTCCAGGCCGGTCAGGCACATGAGCAGATTGAAGTCGAGCTCGTCCTCTTCGCGCAGCACCTGCGCGATCTCGGCCACGCGCGCGGCGGCGACGGTGGCGCCCTTTTCGTGGCTGTCCACGAAGTCGAGCACATCGTCTCCGAAGCGCTCCTTCAACAGGTCATGGATGGCTGTGGCTTCCATGTCGTCCCTCAGCGTTTGACGTAGGGGATCTTCTTGGCGTAGTCCGCCACCCACTTGGGCGGCTTGAACTTGCCCTTACGGCCGCGAATCTTGTCCTGCAGACGCATCAACCCGTCCAGCAGCACCTCGGGGCGCGGCGGGCAGCCGGGAATGTACACGTCCACCGGAACCAGCAGGTCGACGCCCTTGACGACGTGGTAGCCGTACTTGAAGTACGGGCCGCCGCCGATGGCGCAGCTGCCCATGGCCACGACCCACTTGGGCTCGGGCATCTGGTCGTAGATGCGCCGCAGCCGCGAGGCCATCTTGGCGGTGACGGTGCCGGAGACGATCATCAGGTCGGCCTGGCGCGGCGTGGCGCGGAAGGCGCCGGCGCCGAAGCGGTCGATGTCGTAGCGCGTGGCCGAGGCGGCCATCATCTCGATGGCGCAGCAGGCCAGGCCGAAGGTCACCGGCCAGATGCTCGACAGACGCGCCCAGTTGAAGAGCTCGTCGACGGTGGTCAGAATGAAGTTCTTGTCCTCCGACTCGATGACCAGGGCGAGGTCCTCGTCGACCTTGAAGTCGAGCATCTGCTCGCGCTGCGGATCGTAACCCTCGGGCGGGGTCGTGGATTCGACGTAGTCCCTCATTTCCCGCTCACCTCCGCCCCGTCGCGCCTGGCCAGGCTCTTGACCCAGTCGAGATCACCCTTGGCCCAGATGTAGGCCAGGCCCAGGGCGAGGATGCCGAGGAACAGTGCCATCTCCACGAAGAGCAGGCTGCCGATGGCCGGGAAGAGCGGCTTGAACACCACCGCCCAAGGGTAGATGAAGACGACTTCCACATCGAAGACGATGAAGAAGAGCGCGATCAGGTAGAACCTGATGTTGAAGCGCACCCAGGACGAGCCGCGTGGCAGCTCGCCGCATTCGTAGGTCACCTGTTTGGCCGCGCTCGGTTTGTTCGGGCGCACCAGCTTCGCGATCCCCAGCGCCAGGTTGGCGAAGAAGATTCCAAAGAGGACAAACAGGAGAACCGTCGTGTAATTGGCGTGGAGCCCCGTGCTGACGGTAGCGATCATTGGCAGAAGACTCATCTGAATGCCGGCCCCCATGGCGATGGGTGATGGGATGGCTCGCATCAAAAGTCCGCCGGGGAACGCGCGTTAGACGCCGCGAATCCCTTGCGAAATGCATCCGGACAAATACAAGACACGAGGTGACACATGTCAAGGAGCATGTCGCGGCCCGTGACGTAATATGCAGACGGTTCGCGACACTCGGAATCGGGAAGGAGGTGTACAACGTGATGCAGAAGGCCTGTCCGGCAATTCAATCGCTGTCGATCTTTCTTTTCCCCTCCGTATCCCTGCCCGCCGGTGCTGCCGTCCTGCTCGACGTCGACTTCACGGGAATGACCGTCGACCAACTCGTCGGCACGGGAGCCTCTACCAGTAGATTTCGAAGATTCGATCCCGGGGCGACCGTCACAGACACTCGCCCCGAATTTTATTCGATCTATCCAGGTCGCAATAATTCATACTGGCTACTTCCTTGCCGAGACGCGTGACTTTATAGCCGTTCGAAATGTCAATTGCCGTATGACATGCAATTTGCACTATAACAATCTCCGTTGTATCATTACCGTCTCATGCCCGATATCCCCCATTAGGACAGAACCGGGAATCTGAAGGAAAGCCACGGAACCCCCCAGAGGGTAACGATCGAGATGGTCTCCGGTTTGCTGGATACCCCGACGGAGAGATCACCCAACAAACCAGACCATGGAGTTTTTTAATGAAGCGAATCTCCCAGTTGACCGCGGCCCTGGCCTTGGCTGTCCTGCTGGTCGGAAGCGCCGCGGCGGAGCCCCTGACCAACTTGTTCATGCTGCACCATTCGACCGGCCGCAATCTCATCGACGAGGGCGATGTCCGCGGCTGGATCGACGACTACAATGCCACTCAGGGCACGTCTTTTGAATTCTGGGATCACGACTACAACTATATCGGCCTGACCGATCCCGACGGCACGACGCTGGGCACGACCTACGCCATCCCCGACGACAACACCGATCCCGAAGGGCTGCTCACCCTGTGGACCACATCCAACAGCGCCCGTGACCTGATCCTGAACAGCCACGAGGTCATCGCCTTCAAGTCCTGCTACCCGGCGTCCGACATCGAGTCCGACACGGAACTCGAGGAGCGCAAGACCTGGTACCTGAGCATGCGCGACGTCTTCGACCAGTTCCCCGAGAAGGTCTTCATCGTCATGTCCCAGCCGCCGCGCCATCGCCTGGCCACCAACGTGACCGAAGCCGACCGTGCCCGCGCCTTCGCCGACTGGCTCAAGTCGGACACGTATCTCGCCGGGCACGACAACATCGTGTGCATGGATTTGTTCAACGAATTCGCCCAGGCCGACGACGGCAGCTCCACCCGCAACATGCTCCGTTACGAGTACGAGCGCAGCCATTACAATAGCGACTCGCACCCCAACACCCTGGCCAGCGAAACGGCGGGACCCTGGTTAGCCGACGGGTTCGTGGCCGCCGCCTCGACCCTCGACGCCATGACCGGCATCGGCGACGCGCCCGCCCAGGCCCGCCTGACCCTGGGCAACCATCCGAACCCGTTCAACCCGCGAACGACCGTGTCTTTTACCCTGAGCGAGTCCGGTCCCGTGACCCTGGCGATCTACGACCTGTCCGGCGCCCGTGTCGACCTGCTCGCCGACCGTGTCTACCCCGCCGGCGCCCACGCCGTGAGCTGGGACGGACGCGGCGCGAACGGTCTCCCCCTCCCGTCCGGCATCTACCTGGCCCGCGCGGTCACGGGCACAGCCGTACAGACCCGAAGGATGACCCTCGTGCGCTGACGGATAACCCAGCGATCCGCACGAGCAGAAGCCCCGGCGTGAGCGACGCCGGGGCTTCGTCGTAATAGGCTTACCGCGCCCGCGTATCCAGAAATTCGGTCAGAGTAAAGTCGGGCGGACCGTCGGCAGGACCTTCGATGAAGAGGTGATGCCAGAGGTCGAGCGCCACCATCTGCATGATACGCGTGGCGTTGTGGGGGACGTCGTCGAAGAGGGCGGTCAGGGCTTCGCGGCGGCACAGGTCATCCAGGAAATCCGAACCGAGCAGCGCGCGCCGGACCTTATCCAGACGGGTCTTGTCCAGCAGGTGGATCAGCGGGTTGATGGCGCCGCCCTGCTTGGGGCGATCGACGATATCGGCTTCGAGCAGGTCGTAGGCGAGACGGCGGTGGAGCGCCTTGAAGGTGAAATCCTCGGGTGCTTCCGGCAACGCATGGAAGCGCAGTTCGGTGGCCAGCGAGAGGATGTGATCGGCCACGCGGCGATCACAGAAGGGCGAGAAGGTCTCGATGCCGAGTAGGTCACCGAGACGGCCGTTGATCTGCAGGATGCCGTACGAGGCGTAGTCCCGGTTCAAGACCCCGCAGCCGAAGTTATACAAGGCGTCGAGATCGGTGTCGGGCACCGCGAGCGTGTCGTAGCGGTCGTCCTCGGGCAGGGGCCGGCGCAGCAGAGCGGACATGTCGCAGTCGCGGAATCCGTAGCGACCGCACCAGTAGGCGGGGTCAAGGGAGCCGGCCAGCCTGTTCTCCACCTTGCGCACGAAAGTGCTGGCGCGCGCCACGGGCATGCGGGCCACGCCGCGGACCAGGCCGAGCCACGGCTTGAGCATTGGACCGTATTTCTGCCGCGCGAAATATCGACGCCGGACCGGTGCGACGCACGCGCCGAAAAGCTGGTCGGCCACCTCGCCGCCGATCACCGAGCTTACGCGTTCGGACGCCAGCGACAGGGCACACCACGACAGGATCGTGCCGGGCTCGTAGAACGGGTTCTCCATCTCCCAGGCGATGCGCGGCAAGTCGTCCACCTCGTGGCCGTCCACCAGCCGTTCGCGATGGTCGGTACCGTAGCGCTCGGCCACGCGGCGGGCGTAGGGCGCGTCGGTGTGGAAATCGGCCGCGGCGATGCCGAAGGTTGACAGCGCGCGGCCGGAGCGGCCGGCCGCCAGAGCCACGATGGCGCTGGAGTCCAGGCCGCCGCTGAGCAGGAAACCGCAGTCGGGATCCCGTGCGAGCCAATCGCCGATGGCGTCGCCGAGCAGGCCGCGATAGGTGGCTAGGGCCTGGTCGCCGTCTTCGAGGCGCTCGTCAGGTCGGGTCCAGCCGTCGTAGATATCGCTGGTAACGCAGCCGCTCGCCGCGCGGACGCGCTCGCCGCAAGCCAACTGCTTTACGCCAGCGTAGATGGTCGCCGGCGCGGTGATATAGGTGTCGGCCAGGTACTGGCGCAGGGCGCGGTAGTCGTGTTGCCGGCGTGCCTCGGGGCAGACGCGCAGCAAGGGCTCGATACGGTCGGAGAAATAGAGCCGCCCATCGCGCTCGAGCCGATAGGCCGACACGATGCCGGGAAAACGGTCCTGGATCAGCAGCAGTTTGCCGCGGGGCTGGTCGTGGATCATCACCGCGAAGTGGCCGTTGAGCGCGCGGGCGAAGTCGTCGCCGTGCTTGGCGTAGAGGTGCAGCAGGTCTTGAGGATCCGCGGGTGGTGATCCCCAGGCGAGGGCGACCACGCCGTCGGCCTCGGCTGTCTTCACGCTTTCGATGCCGAGCAGGAGCAGGTCGTCGGTGGCGTGCAATACCGCGCCGCCATTGATGGGGGCGACGGGAAAATCCTCGGTAACGGGCCGGGGGCGAGTCTGGTCCAGGCGGTAGATGCCGATCAAGCGTGCAGTCATGGTGACGCAGGCTATCATCCCGTGGGCTTGGGAACAAGCATCGTCCGGCAGCTGGGCAGAGTGTGGGTCAAGATCGACCGCTTCCGACCGATGATCCAAGAGAGAGGGTAGATCCCCGTTTCCGCCATCGGCACCGGCTACTCCATCGACAATCTGGCGCCGGGGATTTCCCCCGTACTTGTTGGTTGAGCCGGTGCCGGGCGGATCCTAATAGACCCTACATCACCCCAGGGTGATGTGGGGGGACCACATATCAAAGCCACGGTACCACGTGGTACCGTGGTTGTGGATAACCTGGGGTTCCGGTTCAGCGAATCCGCCGTCCCCCCACGAACACCGCCGCCACATGCGTATCCAGACACCTGCGCACATCATCCCGCGGATCAGCCGCCAGCACCGTGCAGTCGAAGATATACCCTACCGAAAGCCGACCCAGATCGGCCTCGCGCCCCACGGCATAGGCCGCGGCGTGAGTGAAAGCCGCAACGGCCTCATTCCAACTCAGCCGCTGTTCGGGATACCAGCCACCGGTCGGTTGCCCGTCGGCATCCTGCCGCGTGATTGCCGCATAGAGACCTGGCAACGGATTCCAGTCTTCCACCGGCGCGTCCGACCCGAAAGGTATCGGCACATCCAGCTCACGGAACGTGCGCCAGGCGTAGGCACCTTTCACGCGCTCGGCACCGACGCGATCCTCGGCCCAGCGCATGTCGCTGGTGCAGTGGGTGGGCTGCATGCTCGCCAGGGCGCCCAGCGAGACGAAGCGTGCGAAGTCGTCGGGGTGGACGACCTGGGCGTGTTCCACGCGGTGGCGCCGTTGCGGATCGACCTCGCCGCGCTGGGCGAAGGCGATGGCGTCGAGCACCATGCGGTTGCCGGCGTCGCCGATGGCGTGGATGGCGCATTGGAATCCGCGCCGATGGACCTCGGCCACGCCGGCCGAGAGTTCGCTGCCGGAGGTAACCGCCAGGCCACGATGGCCCGGCTCGTCGCTGTAGTCGTCCAGCAACAGGGCGCCGCGGCTGCCCAGGGCGCCGTCGGCATAGTACTTCACGCCCATCACGCGGAACCGGTCGGTGGCGCGGTGAGTGCCCAGCACTTCGAGGGTCCGGTCGTGGGTGCCTTCCAGATAGACGAAGAAGCGGATCGGCAACAGGTCCTTGTCGGCCAAATCCTGGGAGATGGCCGCGGTGATGGGCGACTGGCCCATGTCGTGGACGGCGACCAGTCCGGCGTCGGCGCAGGCGTTAAGCCCGGCCAGCAGCCAGCGTTCCCGTTCCTTGAGGGTCGGCTTGGGCAGGACGTTGTCCAGCAAGTCGATGGCGTTATCCACGATGATACCGGTGGGCTCGCCGTCGGCATCACGCAGGATGCGGCCGCCGTCGGGGTCGGGCGTGTTGCGCGTGATCCCGGCCAGATCGAGCATGGCCCGGTTGAGCCAGGCGGCATGACCGTCGACGCGGCGCAGATAGACGGGTCGCTCGGACACGCCGTTCAAATCACGCCAGGTCGGAAACTCGCCCCCGGGCCAGCGGCTCTGATCCCAACCGCGACCTAGGATGATCTGGGCATCGGGATGGTCATCGGCCCACGCCTGCGTGCGTGCCGCCGCGTCGGCCACCGAAGTCGCATCGTTCAACAGCACCTGTTCGCGCAGCTTGCCGATACCCGACACGTGCAGATGCGCGTCGTGCAGGCCGGGCAGGGCCAGGGCGCCGGGCAGATGGATGATCTCCCATGGCGTATCCTCGGGCACTTCACCGTAGAGTTCGAGCACGCGGTTGTCGCGGTCGACGGCGATCGCCACGGCTTCGGGCAGGCCGGGGTCGCCGGTCCAGAACGTGGGGCCGGTGTAGATGCGCACGGCGGTGTGGGTCTGCTCGGGTGGGGTTTCGGCGGCGATGGCGACCGTGGACAGCAGCATGGCAAAGACGAGAAGTCGAAGCATCGAGATCCTCCTAATAGGGCAAATCGGCCTGCAGACTATCCGGCTGATTCTCGGACAGCCTGAACTGCTCCGGCCGCAACCGCAACACATCGCGCAGCCACGACTCCTTATAGCCCACCTCGTTCGCTCGGCCGTCGGTCCGCACATAGCCGTCGTTGTAACGCGTGATCAACGCGCCGGCCAGCTCACGCCACCGCGCAAAAACCCGCCCGCCGGTCGACACCGAATAGGTCGTCAGGTACTGCGTGGCCAGTGCTGGGTCGCGCTTGTACAGATCGCGAGCCGTGCGCTCCACGGCCGGCTGCATGGCGGTCAGCTCGTCTTCCAGCTCGCGTTGGACGGCGCGGATGTCCTCGATCATGTAGTCGTACTTCAGGGTGGCGTAGTTGGCGACCAGGTTGAAGATCCACCAGGCCGACTCCCAGCTGAACTCGCCGAGGCCGCCGCGCGCGTAGGCCGCGGGAATGTCGGTGACGCCCGCGTAGAGCGGTGTCCACACGGTGGTGTAGGTGTCGTCGACGCCGTACCACAGACAGCCGCCCACCGGGTCGGGCAAGTCGCGACGGCATTGGGCTATTATCGAGAAACCCGTCTGCTGGGTGGAGATGGGGCGCTCCCAGGTGAACTTCCCGCCGTCCATCTCGAAGCTCATGGGTCGCCAGCGGTTGGGGTTGCCGAAGGGGCCGGCGTCCACGCCGGCGGTCATGTCGAAGTCGGTGCCCTCGTAGTGGTCTCGCATCAGGGCGCGCACGCCGGCGAGGTCGATCTTTTCGTCTGGTTCGATCCACAGCGGGTAGTCGATGGTGCCGGGGACGCTGCGGTGGAAGTCTGAGCTCAACTCGAGCGACGGCGCGGCGCGGCGCAGCAGGCTCCAAACGCGTGTGGATGTGTAGCGCTTTTTCTGCGGAGTCGCCGGGTCATAGACGTCGCGGAAATTGAAGGGGACGTCCGCATCCGGATCGAACCAGCCGTTATCGATAGCCACCTTGAACACGTTCTTCGAATAGAGCGTGTGCTTATCATCAGTGGGAAACTCGCCGATGCGCGCCATGTTGGCGTGGGCACTGACCGTCCCGTCTGGCAGACGCCGCGCTACCCACACCGCGCCGATCTCGTCGGCGCCGCAGCCGATCATCTCCAGGATCCACACTTCGCGCGGGTCGCAGATGGAAAACGACTCGCCGGTCGAGCGATAGCCGAACGCCTCCACCAGCGCCGTGATCACCTCGACCGCCTCGCGGGCCGTGCGCGACCGCTCCAGCGCCAGCTTCATCAACGTCCAGTAGTGCAACATGGCGCCGGTGTTCTGCAGTTCGAGCCGCCCGTCGAAGGTGGTCTCGCCGATGGCCACCTGGTGTTCGTTCATCAGGTTCACGTAGGCATGGGTGTGCGCGACCTGCGGGAGCTCGCCGTGGATCGAGCCGTCCCAGTGGCGGATCTCGTACATCGTACCGGGTGCGTGATCCGCGGCGGCTTGGCGACGCAGCGTGGCGTGGAAGACGCCGTCGCAGGTGTAGGTGATGTACGACGCGTTGTCGGTGCTGGCGCCAGGTGTGACCAGGAGGTTGGTGCAGGCGACAGCCGGGGCGGCAAACAACAGGACGGCAAGGCACAGGACGACGGGTCGATGCATAGAGGATCTCCGTTCGGGGTGAAGTGGGTGTCGATCACGATGATGAGGGCTAGACCGTCGTCATGTCCACCCAAGCCTCATTCCGCGGGCAACCGCTCGACCACCATCACGAAGTTCACGCTCCGTCGCAGACAACATTTCTTGAACTTCTTCCCGCTTCCGCAAGGACAGGGCGAATTCCGCCCGAACTTCCGCTCCCCCGCCGCGATCTCCCGCCGTAGATCCCGGATCCGACTCTTCAGGTCCTGCCTGAACACCTTCTGCAACATGGCGAACAGTTCGGGGTGCTTGCGCTCCATGATGCCCGGACGTTCGAAGAAATACTCGGTCGCTCAATTCAACACGCCCGTCTCATGCTCCCCTGGACATCCCCACCCCGATCCTCCATTCTGCCGTTGCCGAGCGTCACCGGAAAAACCAACCAGACATCACGGAACAGGCCCATGATCCGCATCCTCACCATCGGCAAACTGAAGGACCGCCACCTGGCGGAGCTCTGCGCCGACTTCGCCCAACGCATCACCCGCTGGTCGTCCCTGGAGATCGTCGAACTCAAGGATCAGGATCCCGGCCGCGAGGCAACGGCCATGCTCGCCAAACTCGGCACCGGCCCCGTCCATGCCCTCGACGAACACGGCGACACGATGACCTCGCGCAAATTCTCGAAGCTGCTCGCCTCCCACGGCTCCCCCACTTTCCTGATCGGCGGGCCCGACGGACTAGGCGGCGCAGCCAGGCAACGGGCCGACCGGCTGCTGGCGCTGTCGCCAATGACCTTCACGCACGAGACCGCGCGCTACCTGTTGTTGGAGCAGATCTACCGCGGGCTGGCCATCGGCCGCAATCATCCCTATCACCGCGATTGATTTCATGCCGGAACCCACCCACACACACCTTGTTCCAGGGGCTCCGGACATCTGGACTCCGGCCGAGTCGTTCCCTATACTGTTGCCCGGCCGCAATAACGATATTCAGCGAAGGCGAGACTCACAGATGATCCCCACTCCCCGCTCCACGTGCGGACGCGCGCTGCTGGTAACGGCCGCGCTGCTGGCGCTGGCCCTGCCCGCCGCAAGCGCGACCCTCGTCATCACCGGCACACCCGGCACGCAGGTCACCCTCGACGGCCATGTCGTCGGCACCCTGCCCCTGGACGGCCCGCTGACCGTTCCCGTCGGCCGGCACGACATCACCGCCGAGTTGCCCGGCATGCTGCCGATGGCCCGCGAGATCATCGCCGAAACCGAGTTGCACGAATTCCGCCTGCGCCTGCGCATGACGCCCATGAGCCGCAAGTCGGCCGTGATGCGCAGCCTGATGCTGGCCGGATCGGGACAGCGCTACGAAGGCCGCACGAAAATGGGCTGGGTCCTGACCGGCGTGGAAGTGGGCGGCCTGCTCGCCGCCCTGCTGACCGACCTCATGGCCCAGAACCACAAGAACGACTACCTGCTGGCGCAAGATGATTACGACAATGCCTTCGTCGCCGACGACCTCGCCTACTACCGCGCGCTGATGGATGACAAGTACGACGCCATGACCGGCGCGCTGGATCTGCGCAACGTCGCGCTGGCCGCCGCGGCCGGCGCCGTGATCGTCAGCGTTCTCGACGCCTGGCTGCGCTTCCCCTCGGCCGAGATGGGCACCGGACCGCGGCCCGTACCGCCCACGGATCGCTTTTCACTCGGCGGGTCGCATCCGACCGATCGCCGCGGCTTTCACCTCGGCTGGCGCCTGAGCTTCTAGGAGACGACAGATGACGCAGAAGATCCGTACATTCCGTACTTCCCGCGCCTGGCCGCTCCCAATTGCGACGCTCATCGTCGCGATCCTCGCCCTGTCCCTCGGTTGCACCCAGGAACCCACCGCCCCCGACTACGCCAACCCTCTCGACCCCGACGGCCCCGCCCAGGGCGACCCCTTCCAGTTGGTGGCGGGCTACGTCAACAAGTCGGTGATCCTGTCCTGGACCGGCCTGGAAATGACCGGAATCGCCAGCTACGAGATCCTGCACAGTCTGACTTCCACCGGTCCCTTCAGCGTAGCCGGTTCGGTGGACTTCCCGACATCGTCCTACTCCCACCTGGATTTCGCACCCAACCAGGCCAACTACTACAAGGTGCGCGCCGCCGACGCCTCTGGCGCCACTTCCGGAATCTCCCTGGTCCAGGCCGCCGAGTTCCTGGCGCCGCCCCTGCTCCAGATCGGCGAGACCACCACCACCGCCTCGCGCCACGTGGATCTGATGATCAACGTGGCGATCGGCGACCGGGTCGAAATCGATTCGCAGTCCGACTTCAGCACCGCCACGTCTCACGACTTCGACGACAACGGCGATGTCACCGTCCCCTGGGACCTGGGCGACGCCGCGGGCAACGAGGAATGGAAACATCTCTTCCTTCGCGTCTACACGGGCGAAGCGGTCAGCGAGGCTTTCGAGGATTCGATAAAAGTGGACTTCGCGCCAGACCTGCGCATCGAAGGCAGTCCGGCGCTCATCGGCACCATGCAGCCGACCCTGGAAATCGCGGGCGACGGCCTCGTGGAGATGCGCTTCGCCGACAGCCGCGACAACCTGCCGTTGGCGAAGATGCAGCCCGCCGACACCCTTTACTACGACTACACGCTCACCGCCGTGGCCGACTCGCAGGTCGTCTTCGGCGAATTCGGCTGCGACTTCGGCTTCACGCACGTGGACAGCTTCTGGGCCGTGCCCGACAGCCTCAACAACTTCACGTTCATGATCAACAACGGCGCCGAATCGACCGGCGAGCTGATCGTCCAGCTGAACACCGACCTGGCCGCCACCGGTATGCGCTTCGCCGAGACGGTCGGCGAACTGGCCGTCACCCCCTGGCAGGACTACGAATCCGCCGCGACCTTCACCCACGGCGGCTGCGCGGGCGACCTGGTCAAAACCATCCACGCCCAGTTCCGCAACGACTGGTTCGGCCCCGACCCCTTCTCCGACGACATCCAATGGCTCCCGCCCGAAGTCCTCAACGTGACGATCACCGCACCCGACACCGTGAGCAGCGAGAACGTCGTCGCATTGACCGGCACGTCGGTCGCCGGCACCTGCACCGACCCCCTCGACGGCGTCGAGTTCAGCGACGGCGGCGACTGGGCCACGGTGACGGGACTGGAAGAGTGGAGCTTCGACTGGACGGCGCCCTCGGTGGCCGAACACACCACCGTCACGCTCAGCGCGCGTGTGCTGGCCGGCGCCGCGGCCGATACGGTTGCGGTTGATGTGGTGGTGGCGCCATAGCAGGCCCGGTCAACACCGATCGCGAGCGCTCCTGCTGATGGACCAGCTGGTGGCAGCTTGAACACAGCACCTGAAGATTGTCCGCTTCATTGCCGCCGCCCTGTGATCGTGGGCACTTGTGATGGACCTCCAGGAAACGCGTTCGCCCGCAGCCCGGTGTTTCGCAGCGGTGGTTGGCGCGAACCATGGCAGTTTGACGGGCTTTCGGCGGGATGGTCGAGCGATTGGGCTTGCCGGGTTCCTGGATGACGGCATCGCATTGGACGAGTTCGGTTGATATGGGCTTTGGGCCACGGTCGGTTTGTACCTCGGATTTGCCACACGCTTTACACGTGTAAACGATGACCTGGTATGGCGGGCTGGAAACGGCTTCGGTTTTCGTGCCGTGGTCCAGTTTCTCTGCCAAGTCATTCAATGCAGCGAGTAGCAGTTCAGCGCGATCCATGCCCCGGATTGTCGAATCTTTTCGGCCGCCTCGTTTGCGGATCGTTTCGAGCAGGGCCTCGTAGCGAGCGTACTGTTCGGCTGTGAGTTTTGTAATCACCGTTATCGGGGCGTCCGCAGGTAGAGAGTCCGAAGCCGATTCACCCAGGTCCAGTGCGGGTAGTTCAGCAGCTTGCGGTGCTTGGCGAGCCCGCTTGCGCGTCGCTCTTACCGTCTGTTCCGACTTGCGGCTGCTCGAACGCTCCGCCTCAGGGCTCTGCGGACGGCGAGATCGTACTCTTGTTTACCTCTTTGACCGTAGCCCGGGACGGCGCGTCACGCCGATTCCAGCTCAAGGCGCGGTTTCGCCGCCGTAACCGTAGCTACGGCAAGAAATCGCAACGCCGAGCTGGGATTGGCGGGACGTGACGGGTGCCGGGAGGAGTTTATCAACAGCCTGCTAAAGCCGCACCACCCGCCCCGCTACAGTCTGCAGCCCAAGAATCTCAACCATATTCGACTCGCGGCCGACCGCCAGATCGTCTTTCAGGTCGAACCAATCGAGGCACGTACCGCAACACAGGAGTTCCACGCCGGCGTCGCTCAGGGCGCCGAGACTGGCCAGGACCTTCGACCCCGCGCAGCATAGTGTCACACCGCTGTTCATGAACAGGATGTGGGACGGCAAGCCGCCGTCGAGCTTGTCCAGACTATTAATGGCGGGCCGCATGAGAGCCGCGCCCAGTTCGTCGTCGCCCCGGCCCAGACAGTCGCTCGCAATGAAGAACACGGTGTTCGACACGTTCGTACCTCGATGATGATGTGTATCAGGCCTACTTCACGACCACGGCCTTGGCGACACTCTCCCCCTCCGCCGTCCGCAACGCAAGAAAATAGGTACCGGCCGCTACCGTACGACCAACTCCGTCCCGCCCATCCCACGCCACCGAATACCGCCCGGCGTCCATGGGCCGATCTCGCAGTACACGCACCGTTCGGCCGCGCACGTCGAAGACGCGCAGGGCCACATGTCCCGACACGGGCACGATGAACTCCACGCGCGTGCTGGGATTGAACGGATTGGGCGCACAGCGCAGGGTCGGGCGGGGGCGCGGCGTGTCGGGATCGTCCGGATCGTAGGCGACGCTCGTGGTGCCCGGCATCCAGACCTCGCGGTCGGGCCAGTCCTCGATCGTCACCGTGGAGAAGGCCTGGATCTCGGATACGCCCATGCCGATGCCGTCCTGCAGCGTCAAGGTCAGGCGCAGGTGGGAGCCGGAATCAACCGCGGCCGGCAGGATCCAGAATGGAAAGGTCAGTCGACCGTGTGCGGGCAGATGATCGTAAGCCGATGAATGGGCGTAACCCCAGTCGAGGAAGTTGCCTTCGGGATGCCACACCTGGTCGTGGGATGTCTCACCGAAATGGCGCCAGGCTTGACCGTCGTCGGAAATCTCCGCGACGATGGCGGCGGGATGACCGTAGCCGGAATTGGGCTGATGTGTGCTGATGCGCAGGGCGGACACCGACTGCGTGGCGCCCAGGTCCAGGGTCACCGTCACGGGCGCGCCGGATTCCCAGAACGCGCTCTGTACCTGGACCACGCTGGTATTCCAGTAGGTTGTCGGCGGCACGATGCAGCCGTTGGTCAGCTCGTCGTCGTCGGGATTGGCGGATGAGGCGGCGCGGCTGATCGTGTAATCGTGGCCTCGGGAGACATCGTCTAGCCAGTCGAAACGCACGACCTGTTTGTCGTAGCCGGCACCGGGACCGGGATCGCCGCCGCCGTATCCCTCGGACGCAGACCCGTCGGCCAGACGCAGACGCACGAAATTCATGTCGGGGTTGCGGTCGCCGCCCACGTTCACCAGCCACATATCCTCGGTGCCGGAGACCACGCGGGTGTGGGAGCACGTGACCGGCTCGCCGGCGTGATATTCGGTCCAGTTGAAAGTGATCTCAACGGGCGAGAGAGCGGGATCGCGGGGCTCGTGCAGGACGGTCATCAGCACCCGTTGGATGCCGGTGGCCTGCCACGTCAACGACGGTGTGCTGCTCATGTCATAGCGCAGGCGCACGTCGTGGACGCCGGCCGGAGCGTCGGGCGAAACATAGAGACGGCCGTCCCAGGTGTCGGAGAACGTGTCGTCGAAAGTCCCGTCGAGCGTGAAAGCGCCGCCGTCGAAGGCGTGCGAGAGGGTCACGTAGTCGTCGGGCGGATCGACGCGGGTCGCGAAGCTGCCGCCGTAGTCCACGCGGACCACGGGGGTCGGTGTCGAAAAGTGCCAGGTCACCTGGGCGGGCGACGTGTTGGTCGCCGGTCGCAGCACGGCGCCGTAATAGGCGTTGGCCTCGGTGCTGGCGTCCACGTTGGACCAGCTTTCGGCCGTATCGCGGTAGCGGCCGCCGCCGCCGTCGTCGTGCAGGACGGGCCACAGGGTCGAGCTGGCCAACTGCTCGCCGAGGGCGAAGCGCACCTTGTTCTCGCCCATCTGGAAACGCGGCAGGGTGAAGGCGTTGACCTGGGTCAGGGTCGTGACGTGCACGTCGTCGAGACCGCAACCGTCCGGGTCGGCGTCGGCGGTCATCTCCACACGCAACAGGTATTCGTGGGCGCCGCCCACCTGGTCGGGCCCCAGGTCGACCTGGACATCGAAGGCGCCGGCCCCCGCCGACCAGATCTCATTCCAGCTGATGCCCGCGTCGCGCGAGTAGAGCAGTCGCACGTGGTCGCCGGCGCCGTCACGCCGGCCGGTCAGGTAGACGGTGGCGGAGGTCACCACGTTGGCCGCGTCGATCTTCAGGTCAAGGCGTGCGGTTGCGCCCGCCGCCGCCGGACGCAGGTTCGGTCCGGGGCCCGTCTCGGAGACATGGACGATGCCCGACTCGTCGTACATGGACTTGCGGTAGTCGACGGTCGTCAGGTCGGGTTCGTGCTGCCAGACACCGGTGCCGTGAAAATCGCCCACCGGCGACGTGTCGTGGGGATCGGCCGATCCGGCCGGACGATAGAAATCCTCCGTGTCACCCAGCCGCGTCCAGTAGCGGGTGTACTCGTCGCCGGGCCGCAGATGCAGGCGGTAACGCCAGCCGTGGCGCACGTGGGTGTACCAGTCCTGGATCTGGAAGCCGCCGATATAGGAATCGGCCCCGTTGCGCAGGGTGCGGATATAGCTGACGGGATTATCGCAGGACTTGCGGTAGCCCCATGGATATGTCAGATCGCCCGTGCGCGCCGGATCGACCGGGTTGGTCATACACTCGGGCGCGGCGTTATAGAGATAGCTGTGTCCGGGCTCGGGACCCGTAGCGCCCAGGGCCAGCGAAAGGGGACTGCTGTCGGCGGACTGGATGTCGGCACAGGAGGAGACCGACCCGTCCGGCTCCAGGGCATAGATCACCATCGACGTGTCGAACATGTGCCAGGTGGCGCCGCCGTCCCACGAGCACTCGGCGACGGTGTGGTCGCCCAGTTCCACGTAGCGATGCTGCCAGGGATCACCCATGGCGTCGATGAAGGACGTGTAGTAGCCGGCCACGTATCCGCAAAAGGTGTTGGCGTAGCTGTTGTAGAAGAAGATGGGATCGAAGAGGGCGCGATCGTCCTCGCGGGTGGCGTGGGTCTGGCGGTGGCCGCGCACCATCCAGCGCCAGATGGCGATGGCCTGGTCCTGGGGATCGTCCCAGAGGCCGGTGGCGGTCTGCACGAAATCCTCGCGGCTCACGTAGTCCGGCGTGCTGTCGGTATAGAGATGGATGTTGTGGACCGAGGCCGTGACGGGCGCGGCCGAAGCGATCAGGATGAACAGCAAGGTGACGGCGATCACGGTATACCGGTTGAGCTCGGTTGGCTTTTCATGGTGCATCATGGCGGACATCATAGCAAAAGACAGTCCACATAACCCAACTAAATGCCAATATTTCCATCATGCAATAAAGCGACCCCGAACTTGTTGTTCAGGGTCGCCGTTCTTGAGGCGCCAGGATTATTTCACCAGAACGAGTTTCTGCAACCTCCGTTCACCATCGGACTCCAGGAGGCAGAAGTAGACCCCTGCGGAAACGGTACGCCCGTCCCCGTCCATTCCTCGCCAGACCACCTCGCCGGGACCGGCTTCCAGGTCGGCGTCGATCAGCTGTCGCACCAGACGACCGCGCAGATCGTAGATCTCCATCTCCAGGTGCCCGGCCCGCGGCAGCGCGTATTTCAGCTTGATGGCCGGGTTGAAAGGATTGGGATAGCCATGCAGTTGCAGGCCGGCCTCTGCAAGATCAGGCAGGCCGGTCGGCCGTCCACTGCCGGCCTCGCCGAAGGCAGTCAGGACCTGATCCAGCAGATCGGTTCGAGCCGCCAGCGGTGTCGGGGTCGAGACATTGACGTCGTTCCAGATGGCCGACATCCCGTAGGGCAAATAGACCACCCCGTCGTTGAAGCCGGGTATCACGTTGTGGATTCCGGCCGCGTAGGTGTAGGCCGATGGTTGTCCGGCTGGATCGCAGTATTCCAAGATACGCAGTCCTGTTCCCGTGGCCTCGACCGCATCGAAACGTCGATAAACCGGGCAGCCGCCGTAGGCCATGTACCAGGCTGTGAGGCTCGGAGTCGTATCACTAACATTGGGTGCCGCCTGGCCGCCGATCAGCGGTCTTACGTCGCCGTCCACAAGACGCGCCCCCAGAGCTACCGACAGTAGATTCTGGGCTTCGGCGCCTAATCCTTCCAGGTCACTGGCCAGATCGTCGCCCATGGCCAGCCAATTCCGGTCGCCGAGGGTCAGCCAGTCGGTCAGCAGTCCGACATCGTCGCTGACGTTCTGGTAATCACCATTGCCCAAGGTGTAGCGAGGCTGATCGCCGCAAGTGTAGAGCAGGGTGCGGTAGTGCTGGATCTGATCCACGGTCGCCCGCGCGCCCAGCCCCGAACCCGTGTTGAAGGAGGCGCCCGTGGTGAAGTAAACGTCGAAATCCACTCCCTGAACGTAGCCCAGGTTAGCCAAGGCGATGAGCCACTCGTTGGTCTCACCATCTTCGTCCACCCGATCGCCGGCGTCGTTCCAGAAGAGGATGGGCGGCGTGTCGCCCGGTTCCGCGGTGATCATCGTGGGCAGGGCCTGGAAGGTGAACTGGGGCGGATAGACCAGCAGCATGGGTCCGGGTTGTGTCGCAAAACGGCTGAACCCGGTGGTGTCGGCCGGCATCAAGGTCGTGGCGGCCCCGGCGCCGTCGTCCTGCGCTTCGAAGTAGTAGTGCAGAATGTCACCCGGATAGAAGAAGCCGGTGTCGGGCAGATCGAAACTCCAAAGATCAGGGATCGGCTCGCTGGGGGTCATGAAGACGCTGTCACCGAGCACCGGATTGGGGACGGCAATCTCGATACGGTAAGGATCGAAGAGAGGATTGGGCAGCAATCGCCAGTACATACGGGGCGGTCCCGTCAGCTGAGTGCCGGGTCGGGCCGGCTTGGCCGTGATAACCAACGAGTCACCCGGAGCCAGCGGTAGATCGTCCGCTTTTGCCATATCGAAACGTACGCTGTTGGCGCCCAGGTTCTCCCAGTCCACGAGTCCACCGTCGGGGAAACCATCCTGATCCAGATATATCTCGGACGTGTAGACCGCCGGACCCTGCAGGGCGAAGGCCTTCACCGCCACGTTGTCGTAATAGGGCGCGGGTGTCATGTCGTCTTTACCCAGGAAGGTCGGTATGACCTGGGCCATCATTCCCAGCGAGACCTGGATGTGAGTCTGGCCCGGCTCCAGGAAGTGCGTCATTTCGACTGAATACCGGACATATTGTCCCTCGGGGGCCATCTGCCCCGTGGCGGTTTTCCAAAGCGACCAGCTTTCCGCTCCGTCGGTGCTGGTGCGTATGCCCCAAAAGAAGAAGTCGTCGACAATCGAAGGGTAGTGGGCGTAGATGTCGAATTCGATCATGGCGCCGTCGTAACCGCTGCCCGGCCAGGTCAGTACCGGCGACCAGGCCGCATCCACCGTATAGAGATAGGGATCGCCGGTGTCACAATAGTGGACGATGTGGCCGCCCGGACCGTAGGTCCAGTTAACGCCAAGGGTTCCCCCCGTACCGGGAACGACTTCGCCGTCGTCGATGAAGGCGAGCTGGGGCGTCGGATTGTCCACGCAGGGATCCAGATCCTGCAGCGCCGGCCAGCTCTGGGCGTAGCTGGCATAACGCCGACCGAGACCTGGCTGCCAGTGGACCGTATGACCCGGTTCGAAATCGTCGAAGGAGGCTTCGATGGGACCGGCCCCCTGGTCGAAAGTGACCTGGATGTTGTCGAACTGGGCCGCACCGTTCGTGTCGATCAGGCAGTCCTCATCCGACCACAACGGATCCGACATGAAACGCCAGCGCAAATGGATCTGGTCATCGTCATCGCCCACGTACTCGTTGGGCGTCAGGGTGAAAGTCAGATCCAACGGCACCGGCACCACCGAGCCTCCCACCTGGTTGGCGCCGTCCCAGGTCCCCAGGGTCTCGATATCCAGACCGCGAATCACATCGAAGTAGAGGAAGTCGTAGTTCATCTCGGTGTCATGGTTGAACAGGCACCTCACGGTGACTTGGGTCGAA
>CAYYYS010000039.1:0-25343 GCA_964476155.1 uncultured Fibrobacteraceae bacterium
TTGAGTCGCTCCAGACAGCAGCATATACATCGTTTGTCCAACCTGGCGTAACAACCTCATGAGTTTCCACAAACCGTCCCTGACCTATCAGCACAGTATCCCCAGGATCTGTGATATTCAGTGCTGACTGGATTGCGGTGAAGTCCCCACTATCGTCCTTCTCAACCCGCCAAGTTCGCCCATGCACTACGCCGTGGATTAACGAGGCAGCTAAAGCCAGTACAAATAGCCCGCATCGTGTTTTCATCAAGAACCTTATTTGAAGAAACATAAATACAAAACCGCAATGACAGGTGTATCAGGAAAAGTAAAACGGTCAAACCCACTCTTCAACACCTAACCCACCCGCTCCAACTCCTCGCGGAGTATACGACGCAGCATTCGCGCATCAATAGGCTGTCTTGACTTGCCAAGGTACTCCCTGAGGGCCTCGTTGATCATTGTCTGATAGCCGCGACCGCTCGAATCGGCCCGCTTGCGGAATTCGTCGAGGACGGTATTGTCCAGGTAGATCGTGATGCGCGTCTTCCCGGTCTGCTGGTCAATAGCTCCACGCTTGCCTTTACTGAAATCGTATTCTTTCCTCATACTGTGCTCGCTCTTTCCGTGTTGCTCGTCGAGCTGAAATCAGTCTAATGTCGTCTCCGCGGTGCGTATAGACAACGACCACGATCCGCCCGAGAGCGTCAGCTCCTACTGTAACCCAGCGTGTTTCACTGTGTGAATCCGGATCGTCACGCGTGGCCGCCATTGCGTCAAAGAACACGGCTTCGGCATCGGAAAACCGAATGCCGTGCTTGCGTAGATTCGTGGTCGCCTTGCGCGGATCCCACGCTACACGCATATATGTATCCTATACATATATCCCCTTAAAGTCAAGTGCTTCTGCCAAGGGCAACCTCAAGGAGACGAATCAATTTGCATCCCGGAAGCATCGCTTTTTACACGTGGAAACCGTGACTTGGAAGGGTGGGCTGGAATTGGTCGTTACAAATCACCGGATATCAGATTGACCACAATTCAATACACCTACTTCGTACTTTATTAACAACTACATCACAATGTTCGCATAAAGAGCCCTCACCAACGCCAACCCCCTGCGCAATAGATTGAAACCAACCACCACAACCAAAACTCCAACCAAAACAAGCACCCCCCACCGAACCTCAACCCGCCAAGCCTCCGAAACCCCCACCAACCACCGCAACCGCCCCACCAGCGCCATCACGATAACCCCCAGAAACAACACACTCCCCACACGCCAGGCGACCAACACCAATCGCGCCCACCGACCCGCCCCCATCTGCGCCGCCTCCTCGAGAGCCGACATCCCCAGCAGGTCACACAGCAACCAGTACCCGTCTGTTCGCAGGAACGGCAGCAGACTCCAGACGACCGCGGCCAAAGCCCCCCATGACGCCAAGGTCAAAGACGGCGCGCCGAAACCAACCCCGGCCAACGCCAACCCTCCACCCACAGCCAGATGCCAAGCCACACCCGCAACATCCACCCGCACCCGATCCACGCGCGACAGAAGCGAAACGGCGGTCACGTCACAAAACAGCACGGGAAAGATAAAGAGCATGCCGACCCCGACGGCGCCCGGTCGGCCGCCGCCGTAGGTCAGCGCCGCGGCGTGACCGAACTCGTGGACCAACCCCGCGGCGAACAGGCCCGCGATCATCAGCGGCCAGTCATGGCCCATGGGCGACGCTCTCCCCGACATCGCGTATCCGACACACCCCAGAGCCGCCAATACACAGAGCCACCGCCAGGACGTCAGGCGCGACAAGGCCCGACCGATCCCGGCCACCACACCGACCGGCAACAGCGGCAACCCCAACCAGAGGGTCCGCCCGCCAGCCGGCCCCTCACCCGCAGCCAGCGCTTCGGCCAGGCCCGGCACCACCTCCCCATCCAGCACCCGCCGCCCCAACGACGCCGGCACCGCGTAACAGCGGCCGCCCTCACGCAGCAACCAACGCGCACCGGGTTGGGGAATCACTTTCACGGAGCGGCTCTCAGGTCGGCGAGGCCCAGCAGGTAAAGACGCCGGCCGTGGAAGCCGACCCAGTCGCGGCCGCAGGCATCGCAGAGTTCGGCCAGCGTCGGCGCCAGGCCGCGCAACAGGTCCAGCGAACTGTCACGCAGACCCTCGGCACCGTAAAACGCATCGTGGTCCAGGTCGACCAACACGTCGGGCTCCCAGACCTCCACTTCGCGGGTCAGGACCAGTCGGGCGCGGTCGGGCTTGCCGACCAGGTAGTCCAGAAAAACGGCGTTGCGTTGGGCGTGGTCGCGGGGGCCGCTCACCGCCAGGTTGCGCGTCGCGAAGCAGTCGCTCGACGCGGCGAGCATCCCCCAGTACGACCATTGCTCGGGTGTGCGAATGACCTGGGTGAACATCCAGTTATAGAGGTCGCAGGTGACCGATTCGGCGGTTGCGGTATCCGTCCATGGACCGAGTCGACTCACACCCCAGTCGATGGTCCCATCGTCGCGCCAGCGCGAGACGACACCGTGCACGTCGCAACCCAACCGCGCGATCAAACGCCCCAGCCCGGTGCGCAGGCGGATTGTCCGGCCCGGCAGTTCATAGCCCAGCCCCTGGTTGCGGGTCGCCTCCGTGCCCCCGGCGCCGCGGTTGCCGTCCAGATAGACCACCACCGGGCGGTCCTCGCGCAACGCCTTCAGCACCTTGCGCACGAACTGCGGATGATCCACCACGATCCAGTCCACGTCGCCCTTCAGGCCCAGGCGCCGCCGCTGCTCCTCGGCGCGCGGCCGGATCGCTTCGTGAGCGTCGGCGTCCAGCAGGACCGCCGGGTGTTCGCCGGCCATCACCAGCAACGCCGGCGCCAGGGTATACGGCCCCATGTGCAGAGTGACGACAAGACCGCTGCGCAGGCCGGGGTTCGCGTCGAGGGTCGCGCGGGCGTCGGCGAAGAGACGATCGGTGTCCCCCTCGCCGTTGACCAGCATGCGCGTCTCCAGCTCCGACATGTCGCGACGCCGGCTGCGCAGCGACGCGAGCGACGCCAGCGTGGCGTCGGGTTTCAGGGCGCGCAGGTTCCACAGCGCCCAGCTCTCGCGGCCGGCGGACCGGACGCCGGAGGCGGGCGCGGCCTCCCCGCGCCCGCGGCTCCGTCGCGTCATCAGCCCGAACCCGGCAAATCGATCGGCGTCCATTTGCAGACACACTTGCAGCAGCAGTCGCCGTCGTCCGGTTCCTCGGGCACGACATCGCTCGCCAGCAGCGGACTCATCTCCAGACGCTCGGTCACTTCCTCGATGCCGAGTCGCGCCAAGGTCTGCTCCACCGATCCGGTTCTTCCGTTCCTCATGTGCACCTCCTGTGTGCGGTTCCCCTCCATCAACCAACTGCGGGAGACGTCAGCAACTCGTGGACCCGCTGGCGCAAACGGCGCAAACACCTACCGTATGGAGTTGTTTGACACCCGGGCGCCGGGAGCGTGATAACGCGGGTGACCATTCCACACCACGGCGTCAACCCCTGGTGACGCCCGACCGAGGCGCTGCTATAGTGTCCCATGCATTCGCAAGCGACATCCTCGAGATTGGACCCGACATGCAGTGGCATCACCGACTGGGACTGCTCTATACCGTCCTGGTCATCCTCATCCTGGCCATGGGCGCCTGGTGGATGTACTACATCAACCGGGAGGGTCAGAATTACGAGCGATACCAGTTCCAGCGTCTGGCCACCGATCGGCTGCACGCCGTCTTCCTGTTGCAGTTGGACCCGATCGTAGCCGACAATCCCCACGCCGCCCTGGGTGACACGTATCCCCATCTGCGCTTCGAGCGAAACGGCGCCGAGTGGAACGTGTCGATCGACCCCGTCGTCCACCAGGCCGTCCACGACGAAGCCGAGCGCCGCAACCGGATGTTCCTGGGCGAGGGACTGTTCTTCCTGGCCCTGCTGATCGCCGGCACCACGATCCTCACCCTCGCCTTCCGACGCGAGCGCGAGTTCAAGCGCGCCCGCGAGCTTTTCCTGGCCGGCGCCACACACGAGCTGAAGACGCCCCTGGCCTGCATCCGTCTCTATACCGAGACCCTCGAACGCACCGACCTGGACGACGAGGCGCGTCGCCGCATCCACCACTCGCTGGTCAAGGACATCGAGCGTCTCGAGGAAATGATGGAGCAGATCCTGTCGGTGAGCCGTGACGAGGACGGACCGAGCCGGCGACCGGAAACGCTCGACCTGGCCGACGAGGCCAACGAACTGTTGGACGCCATGCGCGCTTTCCTGGACGGTAACGACGCCACGGTCACAAGCGAGTTGCCCGCGGGCCGACTGATCCGCGGCGACCGGCAGGATCTCCGGGTCGCCGTGCGCAACCTGCTCCAGAACGCGGTGCATCACGGTGCATCGCCGGCGACGATCCACATCGCCCTGACGACCGGCGACAACCATCACCGCCTCTCGGTGAGCGACGACGGCCCCGGCGTGCCTCGCCGCGATCAGGAGAAGATCTTCGACAGCTTCTACCGCGCGAACACGGGCGGCGATCGTCCCCCCGGCGCCGGACTCGGCCTCTATCTTGTTCGCCGCACCGCCGAGGCCCTGGGCGGTTTGGTGAGCCTTGACAGCGAAGAAGGCCGCGGCGCGACCTTCACCCTGACCCTGCCCGTCCATCGGGAGGAGCGATCATGAAACGGCGAATTCTTGTGGTCGAGGACGACGCGCACCTGGCCGACGGCCTGGCCATCAACTTCGAATTGGAGGGGTACGAGCCGGTGCTGGCCGACTCGGCCGAGGAGGGGTTGCGCTACTGGAAACGCGGGGGCGTCGACCTGATCGTGCTGGACGTCATGCTGCCCGACATGGACGGCTTCGAGTTCTGTCGCCGGGTGCGCGAGACCGGCGATCGGGTGCCCGTCCTGTTCCTGACCGCGCGCAGCCGCGACGACGAGCGCATCCGGGGCCTCGAAACCGGCGGCGACGACTATATCACCAAGCCCTTCAACCTCCGCGAGCTGCTGGCCCGCATCAAGGGCATCTTTCGCCGCGAGGAATGGCGCACGGAACAGGCCGCCCCGCGCAATCTCACCATCGGTGAGAACGACGTGGACCTGGCCGGCCTCACGATCCGCAACCCGCGCGGCGCCTTCACTCTCAAGGAGAAGGAAGCGCTTATCCTGCGCCTGCTCGTGGAAAAGACCGGCGAGGCGGTCTCGCGCCACACCATTCTCGACCGCGTCTGGGGCTACGACGCTCATCCCACCACCCGCACCGTCGACAACTTCATCCTGAACCTGCGCAAGATCGTCGAGCACGATCCGGCCAAACCGGCGCACATCAAGACGGTCCACAGCGTGGGCTATCGATTGATTATCTAGTCAGAGTCAGCTTGGTGGTGGTGACCCGGCCGTCCACGGCGAGGCGCATCAGATAGCGTCCGGACGGCGCGTGTCGTCCAGCCGAGTCACGGCTATCCCATTCATCCTTGCCGACCAGCCAGACTTCGAACGCATCGGCCGGCAGGGTCACGAATGCCCAAGAGGTGTGCTCCGGCATTGCGGCCTTCCCGGCACCGCTCAGGTCATCAAGACCCTTGATCCGATCACCCGGCGATTCGTGGAGCAGGTGAAAAAGCCGCCCTCGGAACGGGAGGACAGGCGAGTCGTCTCGCTATAGACCGTCACCCGCGACAGTTCGCGTCGCGAGGGCACGAGGACATAGCCACTCGGCGCGACCTGGAAGAGATAGCCTAACTTTTTGTCATCGAGGGTGAGGTCATCTTCGCAGATGGTCCCGGGAGTACCGATCTCGCCCAAAACTCCCTGATGGTACTAGTGTTCTGTCAAACAGGAATTTGGGGGTTGGCGGGCGAGAAGTCATGCACGTCCAGTGATGCGAATCGTATCGACATCGCATAGATGTTCGATCAATCGGGTCAGGCGAAACCCAACTCCCGCATCGCTGTCAGCCATGGTGTGGGCCGCAGCGGAAGTGGGCTAATACACCGATGATCAACTACAGGACCTATTTGGTATGGGGCGACTGGTGCCCGTCAATCCCGTCAGCGGGCCGGTGATCTTCATGGTCAAGGCCGATCAGGATCGCACAGCCCGGAACGTGCTGTCCACACTGGACGAACCGGACGAGTGACGCACAGGTAATCGTCCCCCGGCATAGCCGGGGGATGATTACTCTGCGGCACGAACATCCATCGCCAGATGCATCATCACCGGACCGATCGTGAGCCAGACGGCCCAGATGGCGACGACCCTCTGGGTAAGCGTGTCACACTGCCCAAAGACGAGATAGAGAACGACACAGGGGACCAGTATGGCCAACAGTCCTCTTGTGATGGACGTCGTCAGCCGGCGTCTGCATTGCGGACAGTCCCAGCCGAAAGCGGACTGGACGAGCGGCCGGTAGATGGTGTGCCTGAAACCACAATGCGGGCACAGCTTGTTGCCGTTGATGAGCAAGTCATACCTCGTCGCAAAAAGACCAGAGATCGAATTAGGCGGATATTGGCAAAGCGGCGTGTAGAGTCAACGCCGCGCGCGACACTCGACGAAGTAGGCTTCCACTTCGTCCAGCATGCGCTCGATGTCAAAGGCCGTGTTGGCGCGCGCACGACCAGCCGCTGCCAGGACACCGGCCCGCTCCGGATCGGCAAGCAGATCGGCGATGGCCGTCTCCCAGGCCGCCTCGTCGATCGGATCGACCAGCAACCCCGTTTCCTCGTCCCCCACGATCTCCGGCAGGTTGCTCGCCCGCGCCACGATCACGGGCTTGCCCGCGGCCATGGCCTCCACGATCACGTAGCCGAAGCCTTCCCGTAGCGCCGGATGACAAAACAAGTCGACACCCTGCAACAGATCGGGGACATCGTCGCGAAAACCCAGCAGGCGCAGCCCGTCTCCGGCGAGTTCGGCCAGGGCGTCCCGCTCCGGCCCCTCCCCCGCGATCCACACCTGCAGTCCGGGAAAGCGTTCACGCAACGCCGCGAGGCGCGACACCACCGCGCGGTGGTTCTTGCGCGACGTCAGTTCACCCACCATGCCGATCACCGGATCGTCCGGCCCGGCGCCCAGTTCGCGCCTCACGCGTTCACGCGCGGACGCGTCCGCATAGCGACCGCAGTCGATGCCGTTGTAGATGATGCGGATCTTCCCGGGCGGCAGCCAGGGGGCGCTGTCGAGCATGGTGCGCCGTGTCGCCGTGGAATTGGCGATCACGCCGTCGGCTACCTTCAGATACGCGATCTTGTGGGAGATCTTGCCACCGACTGGCGACTCGCTGCCGCGCCGCGGCACCACGGCCGCGCCGGCCAGTCGCGCCGCCGGGCCGGTCACGCGCAACACCTTGTCCATGTTCAGACAGCAGAGGTCGATACGGTGGCGCCGACAGATCCGCCAGAAGCGCCAGGACGTCGCGGGATCAAGATCGCCGCGAAACCGCAGATCGTCGACGGGTAGTCCCGCCTCCGCGGCGTGCCGTCCCAGGGCGCCGTCGTCTCGACAGGCCAAACGCACGTCGTGTCCGCGCCCGCGTAGACCGACGGCGGCGGAGAGCATCCAGTGCTCTCCGCCGCCCCATTCGTCAAGACAACTCGAAAAGAGTATGCGCATGCGTGATCCGGTCTATCTGGGTATGGCAATCAACGGCGTCTGATCTCCCCGCTGAATCTTCAGCAGTACGGGACGCTCCTTGTCCTTCTCGATCAGACGCCGGTAGTCGTCCAGACTGCGGACGCGCTCGCGCGCCACCTCCAGGACCACGTCGCCTTGGCGAAGGCCCCGGTGCCAGGCATTGCTCGTACGCTCGACGTTAGTCACTACCACACCTTCGAGACCGTCGTCCACATCGAGTTGCCGACGGACCCGTTCGGTCAACGCGCGGACGGTCACACCCTCGAGTCCTCCGGCCGAGTCTTCGTCCTCTTCCCTGGCGCCTACGGTGGTCAGATCTTCGGGCATCTCGCCGAGCGTGACCTTGAGACCCCGCTCCTTGCCGTCGCGCAGGATCCGCAAATCGACCTCGGTGCCCACGCCCGCCAGACTGATCGTATTGCGCAACGCGCTGATGGAGTTCACGTCCTTGCCGTCCACCGACAGGATCACGTCGCCTTCCTTCATCCCAGCCTGCTCGGCGGGCGTTTCGGGGTTGATCACGGTCATCAGCACGCCGCGGGGCCGTTCCATGCCCAGGGCGTCGGCCATGGTCTGGTCCACCTCGCCGGTCACCACGCCCAGCCAGGCGCGCTTCACGCGTCCGTCGGCGATGAGCATGCCCATAATGCGTTCGGCCATATGGCTGGGGATGGCGAAACCGATACCCTGGGAGCCCCCGCTGCGGCTGAGGATGGCCGTGTTGATGCCCACCAGTTCGCCCTGCATGTTGACCAGCGCGCCGCCCGAGTTGCCGGGGTTGATGGCCGCGTCGGTCTGGATGAAATCCTCGTATTGCATCAGGCCGATGCTGCGGCCCAAAGCGCTGACGATACCGATTGTCGCGGTCTGGCCCACGCCGAAGGGATTGCCGATGGCCATGACCTGGTCGCCGATACGCAGCGATCGCGAGTCGCCGATCGACACGAAGGGCAGCGGCTCGTCGGGCTCGATCTTGATGAGCGCCACGTCGGTCAGGTCGTCCTGGCCGACGATCTCGGCTTCGTATTCCCGATTGCCGCCGAGCAGGACGCGGATCTTGCTGGCCTTTTCGATCACATGGTTGCTGGTGAGGATGTAGCCGTCATCGCTGACGATCACGCCCGAGCCCAGGGATCGCTCGATGCGCTCGTTGCCCTCGCCGCCCTCGGGTTCGCCGAAAAAGCGACGGAGGGTCGGATCCTGCAGCATGGGATGCCAGTCCGGCATCTCCACGACCTTGTCCGTGGAAATATTGACGACGCCGCCCATGGCCGCGTCGGCCACGTCGGCATAGCTGCGCAACTCGTTCGCGGGCGCCGCGTAGGCTGCCGACACCGACAGGCCGGGTACGTCCGCACCGCCGCCGCCCTGGGCTGCCAGGCCCAGCACGAAACCGACAAGCAGCAGGGCGGCCCCGAAGGCCCAGCCCGTTCGTTTGGTCTTGATCATGGTCTTCATCGCTTTGCACCTCTCGTATCCGAATCAGGGGGGTATTCTCTTGGCGGGCGCTTCAACGCGAGGTGCGCCCGTAGGTTCCCCATAGGATAAGCACGGGGCCCCGCTTCAACGAGCGGAGCCCTTGCTTGTCTCTATCGGGATCAGCAGGAGTTTTTCAATTTCCTGTTTGACAGAACACTAGCCGTCGTCGCCGATGGCCTCGACGGGACATTCTTCCAGGGCTTCCTGGCAAAGCTCCGTTTCCTCGTCGTTCTCGGGTTGCTTGGAGACGTAGGTATAACCGTCGTCTTCGTTGCGCTCGAAGTTGTCGGGCGCGGTCTGGCGGCAGAGATCGCAATCGATGCAGTTGGAGTCGACAAACCAGGGCCCGTCGACGTTGTCGGTAACCTTGTCCGTTGAATCGGCCATGCCGTTTCCCTCCCGGGACTATGGGATCGTCAAGTGGCCCGACGGATACCAATACGCACGCCGGACCATGAGTTTAATAAGCCAGTTTCCGGGACTGTCAAGCCATTAACTGGGTTCGTGGCCGACGCGCGGTCACGAACCTGTCGTATGCAGCCGACGCTTCGCGCGGCTGATACGCCAGCACATGGATCAGTGAACGTAACCCAAAGATTCGAGCTGCCGCCGCGTGGCTTCGTCGATCTCGATATCCCCGTCCGCGGCCGCGTCGGCGATGGCGGGAACATCCGCCAGCAACGCCAGCAACCGGGCCACGTCGTCCGGTCTCTCGGCCGCGAGATCGCGGGTCTGGCCGGGATCGCGCGCCACGTCGTGCAGAACCACGCCGCCATGACCGTCGATCGTCAACCGCAGGTCGCCCACCTTGACGGTGGAGCGCGCGGGCGCCAGGCGCGACAGATCGGCGTCGGGATTCACACCCTGCAGCATCTCCAGCAACGCGGGTCCCGGTCCGGCGTACTGGGAAACCAGGGGCCGATCAGGTGGCGCCGGCGCGTCGAACAGCGAGCGGGAGCCGGGCGTGGTTTCATCGGGCGTGAGTCCCGCCAGAGCCAGCACCGAGGCGTACAGATCAGTCAGCAGGACGGGATCCTCGCGAACCGTTCCCGGCGCCGCGCCCAGATCGAAACGGTCGCGCCAGCGTGAGGGCACCCGCACCACCAGGGGCACCGCCAACAGGGTCTCGTGCACGGAGTACTGGTGATCCATCAGCCCGTGGTCGCCGAGATTCTCCCCATGATCCGAGGTGACCACGACGATGGTGTCGTCAGCCAGTCCGTGTTCTTCCAGCAGGTCCAGGACCGCGCCGAGCAATCGATCCACGGACCAGGCGTCGCCCGCGTAGAGACGGGCCACGCGCCGCCAGTCCACCTCGGCGGGATCGTGGCGACCGGCGTTCAGTTCGTGGGCCCAGGCGATACTGACCGTGTCCGTGGCCGGTAAATCGCTCAACCGGCGCGACCGATAGGCTTGCGGCGGATCGTAGCTCAGATGCGTCTCCAGGAAATTCGCAAAAAGCAGGAAGGGATGACCGTCGCTTCGCGCGTCCAGCCAGGCGTCGATATTCCTGACGGATTCGGCGCCGCCCTGGTCGCCCACGGCGCTGCGCAGCTCGAAGAGGCTGCCGATGGCGGCCTCCCGCTTCACGACAAACCCCCGCAGCAGGCCGGTCGTGCGGTCGGCGAGCCAGATGTTGCTGTAGAAGGCTGCGGTCTGGTAGCCCGCGTCGCGCAGATGTTCGGCAAAAGTGGGCTGGGTATTGTTCAGACGGGGATGCAGCGACGTACATCCGTGCCGGCCGGGCAGTCGGCCGGTGAACAGGGATGCGTGGGACGGCACGGTCCAGGGCGCCGCCGACTGGGCGTCGGCGAAGGCCACCCCATCCGCGGCCAGCGCGGACAGACGCAACGTCAACCCGGTGTCGCGCAGGGGGTTCGGTGTGACAACGGTGGGCATCCCGGCCACGTCGCGCCGCAGGGTGTCGAGCACCACGACGAGTACATTGGGACGCTCGGCCTGACGTGCACATCCCACCGCGCACAGGACCAGGAAAAGAACGAGCACCACCATCGGCAGCGCTCGTTGCAATCGTCCCGCACACATCATTTCGAAAATCCCCCTACTCGAAACGATGCTTGAAGGGCAGGAAGGTCATGAAGTCGGCGTGATGCACCACATAGGCCTCGGGTGTCCGCGTGACCATGTTCCCCTCACCCGCATGAGCGGCGATGATATGGCAGACCCGGTCGGGCACGCCGCAACCACGCGCCACGGCGACGCCGCTGAACGGATGCCGCAGGTACTTGCCGCAGTCGCTCTTACCACTCGTGCCGTCTGGATTCTTCTTGTACTCCAGGAGCTTGCCCACGTCGGCCAGGATCGCGCCGGCGATGACGGTATCCAGGTCGCAGTGCAGGTCGTCGCCGAAGAATTCGTTCATTTTCAGCGCCGACTCCTTGGCCACGTGCACCACGCAACGCTTGTGCGCCATGAAGCTCACGTTGAGGTCGGGTACGAGCAAAGTGAAGGGTATCCGCTGCAGGTCATCCGCGTCCAGGTCGCTCTCGGCCAGAGCCTGTTCCCAGGTCCGGGCGGTCTGTTCGCGCAGATCCGCGTCCTCGATCCAATCTAGTTCCGGCCACAGCGCAAGGACTTCCGAATTCATGACGTTTCTCCCTTTGCACATAGTCCCCAGTTTACCGACATTGAAACCGCTTGGGTCGCATTGTGAGAGACAAATATGGCCCCGCAGTCTCCTTTCGCAATGCAGAACCTGATTTCGGGCGAATCGCCATACGGATAGTTATTGTCCGAATAGCCGGCCACGATGAGTCCTCACCCGAAACAACAAGGAACCATCGGCCGCGAATGGATTCGCCGCTGAGGCCCGATCAGGACGCCACACCTCACACGACGCCCCCCTGGTGGGATGGCACCGACCTTGCAACACCTGTCGCAGCGGCTCGATCGGGCTCATCGCGACAACGAGACAGCCACAACCGACGCCCCTCCACGGGGGGCGCTGCCCGACAAAGGAATACGGAGCGTAAGATGAAGCAGAGGACAAGTATCCCCATTTTCGTCACTCTTATCGCCCTCGCGATTTTGTCCTTTTGCGCGACGGCGCAGGCCCAGGAAGTCGTGAACTATACCTGGGCGGCGCCGACCACGGGTTCACCGGTCGACCGATATGTCATCCAGCATTCGGAAGACGGAGGTGCTTGGGTAACCGTCGAGGACAGCCAGTCGACGAACACGTACATGCTGACCGCCACTTACGATGTGGAGCACAGAATCCGCGTGGCCGGAGTCGACGTCCAGCAACGCCAGGGGCCCTGGTCCGTCGCCTCCGAGCCCTACACGCCGACTCTGGGCTCGCCGGGACAGCCCGGGCAGCCGATCGCGGTCTTCTAACCGAGCGGGCCCGCCGGAGCAGCGGGACACGCAAGAAAACGGCACTGCGCCAAGCAGTGCCGTTTTCATTTGTGTACTTGATCCATGAGACGAACGAAGCCGCCGATATTGCCGTCTAGTAATAACTGGGAAGCGCTATGCCGACTCTCAAGACAGCATAATCCCAATTGAAGGAATCCCGTCCCTGGATAAAGCGGGTCGTGCTCACGCGGTTCAGGTTGTACTCCCCCGAGATCTCGAAATTACCGATCCGCACCCCCATACCGGCCACGCCGGCCACCGAGTTTGCGCTCTCGGTGAAGTAGTCGCCGCTGTCCAGATAGTCGACCCGGAACTTGTTGTTCACCAGGGCGGCACCGAAGGTCATGAACAGGCGAGGTTGATCGGTACGAGCCGCGAAGAAGTACTGCACGTCGATACCGTAGCGGTACATTTTCGTGCCGGTATCCATGAGGCCTTCGGTCGCGTCGTCGGCCAGGAAGTTGCCGAAATCCACGTAGTGGAAGGATGGCGAAATCGACCAGCCCGTGGGAAAGCGCTGACGGAAACGGAAGCCGACGTCCCAGCCCTGCCCGGCCTGGAATCCGGCCGGCTCGGTCCAATCGGCGGTCAGATCGCCGAAGGGCTGCACGGCGCTGCCCTCGATGATGACCTCGGCCCGGCCCGAACCGCCGCGAAGCGGACGGGCGTCCGCGTCGCCGATCGACATGAGGGTGAGGCCGAGAATAAGCCCGGCGATGGCCGGCGTTCGCACTGATTTCATCTTCTTCTCCTCCAGATGATCGCGGCCGGTTCAGGTGCCCGCCGCGAAACCGGGAGGTTGGCACCCGGTTTGGTACGTCATGCTAGCGTCAATGTTCCCGATGGTCAAGGCGGCCGCCGTCAACCCGGATCCGTCAGCCGACCCATGAACAGGATCGCGCCGGTGTCCCGGTGGCGAATCAGGAAAAGGAACGGGTGATCGGCGCGAAATTCCACCGGGGGTTCCTCCTGGCTGATACTCGTCAGTTTCATGACGACGGCCGTTGCCGCGGCGGCCTCGGTGCCCGCCTCGAAGACATCCACGAAAGCCTTGTGTACCACCTCGCTGATTGCCAGATCCTTGCGACCGGTGATGCCGGAAAAATCGGCGCGCGTCCCCCTGAACGCGTCTTTCATGCCCATCCCCGCCAGAACCTTTCCCAGCTCGAATCGCGACGTGGTCCGGAAGCGCGGCAGAACGCAGCGAACACGTTGCATGTCCAGGTCGGTCAACCAGCTGTCGAGGGTGGCGGGATCCAGGCGGCTCTCCAGGTCGGCCAGGCCGTCGCGCGCATCGGGCAGCAGAACAAAGAACGACAGATCCTCTTGCTCGTAGGGAAGTTCCAGTACGCGGAAGCCGTCCCGCTCCCCCAGTTTGAGGTGCTTGACCATGCGCATGAGGGGAACTTCGACATCGAGACCGTCCATCGTGAAAAACGGCTCGTCGGCGGTGGACCGCTCCTTAAACGCGTGCTTCCAGAGACCGTGAAAGTAGACCGCGTTGGTCAGCACCAGGCCCGTGTTGGCGTCTATGCTGCCCGGCTTGAGCAGATCCTTGATCTTGTCCTCGGTTTTCCCTTCCACCCAGGCATTGATGATCCGGCGCGAACCGTCCGTGTCGCCGATGAAATCCAGGGGCGTGTAGCCGCCGTCATAATGCGTGCGCACGAGGGCGAGAAATTCCGGTAACAGGTCGAAGCCGTCCTGGCCCCAGAGGCGGTTGGCCACGGTCAGTTTGTGGGTCGCTTCGGCGCCGGGTTCGAGGCCGGCGAGCATGTCCGCGAAGCCCGCGTGCACGGCGTCCTGGCGATCGGGCAATTCGAGAACCGCGGCCATCTCGCGCGCCGTTTCGCCGCGGGCGCCGGCGTAGGTCATGGCCAGGGCGGTGGCGATGCTCGAGGGGGAAAAGAACAGGTTGCCTTCGGCCGCCTGCAACTCGGCATAGAGAGCGAGAGCGAAGGTGTTGCCGGCGGTGGCTGCGTCTGTCGCGTCGAAGGGTTTGTGGGCGCAGCTGGAGGCTTGCAAGCCGGCACCCGTGATCAGAACCGCCAGAACCAGGAGAGTCGTCAGCCACTTCATGTCTCGCACCTTCCAATAGAGTATGCAGGGAGCAAAACGCGGCCCCGATGAAACGATACTACACGGCCACGGACCGGGCGTTCCAGCAGGATTCCGTCAAGCGGGGAGCTTCAGCGCACGAAGATCGTCTTCGCCTCGCTGAAGACTTGGGCCTCTTCAGACAGACCCGCGGGAATACCTTCGATCCAGAGGGTGTCCGCGGCAACCAGTTGCACCAGGATGATCAGACTGGAGGGATAGGTCGGCATATAGACTTGCAGGCCACCGGCCGGCGTGACCTGATCGAAGACCCTGTTCTCATGGCCGGTGTCGACCGTATCGACGAAGTAGGCCGCGCCGGGAACCGTGGGTACGGCCGACCCCACGCCGATCAAGGCCTGGCCCGGATTGGTGTTGCGGCACGAGAAGGAGATGTTGTTCTCGTCGGGGTAGGTCAAGATGGTCCCGGCCAGGAACCAACAACCGCGCAGGGCACCGGGAACGTCGTCGTGCAGGTTGCCGCAGGCATCGCCGGCGGCCAGGATCGACGCGGGTAGATCCTGGAGTGCATAGAGTGCGTCATGGACGGGACCGTCGACAAAGTAGTCGAGACAGCACCGGGCGTAGAGGCTCCACTCGCCGTCCCAGCGGGCGCTGGCCATGACGGCGGGGGGCAGACTCAGATCGTACACGGAGAAGTCGACGCCCCACTGGTCCTCGACTCCGCCGCCGGTACCCAGGCGCTGACCAGCCACCACGTCCACCTCGCACACGAGATGATAGTAGCGATAGGTTTCCTCGGCCGTAACGGTCTCGCTCTGGAACGTCCAGTCCGCAAAGTCGCCGGCGAACCCGAAAAGGTCCTCGTCCAGGGTCGTGACGTGGCCAAAACCGATATGGATATCATCGCAGGCCTGCAGGCCGATGCCGAAATCGGCGTAACCCGCATTGACGAATTCCTGTGCGCTGAGCTGGACAACCGTGAGATCACCCGGCGAGACGAGGTCGACTTCGATCGGCGCCGCGGCGCCGGGCTCGGTCCGGATGGTCAAACCCATGTGGTCGGTCGGGCAGATGTGTCCCGGCGGGTTGATGTTGCCCAAGGGGAAGACGCTCTCGATATCCGCGATGGCGATCGGGCTGACCGTGAGCATGGGGCCGTCGGGGCACTCGGCGGCCTGGTCGCCGGAAGGAGTGGCGGGGTCGTCATCGCCGCAGCCGGTAATAAACAGGGAACAAAGGGCGAACAGATACATGGCGCGGATGATCATGACGACTATTTCCTGTTCATGAAGACTGTCGCGGTCCCGGCATCCCGAACATATCATACAGACGCTCGCTCTCCCTTGGTTTTCGTCAGGTTTGCGGGCTTCTTGACTGTCGGATGTTGTTATGAACGAACCATGGAGTAAGACATGACAGAGCAGTTTTTCCTCGACCGGCGTCCCCACGGGGCTCTCGACTTCGCGACATACATGGAGATGATGGAGGCCCAGGCCAACACACCCACCGACGGTCTCGACGAAGAGGACGCCGAGCGCGTGGGTTACACCAAGCTCAACCTCCACCGGTCCCAACGTATCGGCCGCACCTACACGGTTTCCGACGAACTCGGCGCACGGCTCGACCGCATCGCCGCACCCCGGATCTGGATGGTGCTGACCGAACCCTGGTGCGGCGACTCGGCCCAATGCCTCCCCCACCTGGCCGTCATGGCGCGGCGCAATCCCCTGATCGACCTGCGTATCCTGCCGCGCGACGAGAACCTGGACGTGATGGATCTCTACCTCACCGGCGAGAGCCGCAGCATCCCGCAGCTGGTGGTTTTCGATACCGAAGGCAACGAGCTGTGGCGTTGGGGTCCACGACCGGCCGCGGCACAGGTCGTCTTCGATCAGGCGAAAGCGGAGGGGCTGGAGAAGCCGGCGCTGCTGGAGCGGCTGCACCTTTGGTATGGGCGGGATCGGGGGCGCGAGGTTGAGAGGGAGATCACCGGGTTGGTGATCTGACCAGTAGGTCGAGAACCGCACCCGCGGCCTGGCGATCGGCGCCTTCGGCAAACGAAGACTGGATGATAAATTATCCGGACCCGCACCTGTTAAAAACCTCAGGGCCCAGCGAAGCACGTGCCGAGTCGCAGCAGGGGCAGCCAGAGAGCGGTGCCCGGTGATACCAACGATCAACACGTTGTCGTCGCTCACCTTATGGCCCTTCGTCGCAGGTAGTTGATACTAGATTCGATGGGTATCCCAGTCGCCCCCCGACACGCCGCTGGTAACCGCCTCCTGTATTTTTTATCGCATTTGGGTTCATATTATCGCGACATATGTTATGATGTGCGATCAACCCTGAACCCGCCGCCCTTGTTGGCCGGGCGTCGAATGTTGGAGACAAACACAGGAGATGAAACTCATGCGAACACCTACTCGCCGCGGCGGCAACCGCTGGACTCCGATTCTCTTTACGCTCCTCATCCTGGTCGGCGCCATGTCCGCTCAGGCTGCGGTTCTGATCAACGAAGTCGACGCCGACCAGGTCAGCACCGACTCGGCGGAGTTCGTCGAGCTCTACGGCTCCGCGTTCGAGTCACTGGACGGCCTGGTCCTGGTCCTATACAACGGCTCCGACAACGCTTCGTATCTGGCCTTCGATCTGGACGGCTATTCCTGTAATGCCGACGGCTTCTTCGTGCTCTGCGGAGATGCGGCCAACGTCGCCAACTGCGACCTGGACGTGTCGCCGGAAACCAACCTGATCCAGAACGGTGCGGACGCCGTCGCTCTCTACACCGGCAACGACACCGACTTCCCCAACGATACGCCCGTGACGGCGACCAACCTGCTCGACGCCATCGTCTACGACACCAACGACGGCGACGACCTGGACCTGCTGGACGTTTTGACGCCGGGACAGCCCCAGATCAACGAGGGTGAGAACGGCAACAATACCACCGAATCCAATCAGCGCATCCCCGACGGCGGCGGCGGTGCCCTGGTCACCACCGCATACGTCGCACAGGCGCCGACACCCGGCATCACCAACGGCGGTATTCTCCCGCAGCCTCCCCAGGTGACCAACGTCTATCACCGCTCGCTGATGCCCATCCCCGGCGAGGCCGTGACGATCTATGCCGACATCACCGACAGCGACGGCACACTCAGCGCGACGGACATCTACTACCAGGTCGACGGCGGCGGATACAGCACGGCAGCCATGACCCTGGATACCGGCGACACCTACACCGGCACGATTCCGGGCTCCCCCGACGGCTCGGTCGTCGACTACTATGTTTCCGCGACGGACAACGACGCCCAGACCGCGACCAACCCGAGCGATGCGCCGGTGAGCTTCTACACCTACTCGGTCGCTCCGGAAACCATCACGCCCATCGCCTTCGTGCACGCGGACTCCGCGGGCTACGACGGCGCGACCATCATGATCCAGGCCCAGGTCTACATCCCCGGCGACCACAAGGCCGACGGCACGTCGGTCAGCGCCTACGTGCAGGATGCCTCGGGCCGCGGTCTCAACATCTTCGGGACGTACTACAGCACCGGCGGCGATCTGCTCAACGACACGTCGAACATCGTGAAGATCACCGGCCGCGTGGACTACTACTTCACCACCCTCGAGCTGGTGAGCTACGAAGTCGAACTGGTGAGCACCGGCAACCCGGTCCTCACGCCCACCATCAAGACGACCGCCAATGCCGCGCTGCCCAACAACGAGGGCACCTACACCGGCACGACCGGCGATATCACGGCCATCGCGGCGACCGGCGGCGGCAACCCGGCCCACAACTTCACGATCACCGACGGTACGGGCGACGTGGTCATCCGCATCGACGATGATGTTGCCCCGGGTTTGGAGACCTGGCTGATCGGTGACGAGCTGGTCGCCGCCGGCGCGGGTGGTACCTACTCCAGCCAGGGCCAGATCATCGTCGGCCTGACTTCGGACATCACCAACAACGGCCAGGCGACCGACACGACCCCGCCGACGCTGACCGGCGCCACGCTGACCGCGTCGACCACGGTCACCCTGCTCTTCGACGAGCCCATCGACGCGACCACGGGCGACAACGCGGGCAACTACGAGGTCTACGAGACCGCCACACCGGCCAACACCATCGCCGTGGCCGCGGCCCTGGTGCAGGGCGATCCCACGTACGTGGTGCTGACCCTGGGCGCGAGCCCGGCCGGCACGCCGCACACCGTGCGCATCAACAACGTGGAAGACCAGCACGGCAACCCGATCGCCACGGACACCACCGCGAGCATCGATGAGCCTGTCCTGCCCCAGCTGGTCATCAACGAGATCATGCAGAACCCGTACGTGGTCTATGACTCGGGCGGCGAGTGGTTCGAGGTTTACAACGCCGACGCCGTGGCCATCGACATGAACGGCTGGACGATCGCCGACGTGGACTACGATTCGCACGTGATCGACAACGGCGGACCGCTGGTCATCAACCCGGGCGAGTACAAGGTCTTCTGCGTGAACGCCGACACCATGGCCGCCGAGGGCGTGACTCCGTTCTACACGTACAGCGGCATGGCTCTGGGCAACGGCTCGGACGAGCTGATCCTGTACGACCTCACCATGACCGAGATCGATCTCGTGGCCTGGGACGGCGGCGTCACGTTCCCCGATCCCTCGGGCCAGTCGATGCAGTTCATCAGCGGCGACAATAACGTCGGTTCCAACTGGGCCGCCGGCGGGCCGACCTTCGGGTCCGGCGACCAGGGCACTCCCGGCGCCGTCAACTACGATCCCACCGGTGTCGAGGACACGCCCGTGCTGGCCACGGCCCTCGGCCGCAACTATCCCAACCCCTTCAACCCGAAGACCAGTTTCAGCTTCATGCTGGACCGGGAAGACCATGTCAGCCTGAACGTCTTCGACATCCGCGGACGCCAGGTCCGCAGCATCGTCAACGGCAACCTGGCCGCCGGCGATTACACCAACGTGTACAGCTGGGACGGACGCGACCAGAGCGGACGGCCCGTGAACAGCGGCACCTACTTCTACCGTCTGCGGACCGGTTCCGGTTATACGCAGGCCATGAAGATGACGTTGTTGAAGTAGTCTATTCCCGGGTAGACGCGAGGAGGGCGGGGCTTCGGCCCCGCCCTTTTTCTCTTACCCCTCAAGGCGTGACTAGCGGGCCGCGAGCACCGAGGACAGCCCGAGCTCGCCATCGATCATATCCAACACCACCTCCCGCTCCGGCAGCACATCGCCGGACAGGATCCCGTCCGCCAGGCGATCCTGCACCTCGCGCTGGATCACCCGCTTCACCGGCCGCGCCCCGAACTGCGGGTCGTAACCCAGTTCGGCCAGGCGGTCGACCGCGGCGTCGGTCCAGGTCAGGTGGATTTCCTGCTCACGCAGGGCGACGTCCACCTTGGCCAGCTCCAGCTCGACGATCGTCCGGATGAGCCCACGATCCAACGTATTGAAGCGCACCACAGCATCCACGCGATTCAGGAACTCGGGCCGGAAGTGACCGGCCAACGCCTGCAGCAACGTCTGCTCCTGCTCGCGGCGGCCGTCCTCGTCGAGATCGTTACGCGGTGCGAAACGCTCGTCCTGGGCCAGGTTGCTGGTCATCACCACCAGGGTGTTGCGGAAGTCCACCACGCGACCCTTGCCGTCGGTCAAACGACCGTCGTCGAGCAGCTGCAGCAGGACGTTCATGACTTCGGGATGGGCCTTTTCCACTTCGTCCAGCAGGATCACCGTGTAGGGATGACGACGCACGGCCTCGGTCAACTGGCCGCCCGACTCGAAGCCCACGTAGCCCGGAGGCGCGCCGATCATGCGCGCCACGCTGTGACGCTCCATGTACTCGGACATGTCCAGGCGGACCATGTGGCTTTCGTCGCCGAACAGTTCCGCGGCCAGGGCCTTGACCAGTTCAGTCTTACCGACGCCGGTCGGGCCGAGGAAGAGGAACGACCCGAGGGGCTGCTGGCGGTCGGTCAGCCCGGCGCGGGCGCGCCGGACCGTCCGCGACACCTGGGACACGGCCTGGTCCTGTCCGACCACGCGCGCGGTAATGCGCTCCTCGAGTTCGCGCAGCTTGGCGCTTTCGTCCTCGACCAGACGCTGGGCCGGGATGCCGGTCCACTTGGCGACCAGACGCGCGACGTCCTGCTCATCCACTTCCTCGCGCAACAGCGGGTGATCGCCCTGCACGTCGACCAGGTGCGTGCGGACGGTTTCGATCTCTGCAAGCAGTTCGCTGGCGCGTCCATACTTGAGCTGGGAGGCGCGCGCGAGATCGCCCTGACGCTGGGCATCCTCGATCTCGGTACCCAGGCGCTCCTGCTCTTCCTGCAGGGCGCGGATATCGTCGATGACTTCCTTTTCCTGTTCCCAGCGGGCCTTGATGGCGGTGAGATCGTCGTGCAGTTCAGCCAGCTGGCGCTCGATGGTCTCGCGGCGCGCGACGGCCTGTTTCTCGGTCTCGGTTTCCAGGGCGAGCTTCTCCATCTCAAGCTGGTCGTGACGGCGTTGCAGGACATCCACGTCTGCAGGCACCGAGTCGATCTCTATGCGCAATTCCGACGCGGCTTCGTCCATCAGATCGATAGCCTTGTCCGGCAGCATACGGTCGCTGATGTAACGGCTGGACAGGTCGACGGCGGCCACCACGGCCGAGTCCGACACGCGGATACCGTGATGCACCTCGTATTTTTCCTTCAGTCCACGCAGGATCGCGACGGCCTGCTCGCGCGTCGGCTCCTCGATCATCACCGGCTGGAAGCGACGCTCCAGCGCCGGGTCCTTCTCGATGTGACGACGGAATTCGTCGATGGTCGTGGCGCCGACACAGTGCAACTCACCGCGAGCCAAGGCGGGCTTGAGAATGTTCGAGGCGTCCATGGCGCCCTCGGCCGCGCCGGCGCCCACGAGCGTATGCATCTCGTCGATGAACAGGAGCACCTCGCCCTCGCGCTCGGTCACTTCCTTGATGACCGACTTGAGCCGGTCCTCGAACTCGCCGCGGTACTTGGCGCCGGCGAGCAGGGCGCCCATATCGAGAGTGTAGAGGGTCTTGCCCCGCAGGCCGGTGGGGACATCGCCCGCCACCAGACGGCGCGCCAGGCCTTCGGCCACGGCGGTCTTGCCCACGCCGGGGCTGCCGATCAACACGGGGTTGTTCTTGGTGCGGCGCGAGAGGATCTGTACGACACGGCGGATCTCCTCGTCGCGGCCGATGACCGGATCGATCTTGCCGGCGCGCGCCGCGGCGCAGAGGTCGCGGGCGTAGCGGTCGAGGGCCGCCTCGCCGCCCGCATCGTCTTCCTGATCACTATGGTAAGCGCCGGTGGCGCCGATGGTCTCGAGGGCGCGCGCCAATTTTTCGGCGGTGATGTCGAAGGTCTTCAGGACGCTGCCCGCGCGTCCGTTGCCAGCGGCGATGGCCAGCAACAATTCGCGCGTGCCGACCATGCCGCCGGACTGTTTCGTGGCCAGGGACTGAGCTTCGAGCATGACCTGTTGGAGGTCGCGGCTCGGCGCCGGGACACCCTTGGCATCGACGATCGGCAAACTGGCCAGCTCTCCCTCGACGGTACGCAGCACCAGCTGCGGATCGAGCTCGAGACTGCGCAGGGCGCTGCCGGCCACACCCGCCTCGGCGAGCAGGGCCCACAGCACGTGCACGGGCTCCAGCTCGGCATGGCTGGATTCGTAGGCACGGGACTGGGCTCGCTGCAGGGTTTCGGTGGCATTGACGGTCATGGTTTTCATGGGATTCTCCCTCTGTATGTGGACGCGCGAAGGGCGCGAAGTCGATCTTCGCAGTGTATTGCAGAGGGTGTGCCAGGGCAATTTACACGTGTAAAATGACTAACATGTTGAATTATATACACATACACAACATGCCCAAACCTCGACACAACCAAGGCCCGGGCGTAGTGTCATTGTGTCATGACATCCACATCCAATACTGCGGCTCATTGTCAGTTCCCCTCCCAACGTATCCGCAATTCAACCTGTCCCGTATCTGCGCTATAATCCCGCGTCGTCCATACCCAACCCCGAGGTGGCCATGCGCTCGATATCCTTAGTTTTAGTCGCCCTCGTCTTTTCGTCCCTCGCCACAGCTTCCCCCGCTGCGCTCTATCACGACGAAGAGGCCCTGACCACCGCTCTGCGCCTGCTTGAGCGCGGCAACGCCCGGGCCTCGCTGACGGCCCTCGCCACCACCGCAGGCGCACGGGACATACACCTGTTGACCGTCTCCCCGTCACGCGCCGCCGGCGCGACACCCGCGGTCCTGGTCGTCGGTAACCCCCTCGGCACCACCCCCCTGGCCACCGAGGCGGCGCTTGGGTTGGCACGAAGACTCGTGAGCGACGAAATCTCCGGCCGCGCCGCCGCCATGACCTGGTACCTGATCCCCTCGCTCAACCCCGACGGCGCCACGGGCTTCTTCGCAACCCCGCGCGTGTGCGACGGCGTCAATGCCCGCCCCGAGGACGATGACCGTGACGGCGCCCGTGACGAGGACGGACCGCGAGACCTGGACGGCGACGGCCTGATCGCGTCGATGCTCCTGCCCGACCCCGCCGGCGCCTGGCTGCTGGACGACGACGACCCCCGACTACCGCGCAAGGCCGATCCCGCCGCCGGCGAGCGCGGACTCTACCGGTTGCTCACCGAAGGTGACGACGACGATGGCGATGGTCGCTACAACGAGGACGGCCCCGGCGGCGCGGTGCCCGGCCGCAACTTCCCGCACGGCTTCATCCACTGGCAGACACGGAACGGACCCTGGGCCGCCAGCGAGATCGAGAGCCGTGCCCTGCTCGAGTTCGCCTTCGCTCACCCCGAGATCGCGCTGGTGATGGTCTTCGGTGAGACCAACACCCTGAAGGCCGCGCCGACCGCCGATCCGACCACTGACCCGCGCGCCATGAAGCACAAGCCGCCTCGCCGGCTCGCCCGCGGGGCCGGACTCGACACACAGAAGATGTATTCCGTCGCCGAACTGTTGGCCATCGGTCGCGAGGCTTTCAACCGCCCCAACCTGACCGAGGACGATGTCCTGTCGTACCTGAGCCTGGGTCCGGCCGCCTCGCCGCCGCCTTCGGATCGCAAGTGGTGGGACGCCGTCTCGACGGCGTACGGGGATTCGCTGAAGGCCCACGGCCCGGATGCGCCACGCGTGGACCCGACCACGTCGGGATCCGGCTCGGTGGAAGCCTGGGCCTATTACCAGTACGGCACCCCCGCCTTCGCCGTGGACTTCTGGACGCCGCCGCTGCCCGTCGCTCCGACCGACTCCCTGTCGGCGGGCGAAGCGCCACCGGATACGACCGCGACGGGCGACCCGTCGCTCAAGGCCCTGGCGACCCTCGGCGACCGCGCCCTCGACGGCGACGGCTTCCGACCCTGGCGCGAAGTCGAGCTGGCCGACGGCACGAAGGTCCTGACCGGCGGCGAAGCGCCCTTCGCCATGCGCACACCCGCCCCGGCGATGATCGACTCGGTCCTGGCCGCACCGCTGGCATTCCTGGCGACCCTGCCCGACTGGCTGCCGCGCCTCGACGGCATCGAACTCGAGATCGAGTCGCGCGGCAGCGACCTGTGGGACGTCGTCGCGACCGTGGCCAACGGCGGACGCATCCCCTACCCCACAGCCCAGGGCCGGCGCAGCCGCGTGCCCCAACCGGTAGCCGTCACACTCGACGGCGCAGAAATTCTGGAAGGGCGCGCGCGCCAGGTGATCAAGCAGGTGCCGGCCATGGGATCCGCATCGGTTCGCTGGCTGGTCCGCGGATCGCCGGGCGACATGGTCAACATCCGTGCCGCGGCGCCCGGCTTCGGCGCCGACGCCGTCGGCGTGGCTCTGCGTGAGAAGGGAGGTCGCCGATGAAACGCACCATCATGACAACCCTCGCGCTGCTGATCCTGTCGATGCCGGCGCTGGCCGAATTCAAGGTCGACCTGGACCACATGGTCTGGGATCGCTACTACGACAACGACGAAGTGACGGCCATCCTGCGGGCCATGCACAAGACCCATCCCGACATGACCGACCTGCGCTCTATCGGCCGGAGCGAGGAGGGGCGCGATGTCTGGCTCTTGACCATCAACGACCCGTCGACCGGTCCGCACGAGAGCAAGCCGGGCATCTACGCCGACGGCGCCATCCACGGCAACGAGATCCAGGCCACCGAGGTATGCCTCTACCTGGCATGGACCCTGCTCGAGCGTCACGACGAGTGGACGAAGCTGGGCGAGCTGCTCGAACGAACATCCTTCTACATCGTGCCGACGGTGAACGTCGACAACCGGGCGCGCTTCTTCGAGGACGCGAGCAGCTACAACATCGGCCGTTCGGCGCGCGTGCCCCACGACGACGACGGCGACGGTCTCGAGGACGAGGACGACTACGAGGACCTTGACGGTGACGGCGAGATCCTGATGATGCGGATCCGCGATCCCCACGGCACCCACAAGACCCATCCCGACGACCCGCGCGTGACCGTCCGCATCAAGCCCGGCGAGCAGGCCGAATGGCGGCTGCTGGGACGCGAGGGGATCGACAACGACGGTGATGGCCGCGTCAACGAGGACACGCCCGGCTACCTGGACATGAACCGCAACTGGGGCTTCATGTGGCAGCCGGGATACGTTCAGACGGGCTCGGGGAACTACCCGTTCTCGGCCCGCAACACCAAGGCCGTGTCCGATTTCATGGCCGCGCGCGCGAACATCTGCTTCGGCTTCAACTTCCACAACTACGGCGGCATGTGGCTGCGCGGACCGGG
>CAYYYS010000040.1:0-24361 GCA_964476155.1 uncultured Fibrobacteraceae bacterium
CCATGCATCAAACCACTACCCGTTGGGGTCACTGGAGTCAAGGACATATCCCCTATGCCGAAATCGCGGTGCCGCTCCTGGAGATGAATTGATCCCTTGATGCAAGGCCGGGCGTGCCTGTTCAGAGAAAGTCGTTTCCATCTTGCGAACTCAGTCGCTCAAACGACTGTGTTCTTTCGACATGGAACAACTCCTTTCCTTCGAGTCAAACGACTCGGGCTCATTCGAGCGACAACGCAGCAATCTCACTCGGCCAAAAACTCCTCCGCATCCTCGTAAGGCCTCTCGCGATGCCCGAAGAGCGTCAATACCCGCCCCACCACGAGTCCCGCGATCATCGCCACGACGATGGACACGCCGATGCCGGTCAGTTGGGCCGCCGCGTCTATGCCCTTCACCGCGACGATCGCGGCCAGGCCGCCGAGCACACCCGGAATACCGTGCAGATTCGAGACGCCGCAGGTGTCGACCAGCTTGAGCCCCTTCTGCAGACGCGCCTGGATCACCGCGAAGCCGAAGGTCGAAGCGGCGCCGGCCGCCGCGCCGATGATCATGGCCGTGTTCAGCGACACCTGGTCGCAGGTCGAACCGATGGCCACGCCGCCGGCCAGGGTGGCGTTGGCGATATCCGCGGCGCAGATCTTGCGGCGCAGGACCATCGTCGCCACGTAGGTGGCGAGCGTTGATCCGCACAGGGCGATCACGACGTTGAGCACCGTCTTGGGCACCAGCTCCGGCGCGACCAGCGCGGCACAGAAGCTCGGCCAGAACACCCACAGCACCATGCTGCCCAACAGGGAGAACCGGTCGCTGGTGAAGTCGGACTCGACGGGGATCTCGCGTTCCTTGTGGGTCGACATGCTCACCGCCACACCCAAACCGAAAATAGCACCGAAGAGGTGGATGACGATCGAGCCGCCGGTGTCGACCAACCCACCGTGGGCGATCAACCCGAGACCGCCGTCGAGCATGATCCACTCGTTGAACATGTACGCCGGGATGAAGAACAGGCCGAGCAGCAGGTACTGGCTCATCTTCAGACGACCCAGAACGGCGCCGGCGCAGATCAGCAGACTCGCGGCGCCGAATTCGCTCAGGATCAGGCTGTCCACGCCGGTGGTCGGTTCGCCGAACCAGCCCTGGTTCTTGAGCCAGATATACGCCGGGATCGAGACGGCCACCAGCAGGTAGGTCGCGGTCAGGGCGGACAGGCCGTAGCCCCGCACGAAGACCATCAGGAAACCGAAACCGAGCAGCAGCATGGCCATGATGTGAATGGCGCGGTTGTACTTCTGCACGTCGACGACCGAGGCGAGAGACGTGTCGACGGCGGCGGTGACCTCGACCTCGTGGGTCGGGACGGCGGCTTCTTCCTGGGCCGAGACCGGGCCGACCAACACGGCGGCCAGCAGCAGGATCATCGAGAACCTGGCGATCGGTTTCATGGGTGTGTCTCCGTATGACAAGGGATGTTGACTGCGTAATCGCAGGGTTCTGCGAAGGTGGGAAAAGGAAGGGCCCCTGTCAATCAGGGAGCGACATCATCGGGTAGAGCGACAGATCTCCCCGGGTAATGCGCACCCACCTTCACACTTATGCCTGCCGCATATACGTCCGTGTTTTCCGTACAGGTATCGGGCTTTAGAGACACATGACTCCTCACCCAGCACGGCCGCCTCGTATGCGATTCCTGTTCGTCAGGCCAGTGTTTTGCCTGCGGCTTCCTTCAGACCCCACCTCGCGGTGGCAGCCCTTGCCGTTCAGCTAACAGTTCCCCCTGTCGGGTCTGTAGAGTACTTCCACCTCCGAGTGAGTGCGCCCTGCCGGGCGCACATGAGAAAAGCCCGGGCCATCCGCCCCGGGCTTCTCAACTCGTCATACGGTTTCTGACACGCGATCAGAACTTGAACTTCAGGTCGACCATGAGACGCTTGAAATCCTGGGGACTGCCCAGACTGGTCTCATTGATGAAGTAGGAAACCGCGAACTTGGACTTGGTCGACAGCTGATAGCCGAAGCCGAACTCGTGGCCCCGGGCATCGGTGCCGCCGCCTCTGAAATCCGAATCGGTCAGGGCGCCCATAACGGCGTCCGCCTGGACCTCGCGATAGTTGTACTTGGCTTCCCACGAGCCTACCGCCTTGGCCTTGCCCAGCTTGGCGCCGAACATGTAGGCCTGTTCGTTGTCGTCGGCCTCCTGGTTGGTCACGACGTCGGCGAAGACGGTAACGGGCAGGTCGCCGGCCTTGAAACCCAGCACGGCAAAGAACTCCACGAGGTTGAAGTCGCTCATGAATGACGTGCCGTCGTTCGTGTTGCCGAAGAAGTCGTCGTCGTAGAGGACACCATCGAGGTCGGTGTAATTGAGGATCCCGCCGCCCACCGTCACCTCGACACCGTCAAAAGACTGTTCGACACCCGCCTGGCCACCGAAGAGGCCCGTATTGACGTCGTCGTCGCGCTCATCGATCCACAAGCCCGCGCCCTGCACGAAAAAGCCGGTGTCCCCCCCCCCGAATACATGCTTGAAGGCGAGGCCCTCGGGAGACAGGTCGCTGTCCCAGATCAGTTCCGATTTGGCGGGCAGATAGAAGGGATTGGCTATCTTGCCGCCGGAGACCTTGGCGCCGGTAGCGGCATGGGTCCAGGTGAAGTAGGCCCGGTCGAGCCCGATGCCCTTGGTCGTGAAACCGTCGCCGAGGGACTGGTTGGAGGAGACGGGGTCGTCGGCGCCGGAAACCAGGCGGATAACGATGGCCAGGTTGTCTTCCGGTTGGGCCGTGAGGCCCAGGCGGGCGCGAACACGCTGACGGTTGCGGAGGTCGCTCCCTTCCGCGTCGATCTGTTCATGACGATAGCGTAGATCACCATGCAGGTTGATGGTCTCGATCCAGTCTCCTGCCAAGACGCACGGAGATGCGATTAGGACGAATAAACCCGCAACGACACTTCGCTTCATGAAACCTCTCCCGGAATTGATGAAGGTAATGCTCTGAAGGCTCATCTCGATCGCCAGCGACACGGACAAACTACTGCGGAAGCTCCAGGTGTCAATCATAAGAAATCCGTCAGCGAAACCAACGGACATTCTCGATGACAAACGAAGGGGCCACCCGACCGGGCGGCCCCTCGCTTTACTCATGAAACGGTCAGGCCCTAGTGTTCTGTCAAACAGGAAATTGGGGGTTGGCCACGATCGGATCGATGGGCTCGACCTTGCCGTCCCGGGCCTCGTCGTAGCCGTCCGGAATCTACGCGCCGGTGCCCCTGAGGAAGTTGCCGCCCCAGGTATAGGCGCAGTCGTCACAGACGGCGAACAGCATCAAGGTGAGAATCCACCGGGTCGATAGCATGACTTTCATGGAATGCTCCATTCTGAGAAGCAACAGTCTACCGCGGATACGAATCAGGGAGAGCCACACCATACAGGACTCAAATAGTCCAGATGCGAACAATCGAATATAGCTACTTCTGCAACACGTTGCCCGTATATCAGATACGCTACTTCAGCATCAGTATTTTCTGCGTATCGATATTTTTATCGCACTGCAGTCTTATGAAATAAGAACCGCTGGCGACACGAGCGCCCTTATCGTTGTTGCCGTCCCAGGTCGTATCGAACCGACCGGCCGACATGTATGCACCGAGCAAAGTGCGCACGCGCTTGCCGTCCACGGCGAAGACGTCAAGGCGGACATGTCCGGACTCGACCAGCTCCAGCGTGACGGTCGTGCTGGGATTGAACGGGTTGGGATGGATCGAGGCGATGACTGGTAGCGCAGTCACGTGGACCGGCGCATCCACCGCGCCGTCGTCGAAGATGTAGCCCACCCACTCGGGATGGTCGATGAAGGGGTTGCGATTGCCCTGGTAAGTGTAGACGGCGTCGTTGCGATCGCGCTCCCTGTCGTCGACGGGATCGTCGTAGTGCCACTCGAGCAGCGTCTGCAGCAGGCCCATGTAGGCCACCGAGGCGTTGTTGCCGCCGGAGGTCTGGATCAGCGACGCGTTGTCGGTCAGGATCAGGTCGGGCTCGGAGCCCGCGTCTCCCGAGTAGCGCACGTCCATGTAGAACATGGCCCGGGCCACGTCGCCCTTGCGGCCCTGCCAGGTCTCCCAGGAATTGGAGTCGCGACGGTTGGTGCCGCTCTGGCCGTCGTAGTAGTCGGCCGCGTAGGACGAACAGCCGCTGACGCAGTCGTCATAGTAGAGATTGCCGCGGGAGCTGTTGTACTCGATGTCGCAGATGAAGAGGTGGTGGCAGTCGGAGTACGGCAGATTCGAGTAACCGTCGTCGGGAAAACCGAGGCTGTTGGGCCACGAGTGTTCCCGGTTGTAGTAGCTGTTGCCGGCGCTGTACTTGGTGAAGGTCCGGTTCTGGTAGACATCCAGGACGCGGCCCGAGTTATAGGGATCCTCGTCGGCCAGTTCCAGCACGTTCCAGGTGTCGGTGGACGATGACGTGTAGGGGATCTTGGTATGGTTGTCGATGATGTTGTGCACCGTAGCGCGCATGGTCGCCGGCGTGGTGATGTCGACGGTGTCGTAGTACCAGACGGGCGGCGCGGCGATGGCGGCCAGCGAGGTCAGCAGACAAAGAATCAGGGCAATGTATTGCATAACCGGTCCTTCCGTGAGTTCTATTCCTCGTTCGCACCCGTAATTATAACATACGGCACGAGACAAAAACCTGTTTGATGTTTGATAACACCTGCGGCCCCCCTGGGGACCTCGTGGGCGTTATGATTGCGCAAAAAGATAGGAATAGAAGAGCAATTGCACCAGGAAAGATGATGCCGACGTCAATCGCCGGCCCCGTGCAGCATCCGCAGGATATCACCGACAACCGTTCCGTCGGCGTCCTCTTGTCATCGTCGCCGGATGTCGGTATCTTCAAGATAGCCCGTTCGCACACACGTGCGACGACCCTGCGGCACCCCCGGATATCACATCCGGGTCCGGGCGGCCAGGGGGTCGGGTGGGTTGGGTCCCGCCGCATGCGGATCGCCCGATAAAGGAGGTAGTCAAGTGAGTTCAGATAAACACGGTTCGGGTAAGGTGGCGCCCCCGCTCTAAGGGGTCCCACGGCCGCGGCCGCGGGTCGCACCCCCCGAGGGGTAACCCAGCGCCGCCCAAACCGTACCTTCGGGGCGCCGTCGCGCATGCGGCGGCGCCTTTTTCGTGCGGACAGGCCGGGGTGGTTGCGATACCCTGAAGTTGGACTTCAACCCGGGAGACAAGACGTTGACCGACACGCCGACCCCCACCCTCTTCGTAGTCTCGGACGGCCGCGGTGAGACCGCCCGCCAGGTCCTCAAGGCCGCGCTGGTGCAGTTCCCCTCCGAGGAATACGACATCGTGATCTGGCCCGAAGTGCGCACCATCGAGGCGGTCGCATCGATGATCGCGGCGGCGATCGCCCGTGACGCCACGATTTTCTACACGCTTGTCAGCCAGGACACGCGGGCGGAGATCCAGAAGCAGGCCCAGGATCTGCTGGTGCCCGTTGTCGATCTGCTTGGTTCATCCTTCTCGGCGCTGCACGACATCTTCACGAGCGACCCCCTGGCCAAGCCCGGCCTCTTCTACGCCTCCGACCACGAGCACTTCGATCGCCACGCCGCCATCGACTACACCCTGAACCACGACGACGGCCAACGCACCGGCGAGCTGGATCTGGCCGACGTGGTGGTCGTTGGCGTCTCACGCGCCTCGAAAAGCACCACCTGCTTCACCCTCGCCTACCGGGGCGTCAAGGCGGCCAACGTGCCGCTGATCCACGACATCAAGCCGCCACAGGAGCTCATCAGGCTGGATCCGCTCAAGGTCATCGGCCTGCGCATGAACGTCGCGCGACTGATGACGGTCCGACAGGCCCGCACCGCCCACCTGGGCCTCAACGGCACCGACTACTATATCGACAAGCGTGAAGTGGCCAAGGAAGTCCGGCATGCCAACGATCTGATCGACCAATATGGCTGGCGCAGTTTCGACGCCTCTTATATGGCTATCGAGGAAATCGCTCGCGAGGTTATGAGATTGAGGGGCCAGTCTGGTGAGTGAGGTGGAGGACTGATTTGGGGGACGCTTGTCGGTCACATCCTGTGACCGACTTGCTCGGCCTGCGGGCCTTTCCGCCATCCATGGCTCCAAGGCCCTTCGGACGCCCCCAAATCAGTCCTCCACCTCACTCACCAGACTTACCAATCTCATAGCCTCGCGTGATTCTTCGATGGCATATCGTGGTGCGAAAATTACTTCGCCCGGCATTTTGCAGCCAGGTCGTCGGCCGTACAGGTGGGATCCAGTAGGCAGTCCAGGTTGCGTTCGGCGCAGTCGTTTACCTTTCGGCTCGCTATGCGCTGGATGTTGATCAGGTGGCGCGCGGAGACGTTGTCGGTGGTGATGTTCTTGCCGCCCAGGCCGCAGCCGAGGGTCATCGACGGTTGCAGGGCGTTGAACGTGCCGCCGAGGGCGCCCTGCGAGGCGGGCGTGTTGACCAGAATGCGCCCCGCGTTCATCTCTGCGGCGAAGCGTTCGATCATCGCTTCGTTGCGCGAGAAGATGCTGGCGGTGTGGCCGAGGCCGCCGTGGTGATTGATGCGCCGACACAGATCGACGGCGTGCTCCAGGTCGATGGCCGTATAGGACGCCAGCACCGGCGCCAGAATCTCGTGGGACAGGGGCGAGTGCAACCCGACGTCGTCCAACTCGGCGATCAGCAACGTGGTATCCGGCGGCACGTCGATTCCCGCCATCTCGGCGATGCGGGTCGCCGGCTGGCCGATGACCTCGGCGCGCATGATGCGCCCTGACGAGTTGAAGGCCGTTTCCGAGAGCCGATCCACCTCGTCGCCGGTCACGAAGTAGGCGCCCCGCTTCGCGAATTCGGCGTGGACCTGTTCGGCATGCAGGGCGCGGATCACGATCGCCTGTTCGCTGGCGCAGATGGTGCCGTTGTCGAAGGTCTTCGACTTGACGATCTGCTCCACGGCGAAGGGCACGTCGGCACTCTTGCCGATATAGGCGGGCACGTTGCCCGGCCCGACACCGATCGTCGGCGTACCGGACCGATGGGCGGCGCGCACCAGATCCACCGAACCGGTGGCCAGGATCAGGGCGGTGGCGCGGTGGCCCATCATGGCCAGGGTCTCGTCCTGCGACGACCGCTTCACCCATTGGATACAATGCTCCGGCGCACCGGCCGCCAGCGCGGCCTCGTAACAGATCTTCGCCGCCTTCACCGAGCATTTCTTGGCCGCACCGTGGGGTCGCAAGATGATCGGATTACGCGACTTCAGCGCGATCAGGATCTTGAAGAGCGTCGTCGACGTGGGATTGGTGATGGGCGTGACCGCGAAAATGGGCCCCATGGGCTGGGCGATCTCGATCATGGCCTTGTCGTAGTCCACCGACACGACACCCGCGGTCCGCAGGTCCTTGATGTCCTCGTAGACCAGCCAAGTGGCCACGGCGTTCTTGATCACCTTGTCGGCCACCACGCCCAGTCGCGTTTCCTGGCACGCCATTTCGGCCAGTTCTACCCGTGCTCCGAAACCCGCCTCGTACACGGCCTTGACGATACGGTCGGTCGCCGCTTGATCGATACGGGCGAACTCGCTGGTCGCCTGGGTGGCCTGGGTCATGATCTTGTCTATGTCGAGCGCCATGGCTGGGCCTTTCGGTGTCGGGCGGGCATGTCGGGTGTCGGCGCCCATCATAAAACCAACAACCCGACGATTCCCACTGGAAATCGTCGGAGGACGCTTGGGGATCAGTCTCGCCGGCGGCTTCGCCACGGAGTGGCTGACCCTGTCCGGCTATTCGCTGGAGATGGAGACTGCGGCCTTGTCGGTGCAGATGCAATGGAGTCTCGGGAAAGACATACAAGACAATTAGCGGAATAGATAAACTGAATAGACGGTGACATCAACGGTCGAGACGCCGTCAGCGAGCCAGATCCCCCAGAGCATAGAAGTTGCGGAGAGCTCCGGCGTTGGCATGGCTGCCGAGAGTTTCCTGGGCCGAGTTGATGAGTAACATGGCATCCTGGAAATCCACGTCGCCGTTTGCCTGGTGGGCCAAGGCGACGGATCCCTGTCGTTCGCAGACCGCCAACATGCGCTGTGCGGCCGGATCGGATTCCGAGGCGCTGAGGGCGTCCTCGAAACACAGCAACTCGATCCTGGCCTGATTGAGGGCGGCCGCGCGTTCGTCAGACAAACCCGCTGCATCGCTGACCGCCACCAGATGCGCGACACGGGCGTGGTCGTACTCGGCCAGACGGGTGAAGATCTCGTCGAGGCGTGTGTCCTCGGACTGCAGGCGCTCGTAGTGGCGTGCGTAGGTTTTGGCGTAACGGGTGCCGCTGGGCAGCACGGACGGATCGACGATTCTGGGGATGCGGCCTCTCGTGTTCGGCGGCGAATGTGGTTGATGTGTGGAGAAATAGCGCAACAAGACAGACAGCCATGATCGGCAAAGCGGCTCGCATTAGAGACCTCCGGTCAATAGGCGTCAGGAAGCAGGGAGGAGCTTCCGATGCCGCGTGCATAGCATACTGTACCACGGCCGGGGAGTATGGATTCCAACCTGGTCGTGGTTTAAGGTGTAATAAAAAGCGCCGCTTCAACATCGCCTCATTCCATTCCCGTAACGATTCTTGGGGACGGACCGGCGCAGGAAGACCGTGGGCCGGTTCTGGGCCGGGAGCGAGCGGGCTACGTTCGACGGGGTGTCTCTCAATGAAAGACCACATGCGCCACCACCAGCAGCGCTCCCAGCACCACACCGAACCACCCGATAACCGGTGAGGCCACCTGGATCAGCCCCTCTCCCCGCAGCCGCCAGCCATTGCGAACGATCGTCGGCACCGCCACCACCAAAAACGCCGACACGATGATCACGCTGGTCAGGATCAGATACGGCGTCTCCGCGAAGATCAGGTTCAGCGCCACGGTGATCGGAATGGTCAACACCAGTCCCGCCCACACCAGTCGCCGCGACGGGTTGACCAGGAATACCGCCGAGGCGATCAGCACCACGAACCCGTTCTTGATGAAGTAGCTGGCCTTCTTGAAAAACGGATCCAGCGGGAACTCGGGGTTGGCCAGCTTCACGTAGGCGAAGGAGAACCCGAAGACCACGCCGATCGCCAGCGTCCCCAGGATCGTGCGACGGCCCATGGCCACCACCTGCGCGTCGGTGGCGTCGGGCCTCAGATGACGCTTGTAGATATCCATCGACCACAGCGTCGATATCGAGTTGAAGATCGAGTCGACACTGCTCATCAGCGACGCGAACAGTCCACAGAGCACCAGCCCCTTCACGCCCGGCGACAGCAACAATTCGACAATGCGGATATAGGCCTGGTCCGGATCGGCCAGCGCATTGTCACGCCCCAGGATCCCCACCAGCGCGATGCCCGGCAACACCAGCATGGCCGCTGCGACGAACTTGAAGGCGCCGCCGACCAGCAGGCCGACCTGGGCGTCGCGCAGGCTCCGCGCGGCCAGTGATCTCTGCAGGATCACCTGGTTGCAGCCCCAGTACTGCAGGTTCAATAGGTGCATGGCGACGATACCCAGCCACGGGAGTTGCGGGTGGTCGTTGGGCAGATGCAGATGCATGCGGTCACCGACGACAGCCTGAAACTCGCACCAGCCTCCGAGTTCGTTCACGGCCAGCAGCGTGACCGTCAGGCCGCCGCCCAGCAGCAGCACGAACTGCACGATGTCGGTGCGCACCACCGCGCCGAGACCGCCGAAGTAGGTGTAGGTGGCCGAGAATCCGCCGAGCAGCACGATCATCACGCAGATGCGCAGACCCGGCGAACCACCGACAGTCGCCTGGAGCGCGTCGCCGTAGAGAATCTCCAGCGCATAGCCGCCCCAGAACAGCGCTGCGCCCAGATAGAGCGTGCCGTAGAGAAACATCATCAACAGCGAGTAGGTGGTGGCCACCCGCGCGCCGAATTTCTGCTCGAAGAACTGGGTGATGGTCACGACTTTCGCGCGCAGATAAAGCGGTACGAACACGAAGGCCGCGATGATCAGACCCATCACCGCGTTGAGTTCGAAGTTTGCCTGGGCGAGGCCGAAGGCGTAGGCCGAGCCGATCACCGCCAGGAAGTGGCCCGCGTGCAGGTTGGTGGCGATGGTCGAGGCGGCGATCGACCACCAGCGCAGGTTGCGTCCGCTGACGAAATACTGATCCGGCGTGGCCTCCCTGCTCAGGCGTGCACGCACGGCCACGACCATGACCGTCGCGAAGTAGGCGAGGATGATGAGACCGTCGAGCATGGTCGTCCGATCGGCGAACGGGTGAACGGTTCGGGGCCGGATGACTATAGCCGCACACGGGGTCCGACTCCAGAGTGAACGCAACACTGCACACTGCTGTGCACGACTGTTGCTCTACGGTGAGTAGCGGCGAGTTCGGCACGACACGAAGGCGGGACGGTCGATCCGTCCCGCCCGATCATTTCCGCGATTCCGGTTTCAGTCCCCGGCGCGTTCGGGATCAGCCCGCACACCCAGTTCCTTCAGCAAACGGTTCAGATTGCATACCCCGTTGTTCACTATTCCATACAGGGTGATACGCGTAACGACCGGAGACCCCGGTTTCCAGCATAGGCAGAGCGTTGCCGATCACGTATGCTCAACTCGACAAGTCGACCATGACGTTATGGGGTCGCGATACTCGCATAAGGATCCGTCCATGAACGATTCAGCCATTCTCTGCCGCGGCTTGACGAAGTTCTATGGGGCCACGCGCGGCATAGAGGATCTCGACCTGGAGGTCGAGCGTGGCGAGATCTTCGGCTTCCTCGGTCCCAACGGCGCCGGCAAGACCACCACTATCCGCCTGCTGCTCGACCTGATCCGACCCACGCGCGGCGCCGCGTCGATCCTCGGCCGCGACTGCCGCACCGAAAGCCCCAACGCCCGGCGCCGTGTAGGCTACCAGCCCGGTGAGTTCAACCTATACGAGTCCCTGACCGGCGCACAGCTGATGACCTACCTCGCCTCGCTGCGCGGCGATGTGGATACCGCGACAATGCAGGCTCACGCCGATCGTCTCGGCGCCATCCTGGACCGCCCCATCGGCACCCTGTCCCACGGCAACAAACAGAAGCTCGCCCTGCTGCAGGCCTTCGCGCCACAACCCGAGCTGCTGATTCTCGACGAACCCACCAGCGGACTGGACCCGCTGGTGCGGCAGGTCTTCCACGAGATGGTGCGGGAAGTATGCGCCGACGGACGCACAGTCTTTCTCTCGTCGCACGACCTGTCGGAAGTGGAAAAAACCTGCGACCGCATCGCGACGGTCAAGGCTGGGCGACTGGTGGCGATCGAAAACGTGGCCGAGCTGCGGGCCCGGTCGCTGCGCCTGGTCCGACTGGACTGCGCGCGCGTGCCGTCGGTCGACGCCTTCGCCGCCCTGGACGGCGTCGATCGTATCGAGGTCGATGGACACAGCCTGCACTGTCGTGTCCGGGGACCCCTGGGGCCGGTGTTGAACGCGGCGGCATCCTGCGAAGTGATCGACGTGATCAGCCGCAAGCCCAGTCTCGAGGAGTTCTTCCTGACCCTGTACGGCCGGGAGGTGAACGGGCATGCTGAGTAGCATCTACCTGAAGACCTTGCGCGACCTGCGCGGCCTGATCCTGGCCTGGGGCCTGGGCCTGGCCGCCGCCGGCGCTCTCAACGTGATCTTCTTTCCGGCCTTCCAGCAGCTACCCGAATTGCTGACCTTCCTGAAGAAGCTGCCGCCGGTGTTCAAGTCCTTCCTGGGCGACATCGATGCGGTCTTCACCCTGGCGGGATTTCTCAAGATAAAGCTCTTCGACGTCCTCCCCCTGTTGCTCCCCGTGATGGGAATCTCACAGGCTTCGCGCGCGCTTAGCGGCGAAGTGGAGGACAAGACCGGCGACATGCTGCTGGCGTTGCCCATCGCCCGTCATCGTGTGGTGCTGGAGAAGTACCTGGCCCTGGCCACGGCTGTCACGGCGATCGCCGCGATCATCGTCTGCGGATTGATCATCGCCAGCGCCGCCGTCGGCGCGGACGTCGACACCCGCTTTCTGGTAAACGCGACCCTGAACGGCTTGCCGCCGACCTGGCTCTTCATGGCCCTGGCCCTGTTCGGCTCGTGCGCCCTGCGGACGAGCCGTCACGCGGCCGTGCTCGCGGCCGGCGTGCTGATCGGCAGCTATGTCTTCGAGACGGTGCGTTTGATCTCGCCCATGCTGGCCGGCTGGCGTCCGGTGTCGATATTCGCCCACCACCGGGCGGGCGTGACACTCGACAGCGACCTGTCGCTGACGACGGCCGCGGCGTTCATCGGTTTGTCCATCATGCTGGTCGGGCTGGCGGTACGGGCCTTCGACCGACGAGATCTGTAATTCCGTTCAAACCTATCTTGTCCCCGGTGCGTCGAAGGGTTAACAACGGCGGGATCCCGCCCGTTGATAATCCCTCTCAATAGTGATAATTAATTTGCACCATCCCCCAACCCCTTGCGCTTGAATGTCATCGCGAGCGGTGATTAGAGGCTCCGCACGACCACGCAACGGAAGTGAGACCAGACATGAAGTCGACGATCGTTCCGACAGTTCTGTTGTATGTACTCGTGGCGACCACGGCCCACGCCGAGTTCGTTCCCGTCTGAAGGATCACGTCATCGTCTGTGGATACGGGCGCATCGGCGCGGCCATCTGCAACGAGCTGACCGAGATGGGACCGAACTGGCCGTTATAGAGATGAACGAGGACCGGACTCTCGAGGCCGGGATGATCAAGGCCGGCGTGAACCGGATCGTCTACCCGGCCCAGCTGGGCGGCGGACGTATCGCGCACATGGTTGGCGACGAAATCGGCTTGGAGAAAACAGTCAATGACAAACGAGTGACTGACGTTTTGGACTTTGAACTCAAGGTCTACCGCAACATCGGCAACCATCCCGTCACGCTCCACGAGGTGGAGTTCAAGACAGGATCGCTGCGAATCCTGACCCTGTTGCAACGCCTGGAGGCCTCGGATCCGGTCAGCAATCCTCACATCGTCGGCGATGTCCTATCCGGCCTGCGCGACTACACCATCCACAATTTCCTCAAACTCATGGCCAAGGATGCCGACGACATACACCCGGACAACCTGATCGAGCTACTGGAGGACTGGTTTGTCGATCACATCCAGACCTGGGACCGTGCTTATCTGCCGTACGTGCAGAAGCAATACCGCTGACCGATATCGTGTTGGTGAAGTCCGAATCGGGGAGACCGGCGGTGCATGACCGCCGGTCCCTCTCTATCCCCCGTCGCGTATCGCGACCCTATCTGTAGATGGCCTTCAGATCACTCCAGGTGCGCGCTTCCAATCCCACCGGGCTCCAGCAGCATTCTGCGTCGGCCCAGATGGACAGGTTGCCGGGAAAGCCGTAAGTGGTGACAAGATCGGTCCAGACGCCGTCGATCTCGTTGTAGCTTGTGCAGGCTGTGGGTCTCTCGTCGGTGATCAGGTTGGGCAAGCCCCCGTCAACACAATCCGCGCCGGTGATCTTGACCTTCAACGCGAAGAGATAGTCGGGATCGGCGCACAGACAGTCCAGCGGCAGGGAGATGTCCCAGGTGCCTTCGGACGGCAAACTCACGCTCCACTCATAGTGCCCACATAGGACGTTCAAGGGCGCCGGACAGTTGGCGACGGGAGGGGCGTCCACGCTCAACAGGCTGACCTTGATGACCATGTCGCAGGCGGCGGACGTCTGCAGCATGGTGTGGACGGTGGTGATCCGAACACCCACATCGCAGTCCTGGCAGGCGGCCCCGGGATCGAAGATCAAGGCGTACTTGTCGGGCGGCGCCAGCCAGCCGGACACGGCGTAGGCGATAGGTTCGAGGTTCCCGACCAGACAGGTCACCGGGACACGGGACGGGTCGTAGATCCGGGTCTGGGTCGGGTCGACAGGCCTGACAGTGTGGTCGTCGGCGGCGAGTATCGGAGAGGTGACAGTGGAAAAGGTCAGGAGCGCGACGGCGCAGACCAGGATCAAGCGTTTCATAGTGGATTCCCCCGGAAACAACAGAACCGACCGACACGCCCTTTGAGACTCGCCGGTGAACCATGTATCTAAAATATCCTCCATTACCATGATCTCATCGCAAGTGAAATCATATTGCCTCATATTGAAGCCCAATTCAACCATTTAGGCACTATTAAAAAGCGGGAGGGCGCCAATCGACGTCCTCCCACCAGCTTAAACGCGAACGATCAACCCTGCGTCTGCTCCGCCAGGAGCTTCTCGAAACGAGCGAGCTGATCCTTGTAGCTCTGGCTGTCCGGCTGCAGTTCGACGGCCTGCTTGATGTAATCGACAGCCTTGCCGCAATTGCCCAGGGCGTTGCAGATCTCGGCAACAGTGTCGAGGATCCGGGCGCGGGACCGGTCGTCCTCGGCCAGATCGGCGCCCATCAGGGCCAGAGCGAGGCCCTCATCCATGTTGACCCGATTCTCGAAACACCACCAGGCGAAACGGTTCAGGCCGCGAGGCGTCTCGTCCCAGCCTTCGTCGTAGCTGGCGCGTACGAGTGCGACGGCCTTGTCTTCGTCCTTGTCGATAATCAGGGCGGCGTCGACGGCCAAGCGGTCGCGTGACCGAACGTGGTTCTCGTCGGACGGATCCACCGGTGCGGCCAAGGCTGCCTTCAGGTAGGACGCCGCTCGCTCGGGAACGCCGGTCGACTTGGCGGCCTGGGTCATCATCTCGGCGAGCTGGAGCTTGTCGCCGGTATCCGCGTCGGGCGCGTTGAAGGCCGGCTTCACCTCGGCTTCCACTTCATCGATGGTGAACGCGCCCCCGTACGAACCGTAGTACATATTGGTCAGGATCTGCTCGGTGAACTCGGCGGCGTTGTCGGGATCGAGCTCGCGGGCTTTGTGGAAGTAACCCACGGCGCCCTTGAAGTCGTAGCCCGTCGAGGCGCGATTGCCGAGGGATCGGGCCAGCGTGGCGGTGGGCTTCTCGGCGTAGGCCGCGGTCTTGGCTTCGATGGTACGACGGTCGATCGTGGTCGACTTGGCGAAAGAGGCCCAGCCCTCCGCGCCCGGATAGCCGATGATACTGTCGGTGATCTCGCCATCGCCGTTTACGGCGATGTAGGTCGGATAACCGCCCACGCCGTATTTCTTGGCGAGTTCGGGGCCCTCACCTTTCTCGCAGTCGATCTCGACGAGGACAACATGCTGCAGGGCGTCCTTGATGACCGCGGACTCGTTCACCTCACGGGCGAACACTTTGCAGCTGGGTCACCAGTCGGTATAGAAGTCGATGACCAGCGGCTTGTCCTGCACGACCGCCCGGGCGAGCGCGGACTTGAAGTCGTCGGCTTCCGCGGCGACGGCCAGGGGGGCCGACAGCAGCGTGACCAACACGACAACCATCATCATGGCGCGCGTGAGTTTCTCGATTTTCATTCCTGACCTCCGAATGGGTGCTGGACTGGACGTAAAGAAGAGAGGGGGAGTCTACGACACCCCCCCATCTTGTTCCTTAAAAAACCCAACCCGTCGACTAGTTCTTCAAACCTTCGATCGTGACCTGAGCCCCCAGGAACAACCCGAAGGTGCAGACGATGGCCGCGCCGGTGGGCAGATCGAGCCAGTAGCTCAGCAACGCGCCGCCGATCACCGCCAGGGTGCCGACCGACAGGATGAACGTGAACTGGGCGCGCGTGGTGTCGAACAGCCTCAGGGACATGACCGTCGGCACGACCAGCAGCGTGAAGACCATCAGCACACCCGCGATCTGGACGCTTGCGGTCACCACGGTACCGAGCACCGCGTAGAAGACAAAGTCCCAGAGCCGCAGGTTCAGTCCCTCGGCGCGGGCGCTCTCGGAATCCCTGGAGATCCTGATCAGCGCCGCGTGGGAGCGCCAGAGGATGAGACCGAGCAACGCGTAGAGCACCGCCGTCTTGAGCATCTCCGCCCAGGATACCCAGAGAATCGCGCCGACCAGGAGGTTCTTGATCTCCTCCCCGCCGTGGGCGACCTGCGAGAGCACCAGGATCATCGCGGCGCTGAAGACCACGTAGACGATCCCGATGTACGCCTCCTGGGGAATGCGTTCGTCTTTGGTGCGTGTGAAAGACAACAGGACGGCACCGACGATGGTGCTGGTGATGCCCACCAGGTAGGCCGTCAGCGTACCGATCTCGGCGCCGAAATACATGGCGACCGACACGCCGAAAGCGGCCATCTGGGCCAAGGCGATGTCCACGAAGATCACGCCGCGACGAACGACGTGGGTGCCCAGGTAACCATGCATGCCCACCAGGACGAGGGCTGTAGCCACGGGCGCGGCCATCATTTCTATGAATCCAGTCACTGGGTCAATCCTTCCTGCGGACGGATGCCCGCGGCGGCGGCCGTTGCCAGGTTGTCACAGATCAAATCGAACATCTCGATATAACCGGGCGCTTTCTCCATGGCGCCGACCGCACCGGGCAGTATCGCCAGGGGGGCGTCCATGCGTTCTGCCGCGCGCTGGGCGATCTTCCGGTTATCCCACGACGCGGCGATGACATAGACGCAGTCCTGCCGGCGTCCGAGAGCGGTCACCTCTTCCACGTGCTGCGGCGACGGGTTGATGCCGGGCCGGTGCTCGATCGAGCCGATGTTGTTCAGCCCCAGCCACTGCAGCAGATACTCCCAGTGCTGGTGGTAGACGATCAGCGGGCAGTTCACGGCCGCCAGCATCAGCTCGTGCCAGACCGGCAGACGCGCCTCGACCTCGGTCGCGAAGTCCTCGGCGCGCGCGTGGTAGCGGTCGGCGGCGTCCGGGTCGAGCTCGGCCATGCGCTCGGCCATCAGGCGGGCCACCGCGACGCCCATGCGTGGGTCGAGCAGGTAATGGGGATTGCCGTGGGGATGGATGTCGCCCTGGGAGCGATCGACCTGGCCGGTGGGCACGTCGAGGACCTGATGCACGGCCCCGGAACAATCGAGCTCGCCGCGGGCGCCGGCCTTCACGTTGCGGTTGCGCGCCGACTTGATCAGCAGGGGCAGCCAGCCCACTTCCAGCTCCAGCCCGTTGTAGACCAGCAGGTCGGCCTTCTTGAGCTTGCGCGTCAGCGACGGCTTGGCCGGCAGGTAATGGGGATCCTGGTGTCCGGGACAGAGCGTGGTGACGTCCACGTCGTCGCCGCCGACCCGCTCGGCGAGCCAGCCCAGGTCGCTCAGGGTGGCAACGACCTTCAGTTCGGCGTTGGCGGCGACCGGCGCCATGAGACCAACGGCGAGCATGAGCAGAGTAAAGACGAGAGCATGCTTCTTCATGTCAGGCCTCCTAGTAGGTATGGGCCGGATGGGACCCGATGGTGAAGTTCCACTGCACGGAGAAGCGGAGGTCGTCCGCGTCGCCGAGACGGTCGTCGTACTTGGAGATCTCGACGCGCATGGCGCTGAATTCGCTGGGCGCGTAGGTAAAGTTGAGTTTCGATTCCCAGGTTTCGCCGATGCCGGCGAAAGCCGTTTGCACACCGGTCTCGTCCGTATCAACTCGGCCGTGTGTCAGACCCAACCACCAGTTGTGGTTGAAACGGTACTGGCTGATCACGTACCAGCCCATCGGCGCACCGCTGTAACCTTCGGGATCGGGCCACAGGACCTCGGCGGTCAGGTTGAGGGCCGGGCCGTGGGATCTGCTGCTGGAGATCCACTTGTAGGTCAGGTCAGCGCCGGTGACACGGTAGTCGCCCGCGAAACCGATGCGGGGCACCGAACCGGGACCGGTGATGAACGAGCCGCCCATTTCGAGGGTAGCATCGTCGCTCACGTCCAACACGTTGGACAGGCGCACGCCGAAGATCGGGGCGCGGTCATCCTGATCCCAGATCTCGGTGTCGCCGTTCATGGCGTAGACGATGAGATCGTTGTACCAGGGCAGGGGCAGCGAGTAGGCGAGTTCGGCGCCGCTCTCGGTCAGGCCGGCGCCCAGGAACGAAGCAACGCCGAGGGGCGACTCCACGAACGGAAATTGATGCGTGTGCAGCGGGGTGTGCTTGCCAAAGGGCAGGAAAAACTTGCCGAGCTTCAGGCCCACACCCCAAGGCAGAGATGTGGCTTCGATGTTGGCCTCTTCCACGGCGATCTCGAAAGCCGCGGCATCATCCGCCGTGGGCAACACGGCGAAAATAACGTTGGCGATCCAAAAGGGATCGACAACCGCGGTCAGGTGCATCTCGGCTTCCTGCAGCCGGACGGCGTTGACCTCGGCGTCGTCGCGATCGTTCGAGGTCTCGGCCACGAAAAGACCGTTGACGCTGAACGCTGGATTCATGGCGTTGGAGGCGCCGGTCAGGGTACCCGAGCCGCACGCGGCCAGGGGCGTCAGCAGACAGATGCCGCAAAGCAAGGCAATGAAGTATAAGCGCATTGTAACCTCCCGTATCATACCGGTCGCCCGACGAGTATCGGCGACACCGGTACGGTGATGCAATGAACGGTCATCCCGGCCCCGTCGGAGACCAGGTCGAGCGGTCGTTATCGGATCAAAGGGAGACGGGAGGCGAGCGGGCGGGTGTCTGGAGGATATCCGTGCTGATGGTCCGGTCGGCCACGGTGACCAATTCCATCATCCGCGTGTCCGGCCGCGTCGGCGACGCCACGAACGGTGTCTCCTCCACCGCTATGAACGAGAGATGGGAGCAGAAGTAGCAGGTGTTGGGATTGTTGGAAGTCCGGGCGGGACAGTCGGGCTCCAGGATCTGATGGGCAACGTAATAGACTTCCAGCATCCCCAGACCGAGCACGACCTGGAAGACGAGAAGAACCGCCAGGGTTCGATGACGTTGCCAAATACTGCTGATTCCCATGGTCGAACTACGGTAATCAATTATGTTAGTTGCGACAAGAGTATTTAGATTTCTCAGCCCCGGAATTTATCCGCGATCGAGCCGGCGTGGCGCGCCAGGTCGGGCAAGGGATCGTCCCAGCTGAAGAGGGTGCGGATCTCGCCGTGACGGTCCACGAACCCATCGACGAAGAAATGCCGGTCGGCGCCGCCGGGAACGTATTCCTGCAACAGGACTTCGGGGCCGGCGTCGGCGATCCGGGTGTAGATGCGCCAGGCTTCCTCAAGGGTCCCCACGCGATAGGCCTTTTGACCGAACTGCCTGAGGAAGGCCTGCGAGTCACAGGGCTTGAGGAACCAGTCGCGGTCGGTCTCCACCGACATGGCTGCGCTCAGGTCGCTCTGGGACGCGATGGGCACGGTCCTGGGTTGGGCGATTCCCAGCCGTTCGAGCAATGCGGAGAGGGTCCTCTTGTCGGCGAGGATATCGTTGACCTCGGCCGTGGCTGCGGACGACGCCTAGTGCGGTTTTGTAACCGCCGAAGATTATGGCGGGAGTCTTATGCGCGTTCACCATGGTTCCTTCCAAGTGGGTCGCCACAGTGTGAGCCGGACGCCGAGGTCGGGGCAAGGACAATCCTCTCCACGAGGTCACCCTCTCCGCCTTCTACATCGACGCCACCGAAGTGACCAACGCCCAACGGAAAGCCTTCTGCGAAGCCAACGATCGCAAGCTGCCGGTCTTCTGGGGCCTCGACAAGTTCCGCTGCGGCGACGACTGGCTCGACCACCCGGTTGTCGGCGTCAGCCACTCCGGCGCCACGTCCTACGCCGAGTGGGCCGGCTCGCTGGGCATGCTTTGCTTCTACTCGGCCATCAAGGAGGCGGACCTGTCGCGGGTGATGCCCATCGCGTTCACGGCGCCGTTGTTCGGGGCGTTGCTGGGCGTGGTGCTGGGCGGCGAGGTCCTCACGGTGAAGACGGTGCTGGGGATGGCGTTGACCGTCGGCGGGATCGTGTTGTTGACCACGGGATAGGTCGCTCGAAAAACACTCCAACATTTCGACCCAATCGAAAACCCGGGCGGCCATGGACCGCCCGGGTTCGTTGTGCGATACACTGATCAGATCGGGACTAGCCGAGCAGATCCGGCGTTACCACATTACCATGCTTCTTCTTCAACGCCTTCAGCCCCCGCCCCCACTGTCCGTACACCTGGAAGAGCTTCTTCGGCAAGTTCTTCTCCTTGCCGAAGGCCTCCCGCTGCAGGTCGATCCGCGCCTGGATCAGGTCGGTGTAGATCGAGAACTGCTTCATGTACAGGGTCTTCGGGTACTTCTTGCCGATGGTGTCGGCGAAGGTTTCCTTCATGTCCTCGTACTTGGGGATGAAGCCGATGGGCGTTTCGATGCCCTCGTAGTCGCCGTGGGCGAAACGGGCCAGCCAGGTCAGCCAGGCCTTCACGTCGCGCTTCTCGCCGAGCAGCTTGGTGGTCTTGCCGCCGCGGGCCTGGTCGGTGAGGAAGTAGTTCAGGCCGGCCAGGATCGGCTGACTTTTCTTGGTGAACTTCTTGTTACCGAAGAACTGGAACTGGACCTTCATGTAGTCGGCCAGGGCGCCGGGGATGAAGGGGGCGTTGGCCCAGGGCTGACGCTTGACGCCGGAGGCGCCGACCTCGGTCGCCGTGGCGGCCGAGACGATGCTGGCGCCGATGGCCACGCCGTGAGCCGAGTTCTTGCCGACCCAGACGGGCGGCATGGTGTCGGCGTCGCGGCCGCTGTAGGTCACGACCTTCACGGGCGCGCCCTTGGGGTCCTCGCCGGTCACGTTGCTGTAGTTGCCGATATCCTTGCAGCGCAAGGTGCAACGGGCGTTCGGGTGGGAGATGGGGACAAGCTTGCCGCCCCTCTTCATACCCTTCTTCCACTTGCCCTGGAAGTTGACACCAGTGGTGGCGTGACGTTCGCCGTTGCCGGTCCAGTGAGGCTTGCCGTTCCTGTCGATCAGCACGTTGGACCAGATGACCTCGGTCCCGGGCTTGCGCAGGCACTTCATCAGGAAGGGATCGCCGTCCTTGTTCACGTCGGCCACGATGCCGAAGATGCCCTGCTCGGGATTGATCGCCCGCATGGTGCCGCGGCCGTCGATCCACATCTGGGCGAGGTCGTCACCGACGAACTCGGTGCCGGCCATGGCCGTGGTGGTCTTGCCGCAACCGCTCGGGGCGGCGCCGGCAAACCAGGTCATCCGTCCGCTCTTCTCTTCCATGCCCGTGATGAACATGTGCTCCGACAGTTCCTGGCCCTTGCCGTAGTAGGTGGCCAGGTCGACGGCGAAGCGGTGGTTGCCCTTCTTGAGCAGCAGCGTGTTGCCGGCGTAGGTGCAGAAGGTGCTGAAGGTGGTCAGCCAGCTGCGGTCCATGAAGACGCGGGCGTTCTTCAGGTCACTGGGGCGGTTCTTGCCCTCGGAGTGCACGTTGGTCAGCATGTAGCCGGCCTTCTTGACCTGCTTGTCGAACTTGTCGTAGCAGTGACGGTAGAGCATGTCGCCCGAGTGCATCACGTACGTCGACGAGGTGATCTCCAGGGCGGGCAGGGCCATCTTGGCACCGGCGGGTCCGCGGCTGAAGAAGCCGACGAACATCGTCTTGCCCTTCATGATGCCCTTCATGTACTTCTGCACATAGGCCAGGGCTTCCTTGCGGGGCATCTTGTTGCCCAGCGAGCTCGCAGGTTCGCCGGGATTTACGATGTAGTAGGTGCGGTCGACGATGCGGCCCTGCTCTTCGGGCAGATCGAAGTGGATCGTGTGCTTCTTCATGGCGAGAGCCTTCTCTTCGCCCTTGGCGATGCTCATCTTCTTGACGGCGCGCATGTCAGCCGGGGAACCCGTGGTGATGTAGACCTTGTCGGGCTCGCACATGGCGATGGCGTTGGCGATCTTCAGAAGGGCTTCTTCACTCTTGATCTTGGCGAGTCGTGCGAAGTGTTTCTTGTCGAGTTTTTCCTTTAGCAGTTCCTTCGCCTGGGCGACCGTCTTGACACCACCCACGTTCGCGAGGATGTCGACACCCTTCTTCAGCTTCAGCATCTCTGCCTCCTCTAAAAAGACACGCTTAACCCAAAGCTCCGCGCAGCGGAGCCGATTGAAAGGCCAATGTCCGGAAGAGCAACATAATAGACATGACGGCACGGCTCAACACGATTCTGGGTTATTCGGGACGAGACTTCGCGGGACGCATTTCCACATCAGCGTGCAGTTTGTCGGTCCACTCCGAGCGATTGTCCCGCTTCTGCCCGACCGCTTCCCATCGACGATTCCATTTCTATCCCGCGTGCGGTGACGTCTCGACAGCGGGCCGCTCCAACCGACCATCGGACAATAGGTTATAAAGACTTGCCCGCTCTCGGATCTCGGAGGGACGTGATATCCCACCAGGACACGCCTATTGCACAAACACGGAGCCGAAGGAGGATTCACCGAGATATGACGATCCTGCGCACCTGCATTCTGTGCACACTCATGCTCGCCCTGTTCACCCTGACCGCCTGTTCGGACGAAACCATCGGCCTGGAACCGCCGGTTCCCCAGGATGGTCCGCCCGACGATCCGGGTATTCCGGATGATCCGGATGATCCGTCGGACCGTCCCCTGGCCGACGGCAGCGGACAGTTCCGGCACATCGAAACGATGGCCTTCACGCGCGGTCTCAACTACCGCATTCCCGCAGGCTGCGAGTGCGACGCGGTGGAGCTGTGGTTGGCCGACCGGCTGGACATCAACGAAGGCGACCTGGGCATACGCGACCACGATCCCGACGTGGAGATCTTCCGCTACGCTCTCGACCTGACGGCCATCACGCCCGACGACGACCTGCCCGCGGACGAGGAAGCCTACCTACACTTCGCCGAGGAGACGGTGATCCAGTACCGCGATCTCTCCGGCAACGACGTGGGCGCGCCGGTCACCATTCCCGGCTGTCCGCCCGACGGACCGCCGACGCCCGAGTCGCGCCTCCATCTCTACATGTGGGATTCCTACCGATACGTTTTCGATACCGGCGACGAGTCGTTTCGCATCTGGCAGACGGACCACCTGCTGTCGGGCCTGGGCCTCGACTACGACGGCGTTTTCCTGGACGAGCACAGCCCGGGCTTCAAGCGCGGGTTGTACATGAACCAGAGCCGCATTCTTTCGGGCGGCGCGATCCGCGAGTTCGACGGACTGCGTTCCACCGAGTCCGACTTGCCCGGCAAGAACTACACCGAGCTGTGCCGGCGCTACAGCGGGGCGGTCGTCGACTGGCTCACCTATCTGCGCACCCAGCTCGAATGCGCCGACAAGTTCATGCTCATCAACCCGGCCCAGTACTACTGGATCGACCTGTCGGAGAACGAGTGGATCGCCGCCGGCGGCGTGACCCTGGAACTGGTGCACACGCCGTTCAACTGGTCGGCGGCGGACTTCGGCGGCTACGCCGAACGGGTGCGCCGCGGCCTGGACGCCGGCGTGCGCATGGACCTCAACGGCAACGCCTGCTACTCGGTGCCGGGCGATTTCGCGTCCGAGAACTACCCCGAAGGCGACGACCGCTACCGCCTGTGGCGTCTGCCCGCCTACTACTACGTGCGCGGCATGCCCGACAGTCCCGGCACGGCCTACTTCGACCTGTCGTTCTGCCGCAACAACGATTCACTACAGGATTATATCGACGCGTGGGCGGACGCCTACGAGTACGACTGCTCGGGCAGCTACCGGATCTACGCCCGCGACTACACCTTCGGCACGGTGCTGGTGCGTCCCCAGGACAACTACGGGTGCGACGACTTCGGCGCCGCGACCCGGATCGAAGTCGGATTGACCGCGCCCATGCGCATGTTGCGCGCGGACGGCACGCTGTCGGACGCCGTGACTTCGGTGGGGTTGTGCAACTCGGAGGCCGTCATCCTGATCGGTGACGGGAGCGTGGAATAGCCGGGGCGACGAAACGCCGGGGGCGGAGCAAGAGATCCGTCCCCGGCGTGTTTTTCCGAACCCGGTGAGCTAGCCGACTTCGACGAGCTCGATATCGAAGCTGAGGGTCTCGCCGGCCAGCGGATGGTTGCCGTCGAGGGTCACCGACTCGTCGTCCAGTTCGGTGACGCGGACCATGTAGGTCTGTCCCTCCGGCGCCGTCACTTCCAGGACGATCCCCACTTCCAGTTCGACGTCTTCGGGAAGATCCTTGCGCTCTACCTTCTGCACCATCTCCTCGTGGTACTCGCCGAAGGCTTTCTCCGGGGCCAAGGTAATGTCCTTGGTCTCGCCGGCCGACATGCCGGTCACGGCCTCTTCGAAACCCAGGATCGTCGACTCGTCGCCGATCGTGAACTCCAGGGGCTCCCGCTCGCGGGAGGAGTCGAAGACGGTTCCGTCCTCGTACTTGCCGGTGTAGTGGATCTTGACCTTGCTGCCTAGGGGATATGTCCTTGACTCCAGTGACCCCAACGGGTAGTGGTTTGATGCAT
>CAYYYS010000041.1:0-23666 GCA_964476155.1 uncultured Fibrobacteraceae bacterium
TAGGTCTCGTAGTAGAAAGGCGCCGCGGACGGCCAGGTGTCGGTCCCGTCCTCTTCGCCGGTGACGCTCACCCACCAGTCGACGACCACGTCGCGGAGCTGGCCGGGGATCGTGGCGCCCCAGTCGTTGCCGCTCACGGGATAGGCGCCGACGGTGTTCCAGGCGCCGCCGTCGGCCCGGTAGCGGACGATCATCTCGTCGGCTGCATTGGACGGCGGGGACAGCAGGGTGATGTCGATGGTTACGTCATCGTTCTCGTACTGGGCCGCGTCGGCCGGGGCCGCGGCAGTGACCACCGGAGCCGCGAAGCGGGCCGCGCCGCTGACCGGCGGGTCCATAGTGCCGGTGACGCCCCAGGTGGTCGCCAGATTCTCGCTGGTCTCGTCGTGACCGCCGAGGCCGTTGCCGCCGGTGGCGGTCTCGGTGCCCTCGTTGCTGTCAAGACGCTCGTTGGCTTCCAGGAAATCGCTGGCCGTCATGGGCGACTGGGTGCCCACTACGGTATCGGCCAGGTAGGTGCCGGGCGTCGTGTCGACATCGGGGCCGTCCACGGTCAGACCGGACTTGTCCATCCGCACGCCGGTATCGCCCCAGGTCAGATAATCCACATCCTGGACCAGGTCGGTCGCGCCGTCCCAGTGATAGAGGATGAGGGATTCATCGTCGTCAAGCCAACCCGTGCTCGGAGCGACATTGCCCGTCGGGTTGCCCAGGCCTGCGGCGATGCCGCCGGGATGCGCCTCGACCAGGTCGGGCACGTCGTCGGGCGAGGCGCCGTCTTCGAAAAGCTCGAAGTCGGGCAACATGCCGAACTGGGTCTGGAAGACGGCACTGCCCTCCAGCGCGACCACGATGGTCTCGCCCGCGGCCAGGGATGCGCCCGCGGGGAAGCGGGCATTGAAGTCTCCGGTTGTGCCACCGCCTCCAGCGCCGTCGCCCTGGGCCAGTTCCCAATAGGGAGCGCCGGCAAAGGTCGCGTCAGTAAGGTAGTAGTCGGAAAGATCGACGGCGGCGGCGGTCGGATTGGTGATCGCCACATACTCGCTGCCGAATCCCGGATTGGGTCGCGCCATGACGACTACCTTGCTCATCAGCAAGTGGTCGGCCTGGGCCTGGGCGCCGGTGGCGACCAACCCGCAGGCAAGCAGGACGCCCATCAATCCGAGGGCACGCTTGGACCTGAGTTCTCTTAACATCTGGTCTTACTCCCTTGCGGTGGGACGAATCAGGGGCTTCTACCCCGTTTAACAGTCTATTGGTACTGAGCGAAGTCGGGCCGCATACAATACCTCACGGCCCCAAGGCAGGCAACCGTGTATATTGCGTCTTTTTCGACCCGTGGAAAGACATCCAGGGCATCGTCACAAGTATATGTATGAGGGGAAACGGGCTCAGTCCAGGGACAATGCCGCACCGAACGTCATAAAGAAGACGAGACTCAATTCCGGATCACCGAACGACCAGTCGAAGACCCCGGTCACATTGACCGCGGTCCAGACGCCCAGGGCGGCCACGAGCCAGACCCGTCTCCAGGGCGGTCCCCGTCCGATCACGCCGCCGAACAGCCGGAAACGTCGCCATAGGCGGAACACGAGGGCGATCAGGAACCACAGCCCCAGAACGAGGCCGGGGATTCCCCAGATCACGGCCATCATGATGGTGTTCGAGTGGAAATGGGACAGCCGGATTGCACGCCCCTTGTTGCCCGGGTAGTAAAGTTCCGGACAGAATTCCTTGAGGCTACAGTCTCCCACACCGGTGACGGGATTCGCCTTGATCAGGTCCACGCCGGCGTCCCACATCTGGAAACGCTGCACGTTGGTCCGGAACTTGGGATCGACGATGGTCTTGAGCCGCTCACGAAACACTTCGGGCCCCAGCGTGAAAAACAGCACGCCGGCCGCGGCCAGAATAAGCACCAGGCGCTTGCGCCGCAGGGCCAGCACGACGACCGCGCCCGCCGCGAATCCCAGCCACGCGCTGCGGCTCTGGGTCAGCACGAGCGCCGCCAGCATGGGCAGAAGCGCCCCGGCCGCCAGACCACGAGGCCAACGACCCCGGCCGTGAAGAACCAGGGCCAGGGCGATCAGGGCCGCCGACATGACCAGCCAGCTACCGGTAATAATGCTGTGTTGCATCATGGAGATGCGATGGGCGAAGTCGTCGCGTAGCCAGGATTGGGTCACGATCGTGTACACGCAATTGAAGACGGCGCCGACAAGCAGCGCGGCCAGCAACACGGCGCGCCGCCCCTCCCCGCGCACGTACCAGGCGCAGAGCCACAGGGCGGAAAACAGATAGAACCGCTTGGCGAGAATGAGACTACCGCCGGGATCGGTGGAGAAGGGAATCATCAACAGGGCCCAGCCAATAAATAACAGTCCGGGCAATTCGACACCGGTTGCGCCGGGTCGATCCCGGCGCAGGGCGATCCGGACCAGGGCGATCAACAGGGCCAGGCCCAGCAGGATCTGACTGATCGCCACCGACATCTGGGAGGCGAGCGCCGTCAGGGCCAGGGCGCCGAAGACGGGGCCGTCACCGCGGGATATGTCACGCCAGAGCGTCACCGATCTCCTTTGGGGAGTACGAAAAAGGGACCACCCCAGGAGGGTGATCCCTTTGCGCTATTATGGCAACTATAGACTGACCGCGGCGGACACTTTGTCGGCCAGACCGAGGAACGCGGTCCGCGACGGACTGTTGCCGGCCTCAACCACGGGCTTGCCCGTGTCGCCGCCCTCACGGGTGCCGGGATCCAGCGGGATCTCGCCCAGCAACGGCATGTCGAACTGCTTGGCGACGGTCGCGCCGCCGCCCTTGCCGAAGATGTAGTAGGCCTTGTCGTTGTCCGGGCAATGGAAGTAGCTCATGTTCTCCACCACGCCGACCACCGGCGTATCCACGTGGCTGAACATCTGGATGCCGCGGCGCACGTCGCTCAGGGCGAGCTCCTGGGGCGTGGTCACCATGACCACGCCGTCCACGGGTACCTGCTGGACCAGGGTGAGCTGGGCGTCGCCGGTGCCGGGCGGCATGTCGACGACCAGATAGTCCAGCTCGGTCCACATGACGTCTTTCAGGAACTGTCGCACGGCCGCCATGACCATCGGGCCGCGCCAGATGACGGCCTGGCCCTCGGGGACCAGCATGCCCATCGACACGCACTGCAGGCCGTGGGAGACGACCGGCGTGATGCCCTGGCCCTCGACGGCCACCGGCGTATCCTTCGTGCCGAGCATGGTGGGCAGCGAGGGGCCGTAGATGTCGGCGTCCATCAGGCCGACCTTGAAACCCTGGGCCTTCAGCGCCAGCGCCAGATTGACCGCGACGGTCGATTTGCCGACACCGCCCTTGCCGCTGGCCACGGCGACGATACGCTTGACGCCGGGCAGGGCTTCGCGATCCTGCCAGGGGTCGGGGTTTCCCTGGCCGTGGCCGTGCCCTTTGGGAGCCTCGGGCTCGTCCACCTCGAAGTTCATCTTTTTCACCGCGGGCATGGCGGCCAGCACCTTGCCGGCGGCCTGAATGACGCCTTGTATGGTCTCATCCTTTTCGGACGTGCGCTTGATGACGACGGTCACGTTGCCGCCGTCGACGGTGATGTCGCCCACGAGATTGATCTTGACGATATCCACCGAGGTGCCGGGCACGAGCGCATTGCGCAACGCGTCGAGTACGATCTCGGGGGTCAAATTCTGATCGGACACTGGGGTGCCTCCATAGTATGGTTGACCTAGCCCATTCATGAATAATCCGGGCTGGCGCGGGCTCCCGCGCGGGAAGGATGCCATGCGAAAGCTAACGGCAGTGATGATTGTCCGCAACGAGGAACATGTCCTGCCCGGTTGCCTGGACAGCCTGGCCGGGGTGGCGGACGCGCTCGTGGTGGTCGATACCGGGAGTGAAGACGGGACGCTCGCTCTGCTCGCGGGCGAGGCCGAGCGCGGCCGGTTCGAGCGTGTCGAAGTCGCGCGGCATCCCTTCGATGGGTTCGGGCCCTCGCGTCGCCGGGCGCTCAAGCTGGCGGACACCGATTGGATCCTTTGGATCGATGCCGACGAGCGACTCTCCCCCACGCTGCGCCGCGAGCTGAGTCTCAACCTCGACGACGGCTCGATCGAAGCCAACGACTTGTGGCGCATCCCCTTCGACACCTACGTTCTGGGCCGTCTGATGACCGCCCGCGAACTGGCCGGCCAGCGACACGTGCGTTTATTCCGTCGCGGGCGCGCCGACTTCACCCCCTCGGCGGTACACGAGGGCCTGGCCCCCGCCCCCGACGCCACGATCGGTTATCTTACAGCGCCCATCACCCACCACACCATGACGTCCTGGAACGACTACATGCATAAGGCCTTGTTTTACGCCCGACTGGAAGCAGGCACACGCTCGCGCCTCTATGCGGCGGTGCACCTGCCCATCGCTTTTCTCGCCACATTCTGGCGGCAGTATGTGTGGCGGGGGCTCTGGCGGGACGGCTGGCCGGGGTTCGTTTGGGCCTTCACTTCGGGCGTGGGAACCAAGATGCGGGACTGGTGGACGCTGACCAAGAGGCGAGACTGAACGAGATGGAAGTGGTTTGTTACCGGATCCCCGACTAGCAGGGTTATCCACACCCACGGTACCACGTGGTACCCCATTTTTGATGTGGGGTGCTGCCCGCGGCCACCAGGTGACCATAGTTTTTATGTAAGCGATTGCCCACATCACCCCGGGGTGATGCGGCCTATGCTGGCCAGATAATCAAGCCATCGCGTCGAATTCGGGCCGGTACTTGACCGTCCCCGCAACACCCTGCATGGCGTCCTGGTCATAGACGATGGCCATGAAAGCCTCGCCCGGCACGTCTTCCCACTGACAGACCAGTCCGAGCCGCGAGGCGATATCGAAACCGAAGCGAGGGTAGTAGCCGGGGTGCCCCAGCACGATCACGAACGGACAGCTACGCTGCTGGAGCAGGCTGAGACCGTACTCGACCAGTTGCCCGCCGATGCCCTCCCGTTGCCGCACCGGCGCCACCGTCAGGGGCGCGAGCCCCATGCCGACGATCGGCTCGCCCTCCACCTCGATCGTGGCGGGCGTGAACAGGATATGACCGACCACCTGACCGCCGTCATCGGCCACGAAGGACAAGGCGTCCGGGCAGGTCAGGCGCAGCTTGTCGACCAGGTTCGCCTCGTCCGGCTGCGCGAAGGCCAGTTCGGTGATCAGCCGAATGGCGGGGATGTCGTCGGGGGTTTCGGGTCTGATCAACATGGCTACTCCAAATCTACCGGTCGTCTCTACTCCAGGATCACTGCTAACACACGGTATCAATTGTTGATTCCCGTCTTTGGGTCAAGACCCCAGACAAGCACGATCGGGAGTATCGTGTCCACAAACAGATCGAGTACGACATTGCGTGCTATGCTTCAGTGAGCAGAAAAACGGCTGACTCCAGATCCTCGTCCCGCTCCTCCTCGTCTTCCTCGCCCTCACCATACAGATGGTGGTTCCGGATCAGGATGAATCGACCGTCTGCCAGGAAGCATAGCTTGTCGACGGCTGGATCGCCCGGCGCGATCAGGACGATCTCCCGCAGCAGCTCGCCCCGGGGGCTGAACTCGTCGTAACGTCCGAACACGCCCGGGGCTTCGGGGGCCATGGGCGTGCGCTCGACCCAGAGACAGCCGTCAGGGCGACAATGGACGCCCACGAGGACGGGCTTGGTCTCGCAGGGTTCGAAGGTGAACGGAGCCACGGAGTGTTCGGTGATGAGGTCCTGTTTTTCCGCATCGGTCCTGCGTGGTCCATCGATATCATTTTCCAGACGCAGGCCTGAGCCGTCGGCGCGACGCACCACAACCAGGTAGCGGTCGCGTTCGGGCAGATAGACCATGGTGCCGTCGGCGCCCATATCGAAGCGGGGTGTCGCATAGGGCTCGTAGTTGTCGAGCTCGTGGTGCGCGGTGTCTTCGAAACTGCCGACGACGGTATGGTCGCCCAGCAGGGCTGAGATCCGGCCCGTGTCATCGAGTTGTATCAACCGACTTATAGTCGTGTACTCGGGTGGGGCAACACGCATCATCTGGTAGCCGACCATGATCCGGTCCCCCGCCACGCACAATCCGCGCGCGGTCGGAAATTCACCGGTTTCCTTCTGGTTGGCGGGATACCAGGTCGCCACGGGATCGCTCGACGCGTTCCAGACCAGGATCCGGCCTCGTCCGCCGAAATTGTACGAGCCAGGGTCGGTCCCTTCGATAATGAGTATGCGACCATCGGGCAATTCGGCCACATCCTGCGAGGCGTTTGTCTCGCCCGGCCCCTCGCCACTACGACCGCACGTACGCAGGTACCGTCCGTGCCTATCGAGGACGAAGACCTGGTCAAGCTGCCGATCCAACAGCAACACGCGCCCATCGGCGCCCGCAGCCACGTTGTGGACACGACCGACCAGGATCTCGGAGTCCTCACCACACGCGAAACGCCATTGGTTCTCGAGCAGGATCGTATCGGTGTGCGATACCGACACCGGCACTTCGATTACGGGCAATGGGCCGTAGTCCGTCAAGTCGATGGCGCCAGCGGGTAGATCGTGTGCGCAGGCCGACGACGACAGGAGTATGACAAGGAGTAACGTGAACATAATAAAACCCCCAATAAGATACAGATACGACCACGCAGGATCGAGAGGCCGATGGATAGTCACCGAAAAACGTATCCCGCACTACACTCGTGATTGTACCTGATTGCCCACATCACACATAGACTTGCATTGGGAATGCCGACAATCAGGATAACTCCCTAGTATAATAATAGGTTATAACATCCCCCCAGCATGCGCATGAATTAACTACTGCATATTCGCATATTTCTCGAATATCTATCGACATTCAAATGCCTATGCGGTACAATATTCCCGTTCACACCTCTACTACACAATGAAATCCGCTCGAAAGCGAGTATCATGGACGCGATAGACAACAAGATCATAAAGCTGCTCCAGGCAAACGCGCGCATCACGAACGTGGAACTGGCCAAGGCCAACAACATGGCCCCGTCGTCCATGCTCGACCGTGTGCGGCGCCTGGAGGAACGCGGCATCATCAAGGGCTACACGACACTGCTCGACCCGCAGAAGATCGGCGTGGGCGTGGAAGCGATCGTCATGATCTGTCTGGGGCGCCACCAGGAGCGCTCCATCGACACTTTCGAGGACAACGTGCGCTCGATTCCCGAGGTGCGGGCCTGCTGGCACGTAGCCGGCCGTTACGACTACGCACTACTGGTGGCCGTGCGCGACATAGAGCATCTGGGCGACCTGATCAAGCACGAGCTGTCGTCCATTCCCGGCATCGAGAAACAAGAGACATTCCTGACCCTGGCGACGGTCAAAGAGGACCGCGGCATCGCCATACCCACTCCCGAACTACAGAAGGAAGAGGCCTGACATGACGACCCTGAACAAGAACGGCGTGGAGCGTTACACCACCGCGGCGGCCGAGGTCATGAAGCGTCGCGCGGAGGACTGGCAAAAGATGAAGGCCGCGCGGTTCGACACCGTGGCGGTTCATGGTCTCTACACCATGCAGGAGGCCCTGGACTTCAATCAGGGTTCGACCATCGAGCCCATCTACATGTCATCATCCCAGAGCTACCGCGACAGCGACGAGATGGAAGCGGCGCTGAGCTACCAGATCCCCACCTGGTGCTATTCGCGCATCGCCAATCCCACGCTCTACTATTTCGAGAACACGCTGGCCCTGATGGAGACCTACGGATCGGATATCGAGGCGACCTGCGTGGGCACCTCGTCGGGCATGTCGGCCATCTTCGCGGCGACCGACTCCTTCCTCGCGGTTGATCCGAAGAACCCGACCGCGCCGCGCAACTTCGTCTCCACCTGCCAGGTCTACGGCGGCACCTTCCAGCAGTTCGACGTGCGTCGTCGCCAGGAACAGGGCATCGACTGTCGCTGGGTCGTCAACTCCAACGACATGGACGAGTGGGAATCGAAGATCGACGAGAACACGCGCTTCGTGTACGGCGAGCTGCCGTCGAACCCGGGTCAGGCGTTTTTCGACCTGCGCAAGGTCATCGAGATCGCCCACGCCAAGGGTGTGCCCGTGATCATCGACAACACCGTGGGCACCCCGGCCCTGCTGCGCCCGCTGACGATGGGCGCCGACGTGGTGATCCAGTCGGTGACGAAGACCCTGACCTCGTCGGGCTTCGGAATCGCCGGCGCGGTGATCGCGCGCAAGAACATCGTGAGCAACTTCGGTTCGGACGCCATGAAGGCCGACTACGCCATGTACCTCAAGGCCTTGCCCAACCGCGACTTCGGACAGAACCTGTCGCCCATGAACGCCATCCTCTCGCTCAACGATATGCGCACCCTGCGCAGCAAGGTCGACCTGTTCAGCCGCAATACGCAGAAGGTGGCGGAGTTCCTGGAGGCGCATCCCAAGGTTGAATCGGTGTCCTACCTGGGACTGCCCAGTCATCCGCTGCACGAACTGGCCGGCGAGTACCTGTTCCTGGCCGACGCCGAATACGACGACCAGTACGGCAAGCCGACCAACCGCTACGGTCACCTCATGTCGTTCTGCGTGGCCGGCGGCGCGGCCAACACCCGCGCCATGTTCGACGGTATGCAGCGCATCTGGCGCGCGACCGACCTGGGGCGCGTCAAGTCCGTGGCCACGATCCCGGCCATCTCGACCCACTCGCAGCAGGGCGAAGATGGACGCGCCCTGGCATCGATCCCGCCCAACATGGTTCGGTTGTGCGTGGGCGGCGAACATGCCGACGACATCATCGGCGACCTGGATCAGGCCCTGGCGTCCATCGACGGCGGCACCGCGCGCCGGACACCGTCTGGCTTCTCGTTCGGCGGCGCGTCCCACTCGTCGGTCACGGAAGGGGACTGACATGGCGTTGCAGTACTACAGCACCAACCTCAACGCCCCCCACGTGCCGGTGGGTTCGGCGCTGCTGCAGGGACAGGCCGGCGACCGCGGGCTGTTCATGCCCGAGACCGTCCAGCTTCTCTCCAGGGATCTGCTCAAGCGGGCGCGGGATCTCTCCTACCCCGAGTTGGCCGTCGAGATTCTCACCCCGTACGTCGAAGGCACCTTCAACCGCGACGAACTGGCCGAGATCTGCCACGACGCCTACGACTTCGACATCCCCCTGGAATGCGTGACCGGCAATCGTCACGTCATGTGCCTCGACCAGGGGCCGACCGCCTCGTTCAAGGACTTCGCGGCGCGGTTCATGGGCCGGGCCCTGGGGCGGCTGGTGGCGGCGCGCGGCGAGGATCTGCTGATCCTCACGGCGACCTCCGGCGACACGGGCTCGGCGGTGGCCAGCGCCTTCCAGGGCGTGCCGGGCATCAAGGTACTCGTGCTCTTCCCCATCAAGGAAGTGAGCGACCGCCAGCGCAAGCAGATGACGACCCTCGGCGGCAACATCGCCACGCTGGCGCTGCCCGGTAAGTTCGACGACTGCCAGGCCCTGGTGAAGCGCGCCTTCTCGGACCCCGACCTGACCGACATGAACCTCTCGTCGGCCAACTCGATCAACATCGGGCGGCTGTTGCCCCAGTCGGTCTACTACACCTACGCCGCCTCGCGACTGGTCGACGTGGCCGGCGGCGAAGAGGTCGTCTTCTCGGTGCCGTCGGGCAACTTCGGCGACATGATGGGCGGCATGCTGGCGATGCACGGCGGGTTGCCGGTGCGGCGGTTCATCATCGCGACCAACGCCAACGACGAGGTGCCGCGTTTCCTGGCGACCGGACAGTACGGCAAGTTGGAACCGTCGCTGACGTGCATCTCCAACGCCATGAACGTGGGACACCCGTCGAACCTGGCGCGCCTGGTCGCCCTGTACGGCGGCCGCATGGACGAGACCGGCACGATCCACGAAGCGCCGGACATGGACCGCATGCGCGGCGACCTCTACTCGGTGAGCATCGACGACGCCGAGACGCGTCGCACGATCAAGGAAACCTACGAGCAGCACGGCGCCATGCTCGAACCCCACGGTGCGGTGGGCTGGGCCGGTCTGTTGCGCTACTTCGCGGACACCCCGACCGACGCGGACGCCACGGCCGTCTGTCTCGAGACCGCCCATCCCGCCAAGTTCCCCGACGAGGTACGCGCCCTGACCGGCGCCGAGCCTCCCCTGCCGCCGAGTCTGGCGGGCATCGAGGATCTGGTCGAAGCCTACGGCGAAATGCCGGTGGACTACGACGCGTTCAAGTCGCACCTGATCAAGGAGTACCGATAGATGAAGTCGATCGTGATCCTGGGCGACGGCATGTCCGACAAGCCCCAGACGCAGCTCGGCGGCCAGACCCCGCTGCAGGCCGCCCAGACACCGGCCATGGACCGGGTGGCCCGCGAAGGCCGCACCGGCACATTCTCCACCGTCCCCGAGGGCATGCCTTTCGGCTCGGCGGTGGCCAACCTGTCGGTATTCGGCTACGACCCGCACGCGACCTTCCAGGGACGCGGCGTCCTCGAGGCCGCCAGCCTGGGCGTCGAGCTCGAGCCGGGCGACGTGGCCATGCGCGTCAACCTGCTCACCCTCAACGACGACGGCGCCATCAAAAACCATCACTCCGGACACATCAGCAGCGAAGAATCGGCCGAGATGATCGCCATGCTCAACGAGGAACTCGGCGGCGGCGATCAGCCGGTCGTCTTCCATCACGGCATCAGCTATCGCCACGTGATGGTGCTGAAGGGCTGGGGATCGTCCGCGTTCAAGAGCGCGCCGCCCCACGACCACGTGAACGAAGCGGCGGCCGACCTGCTGTGGTCGCCCAAGGACGACAGCGCCGAGGCCGCGGAAACCACAGCGCGGCTGATCGTGCTCTACGAGCACTCGCGTGAGTTACTGCCCACCCATCCGGTAAACGTAAAGCGCCGCGAGAATGGCCAGGACATGGCCATGGCCATCTGGCCCTGGTCGCCGGGCGTGCGCCCGTCGATGGGCACGTTCGGAGACCTGTTCGGCAAGACCGGCGCGGTAATCTCGGCCGTGGATCTGGTGCGCGGCCTGGGCCGACTGGCCGGGCTCGACGTGATCAAGGTTCCCGGCGCTACCGGGCTTTGGGACACCAATTACGAGGGCAAGGTGGCGGCCGCCCTGGACGCCATCGAAAAGGTCGACTTCGTGTACCTGCACCTGGAGGCCACCGACGAGGCATCCCACGCGCAGGACCTGGACCTCAAGATCAAGTGCATCGAATACCTCGACCAGCGCGTGGTCGCGCCGGTGCTCGACGGACTGGAAAAACGTGGCGTCGAGGCCGTGGTCTCGGTCCTCCCCGATCACCCGACCTTCGTATCGGACCTGGGCAAGCACGGCAACGACCCGGTGCCGGTGGCCATCTGGGATCCGCGCAACGCAGCCGACGGTGTCGAGGCCTACGACGAAGAGTCTGTTTTAGCGGGGGAGCTGGGACATATGGAGGGCGATACGTTCATCAAGGGAGCCTTGGGGGTCTCTTAGTGTTCTGATATAACGACACGTCCCGCCGATTCCATGCGAAACCTGGGTGATCGTCGCTGACGAATCGGTGATGTCGTCGACGATCCCCTGCAGGCACCCGGCCATCTCTTCGACCACTTTGATGCCGTCATCGGAATTGCCCAGGGCCTTGTCGATCAGATTCTGGGTATCCCGCGCCGCGGTGGCGCTGCCCGCTGCAAGATTGCGAACCTCTTCGGCCACCACGGCGAGGTCGTCGTCGCCGACGCCATCGTGGGTGTCCACTCTCCGGGTTACACGATCACCGTCGTGCTGAAGTAATCATCCCCTGGCAGAGCCGGGGGGTCTCCCGCTTATGCCAGCATGCTGACGAAAAGGCATCCCCCCGAAAAAACCGAAGCCGCCGAGTATAACCCGGCGGCCCCAATAAACCAAGCTTGTCAACCGACTAGTGACCCTACTTCCCAAACGAAGCCACAGCCTCATCCTCGGTCTCATAAGTCTCAAAAACCAGTTTCAACTGCGTCACGTTCAGGATGTTGTCGATCCGGCTGCTGACGTCGCAGATCTTCATTATCCCGCCGTTCTTTTTCAACGAATGGAAGCCGGAAACCAGTACGCCCAGGCCCGTGGAGTTGATCCAGTTGACCTTGGACATGTTGAGCACTACATCCACATAGCCCTCGTTGATGAGGGTCTTGATTTCGGAATGGAAAAGCTCATGGTCATCGCCGCCCATGATCTTGCCGGAGAGATTCAGGACCATGATTTCGCCCTGAGGCTTCTCGTTGATCTTCAACACAACCCTCCTCAAATGAGGTGTGGTTCATTCGCAAAACATGCATCTATCGTTTAGCGCCTACTCAGGATGAGGCCATATCGTCCGAAACGCAAGCCCAAACGCGGCTTTACTCGATCAGGCCGAGTCTGGACCTGGTCTGCTCCGGTCTGCTAGAGTACCCACAACCGAGGAGGTTGCCCCGTGAGCCACACAAACATCCGACCAGCCGCCCTGGCCGGGACCTGGTATCCGGGAAGCCCGGCGGTCCTGGCCGACGAGATCCGTCGCTTCATGGCCGAAGCCGACCGGGCCAAACTTCCCACGGGCCGCCCCGTCGTCCTGCTCGTCCCCCACGCGGGTTACGCCTACAGCGGCCCCACCGCCGGCCGCGGCTGGGGGCTGCTGGCCGGCCTCGACTACGACCGGGTCTTCGTCCTGGCACCCAACCATCGCCACCCGTTGCAGCAGATCTCCTATCCCGAGGTGGAGGCCTATGCCACCCCCCTGGGCGATGTCCCCGTGGACCGGATCGCCTGTGACTGTCTCGCCGACTGTGAGGCCTTCCGGTGCGATCCCGTCGCCCACGAACACGAGCACGCAGAGGAGATCCAGCTCCCCTTCCTGCAGACGATCCTGGCTCCCGAGACTCCGATCATACCGTTGCTCGTCCCACGCCTGACCGGTGAACAGCGCTTCGCGGCCGCCGCGGCCCTGGGCGCCTTCGTGGACGGGCGGTCCCTCTTCGTGATCTCGACGGACATGACACACTATGGTGCCGATTACGGCTACGTACCCTTCGCTGAAGACATACCCGACAATCTGCGCCGACTGGACATGGACGCCCTGGCTGCCGTGGCCGACTGGGACGCGGCGCGGCTGCTGGACTACGGCCGTAAGACGGGCATCACCATGTGCGGTCTCGAGGCCACCGCGCTGGTCATGTCGCTGCCCTGGGCCGGCCGGCCGCAAACGGCCCTGATCGACTACACCCGTAGCGGCGACCGCGACGACGACTACGCGTTCTCCGTGAGCTACGCCGCGGTCGTGGGATGCCTGGAGGACTCCGTATGAGCGCACCGCTGACCGCCGACGAGAAGACCTATCTGCTCACGCTGGCCCGCGGCGTGATCACCGCCGAAGCCGTCGGCGAGCGTGGCCCCATCCCCGAAGCGCGCACCGCCGGCCTGTCCGAAAACCGGGGCGCGTTCGTCACCCTGCATCGTGGCGGACAGTTGCGCGGCTGCATCGGCTATATCGAAGGCATAAAGCCGCTGGTCGGCACGGTGGCGGACAATGCATTGTCGGCTGCTTTTCGCGATCCGCGTTTCGCGCCCGTCGGCGCCGGTGAAGTCGGCGACCTGCGCATCGAGATCTCCGCGCTCACGCCCCTGCGACCGGTCGACCACTGGCGCGACATCGAGATCCCCCGCCACGGCGTGGTTCTGGCGTGCGGCCCGCGCCGTTCCGTCTTCCTGCCCCAGGTGGCCGCCGAAGAGGGGTGGGATCGTGACACCATGCTGTCTCATCTGGCCATGAAGGCCGGGCTTGAACCGGACGCCTGGCGCGAGGGCGCGTCATTCCAGGTTTTCGAAGCCGAGGTCTTTGCCGAGGAGGAGACCGCGTGAACACCCTCTGGATCGGCGCGGCCCTGATCGTGTGGTTGATGCTCGGCTACCGCGTCTACGGGCGCTGGATCGCCCGACGCCTCATCGAACCCGACGATGCCACGCCGGCCCCCAGCGTGGCCCAGGCCGACGACCTCGATTTCCACGCCGCCAAGACACCCGTTCTCTTCGGCCACCATTTCTCGTCGATTGCCGGGGCGGGTCCCATCGTGGGACCGTTGCTGGGCGTAATGATCTTCGGCTGGCTGCCGGCGCTGCTGTGGGTGGCGATCGGCGCGGTATTCATGGGTGCGGTCCACGACTACGTGTCGCTCATGGCCTCGGTGCGCAACCGGGGCGTATCTGTCGGTGAAATCGCCGAGCAAACCATGGGGCGACGCGCGCGGTTGGTCCTGTCGATCTTCCTGTGGTGCGCACTGGTGCTGGTGATCGCCGTTTTCGGCGTGATCACGGCCCGCACCTTCACCACGCAGCCTGCGATCGTTCTGCCCACGTTCGGCTTGATCGGGCTGTCGATGATCTTCGGGAAGCTGGTCCTGCGCGGCGACGCACGCCTGGGACCGGCGACCGTGCTGGCACTACTGGGATTGGCCGGTCTGATCTGGCTCGGCCAACGCATCCCGATCGATCTGGGCGAATCGGTGCTGGGCCTGCCCGCGGTGACCTTCTGGTTCTGGATGCTGATGGTCTATTGCGTGGCGGCGTCGATTCTACCGGTGTGGCTGCTGCTGCAGCCCCGAGACTACCTGAGCACATGGATCCTGTACTTGGGCCTCGGCGGCGGCTTGGCGGGACTGCTGGTCCTGCACCCGGACATCGGCGCGCCCGCATTCACCCGCTTCCACACGGGTTCTGGTCCCATATGGCCCATGCTCTGCGTGATGATCGCCTGTGGTGCCATCAGCGGCTTCCACTCCCTGGTGGCCAGCGGGACGACCAGCAAACAGCTCGCCCGCGAATCCGACGGTCTGCGCGTGGGCTACGGCGCCATGATCCTCGAAGCCGGACTGGCCGGGCTGGTCATCCTCATCGCCGCGGGCGCCCTGGGTTGGGACACCGCCGTGATCCCGGCCGCCGGCAGTCTGCAATACCTGATGTCCAACGAAGGCGGCGGTCCCATCGTGGCCTTCGCCACCGGTCTGAGCCGGCTAGTGGACGCGCTGCCGCTGCTGACCGCACCGATCGGCCTCTTCTTCGGCCTGCTGATGATCAACGCGTTCGTGATCACTACCCTGGACACGTCCACGCGCCTGGCACGCTTCGTCATGCAGGAGCTCGGTGCCGGTGTGCCGTGGCTCGCCAACCGTTGGGTCGCCACGCTGGTCACCGTCGTGACCGCGGGCTGGCTCGGCGCCAGCGACAGTTACACGCGGATCTGGCCCGTTTTCGGCGCAACGAATCAGCTTGTGGCGGCCTTGTCGCTGATCGTGGTGTCGAGCTGGCTGGTGGGCTTACGCAAACCGCGCCTGGTGACCCTTGTCCCCGCTCTGTTCATGCTGGCGACCACGGTGGCCGCGCTGGTCTGGCAGGCGCGACAGTTCGCCAAGAATGGACAGAACCTTTTGGCCACGACAGCCGTATGTCTCGTGGTTCTGGCCCTTTTCATAGCTTGGGAAGCCCGCGCCCTGCTGCGGAGGCCATCGGCCATTTAGACTGGTAGAGGGTCGAAAAGACTGGTAGAGTCGGAATCGATCGCATATTTTTGCCTGCCTCACCGCGAATCGGAGGCGGATGACTGACGGGGTCGTACGGACACCGTCGAGCCAACCATAGCAAGGATTGCAGGACGTAATGGGTCTACTCGATAAGGTCGCTCAGTTCACGGCAGCCAGGGAGCTCCAGGCAGCCGGTCTGTATCATTATTTCCGGGTCATTGAGTCCGCACAGGAGAACACAGTGCGGATCAACGGCCGGGAAGTGATCATGCTGGGCAGCAACAACTATCTGGGCCTGACCAACCACCCGCTGGTCAAGGAACGGGCCAAGCAGGCCCTGGACAAGTACGGCTCCGGCTGCGCGGGATCGCGTCTGCTCAACGGCACCCTCGACATCCATATCGAGCTCGAGGAGAAATTGGCGTCGCTGGTGGGCAAGGAGAAGGCCCTGGTCTTCTCGACCGGCTTCATGGTCAACCAGGGCGTGCTCTACGCGCTGGTGGGACGCAACGACACGGCCATCGTCGACCGCACCGACCACGCCTCGATCATCGACGGCACCCGCCTGAGCTTCGGCCAGGTCAAGAAGTTCAAGCACAACGACATGGATTCCCTTGCGCAAACCCTCGGCACCTGTGACAGCAACGGCAAGCTCGTGGTGGTCGACGGCGTCTTCTCCATGCACGGCGACATCGCCAAGGTGCCCGAGATTCTCGACATCGCCGAAAAACACGACGCCCTGGTCATGATCGACGACGCCCACGGCGTGGGCGTGCTCGGCAAGCAGGGTCGCGGCACCGCCGATCACTTCGACGTCACCGACCGCGTGTCCCTGATCATGGGCACGTTCAGCAAATCGCTGGCCTCGGTCGGTGGTTTCATCGCCTCGGATGCGGAGACCATCCATTACATCCAGCATATGGCCCGTTCGCTGATCTTTTCCGCGAGCATGCCCCCCGCCTCGTGCGCATCGGTGTCCGCCGCGGTGGACGTGATGCTCGAGGAGGACTGGCGCCTGACCCAGCTCTGGAGCAACACCCAGGTCATGATGGAGCGCCTGCAGGGCGCCGGCTTCGACACCGGCCCCTCGAACACGCCCATCATCCCCGTGGTCATCGGTGAGGACATGATGGCCTTCCAGATGTGCAGCCGGCTGTTCGAGGAGGGCGTCTTCGTCAACTCGGTGGTCTCGCCGGCCGTCGAGAAGGGCGATGCCCTGATCCGCCTGAGCCTCATGGCCACCCACACCGAGGACGAGGTGCATCGCGCCATGGATATCCTCACGCGCGTGGGCAAGGAACTGGGCATCATCGGCTGATCCGATCCCGAACAGGAGGAACGATGGATTTCACCGTCGCGCCGGTTTCCGGCAAGAAGGATCTCGACGCGTTTCTGAACCTGCCCTACGACATCTACGCCGACGACCCGCACTACGTGTATCCCCTGCTCGCGCAGCTCAAGGAGTTCTTCGACGAGAAGAAGAACCCCTTCTTCAAGCACGCCGAAACCCGCAAGTGGTTGGCGCGCCGCGACGGCCGGGTCGTCGGCCGCATCGGCGCCTGCGTGGACAAGTACCACAACGACCACTGGGACCAGAGCACCGGCTTTTTTGGTTTCTTCGAGTGCATCGACGACGCGACCGCCGCCCACACGCTGCTCGACACCGCCCGCGACTGGTTGCGCGAACGCGGCATGACCATCATGCGCGGCCCTTTGAGCTTCACGACCAACCACGACAATCCGGGCCTGCTCATCGACGGCGATGCCGGCTCACCGGTGAACGGCATGGCCTACAACCCGGCCTACTACCAGACCCTGCTGGAATCCTACGCGGGGCTGGATAAGTGCAAGGACCTGTGGGCGTGGCAGGTCAAGGCCGACGAGCTCAAGGTGTCCGACCGCATGGCCAAGGCCACCAAGAGCGTGCTGCGGGGCGAGACCGATCTCATCGTGCGCCCCATCAACAAGAAGGACTTCGTCAACGAGGTCGAACTGATCCGCAGCCTGTACAACCAATGCTGGCACGAGAACTGGGGCTTCATTCCCATGGACCCGGAGGAATTCTACTTCTCGGCCAAGGAAATGAAGACGATGGTCAACGAGAACCTGCTGCTGATCGCCGAGTGGCAGGGCGAGCCCATCGGCTTCAGCATGACCATCCCCGACTTCAACCTGGCCATGAAGCGGGTGCGCGGGAAGCTCTTTCCCTTCGGCCTTATCAAATTCCTGCTCGACCGCCGCAAGATCACCTACGCGCGCACCCTGCTGTTGGGCGTGCTGCCCGAGCATCGACGCAAGGGCGTCGACCTGATGATGATCCTGCGCTCCTACAAGGCGGCCGTCAGAGGCGGCATCACCGCCGGCGAGTGCAGCTGGATCCTCGAGGACAACTTGGTCATGAACAACATCCTGGAGAAGTTCGGCGCCCGGATCTACCGCACCTACCGCATCTACGACCTGCCGCTGTCATGACCGCACGGGCCGCATTGACCGGGGCCACCGGTTTTCTGGGCGGTCACATCGCCGATGCCCTGCTGGGCCGGGGCTACGTCGTGCGCGCGAGCGTGCGCGCCACCAGCGACACGCGCTGGATCGACGGCAAGGGTATCGAAACGATCGCGGCCGCGTTGACGCCGCCGCCGGACGAGGCCGACGACGCGCGCACCGAATCCCTGGACGCTCTGGTCGATGGCGTCGAGACGATCATCCACTGCGCCGGCGTGGTGCGCGCCCCGAACGAGATCGGTTATCAGCGCGGTAACACACTCAGCACGCAGCGCCTGCTAGAAGCCGCCGCACGCACGGGCGCCGTTAAATCCTTCGTCCTCATCTCCAGCCTGGCCGCCTCGGGACCTTCGACACCCGGCCGGCCCCGTGTCGAAAACGACGCCTGCGCTCCGATCACCGCCTACGGCCGCTCCAAGGTGGCCGCCGAAAAACTCTGCGCCCGCGACTGGCCCTTCCGCACCGCGATCCTGCGACCGCCGGCTCTTTACGGTCCCCGGGATACGGCCTTCCTGCCCCTGTTCAAGGCGGCCGCGCACGGCTTGAGCGCGCGCATCGGACGCCTGCGGGAGCTTTCCCTGGTGGACGGTCGCGACGTCGCCCGCGCCGCGATCCTGCTGGCCTCGGATGATCGGGCACATGGCCCGTACTTCGTGGACGACGGTGTGACATACACGTTCGCCGACCTGGTCGACGCCCTCACCCGCGCCTTCGATCGCCGCATACTCACCCTGCCCCTGCCGGTGGGGCTGCTACGACTCGCCGCACGACTGGTCGGCGGCGCCAAGGCCGCGAAGCTCCCCCTGCTGGCTCCCGACCGCCTGCGCGACGTGGACGTGGACGGCTGGGTATGCCGCGGCGACCGCCTGCGTATGGAACTCGGGTTCACCGACGCGCGTCTATTGGACGTCGGTTTCGCCGAAACGTTGGAGTTCTACCGCCGGGAGCATTGGCTGTGATCCGTCGCGCGATGATTCGTCTGTCGCTCAACCGTCGGGACCTGGACCGCTGGGCGGTGGTCTACCTGGGCGTCAGCGGGCTGTATCCCCTGCTCAATCCCGAAGTGGTCGCCCACCCCTACTGGCGACTGGCCACTCACCTGGGGCTTGCGCTGATCTTCTGGTTCGTACCGCCGCTGCTGCGTCGGTCACACTTGCCCCTGTTACGCCTGATCGGCGAGATCTATCTGCCCTTCACCTTCCCGCTCTTCTACGCGGAGATGGAATTCCTGGGCATCGTCTTCCACGGATTCCACGACTCCTTCGATCCCTGGCTGATCGACCTGGAGAGCAAGATCTTCGGTCTGCAACCGAGCCTGGCCTGGTCGGCCGCCTGGCCCTGGCCCTGGTTCCACGAACTGATGGAGTTCGCCTACTTCAGCTACTACCTCTTCTCGCCCGTCGTGCTGATCATGCTCTTCAAGGGCGCCGGCCCGGCGGTCGACGAGCGCTGGCCCGCCGTGCGCGCCTTCGTGCGCGACCTGAGCGCCACCATGCTCCTGTGCTATTCGCTGTACACGTTCTTCCCCGCCTGGGGCCCCAAGTTCATCAACACGCAGCCCATCGAGGTGCCCGGCTTGATCTTCACCGACATCATGCATGCCATCCATTTCAACGGCGCGATCCTGGGCGCGGCCTTCCCCAGCAGCCATGTGGCCGGCTCGATGATGGGCTGGTGGCACGTGTGGAAGTGGTTCCCGAAGCATCGGGGCTGGATGAGCGTCCTGTGGGTACTGCTCTGCGCGTCGACCGTCTACTGTCGCTATCACTATGTGGTGGACGTGATCGGGGGGCTCATGCTGGGCGCGTTGGTGATCTGGCTGGGGCACCACTTCGGCGAGACGGAGCGTCGATTCGGGCTGAAGATAAAGACCTGGCGGGAAACCCAGACGGATCTGCGACGGGCGGCTCAGCGGCTGAAGACACGCTCGTAGGCCGCCAAGAGGTGCGGCACCGAATATTCCCAGGCCAGTTCGTTCTCGACCCGCTCGCGACCGAGTTTGCCCATGCGCTCGCGCTCCTCGGGATGGTCCAGCAACCACAGGATCTTCTCGGCGAAACTCTCCACCTGTTTCGACCCATCGGCGTATAAGGACGCCTCGCCGGCAGAGAACCGGCCTTCCTTCAGGTCAAACTGTACGATGGGTTTCTCCAGCGCCATGTACTCCATGATCTTGATCATCGTCGACATGTCGTTCATGTCGCCGGGACGGTCGGGGTTCACGCACACGTCCGCGGTCGACAGGATCTCCAGGAGATCCTCGTCGTTGATGCGGCCGGTGAAGTCGACCACGTCGGTCGTGCCCATTTCGATGTTCTGGGCGCGGAGCTGTTCGAGGCCCGGCCCACCGCCAACGATGGTGAAGTGGACGTCGGTGCGACCGGATTTCTTGATGAAGTCGGCCACTTCAAGCAGGATATCGAGTCCCTCCTGCACGCTCATCGTGCCCACGTAGCCCACCAGGAAATCCTTGCCGTGCTTGCGCGCCGGAACCGGCGGCACCGGATTGAAATACTCCAGGTCGGGACCGTTGCGCACCACGAAGACGTCCGCTGGTTTCATGCCGCCGCGTGAACACGCCACGCCCTTGTAGGTGTGGTTGGTAGCCATCGAGACGTCGGCGGTCCGGAAGGTGAGCTTCTCCAGCCAGACCTGCATCTTATACAGGAACCCGCGCTTCTCGAACTTCTCCTCGTAGAGCTCGGGCATCACGTCGTGATGATCGAAAATGTACTTAACGCCGAAGAGCTTGTAGAACCACGCGATTAGAAAAATGTTGTCGGGCGGGTTGCAACCCTCGATCACGTCGAAACGGTGCTTGCGGAAGACGCGCCACGCATAGAGCGACTCCCAGAACAACGCGGCGCCGTACTCCAGCAGGTAGCCCATCGGGCCGCTACCCTCGTTGGGCATAGTATGACGATAGACATGCACTCCGTCGAGATGCTCATAACTCTTCTCGAACCCCTTGCCCTTGGGGCAAATCACACAGACCTCATAGCCGCCCGCGTGCAGTGCCAGCGCTTCCTTCCACACCCGCGTGTCAAAGGGCACCGGCAAGTTCTCCACGATGATCAACACGGTCTTGTTCTTCACCACTTGCCGCCTTCCAGGGCGCGGTAGAGGCCACCCAGGGCGCACATCATCGTCGCCTGGCCCCAGTGCAACGTCGCGGTCTTGTTGATCCAGCCGCCGGGGTAGCGCCGGAACCAGAAGTGGCCGTCGCGGTCCTGCATGTTGGCGATGGTCCAATCGGCGACCTTGGCGGCCAGCTCGAGACTGTCCGGATCACGGTCGTTGAAGAAGACCAGCGTGTCGATGGCCTGGCTGCAGCACTGGATGTCCAGGGGCTTCGCCTGGAAGTCGTAGTAGCGCGGCATGCCGTCGGCCTCGAAGAAGGTGTCCTTCCAGTAGCGATAGCCGCGGTCGATCGCCTCGTCGTGGGAGCGGTCGCCGCTGCCCTCGGCGTAGTGCTTGAGCGAGTCGAGCACATAGGCGGTGTGGAAATTGTCGACCCAGTGCAGGTTCGACGCCTCGCCGTACCACCAGGAGGCGTCCGGGCGCTGGTACTTGACCGTGTAGGCGGCGGATTTCTCGGCCAGGTCGCGGTACACCTCGTTGCCGGTAAGCGCGTATACGCGCGCCAGCAGGCCGGCGCCCAGCACGTTGGCATTGTGGACCTGCTTGTTGTCGATGGGAATGTAGCTGATGCAGACGGTGTCGCCGTCCTCATGCCGATCGAGGTCGTGCACGATGTGCTCGCAGGCGCTGGCGGCCATGTCCAGGTAGCGCTGATCGCCGAAATAGGCGTACGCATCCAGGAAGGCCTGCCCGATCAGGGCCACCCACACGATGGTCGGCACGCCCGCCGGCAGGAAGAACACGCGCGACTGGTAGTTGAAGTGGTTGCCCCAGGCCGCGCCCGTGTAACCGGACGATCGGTTCTCGATCAGCCAGTCCAGGCACATGCGCGCCCGTTCGGCGTAGCGATCGTCGCCGGTGGCCGCATGCAGACGCATGTAGCCACGCGCCAGGAACCCCATGCCCTTGGACGAATGGCCTTGGGGCACGCCCAGGAACGGACGCAGGTTCAGCGGAAAGCGTCGGATGCCCTGCTGTAGGGCGATGCGAAGCAATGGCTGGCCCAGCGTGAAGGGGCCCAGCACTCGGGAACTCAGTCCGTCGAAGGGGTCGTAGGCCTTGAAGTCACTGGCCACGAGCCAGGCGTCGAGGCGGTCTGCCGAAGCGAGGACCTTGTCGGAAACCGGGCCGCTCACCAGCAGATCCCGTCGTAGGTTTCACCATCGGAACGACGGTCGCTGACACGGACCAGGTCGACCACGACCTGGCCGGGGCGCAACTTGTCCAGGACATCCTTGAACTCGGCGGCGCCATTGCCGATCACCAGGGTGTCGGCGTGTTCGAGCACATCGTCGATGCTCGAAACCATCAGCCGCGAGATGTGCGGAATCTTGTTAAGGATGAAATCCTTGTTGGCGCCCACCAGGGTGGCCATCTCCACGTTGCGGTCGTAGAGCTTGAGGTCGTAGCCCTTGCCGATCAGTCGCTCGATGACCTCGATCATCGGGCTCTCGCGCAGGTCGTCGGTGCCGGCCTTGAAGCTGAAGCCGAGGATGCCGACCTTCCTGGATCCCTTGTCGGTGATCATGCGCAGGCCGGTGGCGATCTGCTGCTCGTTGCTCGGCAGCATGGCGCTCAGCACCGGCAGCACCAGATCGGCGGACTTGCCCTTGTAATTCAGCGCGCGGAGATCCTTGGGCAGACAGGAGCCGCCGAAGGCGAAGCCGGGTTTCAGATACGCGCCGCTGATATTCAGCTTGCGATCCTGGCAGAAGATGTCCATGACCGCGTGGCCGTCGATGTCGACCACCTTGCAGATGTTGCCCACCTCGTTGGCGAACGAGACCTTCAGGGCGTGCCACACGTTGTCCACGTACTTGACCATCTCGGCGGTCTCGATCTCGGTGCGGATCAGCGGAGCGTCCAGGTCCGTGTAGAACGACGCCAGCAGGTCGCCGCTGACGATGTCGGACTCGCCGATCACGGTCTTGGGCGGGTTGAGATAGTCGTGGACGGCCGTACCCTCACGCAGGAATTCGGGGTTGTTGCACACGCCGAATCCCTCGCCGGCGGTCATGCCGCTGGCCGTCTCCAGGGTGGGAATCACCAGGTTACGCATGGTGCCCGGCAGAATGGTGCTGCGGATCACGACTACATGGCGAGCGTCCTTTTCCCTGATCACTTCACCGATCTGCTCACACACGCGTTCGACGTACTGCAGATCCAGATTGCCGTTGCTCTGGCTCGGCGTGCCCACGCAGACGAAGGATATCTCGGTGGCGCGGATCGCCTCGGCCACGTCCGAGGTGGCCCGCAAGCGGCCGTCGGCCACCGCGGCCTCGATGATCTCGTTGATGTCCTTCTCGATGATGGGCGAGCGACCGGAGTTGATTAGGTCGACCTTGGTCTCGTACAGATCGACGCCCACGACCTTGTGGCCGCCCTGGGCGAGGCATCCCGCCGAAACCGCTCCCACATAACCCAGACCGAAGATGCTGACTTTCACGTCGTGTCCCTTCTCCGCGCAAG
>CAYYYS010000042.1:0-21717 GCA_964476155.1 uncultured Fibrobacteraceae bacterium
CGCCGACTATGTCGACGGTACGTTCGGCATGGCTTTTCCGCTGACCTTCACGCCGCGCTACAACCCGCCGTCCCGGCCGATAACCGGCATCACGTCGCCCTGGGTGGCCGAGGGCGACGCCCGCTATCCCATGGCGACCCTCCGCGTGGAGTTGCACCCCGGCGTGGAGATCGAGGGGATCGACTCCGCGTCCCACGAGCTGCGCGTCGACGAGGACGCCGGTCACTGGTACGTGACACCCGCCGCGGTCACCGTTCCCGCCGACCGCGACTTCCTGCTCGCATGGCGGCCGGTCGCAAGCGTCGAGCCGTTGTCGGCTCTCTTCGTGGAGGATCGCGACGACGGTCGCTATGCCCTGCTGATGATCGTCCCGTCCGTGGACGAGCGCGTGTCCCGTACGCCGGCCATCCCCACCGAAACCCTCTTCCTGGTGGACGTGTCCGGCTCCATGCAGGGGACGTCGATCATCCAGGCCCGTACCGCGCTGACGCGCGCCCTGAACCGGCTCACGCCAAGAGACCGCTTCAACATCATGTCTTTCAGCAACGACAGCCGGCTCTACCGACGGCACTTCAGTGACGGCGATCCGTCCGCGGTGGCCGACGCCCGCGCCTGGGTCAACCGACTCGCGGCCAACGGCGGCACGGAGATGCACCCGGCATTGCTGCGGGCCATGAGCTGCTTCCTGACCGACGATGAAAGCACGGCCGGCTTCAGCAAGCGCATCATCCTGATCACCGACGCCGCCATCGGCAACGAGAGCCAACTGCTGCGCGAGGCCACCGCCGACCTCGGCACGGTGCGCCTACACGTGGTGGGTATCGGCGGCGCGCCAAACCGCTACCTGGTGCGCCGGCTCGCCGAGTATGGCGGCGGACTGAGTACCTTCGTCGCTACGAACGACGGCGCGGAAAACGGCATCGACACATTCCTCGAACGCGTGGCCCGTCCCCAGATCGCCCATCCGCGTCTCGACTGGGCCGGCGTGGTGGAGCCGGAGGCCTACCCGGTGCGCCTACCCGAATTGTACGCGGGCGGGCTGCTGCTATGGTCCGGCCGCTTCCCGGCGGATGCCGATGTGCAGGGCGAGTTCAGCGCCGAGATCGCCGGCCGGACATTGACCAGGGCACTGACGTTGCCGACCACGACCTCCTCGGGCGTAGCCGTGCGCTGGGCCCGCGAGAAGGTCGCCGGCCTGATGGCGGACATCCACCGTGGCGCCGATCAAAACATCATCCGCAACCGGATCATCCAGACGGGCCTCGACTTCGGTCTGGTCACCCATTTCACCAGCCGCGTGGCGGTGGAGGAAGCCGTCAGTGCCGACGCGCCGCCGACGCCCTGCCGTCTGCCCAATGGCTTGCCGTACGGGACAGAGTTCGAGTCGACCCTGCCGAACTGCGGCACAACGCGGCCGCTGCTGCGGATGATCGGTCTGCTGGCCTTGCTGCTCGGTGGCGGCGCGCTGGCCGTCACGCGATTTGCCGGAGTGCGGTCATGACCCGCCGCGCCGTGATGGTCGTGTCACTCGGGTTGCTCGCTTCCGGCGCGGCACTGCTCGGACACGACGCCTATCTCACGGCGAAGGGCGCGCTCGCCGGCCGACTGGTCGAGCGCGCCCTGGCGGCCCACCTGGCTGACGGCGACCGCCATCGGCCCTGGGACTGGGCCGACTTCGCGCCCATCGCGCGACTGGATGTGCCACGGCTGGGCGTGTCGCGTCCGGTGCTGACCGGGGCGTCGGGGGAGAGCCTGGCCTTCGGGCTCGGACACGTGGACGGAACCGCGAATCCCGGCGCGCCCGGCAATGTGGTCTTGGCGGGGCATCGTGATGGTTGGGCAGCGTTTTTGGGGGATCTCCAGGACGGGGATCGGTTGGAGCTGGTTTCCCGCCACGGTACCTCGGTGTATGAGGTCGTTGGTCTGCTGGTGGTTGGATCGACTGAGACGGAGGTGCTTTATGCTTATGACCAAGACCGCTTGACGCTGGTTACCTGCTATCCGCTGACGGGGCTGGGTACGAGTTGCCGAAGATATGTTGTGTCTTGTACGCTCCACCCGCATCCACATGTCACGGTCGTGGCGGCCACGCCCACGTTGCGCGGACGCGACGGTCCGCCCGATGCGTCCTGGCGAATGTAGGTGACACGATTGCGGTAGGCTTCCATCACGCGTGGGGTGTCGTCGGTCGAGCCGTCGTCGACCACGATCACTTCGAGGGATGGGAAGTCCTGGGCCAGAAACGAATCGAGTGTCTCGGGCAGATAGACCGCCGCGTCGTGGGCCGGAACGGCCACGGAGACCGTCGCTGAGTTGCTGTTCATTGTTGGGGCGATCTCCACGGTGACGAGCATAGGGTGAGTTTGGTTCGAGTAATAGCGCAATTGCGGGTATCATGTTGGCCGCTACGCCAATTGTGATGAAATAATTTGGAGGCGCACCTTGCTCGACCTGCTCCGCGAAGCTCGCGGTCTCATGTACAAAATCAGCGCCGTACATGTTTTCGGCGTTCCCATCGACTGGTTTCTCCACCTGGTCGGCGCGATCCTCATCGTTTTCGCGGCATCCCGTTTCTGGGCCCGCGGCCGCGTGGTGTGGGTGGCCCTGGGGATGATTCTCGCCAAGGAGCTCTTCGATGTTTTCGCCAAGACGCGCGCGGAGTACATCCGTCCCCCGACCCTCGACTTGGCTTTCGATCTGACGGCCGGCCTTGCGGGCCTGGGTATCGGTTGGTTCCTGGCGCGGCGATATCCCTACATCCTTAGCCGGAGGCGCGACGCATGACACGCGGCGGACGCATCGTGGCGGCTTTCGGGGCCCTTCTGTTCATTGCCGTCCTGGCTCATGCCCTGGCCTCGGGTGGTATAGCCGAGCGGCGGCTCTATCTGGTGCTGCTCGCGGCCGCGTCGGTGGCCTGGTTCACCCGCCAAAACGCACTGCAATCACTGGCGCTGCTGGCCCCGCTCGGTCCGATCGTGGACTTTTTCTTTCTCACGCCAGACCGTGGCATCTACGCCACCGAGGTGATTCTCCTTTCAGCCCTGGCGAGTTGGTTGACGGGGAAAGCCTACGGTCGCGACAAGGAACCCTGGCCGCAGCTCAACCTGCCGGTGCTTCTGTTCTGCAACTTCGGCGCCATCGGTCTGCTGGCCCTGGTGGCCGGTCATGCCGACCGCTTCGTGGTCTTCGACGCCTATCGCATGGCGCGGGTCCTGCTGTTGGCGACCGCCGTGGGCTTCATGTTTCCGGCCCTGGCCGGAGACGACTCAAGTCGCGCGCAAACGATGCGTTGGTGGACGGGCGCCACCTTGTCGGCCTTGGCCCTGCTCGGCCTGCTCGGCCTCCTGGAATACCTGCTGATCGGACGGGGCGGCGGACACTTCGAGCCGGGTTCGTTCTATCGCGGCTCGGTCGGACTGGCCGTTCACGCGTCCTTCTTTGGACCGGTGGCCTTGTGCATGGCGCTGGGGTCGTCGTCGTCCCGGTGGCGTCTGGGCGGCATCGTGTCCTGGCTCCTGATGCTCCTTTGCCTGCCCCTGACCGCGTCGCGTGGCGCCCTGGGCAGCGTGGCTGTCACGTTAGCCTTGGCGATCCTCGTGACGATCCGCCGCACCGGCGGCAAGAGCTGGCGCGGAATCGCCGTGATCATGCTCGTGATCCTGGCCGGAGCGGTCCTGCTGATGGTCAACCCGGAGCTCGCGGGCGAATCCTTCGCCTACAAGTACCGTGCTTCGGTCGAGGGGGATTTCTTTTCCACCCGCGTCGACGAGTGGCGCGAGGCCTGGACGGTCATCAATCGCAATCCCCTGTTCGGCGAGGGGCCTGAAGCCTGGGCGCCGAGCGTACCCCTGGAGCTCATGCGACGACACGGCATACCCGCCGCGTTGTTGGCCCTGGCGGCCATCTTTGCCGCCGTCTTCTCCATGGGACGTCGGGCCTGGCGCTGGGATCAAGACGAGACGCCGGCGATGATCGGCGGGCTGCATGTGGCGTCCCTGGCTTGGGGCGTCACGCTGGGGTTGGTAGGTTTGTTCCTGGTGGGGCTGGCCGAGACCGGGCTGGGCGCGCGGACGACGCCGTTGTTGGCGGTGATGATCGCGATGACGAGTGTGGTCAAGCGCGGGGACTGATCAGGGCGCCACGAATATGAACTCGCCGATCTTGATGCTGGTGCCCGGAGCAAAGGCGTAGTTGCCCCATTCCAGTCGCTCATCATGTACGCGCAACACCACCCTGAACGCATGTTCCGAAGCGGTGGTCGGCGGAATCAACCGTACGCTCCCACCCAGATCGTACATCTCCGCCTCCGTGCCGTCGTCCTGCGTGAACAAGGGATACCCGGGCGCATCCGTCAGACCGAAGTGGTACCAGCGCATGGTGTAACCCTCTTGCTGGACCGTTGCCCCGTAGGGGGAGAGATAGGTCTGGAAAGTCAATCGCGTGACCAGGTAGTAGGTCCAGTCATGGTTGATGGGAACAGCGGTTGGTTCCGACCAGCCGACTGGAAACATCTCGTACCATTGGAGATCATCCGTATACAGGGAGTGATTTTCGAAGAGTACGTCGGGGTGTGGAATGGCCAGGATTATCGGCGTCAACATTTGCGGATTCAGGTTGATGTTTTCCGTGATGATCTCGCGGCTATAGCGAACCAGCAGGGTCTTGGTGACGTCCACACGCACTGTGCCGTCGATGCTGGCGCGGAAGCGGATCCGGCAGGCGAAGAGATCGCTGAGCCAATCCCAGATCTCCCTGATTTCCGGGTCGTGGATGTAATCCCAGGACGTTTCGCCGGCGGCGATCCGATCCAGATTGTGATCAAGCTCCACTTTGGTGAGCGACTCGTCCGCCTCCAGGTTCATTACCTCGCGCGCCAGGGCCAGGACCAGTTCGTCGGTGATCACCTCGGGCTGACTGCTTGCGCGCAACAGGGCGTCGTCGGGGATGACGTACGTGAAGGTCTGGGTGCAGAACCCGTGTTCGTCCCAGGTGGGCGCATTGACCGCATCCAGCGTGACGATGTCTCGTTCCACCTCGTCGGCTTCGTACAGTCCCAGATCGTAGTCGAGAGCGACTTGCCAAGTAACGTTGTGGTTGTCTGGATCCGGTTCGTAATAGTGCATCGTGACGGTCACCATCTCACCCGGCACCGCCTCCGCCGGTTCGCACACGATCGCAAACGGCCGCGTCCTGTCGCTCCCCGCAATATCCATCTCCTCATTCGGATAAGTCGTATCGCACCCGCTCTGCGCGAGCATCAACGGAGCCATCAACAGCCACAGATATCGCATCAGAATTCCACCTTCAGACCCAGCGCCGGCAGGATGATCCAGCCGTAGGTCTTGCGTTTGGAAAAGTCGTAGTTGTACACGTAGCCTTCGGGGCTGTTGTAGACGAAGTAGTTGGCGTTCTGGACGTCCAGGTAGACCGACCAGTCGGCCCCCCAGCCGCCGAACCGCCGTTCGACCCGCGTGTCCAGTCGGACGTAGGGGTCCATGCGGTCGGACAGATAGGCGCCTTCGACCAGCACGTATTCGCCGGTGTCGGCATCGAATTCGTAGACGCCGTCCGTGTAGCTCAGATTGGGTGTGATCGGGTTGCCGGACACGAACTGCAGGCGTCCGCCCAGGGTCCACTTCGTGCCCAGGTTCCATGAGCCCACCGCTTCGAGGTGATGGGTCTGGTCGTATTCGTAGGGCAGCCAGTCGTCGGGACTCCACTCCGTCACGTCGGGACTCGGCCGGCGGGCGTAGCGACGTTCGCTGCGGGTGAAGCTGTAGCTGAGCCAGCCGAAAAAGCGGTCGGTGGGGTGGTGGCGGAGCATCATCTCCAGGCCGTACATGCGGCCGTCGGTATCGGCCAGGAAGTTCAGGTCGAGACTGTCGGTCAGGGCCGGGATCTGGGACTGGGTGTTGTAGTAGGCCTCGATTTTTGCGCTCAGGCGGTTGCTTACGCGCCACTCGTCGCCCAGGACGACGTGGGTGGCCAGGGTCGGCGGCAGGCTCGGGTTGCCGTAGATCGGGTCGGTCGAATGGCCGATGGGTTGCGGACCCTGGTTGTAAGTGCCCGCCGCGGCGGTCAGAGTGTGTGTGTTGTTCAGGATGTAGCGGCCGGTCAGGCGCAGGCTGGTCACGCCCTTGTCGAGGTGGTGGTAGTAATCGTGGCGTACGCCGGGGATGAGGCTCAGCCGATCGCTCGGCAACAGCTCGGCGTTGGCGTAGACGGCCTGGTCGGAGAAGGTCATGTCCTCCAGTGACGCGGGCCAGCCCACCACTTCCACCTCGTAGTCCACCGGCGCCCAGATCATGTCCACGCCCAGGTTGGCCTTTGCGAAGGGCGACAGCCGCCACTGCAGTTCGTCGCGGATCGAGTAGATGGGCGTATCGGAGTCGAAACGGAAGTAGCCGAAGACGTGTCCGTGCTCGCTGGAGTTGCCGCAGGCGGCGCGTAGCTCGTTGCGCAGGTTGTCGCCCATGTCGCGGTCGTAGCCCAGGATGAAGCGGTCGAAGTAGATGTTCATGTCGATGGCGTCGGTAGCCTCGGTCACGTCGCTGCTGCCCATGTCCTCGTCGGCAAAGACCATTTCCAGGCGGTCTTTGGCGGCGAAGACCGTGAAGAACAGGTGGTCGTCGGCGTTGGGCCACCAGTCCAGCCGGCTCACCAGATCCCAGTAGTAGGGGACGACCGCCATGTTGATGTTGCTGTTGCCGGACAGGGCCGCTTCGAGCACCTCGCCGGCGTAGCTGCGGCGGGCGTTGAACAGGAAGGAGAAGTCGTCGCCGATGGGGCCTTCGGCCATGATCGACGAGTCGAGCAGGCTCACGTCCACCACGCGTTTCCAGCGATGGGCCTGGCCGGGACGACCCTTGATCTCGATCACGCCACCCACGCAGCCGCCGTAGCGCGTGTTGTAGCCGCCGGGATAGAGATCGACACTCGAAAGGGACATCGAATTGTAGGTGGACTTCACACCCCCGTAGTGAAAGAGCAACGGGATGTCGACACCGTCGAGGAAGTAGCGGGTGTCGAACAGGCCGCTGCCGCGCACGATGATCGCGCCCTGGTCGAACATGCTCGGACGCGCCACACCGGGCAACGCCTGCACGCTCTTGATGGCGTCACCGCCGAATCCGGGCAGGACGCGGATCTCCTCGCTGCTCAGTTCCGTGCGCGTAACCTCTTTCTCCGGCATACGATCCGTGACCACCATTTCTTCGAGGACATAGCCGGATGTGTCGGCTGGCGCGGTGGCGGTCGTGTCGGGTTCGCTGGTCGTCGGCTCGACGGCGTTCGCGGTCAGAGCCCAGGCCAGGAGCAGGAACGGTAACAATCGCATTCGTGTGGATCCCCCGGATCAACGTGTATGAAACGCTCGACATATACGCAGCGACATCAATAACGATGCCCGCTAAAAATCGACGCCGACACCCAACAGGAAATGCGCCGTCAGATCGGAGATTCGCGCTTCGCCGCCGGCCACCGGTACCTTGACCCACGACGCAACCAGTCGCGCCTCGCCCGCGACGAACACCCGCTCGCCGAGACGATGCCGCTTGCCGACGCCGCCAAGCAGGGCCGGCCCGGCCAGGTGATATCCCCAGTCGCCAAGTCCGGCCGATTCGTCCAGCGCCTGTCCGCGCACGGTGTTTTCGGGGTGCGCGGCGACCCACCCGGCGCCCGCGATCAGCCGCGCGCCGCGGGTTGTCCAGTGCCGCTGCACCGTGAAGATGTTGTAGCCGTGGGTAATCTGGAAGAGCTGCACTTCGGGCGGGGTGTTATTGAGCATCATCTTCTGATGGAGCAGCTCCACGGCCCAGGCGCCGTTGGTGACGGGTGTGCTCAGGCGCAGCGCGTAGTACCAGGGCGCCTTGAGCGGCTCGGTGGCGTAATCGGGATCGATTACCAGGTCGGGGTGGCCGTCCTGGGTGATGGTCAGGGTCGATGTCAGGATGAGCGGGGCGCCGGGGAAGACCTCGAAGGAGAGATCCAGGGCAATAGCGGGCGATGTGGAGATCAGTACGAGCAGGCAAGTCGCTATGAGGTTCGATCGGAACATGGAAGCCTCCCCAGGTCAGAAGGACGCCGAATAACCGACAACGCCCGGCGCCAGCATCACGTTGCCCGATCCCGGATCCGAGCGCAAGGACCGGATCACCAGGTCGCCCGCGGCCCACCCCAGGGCGGCGCCGAAGATCACGTCCGACAGGTAGTGGTGCTTGTCCTGCATGCGGCCCATGGCCGTGATCACGCCAAGAGCCGTTGCGGGCGCCGACGCCCGCCAGCCCAGGTGATGGTGCAGGGCCGGCACGATGCTGAACGCCGACGAGGTGTGCCCTGACGGGAAGGAGTAGTTGCTGCCGGAGGGCCGCGGCCGGTTGACGCTCACCTTGATGGCGATAGTGACGGTGCCGCTCAGGGCGTAGGCGCGCATCATGTCCGCGCCGAGGTCGCGCAGGCGCTCGCTGCCGCCGAGTACGCCTGTTGCGAAGATGGCCGTTGATCCACCGCTGATCACCAAACCGTTGCCCCAGGTGTTGCCGAAGTCGATCACGTCGGCCAGCGCGGCGTCCGCCAGATCGTGCGAGAAAGCCCCGTCGTGGTCCACGTCCCAGGTGGCCGCGGTGAGCAGGGCGGCGACGGCCAGGACCGACAGGCTGCGGTCAATGTCACAGTCGGGTGTTTCGGCCGTGGCCGGCCCATGTCCAAGGCAGAGGATGATCATGCCGGCGAGGATGGTTTTCATTTACGTCCGGCCGCCTCGGCTAGAGCGTCGGCGAAGAGGGGGCCGACCGTCTGGTTGGCCAGGGTGTTGGGGTGCGAGTCGGTACCGCTGTGGTTCCTTTCGTACTCATAACGCAACACGTTGTCGCTGCCGGCCAGGTGATCGAAGAAATCGAAGTAGACCAGGTTGGAGTGGCCGTCCAGGTATTCGGCGCTGCCTAGCCAGTCGGCGAAGGCCCGGGCCCGGCCGGCGTCGCCCGAGTCGGTGGCCAGGCGATGGCGCGGCGGCGGTGACATGATCACGAAGAACTTGTCCGGTTGCGTACCCAGGAAGTCGCGGATTTCCAGGTACCAGGTCTTGTATTGGTTCAGTTCGGTCGTACTGCCGATGTCCGACGCGGGATAGCACGACTTGAAGGCGATCACCTCGTGGTTGGCGAGGATGTCCGCGCGCGCCGAGTTGCTTGTGGTCCACATGGCGTGCAGACCGTCGGGGTCGGTGTTGTTGCCGGGGATGTTGTAGTTCGAGCCCGTGAGCGAACCACCCGGGTTCATCAGGCCGATGTTGTTGTAGTCGTGGTCCCAGAAGTCCAGGTCGTCGTCGCGGGCGGCCAGATGTGATCGGACCGATCCTTCCGTGATCAGGTTGCGGCCGGTGGAGTGATGCAGGAAGAAGAGGTTGGTCGGGCCCGGCGTGCCGCCGGGAACCGAGAAGCCGAGCGAGACGGTCTCGGTGCCGCCGTTGCTTTCGACCATGAAGGACCGGGAGTGCGAGCCCGCGGGCAGTCCCGCACGGTCGAGGGTGACGACGACCGGGTCCGTTCCGTTGGTGACCGCGCCCGATTCCGGTGCGAAGAAAAGCCGACTCGATGTCGAGTTGATCGACCAGGTTAGTTCGCCGTCGCCGTCGTTGGTCACGTCGAGTGTCCACTGGGTTTCGGTGAGTCCGAAGTCGTGGTATGTGGCGGACAGGGCCAGGGACGGCGACGCGGTGTTGACGGGCTCGGCGGGGCCGCTCGGATCATCCGCACAGCCGACCCAGACGAGGAGTCCGAGCCACAGCGCGACAGTCAAGCTGACGGAAGTCGATCGACGGATCATCAGTCTCCTCGACGAATCCGGGTAAATGGCAGGGCCGAATGGGTGAAGGCTGCATGATACCATAAAGAAGCCCGGCCGTACCAGCCGGGCTCCCCTCTTTACACGGTGTAAACGAATCAGTCGCCCAGTTCCGCCAGCAGCGCCTTCTTGAGGCCGCCGTTGGCGGGCTTGCCGCCGAACCACACGGTCCACATGGCCTGCACGAAATCGAAGTTCTCGATCACGCCGGACACTTCGCCGTTGAGGGTCGTGGTCAGGCCCTTGACCGGGCAGTAGTCGAAGATGATCAGATCGCCGTCCTCGGCGTCGCGCGTGAAGTAGGCCTTGAAGGTCTCCATGTCCGCGGCGATACCGGAGGTGTCGTCGCAGTTCTTTTCGATGCCGCCGATGAAGGCGTTGATGAGCTTGTCACGGCTGAACCCGCGACGCAGGTCGAGCTGGATGCGCTTGGGGGCGTTCAGGGCGCAGAGGGCCTCGCCGAAGTCGCCTTCGAAGGATACGTCGGCGTCTACATAGGAGACGATGGTGTACACGTCGACCTTGAGGAAGGTCTTCTCGCGCAGGCCGACCCCGGTGGCCTTCAGGACCATGTCGCCCTGGGCGGTCTCGATGGTCACCTGGTCGGGGTACTCGGTGCCGGTCTTGGGCTCGACCAGCGCATTCGCGGCCATGGGCAGGGCCAGGAGCGCCAGGATGATCAGGACCGATAGTCTGGTTAACGTCTTCATCGCGTATCTCCCGGTTGGTGGGACATTGCACACAAGCTAATGGTAGTCGGGAGCATATACGGGGTTCCTCATCGAGACAAGACAAAGACGGGGCGTTGTGGGATATTCACGGTCGATCATGAATACCTGGAGACAGGCCCCCAGGCGCATCTTCAAGAGATGCCTCGTGTTAATGGTGATCGCAGTGGTCGCCGCGTTGGTGATCCGCTTATTGATTCGTCCCTCCAGCCATCGCGACCGGGCTTCCGGACACAGCCGCACCACCAGAGCCGAATTCACGGGTGATCTGGTAAGGGTCCATGATGTGCGCGACTTCCGCCACGCCGCCGCCGGTGCGGTCACCGAGGCCTGGGACGACCGGACCTACGACCTGCGCAAACTCGACGCCATGTGGTACGTGCTTTCGGTCTTCGGCGGCGAAGGCCGGCGCGGTCCGGCCCGGGGCATGTTCAGCTGCGGATTTTCGGACGGTCAGTACGTCGTGATTTCCGTCGAAGCGCGCAAGGAGGTCGGCGAGTCGTAATTCTTGGTCGCAGGGGCTCTTCAAGAAGTACGAGTTGATCTACGTGGTGGGGGATGAGCGGGATCTGGTTCTTACACGGGCGGTGTATCGGCCGGATGTCGTGTACATGTTCCCGGTGGCGACTGAGGCTGATAAAGTACGCGAGCTCTTTGTTGATATGCCTGAGACGGCCAATGCCTTGTGTGAGAAACCTGAATATTACAACACGCTGACTGACAACTGTACTTCGCGCTTGCGCGATCATGTTAATACGATTGCGCCTGGGCGGATCTTATCCACACTCACGGTACCACGTGGTACTGTGGTTTTGATGAAGTGTCCGATCGCTGGTGCCTGAGGATTCAAGATAGGACTATTTCGATGAAAAAGGCTCGCGTAATCCGATTCCTAGCTCCGCTCGCAATGCTCATCGCCTTTTCGGTTCCACGGACCTCGGTGGCTGATGATGGAGACGCGGATACCCCTTGGTGGTTCACCACCGCCCTGGTCGGCGGCACCATCGGTCTGACCATGACCCTCGATGACGAGATCAACGCGTCGGTCCTGGACAACAAGACCGCAGCCTGGGAGTCGTTCGCCGACGTCACCCGCCCCTGGGGCGAGTGGGTGGTCTTCGTCCCTGTCGGCGTCGGCCTGACCGCGGCCGGCTGGGCCGCCGACGCCGACGCGGTACGGATCGCCGGTGAACGGGCCAGCGTGAGCATCGCCGTGTCGGCCGTACTCGAAGGTATCGGCAAATACTCGTTCAGCCGCCGCCGCCCGGCGTCGGCCGCGAACAGTCGCGACTTCGAGTTCTTCTCCGCCCATTCCTCGTTCCCGTCGGGCCATGCGACAGTGGCCTTCGCCCTGTCGAAATCCCTGTCCGACGACATCAACCGCCGCTGGGCCACCGTCGGCCTCTACACCATCGCCACGGCCTCGGCCTACGCGCGCCTGGTGGACAACATGCACTGGGCGAGCGATCTGGTGGCCGGTGCGGCGGTGGGATATTTCTCGGCGGTGCTGGTGCGGTCGAGGATATTGCGGCCGCATCATGAGGGACCGCGGTTAGCGCTCACGCCCGGAGGACCGGGGCTGGCCTGGAATTTCTAATCCTACCCATCCGATGCGATATACCCATAGGTTCATATGTGACGAGTCATCGAACGCGGAGTGCACCATGCGATTCATCAGACGGGTCTCCCTGTGCGTCTTGTTCTTATGCCCGGCCTTGGCCGGCGCCAACACCGTCGATCTCGGTCCGGAAGTCCTGGTCGAAAACGGTGGCGGTGTCATCCAGGCCGTCGGCTACTCCACGCCTTCGCTCGCCGACTGGAACAGCGACAACTTGCCCGACTTGATCATCGATCTCGCCGACGGTCGCGTGGTCGTCCACCTGAATATCGGCACGACCGGCACACCGGTCTTCGACGAGGGTCAGTATCTCCAGACGGGGGGTGTGGGGCTCGACGTGGGTGCCCGCGCCACGCCGTCGTTCGTGGATTGGAACGACGACGACCGACGCGATCTGGTGGTCGGCGGGTATGACGGCCGCATCCACGTTTTCATCAACACGGGCGCCGACACCAGGGGTGATGTGGATCGCGACCAGGGGTTGTCAAATCGCAATCGGAGGCGCAGGATACCCATGAACACATTTCACGGGAGTGGCGATATATGACCAAGAAGGTAACAGTCCTCGGCGCCGGCCTGGTGGGCGGCCCCATGGCGCTCGACCTGGCCAAGGACCACGAGTTCCAGGTGACCGTGGCCGACCGCGACGCACGCGCCCTGGCACGCCTGTCCTCGCGCGCGTCGGTATTCACCGCCGTCCGCGACCTGTCCGATCCGGACGTCCTGGCCGAAGTCGTCAGCGAGGCCGACCTGGTGCTCGAAGCCATGCCCGGCTGGCTGGGCTATCGCACCCTGCGCACGGTGATCGAGACAGGTATCGACGTGGTGTCGATCTCGTTCTTCCCCGAGAACCCCCTGGAGCTGGACGACCTGGCCCGCGCCAAGGGCGTCACCGCCCTGGTCGATTGCGGCGTGTCTCCCGGTATGGGCAGCGCCCTGATCATGGATGCCGTCACGCGTCGTCTCGATCGCACCGACAGCGTGTCGATCCTGGTCGGCGGTTTGCCAGAGAAGCCCCAGCCGCCCCTGTACTATCGCGCCGTCTTCTCTCCGGTCGATGTCATCGAGGAGTATGTCCGCCCCGCCCGTCATCTGGAAAACGGCGAGGTTGTGGTGCGCCCCGCCCTGTCCGATGTGGAGACGGTCCACTTCGACGGCTACGATGAACTCGAGTGTTTCAGCACCGACGGCCTGCGCACATTGATCGAGACGATCCACTGCCCCAACATCCGCGAGAAAACACTGCGGGTACCCGGAACCGCGATGCGCATGGCGTTGCTACGCGACGTGGGTCTCTTCGAGGACGGATTGGTTCACGCCGGCGGCGCCGTCATCCCGCCCCGCGACATGGCCCTGGCTTTGCTCGGCCCCTTGTGGGAGATGCCCGACGGGGAGGGCGACCTGACCTTGATGCGCATCGAAATCGCGGGGGAGAAGGACGGCCGGGCGAAGACGGTGCGTTGGGAACTCGCGGATCATTGGGACAAGGACGCGGGTGTGCTGAGCATGGCGCGGACGACCGGGTATACGGCCACGGCCTGCTTGCGCATGGTGGCGGACGGAACCTACAAGGCGGCGGGGATTTCGCCGCCGGAGTATTTGGGGCGGGAGGCGGAGCATGTGACGCGGTTATTGGATGAGCTGGCTTCACGTGGCGTGCATTATCGCGAGGTCATGGGCGTTTGATTGCAGTGTGGGATTCCCCGCCACTATGGGACCATGAATGGATCAGATATAACTGTCCCTATCTCCATCGATGACCGGCGAAAAATCGTTATCGTCGAGAAGATCCATGAGCGCCAAAGCACCCTTCTCTATTATCAGGTTGCACTCAGCCATGGTGATCGGTGCTATCCAGAGTATACGCACCTCGCTGCCGCCGATGTAGAGTCCTGTTTCGAGTTCGTCTTCGGGACTGAAGATTGGTGGCATGCAGATGAAGGTGTTGAGCTGGGATTTCTCATCGAAAAGCGGAGCCGGCGGAGTGCCGTTCGGAATGGCGTGCATGAAATCGAACCATGTGCCATCTGTCGCAGGATTTCGATATAACTCACCTTGGGTTCCGAGACGTACATGAGCAATTCTGCACGGGTCGTTGCCCCTTTGATGTCATCGGGAACCGACATTGGTAGGTCCCGGCGTGGACGTCTACTCCTCAGTTCCCGGCGGCGGTTACCAGGACGGCTGGGACGGCACGTCCATGTCCGTCCCGCACGTGGCCGGCGTGGTGACGCCCATGCGCCAGGCCAACCCCGACCTGGATGTCGAGTCCATCAAGATCATCCTGATGCAAACGGTCCTGGACGAGGGCACGGCCGGCGAGGACAACACCTACGGCCACCAGTGACGTCGTCGGACCGCACGTCGTCACCGGCAACGGCGACACGTCGTTCGGCGGGTACGCATCAGGTCACCTGGCGGGGCCGCGACGAGCGTGGACGGCCGGTGGCCTCGGGCACCTACTTCTACATGCTCGAAGCCGGCGACTTCAGCCAGACCGGGCGGATGATCCTGGTGAAATAACGGGGCACCAACCGGCGATCACCCTGTGAGCGACCGGATGTTCGGGATCAGAGGTATCAAACGAAGAACGGGGTCCCCCGGGGGCCCCCGTTTCCAATAAAAAAGGCTGGGACCGCCAAGGAAGTCCCAGCCTCATTGCTAATCCTGTTTCAAGCAACATCAAGGGTGCCCACATGGCACGCCCGCCTTTACTTCATGCGCTTCAACACCGGATCCTCTTTGTACCCCAACTCCACCCAATCCATCCGCCCGCCCTCTCTATGGCAGTCCAGACAGGTCAAGGCCTTCGCCGCCGGCACAACCCCATGATAAATCCCCATCCACCGCTTCGTATCCACCCAGTCATACGCAAAGTCCTCGCGCCCATACTGGTAATGCCCGCCTTCGAGCACCGCGTGGTGAATGTTCCCGTCCGCAAAGAATTCCTCCACACCGATCGGCAACAGCCAGCGCTCGTCCTGGAGCACGGGCAGGCGACCAAGGTGCAGTTTGAACGGGTAGATTTTCGCCGTCTTGTCCTTCTTCGAACCCACGGGGCTCATCATGTGAACGGTGCCGTCCTTCTGCACCTTCACCTCTTCGCCCATGAGCTGATGCCGCGTCTGGCCGTTCCACCAGGCGTAGGCGGGCGTCACGTCCGACTGCATGACGATCGTCGCCGCGTACTTGTCCTTATCCTCGATGTACACCGGGGTCGACCAGTCGCGCGACATGTCCGTCGCGTCGGTCTTGGCGAAGGTCGGGATGTGACAGGTCTCGCAGGCGATGCGACCGGCGTGGTGATCCAGTACGACGATACCGTGAGGGTCGGCGTCGTGGCAGTTCTCGCAGCTCAGTCGTTCGCCGGGCCGGTCCGTGCCCGCCAGATCGGCGCCGCGACCGAGTATCCGGTGGTCCTCGCCCTCGTGGCACTCCACGCACGACATGTCGGCGCCGTCGGTGCCCATGTGCACGTCGTACTCGGCGTCGCAGTCGGCCAGGATGTACTCGATATCGCCGCGCTTGAAGTTGGGGCCGCCGCCGGCGCCCGAGTGACAGCGTAGACACATCTTGCGCTTCGGCATGGATATCCGCTTGGAGACCGCATCAAGCCCATACCGGTTGCGCCAGAGGATCGGCCGCCACTCGGGGTTGCCGTCGGCATCGTCGTAGAGTCCGCGGCGATAACCGCTCACGTGACAGATCAGGCAGTCGATGTTCTCAAGCTGTTCGCGCGACAGCTCCGCTTCGGGGCGCTTGCCCAGGCCGGCGTGGCATTTCGAACAGCCCTGGGCGAGGATCTTGCCCTGGCTGTTCTCTACGTTGCCGATCCAGTTGGCACCGGGGCCGGTGCAGAAGTCGTTCATGGTGTTCAGCTTGCCCAGCCGCCGGCCCTTGCCGTTCGCGATGTCGGGCGATTCGCCCTGCCACTGGTAGTGCTGCGAGTGGAAGAAGCTCTCGGCTTCCTCCAGATGGCATTCCAGGCAGGTCGCCGTGCCCTCGTAGTGCTCGTAGTCGTCCTGATGGGAGTAGCCCGACTCACCGCCGGCCCACGTGGGGCCGGCGATCGCCAGGATCACCAGGAGGGTGATCGTCGTCTTCATGATGTTTCCCCTAGAACCGGACCGATGTGCTCAGCGTGATCTGGTCGACCGTGCTGAAGGTCTGGTAGCCGAGGATCGGCGTCGTGTCCAGATCCTTGGGCGCACCCAGGTGCCAGCCAGATCCCGAGTAGTCGTAGGCATAGTGCATGTAGTCCAGCTTCAGGACGAAGCGCTTGTTGACGCGGTGGGTGACGTAGGCCTCCCAGACCTCGCCCCGGGTGCCCGTCTTGGGGGCGACCAGGTCGTCGGCGCCGTGGCTGAAGTTGAACCAGTACTTGTTACCCTTGTTGTACTCGAGTCCCATCTTGGTCTTCTGGTTGTCGAAGCTGTAGCGGGCGCCGACGTAGGCCATCTTGCCCGTCTGCTCCTCGGGGGTCTCGAAGGGGTCGCAGAACAGACCGCCGAAGGGCGTGGTCGTCATCTCGGGCTTGGACTTCATGACGCTGTAGCTGGCGAAGAAGTCGAAACCCTTCCACTTGCGCATGACCAGGAGGCTGGCCAGATCGATGTCGCCCAGGTTGGCCGAAGGCGTGAAGCGCATGACCATGGGCGCGCCGATGGCGTCGCCGCTGACCGGGTTGTGGGGCAGGACCACGACGCCGTTGAAGCCGTCGGTCACGTCGAAGGCACGGGCGACGGTCGCCTGGACGAAGTTGTCACCCTCGCTCCACACGTCCCAGTTGACGCCGAGGAAGTGGGCGTCCTTGATGCGGTCGGCCGGGCGCTTCAGGTTCTCGGCCGAGCCGAAGCCCGACTCGTAGCCCTGGCCGTAGCACAGGCGCACCTTGGAGTTCTCGTGCAGGGCGTAACCAGCGGTGATGCCGTCGAACTGGAAGTCGATGACGGTGCCCAGGGGCGTGCCGGCGCGCATCTCGTCGTCACGCAGGTGCATCGGGGGACCACCGGTGCTCGGACGGCGACCGATGGACAGGTACAGGGAACTGTCGAAGAGATTGGTCCAGTTGAAGTAGGCCCGCTCCACGCGCAGAATGTCGCTGTTGGGTACGCGCGTGGTGTTGCCGTCGATGTTCAGGCTGTTGCTCTGGCCGTTGAAGACCTGCAGGCCCGTGCTGTCGCCCCAGGGCTTGTACATGGACAGGCGACCGTAGAATTTAACGTTTTTATCCACCTTGGCCTTCATGTTCAGGCGCAGGCGGTTGGTGTATATGATGTCGTTCTTGTAGTCGTAGCCGTCGCGCAGCGTCGCTGGCATGAGCATACCCATGAGCATTTGCTGCTGGGCGGGAGAGAAGCCGCCCATGAAGGTTTTAAGCTGGTCGAAGGTCAGCGAGTTGGCGAAAGCCATGTAGTCGCCACCGTTGGCCATGATCTCGTTCTGGATGTCCGCGACGCTGGTCGGGAACCCGGTCATCGGATCCATGCCGTCGAAGTTGCGCATGAAGTAGAACATGGTGCCTGCGGTCAGGTTCTGCAGAGCCATGCCATCGTAGTAGTCGTTCACTTCGCCGTTGATGTTGTGGGCCTCGAAGCGGAAGTCGCCGGTGAACTCGATGCGGTCGGTGGCGACATGGCGCTCGGCCTTGCGCAGACGTTTCTCGAGATCCTTGATCTTCTTGTCCTGGGCGTCATCATCGGCGATCGCGATAGCGACCAGCCCGACGGCCATGATCAGCACGAGTGCGAGAATCTTCTTCATGGTTCGTTTCCTCCGGAAGTTTCTAACCACAGGTCATCGGGTGTTCGGAATCCGCGGCGCCATCAATGCAGAACTTGCGTATGGCCTTGAGCATCGCGGGGGTGATGGAGTCGATGACTTTCGCCTCATCAGATTCGGGCATAGTCAGATCCTGGTGGGTCTCGACGTAGTCCTCATCGAAAAACCGTTCCCACTGCTCGATGATCAGGTACATGGGGGTGTACTCGCCCGCATCGGCGTCTTCGCCGTGGCAGGTCTTGCAGTTGGAAATGTAGAGTTTTTTGCCGTCGAGCTGCTTGTTGTCGGCCTTTTTCTCGTCGGCCAGAGCGCCGCCGGCCACCATCAGCACAAGGACTGTAACGGCCAGCAGGGTAAAGATTCTCTTCATCGCGGTCTCCTTCGCGTTGAGTAGAACATGAAGAGAGGAGAGGCCTGATCCGGTATTGTTAAACAATCAACACCAAATGTACTACTAGGCATTTGCATGTCAATAAAAATCGAAACTGATAAATATGTTGATTTGTGAAATGATCCCGCCTCAGATCGCGTGACTCCCTGTACGAAAAGGGCCATATCGTGATATAATAGTGAGTCGGAAATCATCGCCCGACTGGACAGGATGTCCGGTTTTACGAAACCACGGAGGGGAATCCCGCCATTCCCTCTTTTTGTTCCATCCAATCTGGAGGATCACATGCGTAGCGTGCTGCTGCTGGCGCTGGTCGTTTCCCTGAGCCTGTTCGCCTGTTCGGCTTTGGCCCACCCGAACCACTCTGGTGGTCCGGCGACCGTTTCGGCCGACCCGAATCTCATCGACCGGCTCGGCCTCGAGGCGGTTGGCAAGCTGACCGGGAAAATGAGACCCGAGGACGAGCTCTATCATCTGTCGCGCGAGGCTGTCGCCGCCGGCAAGTCGGCCAAGGTGACCGGCACCGGTTCGTGCCTGCTGATCCTGATGCAATGGACCGACCATCCCGCCGACGAGGTGGCCCATCCCGGCTCCAACTATCATGACATGATGTTCTCGACGGGTACCTATCCCAACGGCAGCATGAACGACTACTACCTGGAGAACAGCTACGGCCAGTACGGCGTGGACGGCCTGGCCTCGGGCTGGCACACCTCTGCGGATCTCTACGCCGACATCACACCGACGGACTACAACCAGGTGCGCGACATGATCACCCAGGCCGTCATCGACCTAGATCCGGTCATCGACTACAGCCAGTTCGACAACGACGGTCCCGACGGTATACCCGATTCGGGTGACGACGATGGCTACGTGGACTCCCTCTTCTTCGTCCACGCCGGACCTGGTCGCGAGCAGACCGGTGACGACAATGATATCTGGTCCCACGCCTGGGCCTTCTCCGGTGGCGGTATCGTGACCAACGACGGCGTGATCTGCTATCGCTACTCGGTGGAGCCCGAAGAACTCGCGGATGAGACCCAGATCAGCATCGGCGTCTTCGCCCACGAGTACGGCCATGTGCTCGGTCTGCCCGATCTCTACGACACCGACTACAGCAGCAGCGGTATCGGCGGCTGGGGCCTGATGAGCGGCGGTTCCTGGGCGCACGTCAGCGGCGAGGCTCTCGGCAGCAGCCCGGCCCACATGACCGCCTGGTCCAAGTGGAAGCTGGGTTGGTTGACCCCGACCGCGGTCACCGCCGACATGCTCGGCGTGACCATTCCGCCGGTCCAGACCAACCCGGTCGCCTACCGTATCTTCCGCGACGGCGCCAGCACCGGCGACGAGTTCTTCCTGGTGGAGAATCGCCAGCCCATCGGCTTCGACGCGGGCCTGACCCGTCGCCAGGTCGACAACGGCCTGCCCCTGGCGTCCGGCATGGTCATCTATCACGTGGACGACGGTCTGAGCGGCAACTCCAACGAGAACCACCGCCTGGTCGATGTGGTCGAAGCCAGCCCCTGGTTCCACGCGCCCGACGACTGGATCGAGCACCTGGACGGCCCGCGCGACTACACCCTGCAGCTCTGGCTGAACAACTACAACCGCGGCGACAACGGCGACGCCTGGCCCGGCTGGTCGGTGGCCAGCGCCGACAGCACCGACTGGATCGGCCCGCGCGACCGCGACCGTTTCGCCGACGACACCATCCCGTCGGCCGAGGACTACTATTGTGACGCGACCGGCATCGCCATCGAGAACATCGCCGTCGTGGGACAGGACGTGACCGCCGATTTCCTGATCGGCGCCAAGATCGCGCCGCTGGTGGCACCCGACAAGACTCTCACCTGGGACTTCGAAGTCGACAACGACGGCTGGCTGTTCTGCAACAGCTACGTCCATCACGACATGACCCAGAGCGGGTCGTGCGGCGGCGCCGGCGGACTCTGGTTCGGTGTCGACGACGAGGACTACGATTGCCCACCCGGCTACGGCAACAACTGGTACGACTTCACCTGGCGCTCGGTCGACGTCAACTCCGGTGCCACGGTGACCCTGCGTCACCACTACGCCCTGGAGTCCTTCTATGACTATGCCCACGTGGAAGTGCGTTGCGCCGGCGATCCCGACGCCACCTGGTACGAGATCGCATCCTTCGACGGCTTCAGCGACTGCGTGACCGACACCTGGGCCATTCCGCCGGCGGCGTTCGCGGCCTGCGAAAACGAGTACGGCTTCGCCATCGTCGATCTGCGCCTGCGTCTGACCAGCGACTCGGGCTGGTCGGCCGAGGACGGTGGATACTGCGGCATCGGCTGGTGGGTGGACGAGGTGAGCATTACCGGCGAGTTCGTTACCGGCGTGGACGACGTGCCGGGCCTAGGGCTGCCCGCGGTACTGAATGCCGCGATTCCGAACCCCTTCAATCCGGTCACCACGCTGAAGTATCACATCCCGGCCGGCGCGCGGGACGTGACGCTGTCCGTATACGACCAGCGCGGTCGCATGGTCAGAACCCTGTCGACCGGCGACGAGGCCGGTTGGCAGGAACGCACCTGGGACGGCCGCGACGAGACCGGTCGCAACATGCCCAGCGGTGTTTACTTTGCGCGTCTGGATGTTGACGGCGCGTTGCGGATACAGAAGTTGGCGTTGTTGAAATAGTCAGCCCTGTTTTCGATGAACTCGATCCGGTCGCCAAGCCCATGGAGGTTTGGCGACCGGTTTTTTATGCCGCTTATGTCGCATGATGAGTGAGTGTCAGAGTCAATAGACTTTTCCATCTGCTCTTGAATTCCGCGCCGTTGTTCTGTTCACAAAATGTGATGCACCCCCTGAAGCCAGGACCGGAACAGTAGTCCGGTCAAAAGGAGACGCCATGAAGTACCCAGCATTCCAGATTGCTATGTCATTGTTGATCCTGTTGATCCTCTGGGGCGGCCCCCTCTCGGCCAAGGACGGCGGTTCGGCACCCCTACCTGCGTCGCCGCAGCCCGAAAATTTGACTGCCACACTGGTCGGGGGTACGCCGCCGGCTTTGGCGGCCGCTCGCACCGATTCCATGTACCTGTTGGGCGGTCCGGGAGCGCTGGACGGTGACTTCCAGGACGACCTGACCGGCCTCCCCTCCATGGACGGCTGGACGAGCGAGTTCTGGAATCACCATCGACCAACCTATAGCCATGTCGACACCTTCCACGCCCAGCTCCTGGATCCGACGACGGTCCCCAACCACGCCATGTGGATCGGCACGACATTCGATTGTGCCGGCACGCGTAATCCGGGCTATGGAAACTCCTGGGACCAGACCGTGGACTGGTACGGCACCGTGGCTGATCCCTCTAATTCGACCCAAG
>CAYYYS010000043.1:0-21476 GCA_964476155.1 uncultured Fibrobacteraceae bacterium
AAGTAGTCAGATGCAAGGCGTGCGAGCGCAGGACTAGCCGTAGCTAATTCAAGCGGGTACAACGCAGCAGATGGCTGCTTGTGAATTCGCCAAGCCCAAGAACAAAGGTGGACAGAGCACTAGAGACCCGGAACGATGTCGCGCAGTTCCTGGACATATTTGTTGAACTGATTGCGCCCGCGGCGCGAGACCTTCACCAGGGTCCGCGGGCGTTTCCCCACGAACTCCTTCACGATCTCCACCAGCCCCCCCTCCTCCAGCTTGGAGAGATGCACCGACAGGGACCCGTCGGTCATGGCCAGTAATACGCGCAACTCGGTGAATGGGGTCGGACCGACCCGGATCAGGTGGGACAGGATAAGCAGTCGCGCCCGACCGTGAATCAACGGCACCAGCGGCGCACCCCCGCCGGCCGCAGCCGCTGGGGGTTGGTTCTGGCTCACTGACGAGGCCTCCTTGCCTCCGAAGTGTGAGCGTGCGGGGGGCGACGAGAACGGCCGCCGCCCCCCTGTTGTCGGTCTGTCTTCCAGCCGGAGCCGGAGCGTGCGGGGCCAGACGGTATGACGCACGTTCCGAACTGGGAGTCCGTGCCGATCTCCGATCGACACGGGCCTTTGGGAGGAGCCGGCGGGGATCCTTCCCCGTCCCGCTAAAAGCGGGGTCCACGGCCTTCAACCGGTGCTCCGTCCGGACCCGGCATTCTCCCTAACGACAGACCTTCAAAGATCGATGAAACCCGATCCGCCCGCGGATCCCTTCCTTGGGATTCCTGGGACGCCATGACTTTAATAAACCAAGTACTTTAGTAATTCAAGTATAAAAATCAGCGAAACTACATTTTTTTTCACATGCGCCCATAAGAGCCCTATCTTTGCGCTATCGCGGGATTCACCGCTACCCATAGACGTAGCTCGACCGAGCTGAACGACCCTTTCACCTTTCCGGAGGTCACCATGAAGACGCGGAAATATATCGAGATGGAGGACAAGTACGGGGCGCACAACTACCACCCCCTGGACCTTGTCATCAAGAAGGCCGACGGGATCTGGGTGGAGGACGTCGAAGGCAAGCGCTACATGGATTGCCTGGCCGCCTACAGCGCCGTCAACCAGGGCCACTGCCACCCCCGTCTGCTCAAGGCGTTCCGCCGTCAGGCCGCCAGGTGCACCCTGACCAGCCGCGCCTTCCGCAACGACCAGCTGCCCTCGTTCTACAAGGAACTCTGCGAACTGTCCGGCTACAGCCGCGTGCTGCCCATGAACACCGGCGCCGAAGCCGTGGAGACCGCCATCAAGGCCGCGCGCAAGTGGGGCTACACGATCAAGGGCGTGAAGAAGAACAAGGCCGAGATCATCGTCTGTGCCGACAACTTTCACGGCCGCACCACGACCATCGTGGGCTTCAGCACCGAGGACCAGTACAAGGACGGCTTCGGCCCCTTCACCCCCGGCTTCAAGGTGATCCCCTTCGGCGATGCAAAAGCCCTGGAGAAGACCATCACCAAGAACACGGTCGCCTTCATGGTCGAGCCCATCCAGGGCGAGGCCGGCATCATCATGCCGCCGAAGGGCTTCCTGAAGAAGGCCGCGAAGCTGTGCAAGACCCACAACGTGCTGCTGATCGTCGACGAGATCCAGAGCGGCCTGGGCCGCACCGGCAAGATGTTCGCCCACCAGTGGGAAGGCGTGCGTCCCGACGGCGTGATCATCGGCAAGGCGTTGAGCGGCGGCTTCTACCCCGTCAGCGCTTTCCTGGCCGACGACGAGGTCATGGGCGTCTTCAACCCCGGCGACCACGGCTCCACCTTCGGCGGCAACCCCCTGGGCTGTGTCGTCGCGAGCGAGGCGCTGAAGGTGCTGGTCAAAGAGAAGCTGGTGGAAAACTCGCTCAAGCAGGGCGAGTACTTCATGGGCAAGATCAAGGCCGTCAAATGCAAGAGCATCAAGAAGGTGCGCGGCGTGGGTCTGTGGATCGGCGTGGTGCTGGACCGTCCGGCCCGCCCTTACTGCGAGGCGCTCATGGCCGAGGGGATGCTTTGCAAGGAGACGCATGAGAACGTGATCCGGATCGCGCCGCCGCTGACGATCTCGCGGAAGGATGTCAACTGGGCCATGCGGAGGATCGAGAAGGTTTTCAAGACGCTGGGTTGATCCCGATCACGCTCCAGAAACGAGGAACCCGGATCCCAGGCGGTCCGGGTTTCTTTTGCGTGTCAAATGGAGGACCCTGTTGGCTGGGAAAAACCGTGCCTTCAGCATAGCCGCCCGTTCATCCTATCGAACCGGCTCCGACCTGATATCGCCTAATCCACGGGTAAGGTCTTGAAACCAAAGAACAGAATCAACAGGCAGATCACCAGGCCCGCAATAAAGGGCCAGGTAAACCCGTACCGTTCCGGCGCTTTCATCCTGATGGAGCCGACCAGTTCCCGCGGCCCGTCATACGAGGCGTCTATCTCCGTATAGAAATAGGCGCCGGAATCGATATCCCTGGCTTCGATGGTTTCCACGATGCTATTGAATACGGGGATATGGTCTTCCCCCCAGGGGCCGATATAAACGGCAAACACCCACAGCCCCAGAAAGGTCAGGCCAAGGATGGCCCCACCTTTCGCCTTCGATCTTCTCTCATCGGTTTCCATGAGACTATTACCCGTTTCTCCCCGATCAGATGGTTGCCGTCAGGTCGGGGAATACCAGATAGAACATGATATACGCCATGATCAGCGTGAGGAAGAGGTTGAACGACTGACCGAACACGTAGAGAATCAAGGGTTTCCCGCCGGAGAAGTGTACTTTCAGCTCCTTGAAGTTGGTGGCGAGACCAATACTTACAAAGGAGAGGATAAAGAACCAGCCCCGGAACAGATCGCTCATACCCTTGATGGTACCCTTATCGATCATGGCGGTGCCGAGTCCGGCGGCCTGGTTGTTGAAACTGCTGTAAATGGTCGAGAAAATCACGGACGCCGCGATGAACCCCAGAACGAATTTGGGGAACCGGTACCAGATTTCCATGGGGCCGACCTTGTGACCGGTTTCTTCGGCTTCCACCTTGGTGGTAAAGTACAGGGCCACGCAAAAGGCCATGGCACCGATGAGTACGTTCTGAATCATCTTGATGGTCGCGGCAACATTCAGGGCCTTTTCACTCAGAAAAGCACCGGCTGCGGCAACGGCGCCCGTGGCATCGATCGTACCGCCCATCCAGGCCCCGCCCAGGACTTCGATCTTGTCCGCGGGGAAAAAGCCGTGGATGATGGCCGGCATGACAATCATCATGATGGAGGTAAAGACCAGGGACAGCCCGACCGCCAGAGTGAGTTCCTCCTTTTTCGCCTTGCAGGCGGAGGCCGCTGCGATGGCCGCCGACACGCCACAAACGGACATGTCCGAACAGATGACGGCATTCAAACGCTTGGAACTCATCTTGACGACCTTCTGGCCGAACCAGTAGGTGACCAGCCAAACAACCGGAGTAACAACCCAGGCCACGAAAATACCGGCTGTACCAATAGTAATAATTTTTTCAAACAGTATCTTGGCACCCAGGAGCACCAGACCGGTCTTAATGTAATACTCGGTCTGGATGGCGGGGAATACCCACTTGGGCGTTCCCACGGTGTTGGAAATGAGCATACCGAAGAAGATGGCCCAGGCCGCATACCCGATACCATAGTGTTTCATGGTGGCCTGGGTGCTGGCCAGCCAGGCCAGCACGGCAATGAAAAAAACAAAGGCAAAGGCTTTGACATATCTGGTAAAGGAATTGCCCATGATCTTCATGCCGATGCCGAAGAACACGGCGAAAAACAGGCCCAGACCCAGGAGCTTGAATGCCTGGTTATAGGGTTTGGCGGCGAAGACCTTCTTCTGGGCCCTACCTTCGACAAACTTGGCGTTTCGCCAGTCCCGGATGGCACCCTTGGCTGTATCGTTCAGGTCCTCATTACCAAACCCTGCGGTTTCTGCGGCCAGCTCTGCAACCTGGGCGGCCGCATAAAGCATGGTCGTATTGGTAATGGCCTCGTCATATTTGGCCTGGGCCTTGGCTTTTTTCGCGTCCGCCTTTTCCCGGGACATTAAGAATCCGTCCAGGGGATTGGTGGTCCATTTTCGGGTTTTCTTGGTCACGCTGATCAGCCATTTGCCGGCATCGATCTTTTGCGCCTGGACCTTGGCCTTGGCATCGGACAACTCGTACCAGGCAATGGTTTTCAGGGCGTCCGTTCTGGATGCGGCTGCCGAGTACATAACCTCGGCCTTTTCCAGCTTGTTCCTCATGTCCCCCGCGTGGGGATAATAGATGAACACACCTGCCAGCAGGATGGCGAAGCCGAGCCAGATGGCCCACCAATCATCTTTCTTCCACATTTCCGACCATTCCCACTTGCCGACGTCTCTGACGACTTGTGAATCACCAGACATGTGCTTTGTCCCTTTGCAAAAGGTGGCTTCAACTCATGAGTGCTAACCCGGCGGAAAGGTACCAGATGACTGCGATGAATTAAACAGGATGGTCGTCGGTCATGGCGTCTCAGCCTCTGGCTGTTGCGCGGCCCGCTCCGCTCGTCGCGCCCGGCCCTTCGACTGCTGCAGCAGCGGCAGGATTTCGGGGTTGTCGGGAGCCAGCCCCAGGGCGTGCTCGAGATCGCGGGCGGCTTCGGCCCAACGATGAGCGAAGTAGTGGGCCAGGCCGCGGTTGTACCAGGCCTCGGGCAGGTCGGCATCCAGGGAGAGGGCCCGGTCGAGAGCCGCCTCGCCGGCGACTTCCTGGGCGGTCATCAACAGGGAAAAGCCCAGTGCGCTCCAGGCCCGGGCCTGGTCGGGACGCTCCTCGACGACGCGTTGCAGATAGGTCAATGCCTGTGTGTGGTCACCCTCGCCATTGAGCAGATGTCCGTAGAGGGTGAATATATCCGGATCGAAGTCATCGATTCGCTCCAGGTGTGACACCACGCGGCGCACATCGGCAAGAGCCAGGTCGGGGAAACCCATGGCGGCGTAGAGCAGGCCACGCTCGCGACGGCAGGCGACGACTTCCTGTTCGTCCCGGATGCAGATGCTGAGCAGGTCCTGGGCGCGGTCGGCCCAAAGGGCGTGACGATCCGGGTCGGTAACCAGGTTGAAACTGTCGACGGCGGCGCGCGCGGCACCGTACAGCGACCCGGCGGTATGCAGACGGCCCAATCCGATCCAGACGGGAACTCGCCGGATCTTGCCTCCATCGCGGCTGACACAAACCTCCCCCGGTTCTGCGCAGACACCGGGCTCAAGATCAAGCGCCGCGTAGCTGTAGCCGTGAAAACGGTATGCTTCAACCATATTGCCCAGGCGTTCGCAGACCAGGGCCAGGTCACGGTAGAAACGGGCGGCGTAGTCGCCGTCGGGATGGGCGTCGCGCAGCCAGTAGTAGGCGTTCTCGGGGCTGCCTTGGGCCAGCTCGGCCATGCCGCGCATCCATCGCCACTCGAAGCGGAAGAAATGAAGCCGCTCGATCTCGCGCGAGATGTTGAAGGCGCCGCGCAGGTCGCTGTGACTGGCGCGGGTCAGGCCCTGGAGCATGACCGCTTCACGCTCGCCGGGCGAGTGGTGGGCGGCGCTGTCGGCCCAGGCGTGGGCTTCGGTCCACTGGGCGCGGTCGCGGTAGAGCCAGGCGCGCGACTTGGCCAGCCGCAAGCGCAAGACGCGGCGATCAGCGGCGGCGCGTACCATGATGGCGGCTTCGGCGGCGTCGAGTTGCTCAAGGGCCAGCCGCTTGTTGCCGAGGCGCGACGTCTCCGCCGAGAGGCTCAACCAGATGTCGGGATCGTCGGGCGCGAGGCCCGCCGCCGTGGACAGACAGCGCACCCGAGGCACCACGCCATCGACCCGGGCGGCCCGGTCCAGCCAGAGGTGGGCCTGCTCGCGACGGGCGGCGGCGGTGGGTGCGGATAATCGTCGGAAGGCGGCGAGGCCCAGGGAGTCCTCGGGGGCGGCGCAGATCCAGACCCCCTCGTATGGCGCCTGAGGCGCCCGCTGGTGGCCGCATCCGGCACCCAGCACAAGCATCGTGATGATCAGGACAGTGATGATGATCGTCTGCCTCATTATTCAAGCTCCCCGGCTATTGAACCGTGGCGGAAAGGCGCGGGCAAGCGGAACTTGGTATTTGCATCACACGTATGCCATGTTTGTCACTACAGTCAAACAACCGAGCCCTCCACCCGGGAGCAAGCGTGCGCCTATCGAAAACCTCAGAGTACGCCGTCAGAGCGCTGATCTACCTGGCCGCCGCCGATTGCGCGCCATGTTCGGTGCGGAGTCTGCATACGAAACTGGACATTCCCGAGAAATATCTCGGTCGTCTCATGAACAACCTGGCCGACAAGGGTCTGCTTATCGCGACACGCGGTATGCTGGGAGGCTACAGTCTGGCGAAACCGCTTGCAGACGTGACCTTGCTGGACATCGTAGACACCGTGGACGGCCTCGCGGACTACGAACGCTGCATTCTGGGCTTCCCGACCTGCGGCGACGACGATCCCTGCCCCCTGCACGAACAGTGGGGGCCAAAGCGCGAAGGCATCAAGACCATGCTGGCCCAGACCACGCTGGCCGACATGGCGCGCGGCGGAACGTTGAAGTTCTGACCCGTCCCGTGTAGATTGACATCGGCCCGGGATCGACCGGACCTGCCGCCCGCACCCGTCTCGAGCCGCAAAGGATGCCCCATGTTCCGCAAGGAAGCCCTCGCCACCGCCCTGATCCTGATCATGCTCTGCCTCGCGGCCTCGGCCTCGGCCCTGAGCGCCGTCTCCGGAGATTACAAATCCGTCGTGCTCATGGATGCGCGCACGGGCGAGGTGCTCTACGCCGAGAACGAGCACGAGTCCCTGCCGCCGGCGTCGATGGTCAAGATGATGACCGAGCTGATCGTGCTCGAGTTGATCGCCGTGGGCGAACTGAAGTCCGAGGAAGTCGTGACCGTGTCGGCCAAATCCAGCAAGATGGGGGGCTCACAGGTCTATCTGAAGCATGGCGAGGTGTTCAGCGTCCGCGAGCTGTTGCTGGCGCTGGCCATCCACTCGGCCAACGACGCGGCTGTGGCCCTGGCCGAACACGTCGCCGGCAGCGTCGACGCCTTCGTGGAGCTCATGAACCGACGCGCCATGGAATTGAATATGCGGGACACGGAATTCCACTTCGTGCACGGACTGCCGCCGGCCTGGCGTCAGGAGTCGGATCGCGCCTCGGCCTACGACATGGCCCTGCTCGGCCGCGAACTGAGCAAGCATCCCGAAGCCCTGGAGTGGGCGGTCAGCGACCGGGTCCCCTTCCGCGACGGCGCCTTCATCCTGACCAACCCCAACCCACTGGTCGGCCACTATCGCGGCCTCGAGGGCATCAAGACCGGCTTCACGAGCCAAGCCGGCTATTGCCTGACCGCCGCCGCCACCCAGAAGGGCGTGCGTCTGATCTCGGTCGTCATGGGCGCTCCGACCAACAATGCCCGCGGCCGCGAGACCACGCGCCTGCTGGCCCGGGGGTTTGCCGCCTACACCAAGCTCACCCTGGTGGCCGCCGCCGGTGACCCCTGCGACGAGACCGTCTCCATCAAGGGCGGCAAGCGCAAGGCCGCCCCCCTGAAATACGCCGCCCCGCTGGTGATCGGCGTGCAGAAGGACCGCAGCGGCGAGATCGAATTCCGGTATGATCTGCCGGAAAAGATCGAGGCGCCCATGGCTGCGGGGAAAGTGGTTGGGCGAGCGGTGGCCATGCTGGACGGCTACACGTTGGGATCGGTGGATCTGGTGACGGCGGAGCTCGTCGAGAAGGGCGGCTTCTGGGACCGGCTCTTCAAGAAATGACGAGTTTTCGCGATCCTCTGCAACATATGACCACCGCATCCGTTATTTGCCTTGTTGTTTTACACGCGTAAAAACCTCCCAAGGAGACGTCATGCCCCTTCGTCGTTGTCTGTTCCTATTGACGTTCCTGCTCTGCGCCGGATCCGTCGTCGCCGATGATTTCGACCCGCAGGACATGCGCATGCTGCGCAACCCCGACATCCACGGCGACCGCATCGTCTGCGTACATGGCGGCGACTTGTGGACCGTGGACACGGCGGGCGGCGTCGCGCGACGTCTCACCAGCCATGTGGGCTTCGAATCCCAGCCCAAGTACTCCCCCGACGGACGGTGGATCGCCTTTTCCGGCAACTACGACGGCAACAACGATGTCTTCGTGGTGCCCGCCAAGGGCGGCGAGCCCCGCCGGCTGACCTGGCACCCCCAGTACGACCGCATGATCGACTGGGAGCCCGACGGCCGGTCGATCCGTTTCCAGACCTCGCGCACGTCGTTCCACCCGCGCGAGCAACAGCTGTGGACAGTGTCGCTGGATGGTGGACTGCCCACCGAGATGATCCTGCCCACGGGCGGCCTGTCGAGCTGGTCACCCGACGGCAAGAAGCTGGCCTATAACCGCATCACCCGCGAGAACCGCACCTGGAAGCGCTACGAGGGCGGCATGGCCCAGAACATCTGGATCTACGACTTCGCGGCCAACGCCACGCGGCAGGTAACCGACTGGCCCGGCAGCGAGAACTTCCCCATGTGGCGCGGCGAGACCGTCTACTTCACCAGCGACCGTACCGACAAGCTGCAGATCTGGGCCTACGACGTGCCCACCGGCGACTTCCGTCAGCTCACCAGCCACAAGGACTACGACGTCAAGTATCCGAGCCTCGGCCTGGACCACATCGTCTACGAGAACGGCGGCTGGTTGTGGGTGCTGGATCTGGATACCGAAAAATCGCGCCGCGTGAAAATCGAACTGAACGACGACCGCTTCCGCACGCGCCCCTATTGGCAGGATGTGGCCAAGCGGATCACCGACTCCGCGCCCGGTCCCGACGGCAAACGCGTGGTCTTTTCGGCCCGCGGCGACATCTTCACCGTGCCGGCCGAGAAGGGCGAAGTGCGCAACCTCACCGCCACACCCGGCATCAACGAGATCAAGGCCGCCTGGTCACCCGACGGCAAACTGGTCGCCTACTTCAGCGACCGCGACGGCGAGTACGAGCTCTACGTCAAGCCGGGCGACGGCGACGGCGAGGAGCGCAAGCTCACCAAGGGCAACACGTCCTATTACTTCGGGCTGCAGTGGTCTCCCGACAGCGAGAAAATCCTTACTTACGACGCCGAGATGAGCCTGCGCTGGGTGGACGTCGAGACGGGCAAACAACATGACATCACCCAGGGTGTGGCGCGACGCACTTTCGACACGGCCTGGAGCCCCGACAGCCGCTGGGTCGCCTACGCGGAGCAGGAGGCCAACGGCTATCGTTCGATCTTCCTGCACGACACCGAGGACGGCGAAACCACTCGTGTGACCAGCCTCTTTACCGACGACACCTCCCCCGCCTTCGACCGCGAGGGAAAGTACCTGTTCTTCTCGTCGGCGCGGAAGTTCGATCCCGGTTTCGGGGGCTTCGACCGCACACCGACCTGGAACGACACGCAACTCCTCTACCTGGTGACCCTGCAGGCCGACGCCAAGCATCCCTTCCCCTACGAGAGCGACGAGGTCGCGGTCGAAGAGGATGAGGACGAGGCGGAAGACGGCGACGACGAAGGCGAAAAGGACGATGATGACGAAGAAGACGCCGAAGAAGAGGCAGAACCCACCGTCATCGACACCTCGGACATCGGCAGGCGCATCGTGCAACTGGACGTGGAGCCGGGCCGCTACTGGGGCCTCGAATGCACCGGCGGCAAGGTGTTCTACATGTCGCGCAAATCGAACGCCGAGAACGCGTCGCTGATGCTCTTCGACCTGGCGGAGCGAGAGACCAAGACCGTCCTGGGCAACTGCGGCGGCTACGACCTCACCGCCGACGGCGAGCAGATCCTCTACGTGAGCAACGGCAGCTACGGCCTGGTGACCGCCGCGTCCGACCAGAAACCATCGGACAAGCCCCTGCGCACATCCGAAATGCGCGCCAAGGTCGACCCGCGCGCCGAGTGGCGGCAGATGTTCACCGACGCTTGGCGTCTGGAAGGCGACTTCTTCTACGACCCAGGCATGCACGGCGTGGACTGGGACAAAATGCACGAGCGCTACGTGTCGCTGGTGCCCTACGTGACCGACCGCCGCGACCTGGACTACGTCCTCGGCGAAATGATCGCCGAGATGGGCGCGGGCCACTCCTACGTGCGCGCCGGCGGCGACCGTCCAACCCCCAAAACCGTGGACGTCGGCCTGCTGGGCTGCGATATCACGCTGGACGCCGCGTCCGGCCGCTATCGCCTGGAAAACATCCTCACCGAGCGCGACTGGAACAAGAACCAGCGCACGCCCCTGTACGGCCCGGGCCTCGACGTGACCGAGGGCGACTATCTGCTGTCCGTCGACGGCGTGGACCTGACCGCCCCGACCAACCCCTTCTCCCTGTTCGAAGGCAAGGCCGGCAAACAGGTGGTCCTGACGGTAGCCGACGCGCCGGACGGCGAGACCCGCGAAGTGACCGTGCGGCCCATCCGCAACGACATCCCCCTGCGCTACGTCCGGTGGGTGGCGACCAACCGCCGGCTGGTCGCCGAGATGACCGACAACAGGGTCGGCTACCTGCACCTGCCCGACACCGCCTTCGACGGCGCGCGGGCCTTCGCCAAGGCCTACTACCCGCAGACCCGCATGGAGGGTCTGATCATCGACGAGCGGTACAACGGCGGCGGCTTCATTCCCGACTTCATTCTCAACGTGCTGAACCAATCGTTCCTGAACATGTGGAAACCGCGGCACGGCCAGAACTGGCGCACGCCCGACACGGCCTTCAACGGCCCGATGGTCATGATCAGCAACGCGCACGCCGGCTCCGGCGGCGACGCCCTGCCCTTCTACTTCAAGGAGTGGCAACTCGGCAAGGTCGTCGGCATGCGGACCTGGGGCGGCCTGGTGGGCTACTCCACCTACGTCGGCCTGATGGGCGGCGGACACGTCACCTTCCCCGAGTTCGCCCTCTACGACCTCGACGGCAAATGGGATGTGGAGAACTACGGCGTGGACCCGGACATCGAGGTGGACAACCTGCCCCATCTGGTGATCCAGGGTCGCGATCCGCAGCTCGAGAAGGCCGTGGACGTGGTCATGCAGGAGATGAAGCAGCGCCAGGTGCTGCCCGACGCGCCGAAATTCCCAAGGGACCGGTAGCGGGCAGACAAAACACCATTCGGGAGTTATCATGCAGGGGGCGCCGCGGCGCCCCCTGCTCTCGTTCACCATCATCCCCGGAGCCGACCGTGCGCAAGCATCTACTCGTATACCTGCTGGCCCTGACTACCCTGCAATGCGGCGAGAACGCGCCGCCGCAAGGCTACACCGGTCCGATCTTCGACCCCGGCCCCAAACGCGTGATCGTGATCTGCCTGGACAGTCTGCGGGCCGACCACCTGGGGTGCTACGGCTACGAGCGTGACATCAGTCCACGGATGGATGCGTTGAGCGCCGAGAACGTCCGCTTCGCGCGCGCCACCGCGCCGACCAACTGGACCCTGCCGTCCCACGTCTCCCTGTTCACCGGCCTGTTCAACAAGGGACACGGCGTGCGCAAGGAGGACCAGGCGCTCACCGACGACACCCCCAGCCTCGTGGAGCCGCTCGCGGCCGCCGGGTTCGCCACGGCCGCCTTCACCGGCGGCGCCTACCTGAAGCGCCTCTACGGTCACGATCGCGGCTTCGGTACCTACTGGTCATCGGAAAAGGACCATTTCCAGTGGAGCGAGATCCTCCAGCGCGGCGAAGACTGGCTCGGAGACCATGCCGATCAGGACGTCTTCCTCTTTCTCCACACCTACGAGATCCACATGCCCTATATATCTCCCCCAAAAGATCTGAGGGAGGTTCTGGGCTACCACCGCACGCGATTCATGGGCACCATCGAAGAAATCCAGAGATTCCGCGAAGAGGCTCCCCCGCTGATCACCAAGGAAGTCGTGGGACGCTACGACGCCGGCATCCTCTACACCGACAGATTGTTGGGAGGGTTCCTGGAGCGCCTCGAGACGGCGGGCTTGACCGACAACATGCTGCTGATCGTGACCAGCGATCACGGCGAAGCCTTCTGGGAGCACGGACACTGGGGACACAACGGAGACCTGCTCGGCCCGCAGTTGACCGACGTGCCGCTGATCGTGAAACTGCCCCGTCTTGCGACGACGATCGCCGAGGCCAAAATCGTCGACACCGAAGTGAGTTTCCTCGACCTGATGCCCACCGTGCTGGACGCCGTGGGCCTGGAACCGGACAGCGACATCGACGGCTTCTCGCTGCTGCCCGAACTGGTCGACCGACCCGTGTCCGCGGCCGACGAGGAAGCGCGTGAGCGCCGCACCGTGACCATCAACGACGTGGACACGCTGGTGGGACTCACCGAGTCGCGCAACTTCGTTTCAATGCGCGCCGGCGGCTGGACGGCCGTGGTGGCCGGGCCGGCCAACGACGGCGTCACCTCGGAGGTATGGCCCGCCCTTTTCGACCTGTCCGTCGATCCCGGCGAGCTGACGCCACTGCCCCTGTCGGGCGCGGAAGCGCGCGCCCTGAACGCAGCGGCCGAACGTCTGGCGGGACGCCCCGGCGATCAGGAGCAAACGCCCCGTGTGGTCGATATCGACCCCCAACTGAAGCGCCATCTGAAAGCCCTGGGATACCTGTAGACCAGCCCGAGGAGATGACCCATGCCCGAATGGTTAGAAAATCTCGATTCGCGTCTGACGGCCACCATCATGCGACTAGCTTTGACCCTGGCCGTAGCCCTGCTGGTCCGACTGGTCATCTTCCCCTTGATGGCTCGCCTGAGCCGACGCAGCGACACGCGCCTGGACGACGTGATCGTCGACAAGCTGCGCGGCCCGTCCATCCTGACCATCGTGTTGGCCGGGATCGCCTGGTCATTGTTGTGGATGGAGGAAGGCTCCGTGATCCACTTCGCGGCGGTGGGCGTGCTCAAGACCCTGGGCATCGTGATCTGGGCGGCGGTGCTGGCGGGCATCGGCACCATGTTGCTGCAGGCGGCCAGCCGCAAGGACGGCGAGTCGGGCGTGGTCCAGACCAAGACCCTGCCCCTGATGATCATGGTCTGGAAGGTCCTCTGCTACGGCGGCGCCTTCTATTTCCTGCTCTCGGCCTGGCACATCAACGTGACCACGTGGCTCGCGTCGGCGGGCGTGGTCGGCATCGCCGTGGGCTTCGCGGCCAAGGACACCCTGGCCAATCTCTTCGCGGGCGTCTTCATCCTGGCCGACGCGCCCTTCCAGATCGGCGACTTCATCGTCATCGACGACACGACCCGCGGGGAAGTCACCGACATCGGGCTGCGGTCGTCGCGCATCCTGACCCGTGACGACATGGAAGTGACCGTCCCCAACGCCATCATCGGCAACGCCAAGATCATCAACGAAACCGGCGGCCCCTACGACAAGATGCGCGTGCGCGTGCCCGTGTCGGTGGCCTACGGCAGCGATATCGATCAGGTCCGCGAACTCTTGCTGAGCTGCGTCGAGGACGTGCCGCACCTGATCGCGGATCCGGCGCCGCGGGTGCGCTTTCGGCAGTTGGGCGACTGGGGACTCAAGTTCGAGTTGATGGCCTGGGTGGAGATGCCGGTGTATCGCGGGCGGGTCATCGACCAGCTTACCGAACGGGTGTACAAGACGTTGTTGGCGGCGGATGTGGAGATTCCGTATCCGAAGCAGGATGTTTATGTGCGGGGGATGCCGGGAAGTGACCAGGATACCTAAAAAAGCGGCGATCCGACAGCCCCACCTGTCGGATCGCCCACCTGCACTCGCAGAACACGAAGGGGGGAAGTGTCCTGACTACCCCCCATGTTGCAAGATCGCTGCCAGGACAGCCCACCTCGTTACAGAAATTCGTATCTCATTAATATGCCAAAGGTTAGAGCTCTTGTGAGACTGAACCTCAAGGTTTGAACCTGTCCCATCCACTGTCCCATCGTCCCGCCGGTGTAGCGGGCGATGGGACGATGGGACAGTCGGTTGGATGTTAATTGAGGGTGGCTATCCAGCGGTACAGCGTCGAGCGGGAAACCGCCAGCTTTTCGGCCAAGGCGGTCTTGTTCCCCCCGCAGGAGGCCAGCAGGCGCTGGAGTTCCTCATTGCGGGGGCGGCCCGTGCGCCCGGGGATGGTCGGGCGCGATGTTCGCTCTGGTGCGGGTGGGCGCCGCGAAGCCTGGGCCGCCGAATCGTGATCCGTCGTACCGAGTCGCAGCAATCCCTTGCGCGCGATCTGCATCAACTCGCGGGCGTTGCCTTCCAGCCTGGACTGCTCGATGCGTTCGAGCTGGGCGGGCAGGAAAACGTCCGCGGCGTCGGTCATCTTGTTTGACATGCGCGTCAGGAACAGGTCCATCAGCGGCAGGATATCCTCGCGCCGCTCGCGCAGGGGGGGTACGTCGATGGTCATCATGCGCAGCCGGTAGTAGAGATCCTTGCGGAAACGCCCCTCCTCCACCAGGTCGGACAGGTAGGCGTTGGTGGCCGCCACCACGCGCACGTCGGCGATGCGTTCGCGCGGGTCGCCGAGTCGACGGTATTCCGAGTACTCGATCAGCCGCAGCAGTTTGGCCTGCAGCGACAGGGGCAGGTCGCCGATCTCGTCCAGAAAGAGGGTGCCGCCCTCGGCCTGGGCCACGTAACCGGGCGCCTCGCTGTCGGCGCCGGTGTAGGCGCCGCGCGCGTGACCGAAGAACTCGCGTTCGAACAGGTCGGCGGGAATCGCCGCGCAGTTGACGGCGACGAACGGCGCCAAGGCACGGGGACTCGATTCGTGCAACCGCCGGCAGATCAGTTCCTTGCCCGTGCCGGTCTCACCGGTCACGAGGACGGGATCGGCATAGCCGGCGTACATGTCACAGTGTGACAGGATGCGCCGCATGGCCTGTGATTCGGCTACAATTACGGACACCTCGCTGTGACGCGGATGGCCGGGGTGATTGCCCCCGTTGCGGTGGCCGAGGCGGTCGATGACCACGAGTTGTTTGTCCACGCGGCGCTCCCAGTAGGGCTCGTCCACGCGCTGGAACAGGAATTCCGCGGCCACGGCGTGACGCCGCGCGCGGGTGAGCATGACCTGTCCCGCCGGCCCGTCGGGATCGGAAACACGGACCGCCTCGGTGTCGCGATCGATGATCGAGACGGCGAGTCCGAGATCCGACGCGGCTTCGACATACAGTCCGGCCGCCGTCAGGTGCGCCATGGCCAGTTCGTGATCGGCCCGGATGCCGGACAGGATGGATACCGCGGTTTCGGTGGCGGCGAGGGCTTCGAGATAGCGTCCCTGGCGGGTCCACAGATCCGCCTGGCAACGCTCGACGACACCCAGCTCGAACGGGTCATGGTGCTGACGGGCCAGGGACTTGGCCTGGCCCAATACGACCTCGGCCTGCTCATACTTGTCGAGGGACGTGAGACAGTCTCCTTCCCGTCGCAGCAGTTCGAGCACCAGATCGCCCTCGGGCGCGATCTTGCGCGCGATGACCATGCCACGGGCGTAGTAGCGGCGGGCCTCGGCGGGCCGGCCCTCGTGTCGGAACACGTCGCCCAGGAACTCGAGCGCGAGGCATTCCTCGCGGGGCAGATGATGCTCGATCGCCAGGGAATAGGCGGCCATCAGGTTGCTGCGGGCGTCCTCGAAGCGACGCTGCAGGACGTCCACCTTGCCCAGGGCGATGCGCGCCCGGCAAATGCGGTCGGGCGACAGGTTCTGGATGCCGATGGCCTCGATGAAGCGCCCGCGCGCCTTGTCGTAGCGACCGGTCTTGTAGCAGGTCAGGCCCAGGTTCTGGAGGTTGTCCGCGACGCGACGGGTGAGCCCGAGGGAGCGGTTCATTTCCAGGGCGTCCTGGAAGTGCTCCTCGGCATCCTCGAAGCGCCGCAGCCGGAACCGCACCAGCCCCACCAGGTTGCCGACTTCGGCGCGCAGATCGCGCCGGCCGACGAGGCGGAACAGGGTGCGGGCGGTCATCAGGTCGTCCAGGGCTCCGGCCATGTCACCGGTCATGCGCAGGGCCGCGCCGCGCGAGTAGAACAACCAGCCGCGATCCACCAGATCCAGCGGCGGTTCCGCCCGATCCAGCAGACGACTCACCTCGTCGATGGTGGACTCGTACCGGCCCTCGCAGTTGTGCATCCACAACTCGACGACCGCCGCTTCGATGTCGCCTTCGAGGAGCCAACCCCTGTCGCGCCCCTTGAAGAGCCAGGCCCGGCAGTCCTCGAACCAACGCAGGTCGTACAGGCACCACGCGGCGAGAATGACGGCATCTCGTCTGATCAGGCAGTGCTCACCGTAGACCGAGACGGCCGCTCCGTCGTCCGTGTCGCCGATGGCGCGGCGACACATCGCCAACGCCGGTTCGAACTGTTCCTGGCGATACAGGAGTCTGGCTTCTTCCAACCGGTCGAGATCGACCGATCCCGGCGCTGTGAAGCGTGCCCCCTGATTCGATTTCAAATACTCCCCCATCTCAGTCTCCTCACCGAGAAAGCAGGATTGGCTGCAGATTTACGCTGTCAGATGTTTTGACGATGATCAGTACGTCCCTCAGGAACGGAATCACCAGGATCTCGATCTCGCCGATCGAACGACCGCCCTCGCCGGGATCCTCGCCGATGTACCGGGTCTGGCCGCCGGGATTACTGATGGGCGTATCGTCGAAGATACGATTGCCGCCCTCGGGATCACCGGGCTGCATCCCGCCGTAGGTTTCATCATCCGCGATCAGGGGTCCTCTGGCGAAGACAAACGTCGGCGCCGCCAGGAGGGCGAAAATCAGGAGCAATCCGAGGATCGCAACCGGGGTTCTTTCAGATCTGCACATGACCGACTCCCTTGAAACCGCTGGTTCTTGATCACGGCTCCCCTGTAAATACGAGAGCTGCGATGCGTCCCCTGAGACTACGGAATTCACTCCACGCGCGCAAAAACGCCCCCGATGGTGAATGTCCAGATCGTGGCCACCTCTTGCCTATTTCCCACGCAGGGGGGCCGATTCTCATCCAGAGTCTGGCGAGCACTGTCGCCATTACTCATTGATACATAACGAGTTGATAAATCCGCACCCGCAAGCAGTGGATTCCCGTCCTGGCCACGTTCTTGCACTGTCGCGCAGGTAATATGTATGCAGTCAAACGCCATCCGGAGGGATTCCATGACCGGTAGCAAGCCGAATACGACCGGGCCACAGTCAGATCCGCGCGTCTCGATCATCATCACCGCAAATAACGCGCTGGACGCAACGCAGCGGTGTCTCGACGCGCTGTGGCGACACACACCCGGCAACCAGTACGAAATTATCGTCGTCGACAACGGATCAACCGACGACACCTATGACTATCTGTGCGAGCTGTCGGACGCGGGCAAGATCCGTGTCCTGACCAACTCGGAAACCGAGTGCAACGCGCGCACCCACAATCAGGGTGCCGCCATGGCGCGCGGGGACTACCTGCTCTTCCTGAACCAGGAGACCGAAGTGGGCGACGGCTGGCTGTCCCCCCTGGTCCAGACCCTGGATCAAGATCCGTACGTGGGCGCGGTCGGGAGCAAAATGCTCTCACCGGACGGCACCATCCGGCATGCCGGCACCGGCCTGATGCTGCAGGACCACGACACCGGTCAGATCCTCTACGGCATGAACCTGTGGCAGGGCAAGGCCGGTGACACTTTCGGCGCCAACCAACCGATGATCATGCGGGCCATGACCGCCGACTGTCTGATGGTTCGCAGCAAGGTCTACTTCGGTGTGGTCGGTTGCGACGAGAGCTACTGGAACGGCAACGAGGACACAGATCTGTGCCTGAAACTCGGCGAGGAGGGCTGGCGTCTGGTATACCGCCCCGAAAGCACGGTCGTCCGCCACGGCGAGTTCGAGGACGCGCCCCCCACGGTCGACAACCAGCAACGATTCGACAAGCGCTGGCGAGGACGCGCCCGGCCCGACTACTACGTTAATCTCCAGGGCGAAACCCGTCCCGCACTCGACTTCTCGATTCGCTGCTACGCGTCGCCGCGCGTGCGTTACGGCAACGTGGGATTGAGACCCCACGACCCGCCGATCGCCTCGATCGTGATCCTGACCCACAACGCGCTGGACTACACCAGGCAGTGCCTCGATTCCGTGCTGCAACACACCGATCCGCGCCACGAGATCCTCTGCGTGGACAACGCCAGCACCGACGGCACCGTCGAATGGCTTCAGGACCTGGCCAAGGACGAGGAGCGCTGCCGGGTCGTCTACAACCAGCAGAACCTCGGTTACGCGGCCGGCAACAACATCGGCCTGGCTCACGCCAAGGGCGACTACCTCGTTCTGCTCAACAGCGATGCGGTCGTGACCGAGGGCTGGCTCGACAAGCTGATCGGCTGTGCCCAGGCCCACCCCCAGGCGGGCGTGGTGGGGCCGGTCACCAACAGCATCACCGGCGTGCAAAAACTTCCTAAGGTGGGTTACGACCAGAAAACCCTGAAGAACCTGGACATCTTCGCCCGAATGCACGGCGAAGCCTTGGCCGGGCAGGACGAGCCGGCCCTGTGGATCGTCGGTTTCTGCATGCTGATCAAGCGTGAACTACTCGCGCGTATCGGTGGCCTGGACGAACGCTACGGCATCGGCAACTTCGACTGCACCGACTATTGCCTGCGCAACTTCCTGGCCGGCTACCAGGCGATGATCGCCTCGGACTGCTTCGTCCATCACTACGGCGGCCGCAGTTTCGCCGCCGGCAAGGTGGACTACCGCAAGTCACTCGAGACCAACTGGGATATCTTCAAGGACAAGTGGCACATCCCGATGGACCTGGCCTACGCCGGCGAGTTCGACCTGGAAGGCATCGTGCTCAACGGCTTCAACCCCGTGCTGCACTACAATCCGCTGCCGCGTGTGGGCGGCGTGATGTCGATCGAGCCCACGCCCGGCGAGTTGGAAGCGCGGTTGGCCGAAGGCGAAGCGCTCTTCCAGTCGGAGCGCATCGCCGATGCGGAGACTCTCTTCCGCTATGTTCTTTACTGGAATAGCGACGACACGCGTGCGGCGAATAATCTGGCGGTGACGTTGTGGCAGCAGAACAAAACCACGGAAGCCGGCGAGGTGCTGGAGGATTTGTTGCTGCAGGATCCGCAGAATGTGGATGCGTGGCATAATCTGGCGGAGATTCAGAAGGAGATGGTGGAGACGGTCGAGGTGGAGACGGAGGAAACGGTTACGACGTGATATCGGATAGTTTGTAACGAGAGAAGCCCCCCGGGCTATGGCTCGGGGGGCTTTTTTATTTACGTGCCGGCATGCGGACGGGGTGGGGATGGGCGAATGACTATCAATGTTTCAAAAGTCTACACGTGTACACTTTGAGAACGATTATCAACACGCTTGATAAAGACGTTTGAGTTCGCCCCGGCCGAGGGGTTCGGTCTGCACATTGCCACCGATGAACGGCTCGAAGATCACGAAGCCATGAATGTAGGGGAATCTTGTCCGGGGCACGATTCCTTCATACAGAGCACAACTTCCCTCCCGGAAAGCGCCTGATTCCATGACAGATTTCCGCCCCGGCCTGCCCGCCCCGCAGGTCCACGCTGCCTTGAAGGAAGCCCTGATCGACTTGCGCCACGCTGAGCGCAGTGCCGTACTCTGGTTCGGTGAGATCGCGAAACGTCGTCTCCATTGTGAACTCGGCTACGCCACCGTCCACCTCTACGCTGAGAAAGCCCTCGGCTTTTCGCGCAGTAAAACATATCAATTCCTACGTTTAGCCGATGATCTCGAACGTCTGCCGGTACTCAAGGAAGCTGTGGCGGATGGGTCGGTATCGTGGACCAAGGCGCGGGCCGTGGCGGTAGTGGCGGATAAGAGCAACGAAACGGCCTGGGTCGAGCGTGCGCAGTGCTCGACGGTGCAGGCCTTGCGACTGGACATCACGCAGGCGCGAGAGCAACGGCGCCATGATCCGGATCAAATCGAGCTGATCCCCAGCGAGAGTCACCCACCGGATACAGCCGACATGATCCGCGTCAACCTGCGGCTACACCCTACCGAGGCTGCCCAGTGGGAGAGCCTGTTCGAGAACATACGAAAGAGGGGTTTGCACGGATCGCGAGCGGAGGTGCTGTTGACGGCACTCAACAACATGGCAGGTCAAAAGTCTACACGTGTACACTCTGATAACCATTCCCAAATCGTGATCAATAAGTGTCCGAAGTGCGGGAAGGCCACCGTGCAGACCAGCCAGGGAGTTCGTCACATCTCCCCCAGCCGAGTTGGCGGCGGCGGAATGTGATTCGGTGATCGTGACGCCGGGCCGACGGAATCGGCATACCATCCCGCCGTCAATCAGAAGAGAGGTGATGATCCGCGATGGCTTCCGCTGCCAAGCCGACGGCTGCCACAACACGCATTTCCTGGAAGTGCATCACAAGATACCGCGTTCGCGCGGCGGCACGAACGCACCGGACAACCTGATCACATTATGCAGCGCCTGCCATCGGCAAGCGCACCGCTAGTAGGCTGTCAAAACTCCGCACTCTTAGGCGCCCGAGGAAACGGAATAACATCCCGAATATTCCCCAACCCCGTCGCATACATGATCGCCCGCTCGAACCCCAACCCGAACCCGGCATGCGGCACCGTCCCGTACTTCCGCAGATCGCGATACCACCAGTATGGTTCCAGGGGCAATCCCATCTCCTTGATCCGCGCGTCCAGCACGTCGAGCCGCTCCTCGCGCTGGCTCCCGCCGACGATCTCGCCGATGCCCGGCGCCAGCACGTCCATCGCGGCGACGGTCTTGCCGTCGTCGTTCAGGCGCATGTAGAAAGCCTTGATATCCTTTGGGTAGTTCATGACCACGACCGGGCGGCCGATGTGGGTCTCGGTCAACCAGCGCTCGTGTTCGGACTGCATGTCCATCCCCCAGGAGACGGGGAATTCAAACTTGGCGTTGCTGGCCTCCAGGGCCTTGATCGCCTCGCCGTAGTCCATGCGTTCGAAGCTCTTCTCGACGAAAGTCTCGAGACGCGCAACCACGCCCTTCTCCACGTGCTTGTCGAAGAACGCCATGTCGTCGGCACGCTCGTCGAGAACGGCCTTGAACATGTAACGCAGATAGGATTCGGCCAGGTCGGCGTCGTCGTTCAGATCGGCGAACGCCAGTTCGGGCTCGATCATCCAGAACTCGCTCAGATGACGCGAGGTGTTGGAGTTCTCGGCGCGGAACGTGGGGCCGAAGGTGTAGACCTTCGACAGCGCCAGGCAGTAGTTCTCCACGTTGAGTTGGCCGGACACCGTGAGGTACGCCTCGCGGCCGAAGAAATCCTCGGTCCAGTCGACGCCACCCTCGGCCGTGCGCGGCAAGTTGGCCAGGTCCAGAGTCGAGACGCGGAACATCTCGCCGGCGCCCTCGCAGTCGCTGGCGGTGATGATGG
>CAYYYS010000044.1:0-21460 GCA_964476155.1 uncultured Fibrobacteraceae bacterium
GGGTGGAGGATGTCGCCGCTTGAACGGTCATACACAACTCTTGACCATAACTCGCGTGGGGCCGGTCCCTACTGCATCCAGTAATGGCTAGTTGGATCTTCTCACGACTCATCAACTATGATTCCAGTGACTTGAACCCTTTTCCCGTGATGCGGCAATTTTTACAAAATAAGACTTGATTCGGTTGCCGAACATAGTCTATAATCCTGTTGTTGGAATCCTCCAGGGACACGAACTGGAATGAGAACAAGAGATTGCGTAGAGGATTCCTGACGTTCGCCATCCATTGGATAGGTTGCTCAAACAAGGAGTCTCGAAAATGAAAACACGCGCTATTGTAATTCTGTTCGCCCTGCTGATTCCCCTGGCTGCTTTCGCTCAGCCGCACCACACGGTGGATGCTGGTGAATTGATCAACGCGTACATGAATGTGTTCGAGTTGGACGGCGTTACCCATGCCGGTGGTTGGGGTCTTCCCCTGCACGAGTTGGCCTACTTCGACGGTGCGAATATCGTCCTGCTGCCGTACGCGATTCCCCATACCACCGATCCCTGGTGGTACGATGGTACCGGCGCGCCCCAGAAGATTGCCGAAGGAAACGTCTACCACAACATCGACAACAACCCCGCCTATTCCGGCGCAACGGTCACCTTCAGCGGTGAGGTTATTGAGAACACCTTCGGCGCAGAACACACGGTATACGCGTTCATCAAGGATTTTGCTCCTGACTGGGGTAGCTCCGAGGTTCACCTGGCGGTGCTGGGCGGACCCGGTGATTTCAGTATCACCGCGGACACCATCGCCGCCCCGGATCGTCACGTGCAGTGGGGATTCATGGTTGTTGGCCCGCACTGGGACCCCAACATGGGTCCCAATCCCTACGGCCAGCTCATCGCCGGCCCGAAGGTTGTTGCGAATGAGGCTGCGAGCTGGAGTGAAGTGAAGTCGCTGTACCGCTAGTCTCGACGGTAACTCGCCCGAACTCACCCGAAAAGGAGCCCGGCCATCGGCCGGGCTTCTTATCGTCTGTCCTCGGACTACCGCCCCCCCTATCTGACCAGCACCATCCGCCGGGTCTCGACGATAGCGTCCGCCCTCAACCTGTAGAGATAGACCCCGGACGCAACCCCCGCTCCCCCGTCATCACGTCCATCCCACGCCACACTGTGCTCGCCCGCCGGCATGAACCCGTTCACCAGGGATCTGATCCGTGCGCCGGATACATCGTGGACGGCGACCTCGATGAAGCCGTCCCGGATCAGGTCATAGCGGATCGTCGTGTTGGGATTGAAGGGATTGGGCGAAGCGGGATAGAGGCGGCCGGCCGGCGAGGGCATATGGCTGTCGCCGCCCCCTACTCCGGTCTGCCCGTCTGCGGACACGAAGGTGAAGTCCTGGAAGACCACTTCCTGGTCCGTGGCCGGCGTGTTCTGGAACTTCCAGAGGTTCAGGTGTATCCGCGGGCTCTCGGGCCGGGGGATGTGGGGGCCGGCGTAGGTCCAGGCGTGGATCTGGGGCGAAGTCACCTCGGCCTCGGGTCCGCCGCGCCAGACCCGGTATTCGACCCGGTCGGGCAGCCAGCGCATGGCGTGGCTGACAACTTCGTCCACGCCGAAGACGGCGTCATAGCGATCCCTGTTGCCCGGATAGTCCCAGGGCTGGGCGACGAACTGGCCGATATCCGAACCGACGTCGCCCCAGCGGCTGTACTCGATGTCGATCTCGTTGTAGGGGTTCCACCACAGATAGCCGTCGTCCCAGCAGGGGCCGTATTCCCACAGGAAGATGCCGAGCACGGCCTTGGGATCGATCTGATCCAGGCGGCCCACCGTCGTCAGCACGTAGTCGCCGTAGCCGAGGGCGTCCTCGGTGACAACTTCGGTGCTGTACCAGGAGCCGCTCCGGTTCTTGAGCGTAATGTGTAACCGGTCCTCGCCGTCCACCTAGACACAATCAGCTTCATTGCAGAAGAGGTTGCCGCCGGGGCCGTAGTAGCCGGGGCCCTTGACGCGCCAGGTACGACCAGCGAATTCGACGGTGGTACCGCCGGGGAAATCGTTCCACTGCACGTCGTCGATGGTCGGATAGGTCGTGCTGAAGAAGGTGATCTGGTCGTAGTAAACGTCTGGCGAGGGATCGGTCGGGCTCTGAAGGACGCCGACCAGGATCCGGGTCTTCACCATGCCGGTGGGGGCCGGATCGCTGAGGACGGAGAAATCGATGTATGTATCGGCCGGGGTCGAAGAATCGGCGACAGTGAAGCTGTCATAGTCGATCAGACCGTCGGCGGCATCGCGCCACTCGATATTGACCAGCGCCGCACAGGCGCCCGTCAGGGGATTGCCTGCGGTGTGCGAAACGTGGCCGCTGGCTTCCCACCGTTCGCCCGGTGCGCAGTCCTGGCTCTGCCAGTAGCCGGACACATCCCAGCCGCCACCGTTCGGGCCGCTGACGCGCGCGGCCATGGCGCCGTGCGTGGCGTCGCTCACGGAACCGACGGAGCCGAACTGGTTCCAGCCGCCGAAGACCGGCCCGCCGGCCCCCGCGAGTTCGAAACTGGGATTGGCGAGGATGCACTGGGCCGCCGATGGAGTCGACATGATCGGACAGAGGCCCAGAAACAAAACGAGGATCGAGAGGACGAGCGTCGATCTCATGGTCCGCTCCGATTCTGCGATCGAGTCGCCGATCAGCAGAGGGGCGACTCAGGGCTGGAGACCTCGTCGACGGGGTGACTCACCCGGATCCGGGCGATCTTGCCGCTGTGCGCGAAGATCTCCGCACTTGTGCGGGTGTCGAGGGTGGTGCCGAGGTGATCCTCGGTCGAGCCGTCCGAGAACTCGATGTGGATCCTTGACGTCTCCGGGACCCGTTCGTAGATCACGGGCACCTGGCAGTACGTGAAGGCCAGGTGGCCTTCGGGCAGGGCGATCGTGCGAGGATCGCCGTGTACATCATAGTAGCAGAATTCCGCGGACTGCGTCGTGAACTCCTCCGGGCGCAGGAGAATGGGCCGGAAACGCACCGCGCCCGCCTCGACGCGTACGCCGAGTTCGCCGAAGCGAGTGAGGATTTCCTCCTTCACCTGTCCGGTCATGCCGGGTTGCTTCGCGCCACCGTCGGGGGGGGTGTGGGAGTAGGGATCGATGGGAAAGGCGCCGTATTCGGCGACAGTCTTCTCGTAACCGAGACCCGAGCGGATCTGGAAGTACATCCGGGCAAGCTCCTCCCGCAAGGCGGCGGGCTGCTCTTCCCGATCGGCGCGTTCCACGACTTCCTGAACAGCCAGCAGCAGCTTGGCGACCATGTGCCAGTAGATGCAGCCGAGTCCTTCGTAGCTGTACATCATGCCCGAGCGGCCCGTGTAGAACTTATGACGGAAGACGACCTCGAAGACGTCGAGAACCGCGCTGCGGTCCCGGGCCACCATGTCCGCCCAGTCTTCCCGATTGGTGAGTTCGTCCAGGGCGGCGTTCACATCGTCGTCCTTGCTGAACGAGCCGTGGAAACGACATACCCCGTCGGCGTCCCGCGCGAGCAGGGAGGTATCTCCGGACGCCAGCAGTTCCTTCAGCAGCGGTATAGACTCGACTTTCTTGTCCGGTACCACGTTGCGGGCCAGGAAACTCGGCAGAACCTTATCGGGATAGAGCATGAAACTGTTCTGATCCAACCGGTAGAGGGCGCTTGCGAAGAGGCGTTTCAGGATGGCGAGGGCTTCCCGGGGATCAGGGACGCCGGAGCTGAGGACGGCCACCTGTCCCTCCAGCATTTCCGGCAGATGGACGATGTCGATGCCACGCGCGTCGAAGGTCGTCTCGAGCAGGTTATAGGCGTGGTAGAGGCCGTCATCACGTCGGTTGGCACGGATTCCCCACTCGATGTAGGCCAGGGCGGTCCGGCATAGATCGGCGACCTTCTTCACGGACATATCGGTCTTGCCGCTGAAACCGCCAGTGTAAACGGCGGCCCTGTATTCGGAGAAGGCTTCGCCCAGGGCGTCCCTCAACCGTTTACGACCGGCGGTGTCGAGGTGGTCCTCGTCGAGGACATGGCTCTCGAGGTCAAGAACGGCCGCGACATCGGCGAACCAGACGGCGACCTCCGCGGAGATCGGTAAGCTCGTCTGCGGCAATCCGTCGAGGGCGTCGGCCAGGAAAACCAGGTACCGGCGCAGGTAGCAGAGCGTAACGACCGAAACGCCGTCGCCGACAAGCGCGTTGTTGGCATCGTTCCATTCGGGACGCTGGGTGTTCATCCAGATGCCGGCGTCGGGGATCAGGTTCGAGAGTTTGGAGAGGGCCGGGACGAGCAGCTTCTCGAGAAGATTGACGTGGTGTACCGTGCCGTCCCGGCCCGTCATGAGTTTGCCGTCGGTGCCCAGTTCGGTGACGCGCTCTTCGATGCGCGTATTCCGGACCTCGTCGAAGTCGATGGTCTGGCCGGGGTCCCTGACGATGTCTTCGTAGGGCTTGATGATGTATGGGACCTCGGCGTAACTGAAGATCTCCCGCTCGAGCATCGTGGCGAGCGCGTCGGGATCGTGCCTGTCCATGGCCTCGAGGAGCTTCAGCAGGTAGACGATCTGGTGATCGCCCCAGTAGCCGATGTTGCTCCAGGCGTCGTCCGGCTCGATGGTTTCCCAGTCCACGCCCTCGCGGGTGATGCGATAGGGGTTGAAGCCGTCGACGGTCGAGGCGTTGATGAACTTGGCCACGATGCTGGGCAGGAACCCGGGGAAGGTGACGCAGAGCGCCTCCCAGTTCTGGAAGATATCCCGCCAGTTGCCCTGGTAGTTCAGGGCGCGTTCGCCCGTCCGATTGCGCACCTTGATCGAGAAGTGGTTCCAGGGCCGGCTCGGGTCGCCGTGGCGGCGGCCGTAATGGAGCGGCAGGTACTCGTAGCATAGGCGCTCGAAATCGGTGTCGCCGGTCTGACGGGCCAGGGCCAGCAGATCCTTCACCGTGATGGTGTCCGTGGACGCGGCCAGCAGGTTGCGGCGACGGCGGGCGACGGTCTTGTTGCGCACGCCGAGGAAGTCGACGAGATCGGTGACCGGAAGATCGTAGTTCCAGGCGAAGACGCCGCCGCGCATGTTGTTGAACAGCACGTTCGCGAAGTGGTGGCTGGACGATTCCGGAACACCCGACAGTTGGATACCGTCGGCGCTGCCCACGTTGCGCATGAGTCGCTCGCCGGCGCGTTCGAGCGTCCGGTTGAGCCGGATGTCGAGGCCGTCCTTCTCGAACAGGAGCTTGCGCAGCTCCGCGATCTGGACGTGGTCCCGCCCCACGTCCGCGACCAGGTGCCAGCGCTTCGTCTCCGCGGGCTCCAGATACAGGCTGCCGCTCACTAGATAATTGCCGCGGACGCCGTTCAGGACGCGATCTTCGGCGAGGACCCGTCCCTGGCGGAACACCGCCACGGCATCCTTTGACAGATGCACTCGATGACCGTCAAGACCGCAGCACCAGACCGTGTTGGCCCTGAGGACCTCCACGGCTTCCGCCCGGTCGGTGATGCCGGCGGTCAGCGAGAAGAGCCCGAGTCCGGTCTCGGGATCGATCTCGGTCTTCTTGTAGGCGTCGACGAGATTGCTCGACTGCTGGTACAGGGCGAGGGGCGCCCCGTGGGGCAGGACGTTCCTCAGACCGTCCAGCAAGGTGGCCCGGAGCGGGGTCGTCCCCCGGTTCTCCAGACTCGCCGAGCGCACCCACCCGAAGGCGTCGCACCCGGCCCAACCGTGCCGGAAGACCAGATCGAGCTCGTGGTTGATCTCCTCGAAGACGAGACGGTTGCCGATGATACTCTTGTAGAGGTTCCGCTCGATGGTCGCGCTGGCGTCGTTCGCGTCGCTGAAGGGCTCCCACAGGATCGGCGCATCGCCGTCCCCCTCGATGCGGACCAGGGTCAGCGGCCCGGTGTGGTGATGGGCGTCGTGGAGCTGGTCCACGGTCAGATAAGGGAAGAGGCTGCCGTCGGCATCCACGCGTCCGGCCGTGAGTCCGCCGCCGGAGGCGACGAACATCCACAGATCGGTATTGGTCGCGAGGCTCATCAGGAACGGAGCCATGCGATGATAGGACGCTATGCGGTAGTATTCCTCCCCATCCAGAACGGCGAACCCGCCTTCGGGTGTGAAGCCGGGCGCCGTTGTCCGGGACGAGGAGGTTTCATGCGACGGTCTGACTTCCATGGATCGCCTTCTACTTCACCAGGATCATGCCGCGGGACGTCCGGCCCGTGGCGGTCTGGAGCACGTAGCGGTACTGGCCGGCGGCTGCGGGCGTACCGTCATCGGTCGATCCATTCCAGGTCACGTGATGACTGCCGGCCGGGAGGTCGCCCCTGTGCAGGGTGGCGATCCGACGACCCGCGAGATCGAAGACGGTGACGTCGACCGGGCCGGCATTCTCCAGGGAGAAGTCGATCCGAGTCATGGGATTGAAGGGGTTCGGATAGTTGGGCTGCAGCTTGGCGCCAACGAGGGGCATGTCCTCGACACCCGTGGGGTCGAACAGGTAGAAATTGATGTTGTCGTAGAAGATTCCCGCACTCGCGTACAAGGTCGCGGTGTTCTGGAAACCGATCTGTAGTTTCTGGCCTTCGAGACCGGCGTCGATGTCGATGGACAGCGTGTGGCCGCCCCATGTCTCGGGGATGGAGGTCATGTCGACGCTGATGAAGTTGGTCGTCGCCCAGCCGTCGGCCGGGTCCAGGGTCTTGATGAAGGCCAGAGCGGTCGACGTGCCTTCGATGTTGCCGCGCTTGTGGTGGAACTCGAACTTCCAGGTCGTGCCGACATCCTCGGCCAGGATGTCCATTTCCTGGTAGGTGTTCGACTCGACCCAGTTGCCGGCGGCGTGATCGCCGTTGTTGTAGTCGCTGAAGACGGAGAGCTGCTGGGCGCCCTGATCGTCGCCGCCCTGTCCCAGATCGATCTGGCAGAACCCGAAACCGTCGTTGGGCGCATCGAAGGCGCCGTAGCCGTAAATATAAACCATGGCCGGCGTGAAGACGTTGCCGTAGACCAGCCAACCGTCGTTGGCCAGGGCGAACGGATCGCTCTGGACGAGTTCTTCGAAATCCTGCTGGTAGGGCGTGATGGCCAGGGCAGACAGAGGGATCAGGCAAATGAGTGCGGCGGCTGCCAGGGCAGTTTTAGCTTTGTGTTGCATGTCAGGGGCCTCCCATTGAAGAATGCTCTCGGGCTATGTTGTCGCTTGGGACCGGGCTAGCTTTTGATAAGCATCGTCCGATAACCCTGCGTGAATCCCATCTTGACAGGACTGCTACTATCATACACTATGTTCGGAGTCCGAACAAAGATTATTTCTAATGTTTGGAGAAATTCTGGAAAACGTGAGCACATACCGCCGCCAACTCGTGACGGCACACACCTCAAGGATCGGTGAGCCATGAGCCGTCACCGGTTTCCTGACGGGTTCATATGGGGCGCCGCCACCTCCGCACAACAGATCGAAGGCGGGCGCCACGAAGGCGGACGGGGCGAGTCGATCTGGGACCGCTTCGCCGCGACCCCCGGCAAGATCGAAGACGGCTCCAACGCGGACTTCGCCTGTGACCACTACCATCGCTGGCGGGAAGACATCGGGCTCATGACCCGGCTCGGCCTCGACAGTTACCGCTTCTCCATCGCCTGGCCGCGCATCCTGCCCACCGGAAGCGGCGCTCCCAACCCGAACGGTCTCGATTTCTACGACGCCCTGGTCGACGGCCTGCTCGAAGCCGGCCTCCACCCCTTCCCCACCCTGTACCACTGGGATCTGCCCCAGGCGCTGCAGGACCGCGGCGGCTGGGCCGACCGCGACACCGCCAAGGTCTTCGTGGACTACGCACGGATCGTCGTCGATCGCCTGGGCGACCGGATCGACGAGTGGGTGACCCACAACGAGCCCTGGTGCATCGCCACCCTCGGGCACGAAGAAGGGCATCACGCGCCGGGCCATCTCGATCCGGCCGAAGCCCTGCGCGTCTCCCACCATCTCCTGCTCTCGCACGGCTGGGCGGCCGCGGCCATCCGCGAGACGACGCCTGCAGCCAGGGTCGGGATCGTACACAACTACTGCCCGGCCTATCCGGCCACCGACAGCGAGGCCGACCAGGATGCGGCCCGGTGGTTCGACGGTTTCTTCAACCGCTGGTACCTGGATCCGCTCTTCCGCGGCGCCTATCCCACCGACGCCATCGACGACAGAATCGACGCCGGCCACACCCGTCTCGAGGGATCCCGTATGCCCTTCGTGGCAGACGGGGATATGGCCGCCATCGCCACTCCCCTGGATTTCCTGGGCCTCAACTACTATAGCCGCGTCATCATGCGGACCAATCCGGACGGCAAGCGCGAGGCCGTGCAGACCCTTCCGGTCGAAGCGCTCACCGACATGGGCTGGGAGGTCTTTCCCGAAGGCTTGTACGACAGCCTGCTGCGGGTTCACCGCGATTACGCCCCGGACCGGATCTACATCGCCGAGAACGGAGCGGCCTACGACGACCCGCCTGACGCCGAGGGGCGCATCGCCGATCCGCGTCGCATCACCTATCTGCGCGACCACCTGCTGGCGGCACACCGGGCCATCGCTGACGGCGTGCCCCTGGCCGGATACTACGCCTGGTCACTTCTGGACAATTTCGAATGGGGTTTCGGCTACGCGAAACGCTTCGGCCTCTTTGCCGTCGACCCCGAGACCCATCAACGCACACCCAAGGACAGCGCAGCCTGGTACCGGAACGTCGTGTCCGCCAACGCCGTCGATGAATCGTCCCCATCCCCGACCCAAGGAGAATCCCGTGCAAACCAATTCTAGAGGGAGCCTTCGCCGACCTCTGCTGATCGCCATGACGTTGGTCCTGCTTCCCCTGCTGCTGGCGACCACCGCCCCGGCCCAGGCGAAGGCGGCCGACCTGGCCGAGATCGAAATCGTGACCGACGACAGCGGCTCGCGCCTCCAGGTGGACGGCAAGGATTTCATGGTCCTCGGCATGAACTGGGGTTACATGCCCATCGGCCAGAACTACTCCTACGACTTCTGGGGCAAGCCCGACGACATGATCAGGGCCGCCCTGGCGAAGGAGATGTCGCTGCTGAAGGGTATGGGCGTGAACGTCATCCGCCAGTACGTCGGCATCCCGCCGCGCTGGGTGGAATACATATATGACACCTACGGCATATGGACGGCGCTCAACCACACCATGGGCCGCTACGGCCTGACCATCGACGGCGTATGGGTTCCGACCACCGACTACAGCTCCCCCAAGGTGATCGCCATGCTGCGGAGCGAGATGGAAGCCCTGGTCAAGGAGTACCGGGACACGCGCGGCGTGCTCATGTGGATGCTGGGTAACGAGAACAACTACGGCCTGCACTGGTCGTCCTTCGAGATCGAGGCCCTGCCCGAGGACCAGCGCTGGGGCGCCAAGGCCCGGTACCTCTACCGGCTCTTCGGGACCGTCATCGATGACATCCACCGGCTCGACTCCGTGCACCCCGTGGCCATCGCCAACGGCGACCTGGGCTACATCGACATCATCGCCGAGGAGTGCAAGGGCCTGGACATCATGGGTACGAATGTCTACCGGGGCATTTCGGCACGAGACCTCTACGAGGAGGTCAGGGACAAGCTGGGTGTGCCGGTCATGTACACCGAGTTCGGCTGCGATGCCTTCAACGCGTGCACCATGAAAGAGGACCAACACACCCAGGCCCACTTCCTGTTGGGCCAGTGGCAGGAGATCTACGAGCAGTCCGCCGGCAAGGGCCGAGTGGGCAACTGCATCGGCGGCATGACCTTCCAGTGGAGCGACGGCTGGTGGAAGTTCATGCAGGAGAGCCGGCTGGACATCCACGACACCAACGCCTCCTGGCCCAACGCCGGCTATCCGGTGGATTACCGCGAGGGCGACAACAATATGAACGAAGAGTGGTGGGGCATCTGCGCCAAGGGTTACACGGACGTGAACGGCATCTACGACGTCTACCCGCGCGCAGCCTACTACGCCCTGCGCGACGCCTACCGTCTGGACCCCTACGCACCGGACACGGACCTCGACAAGATTCGCGAACACTTCGGGCGCATCGATCCCATGGGCGCCACGATAGCCGCCCGCGGCGACGCGGCGTCCCTGCAGTCGGACGCCATGGGCAAGGTGCGGATCTCGGGGATGCGCATGAATTTCGAGACGTATAGCACCGGCGGCAAGAACATCAGCACCCCCGCGAACGACGCGCCCCAGGAAGCCTTCCCCTCCTATCGCGGCTTCGATCACGGCCAGTCCTTCTACGCCGACATCGAGGCCAAGCCCAACGACGGCATCATCGGCAAGATGACGATCAACGTCCTGGGCGACGTACCCGCGAACCCCATTGACGAGATCTTCTACGAGAACCGGGGCCGGTCGAAGCAGGTGCGTGATGTGGACGGCGCTCCGTTCGACCTCACGTCCCACGAGCGGGTGAAGATCTACCAGGGGAGCGTCACCTGGGACGACCGCTGGTTTGTCCTGGACGCCTTCTATCGCACGGGCCATCTGCACTGGCAGTACGAAGGCGACTTCTTCGGCCTGTACCGCGACGCCTACTACGGCGAGAACGTGGACATCTACAACGGCATGGCGCCGGTCGGCATGGAGATCGGCGGCAAGAAGAGCCTGCGCGGCCTGAAAGTGGCCTTCGGCCCGCAGCTGTGGTGGGGCGCCAACCCCGCCGCGTTCGTGAAGTACCAGCGCACCGTCCTGGGCACGGACTGGACCACCGTGGTCCAGGAGGACTTCACCCAGCAGACCGAGACAAGCAGTTCCCTGGCCATTCCGGTGCAGGTCAACCGCAAGGCCGCGCTGATGATGTCACGCAAGCTGGGTCCCTTCGGATTCGAGGGCGGCGTTCTCTGGGCGGGCCAGCCGCGCGTCGGCGATTCCTTCCAGATCGTGAACGAGGACCTCGTGGCTGCCGGAGGAGCGATTGCGGCCGGCGACGTGAAGACCGACACGATCAAGGACGAGGACACATTGGGCTTCAAGGGCAAGCTGACCTGGCAGAAGGGCCGCTGGAACTGGTACGGCCAGGGCGCCTACATGGGACTGGTGGCTGACGGCGGCCCGACCATGATCCCCACCTTCACCGGGTGGTCCCTGAAGGACAGCGGCATGGGCAACCAGATGAACGCAATCTCGGGCGTGGCCATCGGCATGGGCAACTGGCAGATCGGTCCCAACTTCCTGTGGCAGAAGCCCATCGTGGGACCCATGCCCCACTCCGACGACCTCGCCGGCACCGCCGGCCGGCCCCGCAACTGGATGGTCGATCCCTTCGCAGTGATCTGGAACCGCGAGACCACCGCCGGTGAGCTGATGATTACCTATGACCCCACCCCGGCCACCTGGTTGTGGGCCTGGGACAGCGACCGGAAAGAGGACGCCAATCTGGCCGCCAGCATCAGCTTCGTCGCGAAACGCCACCACACGACAGCCGACTCGCGTCCGTTCTACAGCGATACGGGCGCCATCTACACCTTCCCCGGCGCCACACCGGCTCGCGACCTGTGGGAAGTCAACTCGCGTATCGTCAACCGCCTGGGCAGCCGGACCCGCATGATCAGCCACATCTACTTCGGCACGGTCGAGCCCAACGGTGACAATACCCGGCTGGTCAAGCGCTTCGGCGCGGACACCCGCATCGTCTGGCCTTCGGTGGCCCTGGCCGGCTACGTGAAGTTCAACGACCACGGACGCTATGACTACCATCGCGACCACAACCTGACTTACCCCCTGCAGGCCATGGCCGACCTGTCCTACACCCTGGGCCGACCCAAATGGTTCGGCCACCCGCAGACCCGGTTCGGCGTCCGGGCCACTTACCGCACCCTGGACCGGTACTCCCCCCGGTATCAGCCCGAGGGTGAGCCCGAGCCCACGGGACATGACCTCTATCCGGATGGTCTGGCCGAGGGACGGGAGTGGGAGATCAGGACCTATCTGCATATGTCGATCTGACCTTGAGCGTACACGGAACGAAAGGCCCGGCCGAATGGCCGGGCCTTTTCACGTCGAGCTCCAAGCGAAGCCTTTCGTCAATCTGCTAATTCAGGGGGCCGTACACCCGCACCCAGTCCACGAGCATGGTCTGGGGAAAGACAGTATCCTCATCGGGATCGCCCACCCAGCGTCCGCCCACCGCCACGTTGAGCAGAATGAAGAAGGGGTGGTCGTAGACCCAGTCGGTACCGGAGGGTATGTCCGCCGGGCCGGCCGAATGGTAGGTGAAGCCGTCGACCTGCCAGGTGATACCATGCTCGTTCCAGTCGATGGCGAAGACGTGGAAGCCGAGGTTGAAGCCGCCCTGGGCCAGTTCGTGACGGCTCGTGATGCAACCGCCGCCAGAGTACCCCGGACCGTGGATGCTGCCGACGAGTACCCGGGGTTCCTGGCCGCGGTATTCCATGACGTCGATCTCACCGCATTGGGGCCAACCCACCTGGTCGATATCACTGCCGAGGAGCCAGAATGCCGGCCAGATTCCCTGGCCCACGGGCAATTTGATTCGCGCCTCGAAACGGCCATGGGTCTGCTCGAAGCGGTCCTTGGTCTTGATGCGCCCCGCCGTGTAAGGCTGCCCCTGGTACTCTTCCTCCAGGGCCGTGATGGCGAGATGGCCCTCACCGTCCAGGCTGACGTTCTCCGGACGGTTGGTGTCGTATTCGAGCTGGGCGTTGCCCCAGTCGGTGCCGATGTCGAACTGCCACTTTTCGGAATCCGGAAGCTGGCCCGCCGCGCCCTCGAACTCATCCGACCAGATCAGGCCATACTCGGGGGAAACCGGCTCCTCCTCGGCGCAGCCCGCGAGGGAGGCGACAATCAGGAGCGACGCGACAAGGACCGGGCCCATCTTCATCGGGTCCCATCCCTGCTGGCTCGTTTCGCGGGCGCCATGACCTTCGGGAAAAGGCGGGAGTCCCGGAGCGCGGCCTTCAGAACCATGGTCGCCGCGCCGACGGCCACCGACCGGGGGCCGAGCTGGCTGACCTGGATCTCCGCAGCCGCGACGGAGCTGATGAGCGTGCGGCTCTTGACCATGCTGCGCAGGGGATCGAGCAGGAGATCGCCGAGCCGGGCGAGTTCCCCGCCGATGATCACCAGTGACGGATTCAAGAGATTCAGCAGGCCGGCCACGGCGATGCCCAAGTGTCCGGCCGTCTCGTTGGCGATCTGCAGCGCGAGGCTATCGCCGTCCAGCGCCGCGTCCTCGATCATGGTAACCGTGATCTCCTTGCCTGTGAGCACGCTCGCCGGGAAATCGACGCCCAGTTCCCCGGCCCGCTCGATCAACGCCTTGCCGCCGATCAGGGTGACGAGACAGCCGCGCAATCCGCAGATGCAGGATTTCCCGTGGGGGTCCACGGCGATGTGGCCGATCTCCCCCGCGACGCCGGTGGCGCCCCGGTAGATCTCCCCGCCAATCACGTGTCCGGAGCCGATGCCCGTGGCGACCTTGATGTAGGCGAAGTCGTCGGAGCCCTGTCCCACGCCCCACCAGTGTTCGGCCAGTGCGCCGAGGTTTGCGTCGTTGTCGACCATGAGCGGCACGTCGTAGCGGGCAGCCAGATCCTCGAGCCCGAGACGCTCCTCCCAGGCGGGAAGCACCACGCTCGAGAGCCGGCCGGGCCTCGTGGGGTCCACCGGGCTGGGCACCGCGACGCCGATCCCCACCAGGGGCCGGTTGCGGGCCTCGGGAGCGCCGAGACAGTTGCGGCAGAGTTCCTCGATGAGGGCGCGCGTCCCCGGGGGGTCGGTGCGGACCGGATGAGCCCGGGACTCCGACGTCAGCACGTTGCCCCGCAGGTCCGTCAGGACGACGACCACGTGGGTGCCGCTCATCTCTACGCCGAGGATCACGCAGGACTCGTCCCGGAATTCGAGGACGATGGGTCGGCGTCCGCCCTTGGACGGACCTTCGCCCATCTCGGCGACGATGCCCATCGGGAGGATCTCGTTGACGATTTCTGAGACGGTGGAGCGCGACAGATTCGCCTGGCGTGCGATCTCGGCCCGCGACATTTGGCGTTCCTGCCAGATCAACCTCAGGATCGCATCGGCCAGGGGGCGGGGACGATCGGGATCCGACCGTCTCAGGCCCTTCCAGTTGAGATTTTCGTTATTCATCCCGCCTGTTTCTGCGAAGGGACAGTTGACTTCGCCCCGTATTCTATCTGTGCCAATAGACGTTGTCCACCAAGACAAGCCGGGCGTCGTCGGTGCTGATGATCAACTGTCCGACGTTGTCCAGAGGTGCGGTGAAGCCGAAGTCCGCCAAAGGGATTTCCAGGGACGACCAGGCCTCGGCCGCGAAGGCGGGCGTGGTCGTGTCGTCGAAGGTCAGTTCGATCTCCTGGAGCAAAGCGCCGGCGGCGTTGAAAGCCACGAGCTTGACCTTGAAGTTCGTGCCAACGGGCGCGAAGACGTCCAAGTGGACATGAGTCATCGACGTGATGTCCACCTTGTTGCTCGTGAACGAAATCCCCGAGAAGGTGAGTCCGGAGTAAATCTTGGAGACGTCACCGTCGACCTCGTATTCGGCGAGCTGGGTAGTCTGGCCCCAGCTGGGATTCCATTCGTCGACAGGCATGTCCTGGTAGGCATCGCTGAAGAGCGAGATCACATCACCGGCGGGCACCGTGGGCGTGGGCGCCGCTGCGGCTGGGGGCTGATAACCGGTCAGCATCACCGAGCCCTGGGCGGTCTCGCCATTCAGCGAAGCGACGACGATCGAGTTGCCCACGCCGACGATCGTGATCTCACCATCGACGATCTCGGCCACGGCCGGATCGGAGATCTCGTAGTCGAAGTAGTCGGGCGAGTGATCCACGATGACGAAGGCGCCGTCGATGCTGTATCGCGTATAGGTTCCCGACAGGCTGACGGTCGCGCCGATGAAGGACTGCTTGAGCGCCGAAGGCATGACCGGCCAGGGATCGGTGATGTTGCCAAGATTGGCGAAGCGGATCTCGTCGAACCAGAGTTCATGCCCTTCCGGATGCGCCGCTTCCCAACCTTCGGCAAGGGTGAAGAGACCGCGCTCGGAGATCAGTCGGGACGAATTCGGGATGGGGATGACGACGAAAGTCCAGTCGGTCGTCAGGGGGATATTCGACCGGCCCGCCTCGTAACGCGAGGTGCCCGTGTTGTCGTTGCCGAAACCGGCCACGTTCAGGGTGGAGTTCACGCTGGAGCGGGCGTAGAAGGTCAAGGCATTGAAGTCGGCGAAGTCGCGGCCGGCGACCGCGGTCAACACGCCACCGGCATAGGCGCCCTGGGAAAAGCCATCGGGAGGAACGGTGACCTTGAGCGAGCGGGTGCCGGCCTGGACCTGGAGCGAGTCCAGGGTCATGGCGTATATGTGGGTGCCGCTGAAAGCCTGGAAATACACGTCCCCGGTCGCATCGTCGCTGGCGCCCAGCAAATCGTCTTCAAAGACCACGGGGTCGATGGGCGCGCGGGCGACGTCCAATGTGCTCGTGTCGCGTTCGCTGCAGCCGGAGGCGAGCATCAGGAGGGGGATCGCCATCAGGGCCAGGAATCGGCGATTGGACTGTTTCACGTCTTGCCTCCGGGTTGAGTCGGCGTATCGGGATCGTCATCCGGTGTGAATCGAGGGTGTCGTGTCTTTGTACGGTTACCGATCAAAGTATGGCCCAGGGCATCGCGCCTGTCAAGCCCGGGAAAAGGGGCCGCTCACGTCCATTGTAGATCCGAGACGTGGAAAACGCCGGGAAACCGAATCAGTCGCCCGCCGGCGCCGTCTCGGGAAGAGTAAGCGTAAAGCGGGTCCACTGCCCGTACTCGCTGCGCACCTGAATCTCCCCGCCCAGACGTTCGACCAGATCATGCACGATGGCCAGGCCGAGACCGGTCCCTTTGCCCACGGGCTTGGAGGTCTGGAAGAGATCGAAGATCTTGTCCAGAGCCTTGGCTTCGATCCCCACGCCGTCGTCGGCCACCGTGATGTTCATGGCGCCGGCGATCATGGACAGGGACAGCGAGATCTCACCTTGGCCGCGACCGGTTTCCTCGATGGCATCACAGGCGTTCTTGAGCAGATTGACCAGTACCTGCTGCAGCAAGGATGGCGCCGTCTCGATCAGCGGCAATTCGGCTGTGTATTTCCGTACGATGGTCACGTCGGCGCCCTTGAGTTCCGGCTGGAGCAGGTCGAGACATTCATCCAGCAATGCCCACACGTCCACTCGGGCGCTGGCCGACTGGGGCTTGCGCGCGAAGCCGAGCAGACCGTGGGTGATGTTCGAGCAGCGCTTGACCTGGCTCTTCAGACGATCCGCCGCTTTCGCGAGCAGTTCCTGGTTGGCTACGCTCAGCTGGGCGCCCTCTTCGTCGAGCGTATCCTCCACGATGCCCGCGATGGATTCCATCACCGCCAGGGGATTGTTGATCTCATGGGCCACGCCCGCGGCCATCTTGCCCAGAGCGGCCAATCGGTCGGAGCGGACCAGACCGTCCTGCAGACGGCGGCGCGTGGTGATATCGCGACAGATGCCGATGATCTCCGTATCGGCGCTGTCCTGCTCGTGGATGGTCGTCAGCGAGACGTTGCACAGAACGTCCTGGCCGTCCCGGCGCACGAACGGCGTCTCATAGAGTTCAGCGTGTCCTTCGAAGAGGGTTTGCTCGAGGAGGTCCCGGAACTCACCCGGCCGGCGGCACAGATCGACGATCGGCGTGCCGATCACTTCGTCCGACTCGTAACCGAGCGCCCGCTCGGCTCCCTTGTTGAACGAGATCACCAGCCCCTTGGCGTCGGCCAGGAAGATCAGGTCGCGGCTGTGGTCCAGGACACCCCGGAGCAGTTGGCGGGCCTCGCTCAACTCTTCGCTGCGCCGGGCCAGCTTGCGCTCGCTCTCGATCAGTTCGGTCGTATCCTCGATCATGTTGAAGAGGCCGACCACCTCGTCATCGTCGCGCACGGGAAAGAGCGTGGCGCGATAGTGCAGGTCCTTGCCGCCAAGCTTCATGACGCCCTTGTGCACCGCGCTCTGACCGGTTTGCAGGACGCGCAGCTCGGCTGCCTGTATCTCGCTTGCGGCCGGTTCGGGCAACAGGGACCGCATGGTGTGGCCGACGACCGCACGCTCGTCGAGACCGAGGGTGTCGAGGGAAAAGCGGTTGGCGACACGGATGCGACGCGCGGCGTCGGTCATGTAGATCAGCAGCGGCGCCGTGTCGATGAACTGGTCGAGGCGCTCGCGGGTCTCCTTGAGATGGCTCTCGGTCCGCATCCGGTCGGTGATGTCCAGGATGGACTCGACCACGCCGAGGACTTCGCCCTGGTCGTTGCGGATGGGTGCGGCGCGCACCGACGCGAAATGCTCCTCGCCGTCGTCGTCGACCATGTTGACGATCGTGGACACGGCCCGACCGCCCTTGAGCGAACTGTTGTGCGGACACCCGTCGATGCTCACGTCACAGGGACCGCGGGTGAGCATTTCCACGTCGTAGCAGTAGTGGCCCAGCACGTCACCGTATTCCAGGAGGTTGTTGTCCAGGAACGTACGGTTGGCGAGCTGCACCTTGTAGTCGGTGCTGATGACCAGGATCTCGAAAGGCAGGCTGTCCAGGATGTTCTTCAGACGGTTGCGTTCGGCCCGCAACCGCTCCGCGCCTTTGCGGCGCAGGAGGCTGGTGTGCTCGATCATATCGAACAGATCCCAGAAGAACCGCGAGGCGTAGTGGTCGACGAAATGGATGTGCGGCGGCAGCGCGGCGATGATCTCGCTGCTGACCTCGCGGTCGCCGGTCAACTCCACCAGCAGATCGACGTCGTCGCGATTCAGCAGATCGTGGTAGTCCGAGGTGATGGTGCCGACGCCGATCTCGCGGGCGAAGCGCAGGCCGGCGGAGTCGGAGTCGGGGTCGGCCACGCCGACGACCGACAGACCGAAGCGGCGGGGGGCCTCGTGGATCATACGCAGAAAGTCGTGGCAGGCCTTGCCGCCGCCGACGATGGCGATCCGGGTCTCAGTCGCGTTCATACTTGCGGCACAGTTCGTCGCCCAGGTGGAGAATCTCCTGCGAGGTGTGACCCGGCGAAATGGCGCTCTGCAGTTCCTTCTGGTAGGCGGCTTCCAGTTTCTCTTCACGCCGCTGCCACGCGCTTTCGATCTGCACGACCAAATCGTCGTAATCGTAGGGCTTGATCAGGTAGCGGAAGGCATTGAGACGACCGGCTTCCAGCGCCGATTCGGTGGACCCGTGCCCGGTCAGCATGATCGCTTCGAGGAAGGGCTGGATCACGCGCACCTTTTCGAGCAACTCGATGCCGTCCATCTTGGGCATTTTCAGGTCCAGAATGGCGACGTCGAAGACCTGTTTCCGCGCCACGGCCAGAGCTTCGGTGGGGCTCGTGATGGCGGACACGTTGTAGCCCTGCTTGAGGAATCGATGAGCCAGGAAGTCGACCAGGTCGGCCTCGTCGTCAACGAGCAGCAGACGGATTGGTTTTTTTCTCTCAGCGGTCATGGTCTGTCCATCCGGTCTTGGCATGGTGATTCGGGGTGCCTATGGATGATGTAACCTGCCCGCGCACGCTGTCAAGGTATCAGTCCGGAAACAGGATGGCGGCGCACAGGAGCGCCGCCGTCGATTCGGGCTGGGGTCGCCGATCCGAAACGAACCGACTCAGCCGATCAGTTCCTTGACCTTGGCCAACAAGGCGTCTCGATCCACCGGCTTCTCGAAGTAGCCCTGGGGCGCCGTGACCTGCTTGGTGCGCTCGAGGAAGGTTTTAAACTCGCGCGCGATGCCGGTGATGATGATCACGGGGATGTCCTTGGTCCCGGGATCGCCCTGAAGGTGTTTGAACATCTTCACGCCGGACTGGTTGTCCATGGTGATGTCCAGGGTGATCAGGTCGGCATCCTTGGCCTTGGCGAAGCCCTCTTCCCCGTCGACGGCCGTGTCGGTCCGGTAACCGTTGTCCGTGAAGAACGCGGTCAACCAGGTGCGCTCGTCCTGCTCATCGTCCACGATGAGAACTTTTTTCGTGTCTGCCATGTCGACCTTCCTTGGGGATGTTCAAGTCATCCATACGCCGGCGGCGGCGAGTAACACCTTGTAGTTTACTAGATTATATCCCGTATGACCGGTCCACGTCCAGTCATCGAAACCGCGATTTCAACTCTCCTCCAGAGCTTCGCCCCAGGCGGCCGCCTGGTCCGGGGGCGGCTCGACGGTCGCATCCGGCTCTGCCGCGGGCACCTGATCCACATGAATCCGTGGGATGGTGATGCCGAACCGCGTCCCGCGCCCCTCCTCGGAGTCCAGATCGATCCGCCCGCCGTGAGCCTGAATGATCTTGTGGGCGATGAACAGGCCGAGCCCCGTACCGCCCGATCCCTTGGACGAAAAGAACAGGGTAAAGGCCTTGTCCCGTACCTCCTGGTTCATGCCGATGCCGTTGTCCTCGATCGTGAACCTGACTTCCTCGGCGTTGCCGTCGACGGCGAGGGAAACCATGTGTTCGTCCTTCCACTTGTCCATGCGGCAGGCATCGAAGGCGTTGTCGATCATGTTGACGAGCATCGAGCGCAGGGCCTGACGGTCGGCTTCGATCGTCTTGGCGTCGCCGTCGACCTTGGTGGAGAAAAGGATGTCGTGGTTGTCGGCCTTGGCCTGCAGAACGCCGCACACCTCCTCGATCACGCCGGTCACCTCGACCTCCTGGTAGTCGGGCTCGCGATCCTTGGCGTAATAGAGGATGTCGAGCACGGTGCTGCGGATGCGCTCCACGTTGCGCTCGACCATCTCCCAGCCCTCCTGGGTGCGCTCCTGGTCGTCCTTCTTGAGACCGCTGTTGACCAGGTACATGCCCCCGTCCATGCCGTTGAGCAGACCCTTGAGGTCGTGGGAGATGGAACTGATGATCATGCCCACCGACGAGAGCTTGGACTGCAGCTCACGAATCTGGGTGATGTCCACGCTCATCTCGATGACGCTCTCGATCTGCCCGTCCTCGCCGGTGATCGGCGCGGTGGTGACCATCACGTTCATCTGCTCGCCGTCACGTTTGGTGACGACCTCCTCGTGGACGTTGATCTCACCGTCCGCGAAGGTTTGCCGCACGATGCACGGCGAGCACTCGTGATCGCTCTGCTTGTAGACTTCGTAGCACTTGCAGCCGTAGAAGGTGCCGAAAGCCTCGCGATGCTGCCGATTGGCCTCGATGATGCACAGATCCCGGTCCTGGATGGAGATGTAACAGGGCACGTCCTCGAACAACGAGCGGTAGCGCCGCTTGCTGGTGCGAAGCTGGTCCTGCATCTGTTTGATCTCGGTGATGTTGGCGGACATCTCCATCACCGAGGTGATCTCGCCGCTTTCGTCACGCAGCGGCGTGGTGTAGACGAGAACCGAGACGTCCCGTCCGTCCAGGGTCCGGACCAACTGCTCGCTGCGGTGACGTCGGCCGTCGAGGAACGTGCGCTCGACGGGACAATCCTCGCACTTCTCCGGACGGCGCTTGTAGACCTGATAGCAGTACCGTCCGGACGGGTCCCCGAAGTTCTTCACGAACCGGTCGTTCGCTTCGATGATCTTCAGGTCCCGGTCCTGGACGGACAGATAGCAGGGCATGGAATCGAAATAGTCCTTGTAGGTATCAGTCATTCTTCAACCTCACACCCTGGCGTTTGGGACTCACGCGCGCGACACGTTGAGCACCTTGCGCATGTTCATCAGCAGGCTCTGCTCGTTGATCGGCTTGTCCAGATAGCCCTCGGGCTTCCGCACGTCGCGTTCGTAGATCAATTTACGCAGCTCCGGCTGACCCGTGATGATGAATATGGGCAGCGACTTGAGATCGGGATCGTTGCGCATGGCCTCGAAGACCTCGCTGCCCGAGGTCCCCGGCATGCCCAGGTCGAGCGTGATGAGATCGGGCCTCTCGCGCCGTGCGATCGCCATGGCCTCCTCGCCGCTGTGCGCCTGGAGCACCTTGGCCCCGCTGTCCTCGAGGATCGCCGAGGCGAAGACCACGAAGTCGGGCTCGTCGTCGGTGACCAGGATGGTGAAGCCGGCCAGACTGCCCTGATCTTCGGGCACGGCGTCGGCCGCCACGGGCACGGCCTTCTCGACGGCGGCGGTGACGGCGGCGACTTCCTCGACGGGCGTCGGCGTCTCGACCACGGTCGGCTCGGGCAGAACCAGCGCGTTGGCCACGAGGTTCACCAGCTGGGTCACCTTCATGTCCAGCTTGTAGTGGCGGATCACGTCCTGAAGGCCGTCGACGCAGTTGTGGCACGAGGTGACCACGACTTCCGCGCCGGTCTCCGTCATCTGCTCGGCCTTGATCTTGCCCGACTTAAGACGCCGCGGCGTGTACTCCGACATGGACATGGCGCCGCCGCCGCCGGTGCAGCAGTAGTTCTCGGCGCGGTT
>CAYYYS010000045.1:0-20432 GCA_964476155.1 uncultured Fibrobacteraceae bacterium
TCGTATGGGGAATTCTAATTGTCGCTGAGGGGAATTGTAGTTGACGCCGGGGACGCAGCAGCATGCCGGAGAATTCTGCAGAGCGTTCTCCGCTCCGATGTGGTCAAAAGCGGAGGCATGGCGGTAGTGCTCCAAGGGACCAGACTCAACCCAGCGGTAACGGATTTGTCCGTCGACGTTGTCACAGCTCTGACCACGGATCTTGACGAAACCGCTCCAATCGAGTCTCCTGATTAAGTAGATTGATCAACCGGACCGACGAAGTCAGGAGACAAGGACCATGGGAGACAAACCACCGAGCGCCATCAAGAAGATCGAAGCCACCGGCCTCATGCGTAAACTCATGGGAGCCTACTTCCAGGAGATCGACCAGGCCGCCCGCACCGGCGACGCCAAGATCGCCTGGTGTACCAGCGTCGGCCCTGCCGAACTCCTCCGCTCCTTCGGTTTCCTCGTCTACTTTCCCGAAAACCACGGCGCCGTACTCGGCTCCTCACGTATGGCGGCCGACCTGATTCCCGCGGCCAACGCCCGCGGTTACTCGCCGGATATCTGCAGCTACCTGACCAGCGACGTGGGGTCGTATCTCAAGCAGCAGACCCCGCTGATCAAGGCCTTCGGCATGGCCGGCATCCCCAAGGGCGATGTGCTCGTCTACAACACGAACCAATGCCGCGACGTGCAGGACTGGCTCGCCTTCTACCAGCGCGAGTGGGACGTGCCCCTGATCGGCATCGACACCCAGCGCGGCCTCGGCGAAATCACAAGCGACCACCTCGACGGCCTCATCGCCCAGCACAAGGCCCTGATCCCCGTCCTGGAAGAAGTGTCGAGCCGGGCCTTCGACCTCGACCGCCTCAAGGAGGTCGTGGCCTCGTCGTATCGCTGCACCCTGCTCTGGAAAAAGGTCCTGCACCTGGCCGCCCACGACCCGAGTCCCATCACGTTTTTCGACAGCACCATCCACATGGGGCCGGCGGTGGTGCTGCGCGGCACGCCCGAGGCCGAGCAGTACTACGAGGTGCTCATCGCGGAACTCGAACAGCGCATCGCCGATGGTGTGGCCGCCGTCGACGATGAACGTCACCGCTACTACTGGGAAGGCATGCCCGTCTGGGGCAAGCTGCGCGACCACGCCGAACTGTTCGCGGACCAGAAGGCCTGCGTCGTGGCATCGACCTACTGCAACAGCTGGATCTTCGAGCCCATGGGCTGCGACGATCCCTTCGAAGGCATGGCCCGCTCCTACACCGAACTGTTCATCGTGCGCAGCGAGGACTTCAAGGAGCAGTATCTGAAGACAATGTTCGAGACCTACGGCATCAAGGGCATCATCTACCACGACGCCAAGACCTGCCCCAACAACTCGAACTGCCGCTACGGCATGCCCCAGCGCCTGCTGAGTGAAACCGACGTGCCGTACGTAACCATCAACGGTGATCTGAACGACCTCAGGCTCTACTCCGAGGAACAGGCCCGCACCCAGTTCGAAGCGCTGGGAGAGCAATTGCGGGAGGGCGCATGAGCGACTTCTTCTGCGGCGTGGACATCGGCGCTTCGGCCACGAAGGTTGTCCTGATCGACGCCGACGGAAAGGCCCTGGCCCGCGTCGTTCATTCGTCCGGCATCGACTACACGGCCACCGCCCGTACATGCCTTGAACAGGCCATGGCCGACGCCGGCCTCACCGGCGATCCCACCGCCACGGTGTCCACCGGATACGGCCGCGACAACGTGGACTTCGCCCGGGAATCCCGCACCGAGATCCACTGCCACGGCGTCGGCTGTTTCCACCTGGTGGGCCGGGCCGTCGCGATCATCGACATCGGCGGACAGGACAACAAGGTCATCCGCCTCGACGACACCGGACGACGCCTCGAGTTCAAGATGAACCGCAAATGCGCCGCCGGCACCGGCGCGTTCATAGAGGAGATCGCGCTGCGGCTGGGCCTGACCGTCGGCGAGCTCGACGCCCTGGCCGCGGCCGCCGACCAGAGCGTGCGCCTGGGCAGCTTCTGCACCGTGTTTTCCAAGACGGAGATCCTGTCACATTTGCGCAACGGCGAGCCCGTTGAGGGTATCGTCCGCGGCGCCTTCGAATCGGTGGTCGAACGCATCGTGGAGATGGACCCGCTCGACGGATTGGTCGCAGCCACCGGCGGCGTCGTCGCCCACAACCCGACCATCGTGGAGATCATCTCGGCGCGGCTGGGCCGCGAGGTGATCGTGCCCGATGCGCCCCAGTTCACCGGGGCTCTGGGCGCCGCCCTGACCGCCCGCTCGCTGGATACCAACGGAAAGGGATAGCATGCTGGACGGACTCTTCAGGCCCCGCGCCGTCGCCGTGATCGGCGCCTCGGCGAACCCGTATTCCATCGGCCACATCGTGGTGCGCAATCTCGTGCAGTACGGCTTCAAGGGACCGGTCTTCCCCATCAATCCCAAGGGCGGCGTGATCCGCAGCATGCAGGCCTACCAGTCCATCCTGGACGTGCCGTGCGACGTGGATCTGGTGAACATTTCCATCCGCAACATCTACGTGCCGAAGGTGCTCGAGGAATGCGGACAGAAGGGCGTGAAGTTCGCCATCGTTCACTCGGCGGGGTTCAAGGAAGTGGGACCCGAGGGCGAAGCGCTCGAAAAGGAAATGGTCGAGACCGCGCACCGCAACGGCATCCGCATCTTCGGTCCAAACAGCCAGGGCATCCAGAACGCCGACCCCGACGTGTCGGTCTACGCCAACTTCACGTTCGTCCCGCAGAAGCCCGGCAACGTGTCGATCGTCGCACAGGGCGGCGGCATGGGCGAGATGCTCAAGCTGCACCTGCACAACGTCGGCCTGGGCCACCGCATGTACTGCAGCTACGGCAACGAATGCGACCTGACCATGCCCGAGATCCTCGCCTACTACGGACAGGACGAGGGCACGCGCGTGATCATGATGCAGACCGAGAGTTTCAAGGATCCGAAGGCGTTCCTGGAGGCCGCCGCGGCGATCACGCCACACAAGCCGATCCTCGCGATCAAGGCCGGGCGCACGACCGAAGGCTCGGTGGCGGTTTCGTCGCACACCGGCGCGCTGGTGGACCAGGCGACCATGGCCGAGGCCATGTACCGCAAGGCCGGCGTAGTGCAGTTCACCGACACCCACCAGATGATCAAGGCCGCCATTGCCATGTCGACCCAGGACCCGCCGCCGGGTAACCGTATCGGTATTATTACAAATACGGGCGGGCCGGGGATTCAGGCTGTGGACGAGTCGATCGACAAGGGGCTTGAGTTGGCCAAGTGGTCCGAGGGCGGCACGGCGAAGTTGAAAGAGGCGCTGTTTGCCGAGGCGAGCCTGGGTAATCCCGTCGACGTGGTCGCCACCGCGGATCATAATCATTACCACGCGGCAGTGAGCACGCTCTTGGCGGAGGACAACACCGACATGGTGATGGTGTTCTTCGTCACCGCACCGTTTACCGATACCGATGCGATCGCCGTGAAGATCAAGGAGGCGACCGAAGGATCGGACAAGCCGGTGGTCGTGGTGATCGAAACCCACAGCGGGCTATACGGGCTGATCGACAAGTTGCGGGCCGCGGATTTGCCGGTGTTCGAGTTTGCCGAGGATGCGGCGCGGGCCTTGGCGAGTATGAATCGCTACGCGCGGTTGCGTGATCGTAAGCGTGAGGATGCTCCCGAGCTGGCTGTGGACCGGGAGGCCGCCGAGGCGATCCTGGCGAAGCACCGCGGCAACGACGCCTACCTCCCCCAGATCGATGCGTTCGCTTTGCTGGCCGCCTATGGCGTGCCGGTGCCCGCGGTGGCGTCGATTTCCTGCGAAGGCTGCCTGGAGGCCGCCGCCGCGACGACCGGTTTCCCGTGCGTGCTCAAGGTCGACGCGGCCGACGTGATCCACAAGTCGGACGCCGGCGGCGTGGTGCTCGGCATCGCCGACGCGGCGCAGTTGAAGGACGCTTTCACCAAGATGCGCGCCGCATTCCCCGGCGACGGCGTCGGCTTCCTGCTCATGGAGCAGAAGCAACCGGGCCGCGAGTTGATCATGGGAACCACGGCCTCCCCCGGCCTGGGCAGCCTGGTGATGTTCGGTCTCGGTGGCGTGTTCGTCGAAGTCATGAAGGACGTGGCGGCCGCGGTCGCTCCGTTGAGCCGACCCGAAGCGCGCGAGCTCATGGGATTGATCAAGGGCCGCGCCGTGCTCGAAGGTCTGCGCGGAGAACCGGGTGTCGATATGGACGCCCTCGAAGACCTGCTGCTACGGGTCACCCTGCTGGCGGCCGACGTCCCGGAGATCGTCGAGATGGACCTGAACCCGGTGTTCGCCTACCCGGCTGGCGAGTCTCCCAGCGCCGTCGATGTGCGGATCAAGGTCGAGTAGCCCATGGCCCACACCGTTCCGGTGATCGTGATCGTTGTCTACCTGGTGGCCCTGTTCGGGGTTACCTGGTGGGCGCGGCGGCTTACGGCGCGTGGTGGCGGCGGTATGGTGGGGTACCTGCTGGCGGGACGTGGATTGCCGACTGTGGTGGTGGCTTCGTTGCTGGCCGGGCTTGCGGTGGGTGGCGCTTCGACAATCGGGGTGGCTGAGCGGGCTTATACGGTGGGCATCTCGGCGGGGTGGTACAACGCGGCCTGGGCGGCCGGCGCGGCGGTCATGGGGCTTTTTGCGGCGCGACGGTATCGGCGTTGGGAAATCACCACGCTACCTGAACTGTTCGAGCGACACTACGGCGTGGGCGGGCGCGTGCTCGGCGTTCTGGGACAACTCGTCATTCAGATCGTGATCACTTCGCTGCAATACGTGGCCGGTGGGGCCATCCTCTCCTCGTTACTTCCCGAAGTTTTCGATTTTCGCACGGGCATGGCCGTCACCGCGGTTGTGTTCGTGGGCATCACCTTGATCGGCGGATTCTGGGCGGCGGGACTGACCAACGTGGTCAACGTAGTCGTGATCTATGTCGGCGTGACTCTGGGTGCCGTGCTGACCGTTCGTGAGCTCGGGGGGCTGGGGGAATTGACGGCGCGGCTGCCGGCCGGGCATCCCGGATTTGACCTCGACGGCGTGGGCATGGGGCTGATCGTGGCCTGGTTCATCGTGATGATCACCACGACCCATTCCACACAGTCGGTGATACAGGTGGGGTTCGCGGCGAAGGACGAGCGGACGGCTGGACGGGGGTATTTGCTGGGCGCGGTGATCATTGCGCCGGTGGGGTTTATTAGTGCGCTGTTGGGGATGTCGGCGGTTGTGTTGCATCCGGGGATCGTGCCGGCCGAAGCGTTGCCGCGGGTTGTGCTGGGGCTGCCTCCATTGGCGGCGGGGATTATTTTGGCCGGGTTGTGGGCTGCGGATGTGAGTACGGCTTCGGGTCTGCTGATCGGCAGCGCTACTCTGGTTTCCAACGATCTTGTGAAGCGGTTTTGGGCGCCGAACTTGAGTGAAGCGAGGGATCAGTTGGTGTGTCGGTTGACGGTGCTGGTGCTTAGTGGGGTGACGTTTTTGTTGGCCTTTACGGTTACCGGGATTTTGAAGATGTTGCTGGTTGCCCTGACACTGACGACGTCTTACACCCTAGTCGTGTTGATGACGATGATTTGGCCGGGGGTTTGTCGGCGGGGGTCGGCGGTTTGGACTTTGGGGATGACCAAGTTGGCGTTGGTTTTGTGGTTGGTTGCGCCTGCGTCATGGCGGATCGTACCGCACCCGGTGTACTTCCTCTGGCTGGTTAGTTTGGTGACGTTCTTCACCGTGACCATGATTGATCGGCAGCGGATATCGGCGTCGTGAAAATATGTGGCGGCTTGGTAGTGCGCCGGACGTTGGAGGACATTTACACGTGTAAATTTCCAGTGATCACATCCTACTTATCCACACTCACGCCCCCCCCAGGTGACCCCAATTTTGATGTGAGGTACGACCTCCGGCACCATGTAGGCTACGCATATTGTTAGCCTCCTTTAGCTGTTGAACTAAATTTAGTCATACGCATAAATTTAGCGCGGAGTATTATAGAGGCTTATTTTCTGTCAAAACCCGTAATACGCTACGGATTGGTGAGTTATAAACTTCTGCTATAAATTCAGGTCACAGGCGCCAGCTCTCTTATCCTGTGATTTTGACCCCTTCGCGTCGGCACCATTCAAGAATCTCTTCTTTCAAACGAGCATTCTCGAACTCGTACCACTCCTCGAGTATTCCACGTTCATCAAGAAGATCCTTGTATCTCGAGTAGGCTCCCCGCTTGCTGAAAATTCGATCAACACGATCCAGGTCCGCCGGAATACGCTCCGATACGAATGAGAACACCAGGTCTCGTCCCAAACCGAGCTCGTTCTTGTGGGGGATTTCTTTCCATAAATCCGATTCGTATGCTTCATCCGGGATTTCGTCGAATTCTGCCATTTCCGACCCGAGACATACCTGACCCGTTTGCGGACAAACCAACGCCGTTCGTTCACCGAACGCGGCGCCGCTAACGAATATAAAAGCGTCTTCCAGTTCATCGTATTTCACAGTTCACTCCTTTCCATGGATGAACAACATCAATACAAAGCAGCGATCGGACCGTACCTCACTCGCCTCCCGAGGATTTCGATTTCCTGGACACGAGATTCGGCACGATCGCGCCGACCACGCCCCCCACGATCCCCCCCATGACGCCGGGACTTGTTGCGACGCCGGTTATCTTGAGGACGTAGTAGCAAGCAAGACCCGCGGCGATTCCCACGAGTGCTCCCAAGACTATGATTCTTCCCATTGTGGTTTCTCCTGTTGTTTCGAGTCATGTTCGTAAAACCGGGATCACCGGCGGGCGCGCCGCATCCATTCGACCCACTACATAATGCTGTTGTTATTAGGCATCGCAGCTATTCATTGATCAACACTTCCCATCGACCACCCCGACTCGGCCCAGTATGCTGGATCTTCCCCTCTGCACTCAGCTTTCTGAGATGGTATCGCACTCCCTCATCGGTGATTCCGCCTATGATGGCGGCAATATCAGAGCGGCTGGCGGTCGGATTATCTCGGAGGATTGCGATGATTGCCTCTGCCGTTTTTGGGGTAGTTTTTGGGGTAGTTTTTGGGGTAGTTTTCTCCGAAGGTCTCTCCGTAGTCTTTTGCCCCTCCGCATCAAGGCTGGCTAGATAGGTGGCCGAAAACGGGAACTCAAACCAGAAATCACCATCTCCAACCTTGATCTGCGGTTCCGGAGACCCGGCATTCCGGCAGGCATCAAAGATCCGCTGAATGCCCCGGCCCCAAGCCTCGATCTCGCCAGACCGGAAAAACACATTCGCCACCGAAGGGTTGAAGGGTTTGGAAGAGTGCTGTCCGAGCAGTTTTTCATTGGTCCAATGTTCAGGCAGTTCGCCCGGATTCCAGATCCGCAACCGATCGGAATAGACCCGAATCTGAATCGGAGCATGCACCCCGTAATCACGATGTATTATGGCATTGATGAACGCCTCCCGCAGGGCGCTTTCAGGCATGGGGTAAGACTCGACTCTCTGAATCCCCTCATAGCTGATGGTCGCCTTCATATACTTGCTCAACAGAAGATCCATTGTCTTCTCGACCTGAGTGAAGAGGTCGCCCTGGATCTCATCGTGATAACGCAGGTCGCTTTCAGTGGCAAAGTAGCCGATCTTGACCGAAGCCCCGGTGAAGTACCGCTCCGGATCAGGATGAAAAAGCAGCACTGCAGCCCGTTGCAGATAATCCCCTTCGGTCAGGCGCAGTTTGTCGATCAGCCCGATGTCGTCATCGTTCAGTGCATCGCTGCTCAAGCGCTTGCTCTTGGTCGCCCATTTGCGAAACCGCGCGAGCACTTCTGCATCCAACTGATCAACCGAGACACCAGGCAGAGGTACGCTGTCCCATGTGCGACCGTATTTGTGCAACAGGAAACGATCGAGCGCCGCGCCCTTGAGCTGCTGGTTAGTGCTGCCACTACGGTAGTAGTAATCACCCCTGTAACTCACAGGGCTGGGATAGGCTTCAACGCGAATCTCCAGCAATTCCAGCCCGGCTTCGGTAAGCAGGTTGACATCCACCAGGATGCCGAGCAAATCACGCACCTTGTTGGGGAGTTCCTCCAAGAGTCGGCGCGCATTGGTAATGCCGACTGCTTCGCCTTCGTCATTGCGGCCTATGACCAGCGTACCGCCTTCGGCGTTCGCGAATCCGCAGACCCATTTTAGGTACTCGTCCCGCCAGATGGACTTCCACTCGATGTGCTGGTGTTCGCTCATGTGATCGCCTCTATTTCCATCACACTTGTCGTCATGGGACTATAATCCTACGTCTCCCCCGTACACATATACTCAACTCATACATTTCCCAAATCCCCATATCCCCCTACGGCACCAACACAGCCCGTTTCTTCAACGTCCCCGTATGAGCCGCATCCAAAACCCCATTAATCTCCGCCAACCCATGCCTCTCCACAAACGGCGAAACCTCCAACCGCCCATCCCCAATCCACTCCAGCGTCTCCGGATAAAGCTCCGGGTCACACCCCCAATTCCCCCGCATAGTAGCATCAAAAGCCATCAACTTACTCAGCCGCACCTCAAGCTTAGCCATCGTAAACCCAACAATCGACAAATGCGCCACCGGCCCCATCAACGCAAAAGCCGTCTCCTGCCCAGGCTTGGTCCCTGACATTTCAAAAATCCGCAGACAGACGGGCGGCGCCCCAAGCGCCTTCCCCTCCTCCTTGACCCGCCCCTTGATCTCCTTGATCGACAGCCCGCTGACATCGATCACCGCGTCGGCCCCATACTCGGCCGCCACCGCCAACTTCTCGGCATCCACATCCAGCGCAATCACCTTGGCGCCGGTAGCCGCCGCAACCTGCACCCCATGGATGCCGATCCCACCGGTCCCAATGCAAATTGCCAGCCCACCAGCAGCCAGCCCCGAACTCCGCACCGCTTGGAACGGCGTGGTCACCGCATCAGCCACCACCGACAGCTCCCACAACTCATGCGAAGCCAACACCGCGTCAGGCACCGGACACAAATACCGAGCCGGCACCGTCACGTGACTCGCAAACCCGCCGTGCCGATCGTTCCCCGGCATCACCTGTCCGCGACAGATCCGCCGCTCCCCGGCCTTGCATAAAGCACATTCCCCACAAGGCATCACCGCCGGCACCAACACCGGCCGCCCCACCAGCGAATCGTCCACACCGTCACCAACCTCCAGCACCGTCCCACTGATCTCATGCCCGAGCGTCAAAGGCGCCGGCATCCGTGTGGGCACACCCATGTGCAGAAAAGAGATGTCCGTATGACACACGCCACACCCCGCCACCTCGATCACGGCCTCACCGGCCGGCGGCGACTCGAGCGTCTCGGTCCGCAGCTCGCACGGCTCGCCCTGGGCGGTCATCATCCAACGGTCGACGGTGCGCTCGCTCATCACGCTTCTCCTTGTTTGCAATGTTCCAACTGCCCGGCCTGCAGGCCCCAGAGGGCCGCGCCCAGGGCGCCGGTCAGGATAGGTTCGGGGACGGCTTCGACAGGCAGCCCGATCTTTTCGGACAAGGCCTGCAGAACGCCGGGGAAGTATTCGGCCACGCCGCCGGTGACGCGGATCGTGCCCTGGAAGCGGCCGATCTCCACCACGCGATCGGCGATCGAATGGATGCAGCCGAGGGCGACTTCCTCACGCGTGGCGCCGTCGCGCAGCTTTTCGAGGATGTCCTGGCCCGAGAACATGGAGCAGTAGCTGCCCACGTCGGCGGGCGTCTCGGCCATGGCGGCCATCTCCTGCATGCGGGTGGGACTGACGTCGAGATGGCGGGCCGCGAAAATCAAGAACGTGCCGATGCCGGCGGCGCAGCGCCGTAACGTGTGGATCGCCGTCGGGTGTCCGTGTTCGTTCACGTGGATGACCTTGGGGTCGCGGCCGCCGATGTCGACGACGGTCATCTCGTGGGGGTAATGATGGTAGGCGCCGAGGGCGTGGCATACCGTCTCGCCGCGGAAGGCGGTCGCCATGGGCACGCAGTTCTCGGCGAAGCCCGTGGCGCAGACGCCCGAGAGGTCGTCCGCGCTAACCTTGGCGTCTTCGAGCACGATGTTGAACGCCTCGGTTACCCGATCCTGGAAGTAGCCCCGGCGGGCGACGACCGTGTTGCCGAGCAACTTGCCCGCGGTGTCGATGGCCACCGCCTTGACGCATTCCGTGCCCACATCGATGCCGACGCCGATCGTACTTTTTTCACTCATGTGTCCGCTCCTGTCTCGGTCGCGCTCAACCGGCGTTGCTGGAGGCCAGTTCCTGCATCTCGATGAAGTCGCGCAGCTTTTGCATGATCTGGTTGATCGAGAAGAGCCGCTGGTCGTGGGTGTCCGCTTCGAGGACGAGGGCGTGGACGCCCGTGCGGCGTCGCATCCTGACCTCGAGTCCGTAGCGCACGTTGCTCTGATACGGGGCGGTGCGACCCTCGTGGTAGATCACGCTGTCGATGCCGTAATCGTCGATACAGCGGACCAGATGGTCTTCCTTGAAGCGGTCCGACCGGTTGTGGAAAATGCCCGTGTAAACACGCGCCATGCTGTCGATGGGATTCTTGGGATCGATGCCGTCGAGGGCTGAGATGTCGCTGTAGGTCGACGCCACCACCGCGATCCGCTGGTTCAGGAACATGTCCGCCAGCTGGCGCAGGGCCGGCCAGATCGGCGGGCCTTCCCAGTAGAAGCGGAAGCGCTCGCCCGGCACCGCGGCCACGTTCGAGGCGACCCGTTCCTCGATCTCCGCCTTGAGCAGCGTGTAGTACTCGACAGCCTCCGGCGTGCCGCGCATGACGATCGACGGCGCGAGGTGGATGAGCGTATCGAAGAAGGTCAGCGGCGTGGGTGTGGTGCGGCACAGGTCCAGGATCTCACGCCACAGACGCGTGCAGGTGTTGGTCAGCTTGACCACTTCCGACAGACGATCGATGTCGAGCTTGCGTCCGGTCGTTTGTTCGAGCGTGTCGATCAGCCGGAAGATCTGCCGGCTGGCCGAGGCAACCTCGATGGGACCGACCTCATCCAGCGACGCCGGCGGATGAAGTCCGGCCACCTCTTTCTTGAAGTGGCGCCCGTAATACTCGAACCAGCGAATCAGATCGTGTCCATAGTTCGTGCTGTAGGTCAGGACGTCCGGCCTAGGCGGACCGGCGATGCCGTACACCGACACCAGGGGGCTGTCGCCCACGAGCATGGCGCCCACATCGCTGGTCATGGCCGAACTCGCGAACTGCGAGAAGCCTTCCTGCAACGCCTTGGGGATGTAGTTGCCTGTCTGACGACTGGCGCCGATCATCGCCGCGTGGTTTTCGGGGAAGTAGACGGACAGGCCCATGGCGCGCAGGATCTCGACCGGTCCGGTGCCGGAACACCAGGCGACCTGACGGTCGGGGTCGGTGTCGGCCGCCTGCAGGTCACGGTAGTAACGGGTCATCAGCTCCTTGAGCTTGGGCGCCGTCTCCAAGGGGACGCGGCTCGGCGGCATGCCGCCACCCGGAGCTGGGTGCATGGGGCGCACGGCCGGGCGTCCGGTTGCCGAGGGCGGGGCGAACTCATCGCCACCATCGACGGCTTCGGCGCGCAACGAATCGGCCAGCTTCTGCTTGCGCACGAATTTCTGACGCTCACGCGAATGGATAAAGCGGACGAGCCCGCGGTTGTGCGGCGCGTCTATCCCCAACCGCTCGGCCTCGCGCACCACAGCCCCATTGATCGCATCGACCTCGGTCCGGCACGAGCGGGCCAGGTCCTGCCACATGGACGGGCGGTTCTTGCCGAGGGCGTTCTGCGAGTTGACGACCGGAGCGTAGGGGTCTTCCTCGTTCACGATGGGCACACCCCGCGCCTTCATCACCGCAATGATCTCGAGGCACAGATCGCGCATGAACGACTGCATGTCCGAGTCGTCGAGCAGCTCGCGGCAGGTCAGGCCGGTCAGTGCCGACACCGGGTTGACCACGGCGTTGTGCAGGAGCTTTTGCCAGATCACGTCGTCGATGCCTTCGCACACCTCGGTATTCAGGCCGGACGCGTTGAACACCTCCCCCACGCGTTCGATCTCGGGGGTGAGCGCACCGTCGTAGGGAGCGATCTGGATGGGTTTGATGCCCGCCCGGTAGCGGATACGGTTCGGGCCGGTGTGCTGAATACTGTGGTACGTGATCCCGCTGAGTACCTTCGACGGGTCGATGATCCCCGCCATGATGTCGGTGTTGCCGATGCCGTTCTGCATCGAGAGCACGAAGGTCTCGGGTCCGATCACCGGCAGGCTGGCGCGCATGGCGGGTTCGGTCTGGTAGGTCTTGACCGACACGAACACCAGGTCGGCGACGGGCAGGTCTTCGACCGAAGACACCACCTTCACCGGCACGCACGTCTCGCCGGCGGTGCCTTCGGACACGAAGAGGCCCGATTCGTTCAGCAGTTTTACGCGGGCTTCGTTGATCTCGACGAAGGTGACATCCTCACCGCCGGCGGTCAGCTGGGCGCCGACCAGTCCGCCGAGAGCTCCGGCCCCGATGATGACGATTCGCATGGGCGCCTCCTGTCCGCGCGTTTCCGCGCTCACGAATTCTTCCAGTCCGGCCGACGCTTGGCGTAGAACGCCTCGACACCTTCGACGGGATCGTCGGAGGTCATCAGGTCCTCGAGGAAAACCCGCTCGGCTTCGGCAAGCGCCGCAGCGAAATCGCCCGCGCGCGAACCCTTGAGCGTGCGCGTGTTGAGCCGCAGCAGCAGCGGACTGGCCCGGCGGATATCCTTGAGCACGCCTTCCAGCGCGTCGGCCAGTTCGGCGGCGGGCACGACCCGCGAGACCAGGCCCATGTCGGCCATCTCGGTCGCGGAATAGCTCCGCCCCGTACACGTGATCTCCATGGCCTTGGCGCGGCCCACCAGCGCCGGCAGCTCGACCACGCCGACGGGCGCGAAGAACCCCAGCCTGATTTCCGGTTGGCCGAACATGGCTTCTTCGGCGGCCAACAACACGTCGGCCAGCAGGATCAACTCGAACCCCGCCCCCATGGCGGCGCCGCCGACGGCCATCACAACCGGCACCTCCAAAGCGTCCAGCCGACGGAACAAACCGCCGAAGGACGCGATCATCGCCGGGGCCTGCGCGGGCTTGTGCTCGCCCACGTCGGCGCCGGCGCAGAAGGCCTTGCCGCCCGCGGTGAACGCCACGGCCTTGAGAGACTTGTCGCCGGCCGCGATTTCCAGGGCGGCGCAGATCTCGTCCATCATCGCGGCGGTCATTATGTTCACGGGGGGATTGTTCAGAGTCAGGTAGGCGACATCGTCTCGGACGGTGTACTCGATCGTCGAATATTCGATCTCGGACATGGTATGCCTCCCTCAGGACGTGTTGCTCTTGACCCACTCCGTGTCTGGTTTCTCCAGGGTGTAGTACACCTTGATATCCTTGCTCTCCTCGAACATCCGCGGTACGACCTGCACGGGCATGCCGATCCGGATGTCGCTCTCGTCGATGGTCTCGCCGAACCAGGCCAACAGGCGGCCCGTCTCCTCGAGATCGATCACGCCGACGGTGAACGGGGTCACGTCCTCGAAGCCCGCGGGTGCGGCGTCGATGCGCGTGAAGGTGACGACGGTCCCCTGGCCGCTCATCTCCGTGTAGGTGAAGGCGTCGTGCCGACAGGCGGGACAATCGGCCCGCGGCGGGAAGCTGACTTCGCCGCACGCGTCGCACTTGGATCCCATCACGCGGCCGTCTTTCAGGTGACGGGCGAACCCCTCCACCTTGGTGTGCGGGCAATAGCTGACTTTGCCGAACCAGTTGAACACGTCAGTCCCTCCTCAACACGTTGACGAAACTGTATTGGCCGATGCCGCCCACGTTGTGGGTCAGGCCGATGTCGGCGTCCGGTACCTGCCGCTCGCCGCAGTCGCCCCGCAGCTGGCGGACGATCTCGTAGACCTGCGACGTGCCGGTGGCGCCGATGGGATGTCCCTTGGCTTTGAGACCGCCGTCCACGTTCACCGGTGTCGAGCCACCGATGTAGGCCTGCTTGTCCGCGATGAAGGCGCCGCCCTCACCCTTGGCGCAGAAGCCCAGGTCCTCGTAGGCCATGATCTCGGCGATGGTGAAGCAGTCGTGCACGCCGGCGACCTTGACGTCCGCCGCCGTGATGCCGGCCATCTTGTAGGCCTCGTTGGCGGCGTCGGCCGCCGACGGCAATCCGGTCAGGTCGGGCCGGCGCAGCACCGACATGCTGGTCGTCGCGCAACCCAGGCCGTCCAGCCACACCGGTTTGTCGCTCAGCTCGCGGGCCTTGGGTTCGGCGGCCAGGATCAGGCACACCGCCCCGTCGGCGTTGGCGCAGCAGTCGTACACGTTCAGCGGCGAGGCCACCGGGTCGGAAGCCTGCGCCTTCTCAACGGTGATTTCCTTGCGGAACAGCGCGTTGTCGTTGCGCGCGCCGTAGAAGTGATTTTTCACCGCCACCTGGGACAGCTGGTCCTCGGTGGTGCCGTAGTCGTGCATGTGTCGCTGGGCGAACATGGCGTAGTAGCCGGGGAAGGTGGTGCCGAAAATCGACTCCCACTGCACGTCGCCCACGCGGCCCATCAAGGCCAGGATCTCGGCGGTGGTCAGCTCGGTCATCTTCTGACAACCGATCACCGCCACCACGTCGTGCACGCCGGCGCGAATGCCCATCCACGCGGTGCGGATGGCCGCCGATCCCGACGCGCAGGCCACCTCGGTGAGCCAGGTCGGGCGCGGGTTGAGGTCCAGGTACTCCTGGATCACGCCGGCCAACGATCGCTGCTTGTGATATTCGGGCACCGACCCGATCACCGACGCGTCGATGATCGCCGGGTCGACGTCGCCGTCGGCCAGCGCCCCGCGATAGGCCTCGTAGGCCAGCTCTTGAACCGTGGCGTCGCTACGCCGTCCGAACTTGGTATGGCCGATGCCGACAACTCCCACTCGGGTCATCTCGATCCTCCGGTCAGATGTATTGGCCTCCGTCGACCTTGATCACTTCGCCGGTCACGTGTCGCGAATAGTCGGAGCACAGGAAAGCCACCACGTGGGCCACGTCCTCGGACGTGGCGATGCGGCCCAGCACGGTGTCCGCCACCGCGGCGTTGAGGAATTCCTTGGGAATGCTGTCGGCCATCTCGGTGGCCACCATGCCCGGCGCCACCGCGTTGACGTTCACATTGAACTTACCCAGGTCCTTGGCCAGCGACTTCGACAACGCGATGTTGCCGGCCTTGCTGGACGCGTAGTTGGACTGGGCGAACTTGCCGCGTATCCCGTTGATCGAGGAGATGTTGACGATCTTGCCGCTGCGCTGGTCCTTGAAGATGCGGGCGGCCGCGCGGTTGTACGTGAAGTAGCCGCGCAGGTTGGTCTCGATCACCTGATCCCATTGCTTGTCCGACATCTTCCAGATCACGCCGTCCCAGGTGATGCCCGCGTTGCAGATCAGGATGTCCAGACCGCCCAGGGTCTCGACGACCTGCGCCACTGCGCGGTCGGTCTCCTCGGTGTTGGCGACGTCCGCCTGCACGGGCAGGGCGCGGCGGCCCATCGCCTCGATCTTGCCGACCACTTCCGCCGCGGCGTCCTTGCGGCCGCGGAAAGTCAGGGCCACGTCGCAGCCTTGACGGGCCATCTCAAGACTGACCGCGGCGCCGATGCCCCGGCTACCGCCGGTGACGATGGCGACCTTGCCTTCGAGTCCCAGATTCATGAGTCATCCGTCCTTTCCGGTAACGGCCCGGCGTGCAACCCGTTCAAGACCAGGGCGATCATCTCGTCGCCCAATCGGTCCACGGGTTCATCGCGCTCGGCGTCGTACCAGGCGAAGATCCAGTTCAGCATTCCGAAGACAAACATCGAGGCGTGACGCACACGGTGATCGTTTTCCGGGCGTTCCGGATGATCGTGAGGAACACCCCACACCTCCGCCACGACCTGAGTCAGGCAGCGGTAATAGCGACGCCGCAGATCGGCGATGGCGTCGTAGCGATCGTCGTTGAGGGAATCCAGTTCGTAGGTACACACCTTCAACTCGTTGAAGTGCTCCACAAAATAGCGCAGGTGGTTGTGCACCAGACGCCGCAGGCGCGTCTCGGCGTCGCCCCCTTCGGCGAGCGCCGCTTCCTGCAAGCCGAGCAGGGCGCTGAAGGTGCGCTCCTGGATCAGGAAGAGCAGGTCTTCCTTGTTCTCGAAGTAGTAGTACAGGCCGCCCAGGCTGATGCCTGTTTCGTTGGCCACGTCGCGGATCGATGTCTGGCTGAACCCGCGGCTGGCCATCAGACCGGCCGACACGCCCAGCAGATGGTCCAGCTTGGGCGCCGTGCGGGACGTCATCCCTCCCCCGGTACCACCCGTTTCGCGTTTACGCGCTTGCGCCACGATCACCTCTCCGCCTCGGCCCGATTCCGTTTCAAACCGGCGAGTATTTTCTCGGGTGTGATGGGCAGTTCCAGGATGCGAACGCCGCAGGCGTCGTAGATGGCGTTGGCGATGGCGCCCATGATGGGCAACATGCAGCCTTCGCCGATCTCCTTGGCGCCGAAGGGTCCGCGGGGCTCGTAGCTTTCGACAGCCTTCGACAGGATGCGCGGCGTGTCGCCGATGGTCGGCACCAGATAGCCGTGCAGGTCCGGGTTGATCAGCGACCCGTCCTCATTGATCAGGGTGTCTTCCAACAAGGTCTCGCCCAGGCCCATGATGATGCCGCCCTCGACCTGCCCGTGGAAGGTGACCGGGTTGAGCACCGTGCCGGCGTCGCTGAAATCGGTGAAGTCGTCGACGGTCACGTAGCCCGTTTCCAGATCCACGGTGACCTCGGCGACCGCCGTGGAAAAGCTGTAGGCGGGCGACGTGCCCACCGCCGAGCCCTTGACCGGTCCGCCCAGATTCGGCGGCGGCGAGTAGTGGCCGTTACCGGTGACGGGGCCGCCGCGGGAGAAGGCTTCGCGGGCCACTTCGTCCCAGTCCAGACCCACGCTCTCGTGGTGGGCGCTGTAGATCCGGCCGTCGCGGGCCACAAGATCCTGGGCATCGGTGCCGAGCATCTCGCTCGCGATAATCAAGAGGTTGTGCTTGATCTCGGCCGCCGCCATGCGCACGGCGTTGCCGGCCATCAGGGTCACCCGGCTCGAGTAGGAGCCCAGGTCCGTGGGCGCCAGCACCGAGTCGCTGTCCACCATCCACACGCGGTTATAGGGGATGCCCAGTTCCTCGGCCGCGATCTGCGGCAGGACCGTGTTGCAGCCCTGCCCGATCTCCGCCACCGCGATGTGCAGCGAGGCGGCGAGCCCGTCCTCCGAGATCCGGATCAGGGAATTCGAGTGGGGGAAATTAGATCGGTAGATGGGATAGCCGGCGCCGGAAACAAAGCCGCCACAGCCGATGCCGATCCCCTTGCCCGGCGGCAGCTTGCCCTTCTTCTCCACCCACTTGGTGGCTTCCCGCGCCTGCTCGAGCGTGGCCGTGAACTCGCAGGACTTGATGTCCAGGTAGTTGCAGGTCAGCGTGTCGGGCTGCATGGCGTTGGTCAGGCGCATCGCCAGCGGATCGAGGCCGAGTTTTTCGGCCGCGATGTCCATGACCGACTCGAAGGCGAAACGCGGCGCGGGCACACCGTGGCCGCGCATGGCGCCGCTGGCCGGCAGGTTGGTGTAGACCCGGTACCCGTCGTACTTGTAATTCGGGATGTTGTAGAGCGTGGGGATCATCGAGCCCGCGTAGTAGGCCGTGATCACGCCGTACGACGTGTAGGCGCCGCCGTCCAGCTTGATGCGCGACTGGCAGGCGGTGATCGTACCGTCCTTCTTTACACCCAGCTTCATCTCGATGTGCTGCTTATGACGCCCGCGGAAGTGGACGAACATTTCCTCGCGGGTGTACTTCATCATCACAGGGCGGCCGGTCATCCGCGCAAAGATCACCGCGCAGAAATCCAGCGGCGTGGCCTCGCACTTGGCCCCGAATCCACCGCCGACACTAGGCGCGATGGTCCGGATATCCCCCTGCGGAATCTCGAAGACCCGGCTCAGGGTGTGGCGTAGGTAATGGGGTGTTTGGGACGACGACCAGATGGTCAGCTTATTGCCGTGATGCTCCCAGCGCACCAGCGTGGCGTGAGGCTCGATGGGGCACTGGTAGACGCGGTTGCCCACGCACTTCTCCTCCACCACCAGGTCGGCCTCGTTGAACCCCTTGTCCACGTCACCGAAGTGCCACTCCACCGCCGTGTTGATGTTCCCGGCGTAGCGCGGGTTTTCCGGATGGATCACCGTCGCGCCCTCGGTCATGGCCGAATCGGGATCGAAAACCGCCGGCAGCTCCTCGTACTCCACCTCGATCAGGCGGACGGCCTGGCGGGCGGTGGCCTCATCCTCCGCCACCACCGCGGCGACCTCGTCGCCGATGTAGCGGACCCGGTCCTTGGCCAGGATCTGCTCGTCGTAGCGGGCGGGGCTGACGCCATAAAAAGCATCGGGCACGTCGTCGGCGGTGATCACGCCCAGCACGCCGGGCAGGGCCTCCGCCCGGGTGGTGTCGATCCGCTTGATGAGGCCGTGGGCCACGGTGCTGCCCAGGATCGCGCCGTGGATCATACCCGGCAGCTTGAAGTCGGCGGCGTATTGGGTGCGACCGGACACCTTGTCGGGTCCGTCGTAGCGGGGCACGCCCCGGCCGGCCACCTTGTGGTCCCGTTTCTGGTCGCGCTCGTGTTCGTCGAAGGGCTCGGTGTCCAGGTGGACGCCCTCGAAGTCGCGCCAGTTCTTGACCGCGTTGATGACGCGCGGGTAGGTGCCGCAGCGGCAGAGGTTGCCCGACAGGGCCGTCTTGATCTCGTCCTCGCTGGGCGTGGGATTCTTTTCGATGAGCTCGATGCTGGTCAGGATCATGCCCGACGTGCAGAAGCCACATTGCAGGGCGCCGTTCTTGATGAACGATTTCTGCAGGGCGTGCAGTTCGCCGTCATGGCCCAGGCCTTCGATGGTGCGGATCTCGGCGCCGTCGGCGGTGGCCGCCAGCACCAGGCAGGAGTTCACGGCCCGGCCGTCCATGAGCACGGTGCAGGCGCCGCAGTCGCCGGCGCCGCAGCCGCTCTTGGTGCCGGTCAGGTCCAGGTCCTCGCGGATGACTTGTTTCAGGGTCGTGTCCGGAGATACGGCCAGGCTGCGGGATTGTCCGTTGACGATCAGGGTGATCAGGCTCGCGTTGCTCATTCCGCACCCCCTTTCGCCTGGGCGACGGCATCGGCCAGGGCCCGCGTGGTCATGACCTCGACGATGTCGCGGCGGTATTGCTCGCTGCCGCGCAGGTCGCTGATGGGTTTGGCTTCTTCGGAGGCGATGCGGCCGGCTGTGGCGAAGAGGTCGGGGGTGGGGGGCTGGCCGGTCAGTTCAGCGGCGGCCTTTTCCGCGAAGAGAGGGACCGGGCCGACGGCGCCCATGACGATGCGCGCTTCGGCGATGGTGTCGCCGTCCAGGCAGAGCCAGGCTGCGACCGAGGCTACGGCCAGGGCTATGCCGCTGCGTAGGGTGTAGCGTTGGAAGCTGGCTCCGGTGCCTGGTGATAGGACTGGGACGCGGATCTCTCGGAGGATCTCGCCGGGTTCGAGGACCGTGACGCGTGGTTCCGTGATGAAGTCGCGGGCGGCGACGGTGCGCTCGCCGGCGGTGCTGAAGATGACCAGTTCGGCTCCGGCCGCGCAGAGGATGGGCGGGGTGTCGGAGCAGGGTACGCCGCAGCAGAAGTTGCCGCCGATGGTGGCCATGTTGCGGATTTGTTGGCCGGCCATGGCGGCGATGCCTTCGGCCAGGGCGGGGAGGCCGGTGCGGACTTCGGGGGCGGCGGCTACGTCGGCTAGGGTGGCTAGGGCGCCTATGTGGAGTTGGTCGCCGTCGCGGTGGATTTCGTGGAGTTCTGGGAGGTCCGCTAGGGCTATGACGTGGTCTATGGTTCTTCGGCCGGAGCGTAGGTCTACTAGTAGGTCGGTGCCGCCGGCTAGGAAGGCTGAGTTGGGGGCGTATTGTAGGGCTAGCTCACAAGCTTCGGTTACGGTGAATGGCTTGTGGAGGGTGAAGTCGCTGTTTGGCATGTGGTTACGTGGCCTTGGGGAGGTTTTTTATGCTGCGGTCTGGCCGTTTGAGGGGGCTGGACCGGGTTTCGAACTGACGTTCGATAGAGTACTCCTAACGAGAGGGTAGGGTCAATGGCCAATAGAGACATCACTGTGCTTTCCTGGGTCGTGACAGTTTGTCTAACATTGAAAAGGCAGAACCGAACAGCGTCTCGGCAACAATGGCGACAGCCGACGGTAGGGACGCATGGACAACGCCAAAGCAGCCCGCGCTTTTGATTAGATGGTCGCTCCGCTCCTCAGCAGAAAAGAACATGAGAC
>CAYYYS010000046.1:0-19999 GCA_964476155.1 uncultured Fibrobacteraceae bacterium
TGACACTGCGACGGCAGAAGTGTACGGAAGGGTGTTGTGTTCTTGGATATGGGTGGAGACCTGTAGGTGAACACCCCCTGGTGTGGGGGTGTATGGAGGTTCCCGGAAACATGGAGGTTGGAGGGGGCCGGAATTCAAGCGCGGCGGGCACAGGATGTGCCCGCCGCGCGTCCCCCACACCAGGGGGTGTTCACCTACAGGTCGGCCCTACACCATATCCAAGAACCCACAAGGACACTCCTCCGCACACTTCTTACAGCCATTGCAAGTGTCCAGATTAACCTTGAGGTAATGCCCCTGGGTCGGCGCCTGCTCCTTCTTGAAGCAACCGGGCGTGCAGTACATCCAGCAGCGTTCGCAACCGAAGCACAGGCCGCAGGAGAAGCAGCGGCTCACCTCTTCGAGGGTGGCCTCGAGGGTGATGCCCTTGTCGATCTCGGCTTTGGGATCGGCGAGACGGTCCGAGGGCGACATGACCTCGCGTACGGCCGGTTCCTTGGGATCGTAGAAGTCGAGCATCAGGCGATCCACGCCGATTTCGGGGCCGTGGTGCGCAGCTTTTACTTCTTCCCCACGCAGGGTGGCATGAATGCTCTCGGCGGCCACACGACCTTGGCCAACGGCATTCGTGGCCAGACCCAGGTTGATGTTGTCGCCGCCGGTCCAGACCTTGTCGATCCCGGTGCGTCCCCACTCGTCGGCGTTCATCCAGCCGGTCTCCTCGAAGGCACCCAGGCTGGTGGTGTCCGGGGCCTGGCTGATCGCGCTGATGACGGTATTGCAAGGAATCTCGGTGACCTTGCCTTCGATGGGCACCGGTCGGCGACGGCCCGAATCGTCGGGCTCGCCCAGCTCCATGTGCTGAATGGCCATCCTGGCGACCTTGCCGTCGTCGTCGCGGATGATCTTGGCGGGAGCGGCCAGATAGTGGAGCATGATGTTCTCTTCGAGGGCCTCCTCGATCTCACGCTCGATGGCCGGCATCTCCTCGCGGGTACGACGGTAGAGGATGGTGACGTTGGAGCCTTCGCGGCGCGCGACGCCGGCGGCGTCGTGGCCGAGACGCAGGGTCACGCGGGCCGCATCGATGGCGGTGTCGCCGCCGCCGATCACGACCACGTTGTCGCCCACATCGGGGGCATCGCCCGCATTGGCCATGCGCAGGAATTCGGTGCCGGTATAGACGCCTTCGCCGTCCTCGCCCGGACAACCGAGCTTGCGACCCTGGTGGGCGCCGATGCCGACGAACACCGCGTCGTAGTCGTTCTTGAGATCGTCGAAGGAGGTTTCCTCGCCGATCGTCACACCGGTCTTGAACTCCACGCCGAGATCGGCGACGCGCTGGTATTCGGCGTCGATGATGTCGCGGGGCAGCCGGTAGTCGGGAATGCCGTAGCGCAGCATGCCGCCGAGCTTGGGCAGACTCTCGAAGCACGTCACCTTGTAGCCGCGACGCGCGAGCTGGTAGGCGCAGGACATGCCGGCCGGACCGGAGCCGACCACGGCGACTGTCTCGTCGTAGGGGCCGCCCGCGTCGAGGGTCGGGGCCTTGAGGTTCTTCTCGATGGCGAAGTCGCCGAAGTATCGCTCCACGGAATTGATGGCGACGGCGCCGTCCTTCTCCGTGCGGTTGCAGCCGCCCTCGCAGGGATGGGGACAGACGCGGCCCATGATCGAGGGCATGGGGTTGGTCTCCATCTCGATCAACCAGGCCTTCTCGGTGGCCTCCTCGACGCTCAGGCCGAGGGCCTCGCGCTGGGCGATGGTAGTCAACCAGCCGCGGATATCGTTGCCGCTCGGGCACGCGCCGATACACGGCGGGAATTTCTCGATGGCTTGCGGGCGATAGGGGGACTGCTCCGCGCCGGCGCCGCCGCGAATGGTCAATTCCTTCTTCTTCTTGTTTTTCTTGATGAGACCCATAAGTCCTACCTGCACCCTTTCTTGGCCGATCAACCTTGCCCGAGGTATGGATTGCTTCCAAACTAGGCCCCGGTAACGCAGTTATCAAAAAAAAACAGGCGGCGGCCACACAAGTGGCCGCCGCCGTATCTCCCGCTGTCCTACAAGCCGGATTACCCGTTATTCCAAATCCACGCCGAAACTGGCATGGCGCTCCCAGCGACGGCCGTCGTCATGGCATTCGTCGCAGGTCGTGTGCCGGCCGAACCCGTTGGTATGACAGTCGCTACAGTCGCTGTCCAGGTGGGTCTCGTCCAGGACGACACCGGTGACACCGTGGTTGAAATGCTTCTCGTCGAAACCGTCGAAATGGCAGGTTTCACAGCGCGGATTGTTCGCCGCATACCGGCCCGGGTCGTGATGACAGTCCTTGCATTGCAGAACCGCATGATAGGCCTGCAGGGCCCAACCCGTCTCCGCATGGTCGAAGAGGTCGTTGGCGCTGCGGCCGTGGCATTGCTCGCATCCCTTTTCCTCGTCGTGGCAATGATAGCAGGTGTCATGAAGATCGACATCGGCGACCAGGCCCAAAGGATGCGACTCCTCGCCATGAACGTGGCAACTCGAGCAGGACTCGCCCTTGTGACACACACTGCAGTCGCGGTCATACAGATCGACATGATTCTTGTGATGGAACGGAACCTTGTCGTTGTCCTCGTAGTCGGTCTCGAAGACGATCAGTTCCCTAACCTTCAGCGGGGCCTGGTGCACCAGATGCGGCAGGGCGGCGATCTCGGCGTCGGACATACCGCCTTCCTTCTTGCGATGGCACCACTCGCAATGCGTCTCGGTATCCCATTCGGAATGACAGTCCAGGCACTGGCGGTGGTAGGCCGCCTTCAGGCTGGGCTCGATCTTACTCTTGATGCCTTCGGGAGCGTGACATTCCTTGCAGGCCGGATGGCCCGAAGTCGCCGGCACGAAGTGGTGGCAATTCTCGCACTGCCCGCTCATCTCCGACATCTGCGCGTGCTTCTCGTGGCTGAAGTAGACCGGATCGTAGACGTTCTCCAGTTCATCCAACACCATCACGGCTTCACGCGGGAGATCGTCGTCGCCCTGGCCGACCTTGTCCCGCATGCAGAATTTTTTGCTCAGGCACAGATCCTGGTGGGTCGGAAACTCACAGGTATGACACATGGAGCAAGCCAGGTTATTACCCTCCTCAGGTACGTAATCCTCATAGGCCAGCGTCGCCCCGCAGTGGACCAGTAACCCCAGTCCGATCAGCAATACCCCAAGCCAGGTTACCTTCGGAAACATCCCGGAGTTGATTCGTGATCGCATGGTTCAGTCCTTTCCGGCCGATGTCTTGCTAGTCTTCCTGGGCGCATCCACCGCTTTGATGAACACGACCAACAGAACGAAATAGGCCAGCACCACCATGTATTCGAGCCCTTTGGTGGCGAAGATGTCGAGGTACGAGTACTCGTCCATGTCGGTGCCTTTCTACAAACCGGCACAAGCTCCGGCTAGTGATCGTCCATTGACGCGGCCCAGGCCGGCGGATCGCTCACGACCGGCATGCGATGGATGACCCAACGCAAGGCCCAGAGTTCCAGTAGTACAACCGTCACGGTCACCCACAGCTCGGCCCAATGCGGGATATAGGGATCCGTCGCAAACCAGTTGAAGGCGATGACCGAGATGTTCAGCCGATTCAGCAGGATACCGACCAGGGTCATGGCCGCCGCAACCTTCACCAGCTTCACGTTCTCTTCCCGAACGGCCCTGAAAAAGAGGAAGAGCGGCACCAGGACAAAACCGACGGTTTCCACCAGGTACCAGGCTCCCCACCCGGTAAAGAGCAGGCTCCATTGCTGGCCGTGGATCACGACCAGCACCTTCAGGAAGGCGTAGACGAACATGGCGCCCGCGCAGATCTTGCCCAAGCCGATCAGGATATTGTCGTGCGACGCATGTTGACCGCGCCCCAGGCGGGACGCGAAAACCTTGTGGCTTATCGAGCCCTCGATAATCACCATGGAGAGACCCGAGAATATGCTGGAGATAAAGAAGAGAACCGGAATGAACTCCGTGTACCAGAGGGGGTGAATCTTACTCTTGGCCATCAGGAAGAGCGCGCCGAGACCCGACTGGTGCAAGGTCGAAAGTGTAATACCGAAGATCACCGAGGCGATGGTCAAGCCGCCGACGAACTTGCGCAGGCGCTTCATGCCCAGCCACTCCGCGATCGCCGGCGAGAACTCGATGAACTCGGCCGCCATGTAGAGCATGAAGTGCCAGGCGACCAGGAAGAGCACCGAACTGACCCCGAAATTGTTGCCGATGATGGGGTTGATGATCTTCCAGGGCCTCCCCAGATCGAGCATCAGGGCGCCGGCATAGAACATGTAGGCCAGGAAGCCGTTGAGCACGACGGCCCGCACGATCGTGTGGTAGCGGTGACGCCCCATGATGTAGACGATGAACGTCAGCACGTAGGCCCCGCCGGCGAAAGCCACCCCGCACACCACGTCGAAACCGATCCACAATCCCCACGGTGTCTCTTGATCCAGGTTCGTGATCGCCCCGATGCCGTATATGAAGCGAATCACGATCAGCACCAGGCCCACCAGGATGATGGGGACGGAAATCATGTTGAACGGTGTCAGCAACTTGCCTTTGGGCTTCATCTCGCTGACGAGGAAGCGGACGAAGTCTCTCAGACTGCCAATATTCGGTGAAACCGTTGCCTGGGTCTGGTTCATGAGTCCTCCCCGGGGGTGATGTCCGAGTCGATCTGCATGGCGTCCTCGTTGGACTTGGTGTAGCGCATGCCGTTGAGGAAGGCCGGCCAGAGCAGGAAGACGACGGGCACCGAGTACAGGAAGTTCTGGGTCAAGGCGGGAACCGACTCGTGTCCCAGGTCGGTACGGAATCCGATTTGATCGAAGGGCACCGCGGCCAGATACAACCAGCCGGTGCCGCCGACCTCGTGCTGTCCGTAGGTGTGGTCGTAGTAGCGATTGGGATAGTCGACCAACCGGTTCTGGGCCACCCGCTCCATCTCCCGGCGCGGGCCGAACTGCAGGGCATCGACGGGACAGGCCTCGACACAGGCCGGCTTGCCGCCGTCGGCGATGCGCTCGTTGCACAGAATGCACTTCTGGATCTTGGGATTGGCGCTCTCGTACTCGAAGCGGGGAATGACGAAGGGGCAGGACACCATGCAGAAACGGCAGCCCATGCACTTGTCCTCGCGCCAGATCACCGGTCCCTCATGGGTCTTGTACATGGCCTGGGTCAGGCAGGCCGTCGAGCAGGCGGCCTGGTTGCAATGCATGCACTGCTTCTTGACGAAGACTTCGCCCTCGTCCGTATCGTACCTGTTGACGACCGTCCACTGATCCGTGGTCGTATCGCGAACTTCGGCAAATACTTCGTCACTGGTGCTCTCGGGGATCGGCAAACCGTTTTCGGTCGCACAGGCGACCTCGCAGTTCCGGCACCCGATGCAGCGTGTCGTATCGACCAGGACCGACTTGAACTCGGTCTCGACCGGCGAATCCTGGGCCTCGGCCACGGCCGGCAATACCGTCGCCGACACACTCGCTGCACACAGATTTTTGAGAAAACCACGCCTGTCCATGATCTACCTCTCGATCAGGGCCACCCTTGAAAAACAGTCCTAGTCGTCCGTGATGATCTCCTGCGGATCTATCTCCATCGCCATCTCACCACGTTGTTTCATGCCTTCGATGAGGACGGTTCGGATCATTGTGCAGGCTTCGACAATGCGGGGATCGCTGGCGCTGTAGAAGACCTTGGTACCCTCCTGACGGGCTTTGACCAGGTGCTTGCTTTTGAGCAAGCTCAGATGACGGCTGACCGTCGGCATGGGGACTTCCAGAGTGTCGGCCAGCTCACCGACACTCATTTCACGTCGGTCAAGACACGCCAAAAGCGCCAGGCGCTTGGGGTTAGCCAATGCTCGGCAATAACTGGCGTGGACCTCGAAGATTTTGTTGTTCTGTATTTTCATAATTACGAAAGTATGACAGAATAGGCCGTAAGTCAAATGGAAAACGATCATTTTTTCGCTGCAAATATCACGTTGGTCGATTCTTTCCTGGAACGTATTTGATTGGACCGTCACACTGGATCGGTCGGCGTCATCCTGCGCACTTTGCACATGCGAACGACCCGTCCCCTATACCCCACGATCGGAGTCCCCGTGGATTCGTTGACGACCTTACTGCTGCATGAAATCGGCCCCTGGACCTTGCAACAGATCGGCCTGGCGTTCCTGTTCCTGCTCGGCGCCTTCATCGTACGCGCCATCACGGTGACGATGATCGGACGACGCCTGCAGACCCTGGCCGAACGCACCGATACCGAAGCCGACGATGTCGCCGTTCGCGCCATCCTCGGCCCCATCGGTTCGCTGGTCATGGTTGCCGGCGTCTATCTGGCCTTTCGCGTGCTCGCGGCCGATCTCGACAATGTCGCCGTGTGGTCGAGCAGGATCTTCAGGGTCTTGACCACCCTGATCATTGCCTGGGGTTTGTTTCGCCTGGTGGACGCGATCGCCATCATCGCGACGGAGATGGCCGGCAAGACCGAGAGCAGTTTCGACGATCATCTGGTCCCGCTGCTACGCAAGACGGCCAAGGTCCTCGTGGGCACCATGGCCTTTCTGTTGACCGCCCAGAACCTGGGATACTCGATCTCCGGTCTCCTGGCCGGGCTCGGCCTCGGCGGTTTCGCCTTCGCCCTGGCCGCCAAGGACACCATCGCCAACCTGTTCGGCGGTGTGACGATCCTGATCGATCGCCCTTTCCGGGTGGGCGACTGGGTCACTTTCAACGGCACCGACGGCGTGATCGAGGAGATCGGCCTGCGCAGCACGCGCATCCGGACCTTCGCCAAGACGCTGACCTCCGTCCCCAACCAGACACTGGCCAACGCGACGATCGAAAACCACTCGCTGATGCCCAAGCGTCGTATCAAGATGAATGTCGGCGTGACCTACGACGCCACCCCCGACCAGATGCGCAACCTGGTCGAGCGCGTCGAGGGCATGCTTGTCGCCAAACCGGGGATCGATCAGGAGTTCATGCTGGTCAAGTTCACGGAGTTCGGCGCCTCCAGCCTCGACCTCTTCGTGTACTGTTTCACCGCCACGACCGACTGGACCGAGCACCTGCAGATGCGACAGGAGGTCAACCTGGCCATCATGGACATCGTCACCGACCTGGGGCTGGCGATCGCGTTCCCCACCCAAACGGTGCATGTGGTCAAGGACGAGTCGGAAGCATAGAGACAAGCCATCCCGCTGAGTTGCGGTTTACACGTGTAAACTGCGGCGAAACCGGGGTGGCCGGATCGCCACCATTCTGATCCTCTTTTTTATTGACCAGCCCCCTTCACTTGCCTATTATGCTACCTGGAGGTAGCATATGCGTTTGTCCAAGTCATCCGAGTATGCCATCCGCAGTCTGGTCTATATGGCCACCAGCGACTGTACGGTGTGCTCCGTGAAGACGCTGAGCGACACTTTGGGCATTCCCTACAAGTTCCTGGGTCGACTCATGAGTCGCCTGGGCTCCACTGGGATCGTCGACGTCCAGTACGGGAAGAACGGGGGCTATCGCATCGCACCGCCCCTAGGCGAAGTGTACTTGGTGGACATAATCGCCGTGGTGGAAGGCTTGGAGAGCTACGACCGCTGCATCCTGGGCTTCGACACCTGTGACGATGAGGCCCCCTGTCCCCTCCATGAACATTGGAGCGGACCCAAGGAATGCGTCCGCAACATGATCGACACCGTCACTCTGGCCGACATGGCCAGGAGCGACTGCAAAAGAAACTGAGTTTTTTTCGCGCAATATACTACGTCTAGGTGGTGTTTTGCGACGGTCCCCTGGGACCACAACCGGCCATCGTGACCAACGCTCGGAGGCAATTGACATGAACGAGTCCTGGCTCGACAAACTGATGTCCCGCAAGGGGCTGTACACCGCGTTCTGGATCGTGGGGATCATCATGGTCACCGCTCTGGTCGTGTTCACGGCGAACCTGCAGAAGGAGGTGCCGCCCATCCCCGAAAACGTGGTCTCCGCCTCCGGCGAGACTTTGTACACCTACGACGACGTAGTGAACGGCAAGGCCATGTTCCAGCAGTTCGACCTCATGGACTACGGCACCCTGCTGGGCATGGGCGCCTATCTGGGACCGGATTTCTCCACCGAGTTCTTCCATCGCCGCGCCGAATTCCTGTATGAGCGCTTCGCGAACGAGGTGCACGGTATAAGCGCCGAGGCCCTGACCGACGTGCAGCGCGGCGGGATCAAGGAAATGGTGAAGGCCGACTTCCACGCCGGCACCGAACTGGTCGAGGGCACGGTCACCTACTCCAACGAGTCGGCGGCCGCCTACAAGGCCAACGTGGACTACCTGGTGGACTTCCTCGTAAACGGCAACCGCGAACAGGCCTGGGTCGGCGGCGTGATCCGCACCGACGAGGCGCGCCTGATCGCCGCCTTCGTGGACTGGAGCCAGCTCGTGGCTTCGAGCAAGCGTCCCGGCACCGAGCGTACCTGGAGCAACAACTGGCCGCCGGAGCCCCTGGTGGATCAGGGCCCCACCTGGTCGACCCACCTGACCACCCTGTGGGAGATGCTGGCGCTGTGGGTCGGCACGATCCTGGTGCTGTGGCTCGCCTACGACCGGCTGTTGAAGAAGGATCCGAACGAGGTGCTGGAACAGCCCCTGGTGATCAAGGCGCTGTTCCCCTCCCAGGAAAAACTGCTGAAGTACGTGCCGGTGGTGGGACTGTTCATGTTCCTGCAGATCGTGATCGGCGGCTATCTCGCCCACATCTACACCGACCCGACCCAGAACTTCATCATTTCCCAGAGCATTCTGCCCTTCAACGTGATGCGCGCCCTGCACACCAACTTGGCCATCGTCTGGGTCGCCATCGGCTGGCTCGTGGGCGGCATGCTCATCGCGCCGCTGGTGAGCAACGAGGACCTGAAGTTCCCCTGGCTCGTGGACGTGCTTTGGGCGGCGCTGCTCGTGGTCGGCGGCGGTGGCCTGGTGGGTATCTACCTGGGCGCCACCGGTGAACTGCGCGACGTGTGGTTCTGGCTCGGCAACGAGGGTCGCGAGCTGCTCAACCTGGGCCGTGTCTGGGACATCGGCCTGGTGGTCGGACTGGTGCTGTGGTTCCTGATGGTCCTGAGCGTTATCCGCAAGGCCAAGGATAACAACATCCTGGTCGGTGCGATCATCTGGAGCGCGTTCGGTATCGCCACGCTGTACATCGCGGGCATGATGCCGATCCACAAGATCATGCCCAACTTCACCGTCGACGACTATTACCGCTGGTGGGTCATTCACCTGTGGGTGGAGCTGACCTTCGAGCTGTTCGCCGCGGGCGTGCTGGCCTTCCTGACCGTGGCGCTCGGCCTGGTGTCGCGCAAGGTCGCCGAACGGATCATGCTCTTCGAACTGGGCCTGATCATGTTGAGCGGTACCCTGGGCGTGGGACACCACTACTGGTGGCAGGGCCTGGACGAGTACTGGATCGCCATCGGCGGTATCTTCTCGGCTCTCGAGCCCCTGCCCCTGGTCCTGTTGATGATCGAGGCCTTCAAGGAGCAGCGGTCGATCAAGGCCAAGGGCGAGGCGTTCCCCTTCGCGATCCCGTTCATGTTCATCGCCGGCAGCGCCTTCCTGAACTGGTTCGGCGCCGGCTTCCTGGGCATGGTCATCAACACGCCGACGATCAACTACTACAGCCACGGCACTTACCTGATCATGCCCCACGGCCACGTGGCCCTGCTGGGCGCCTTCGGGTATATTTCGCTGGCCTTCATGTACCTGGTCACCCGGTCGAACGCCATGGCCAAGGGTCTGGAATGGAACGAGACACCCAGTCGCATCGGCTTCTGGCTGCTGACGTCCGGTGTGCTCCTGTTCACGATCCCGACGCTGGTCATCGGCTTCGAGCAGACCCGCGTTGCCCATGAGCTGGGCTATTGGTTCACACGTCAGCGTGAGGTGCTCGAGCCCATGTCCGGCTGGATGTGGTCGCGGGTGCTGCCCGACGGTCTGATGATCGTGGGTGCGCTGGTGATCTTCCTGGATCTGGTTAAGAAGAGTCTGCTGGCGCGGAAGGCTGCGTAACGGCTCCAGGTCTGATCGGGATAGGGGTGCCAAGCTGTAGTTCGGCTTCCCCTATCCCGATTTGGGTATTGGGAATAGACGCTGGCTCGCTGACGACCCGCGGGAACGGACCTTGAGATCCGAACCCAAAAAACCGGCGCCCCCCACCCGGGAGACGCCGGTTCTTTCTTATCCAGCCAAGCCAATCCCTACTGGGTCGCCTCACTCTGATAATGCTTCATGAGAATCTCCGCCACCTCGGGACGCGCGAACTCGGGCGGCAACGCCGTGCCGGCGGCGAGCATCTCGCGGACCTTGGTGCCGCTCAGGAAGACGAAGTCCTCCTTCTTGTGACCCTCGGGGGCCTCGCGCATCATGATCACTTCGCCCACCACGTTCGACCAGGCGGTGTGATCGGCTTCGAAGATCTCGATCTCCAGCTGACCCTTGACCATGTCGGTGTGGAAGATCTCCTGGGCCTCGAAGGCACCGTAGTAGTCGCCCACGCCCGCGTGGTCGCGACCGACGATCAGGTGCGTGCAGCCCATGTTCTGGCGGAACAGCGCGTGCAGCACGGCCTCGCGGGGACCGCTGTAGAGCATGTCGAAGCCGTAGCCGGTGATCTCGACCGTGTTGGCCGGGAAGTACAGCTCGACCATCTTGCGGATGGCTGCGTCGCGCACGTCGGCGGGGATGTCGCCCTTCTTGAGCTTGCCCAGCAGCATGTGGATGACGGCGCCTTTGCAGCCGACGCGGTCCATGCAGATGCGCACGAGTTCCTCGTGGGCGCGGTGCATGGGGTTGCGGGTCTGGAAGGCGGCGATCTTGTTCCAGCCGTTGCTCTCGATCATGTCGCGGATTTCCATGGCGGTCTTGAAGGTGCCGGGGAAGTCCGTGGCGAAGTACGAGTAGTTCAGGACCTGGATGTCGCCGGCGATGAAGAACTTGCCGGTGCCGTTGAAGGCCGCGACGCCGGGGTGGGCCCCATCGTCGGTCCCGTAGGCCTGCTGGGTCATCGTGGCCATCTGCGCGTCGGTGGCCTCGTCGATCGAAGCGACGTCCTGGATGGCGATCACGGGGTTGCCGTCGACGTTGGGGTCGAGCAGGGCGATGCGCTTGGCATTGCCGATGGCCGACGCGTCGGGCACGACGTTCACGATCGGAGTCGGGAAGAACAGACCGCCGGTGGTCTTCATGGTGGCGCAGACCGACACGGCGTCGGCCAGGCTCATGTAGCCGGTCAGCGGGTTGAAGTAGCCGCTGCCCATCATGACGGCGTTGGCCGCCGCCTGGGAGCTGACCAGCAGCTGAGGCAGGCCCGCGGCCTCTTTCAGCAGTTCGGCGCGCTTGGCGTCATCGGCGACGTACAGGGGATTCAGCGTATCGGAACCATGCGGCTTGATCATGCTTCTCTACCTCCAGAGAATTGTTCTGCCTTTATGTCTCGGTCTTCATCCCGTTTTCCACGCGACACCGAGATCGTTCACTCTATCGAATCAAACACCCGTCCCGGTCCGCCTAGGCGTCCACCATGCGCTCGTGAACCATCGCGAGCGTGCGGTAGATCATGTGGGCGAACTTCGAGAACGGAACCGTCAGAAACAGGGTCACTATCGAGCCCAAGTGCACCACGTAAATGATCGACGCCAACAACGGCGGGAACACGAAGGCGGCGAGCTGGGTCAGGGCGCCGGTCATGATCACCAGCACGACCAGCCACAGGAAGAACATGTCGTAGGCCTTCGACGTGCCCGTCTTCTCGGGATCGGTCAGCCGGTTGATGGTCAGCCACAGCCCGCCGACGATCAACAGCACCATGGCGATGTTGCCGATGATCTTGTAGGGATGGGTCTGCTCCAGCGGCAGCGGATCCTTGGTGACGTACAGCGAGATGACCAGCAGGCCCGACGCGAAGGCGGCCCCGAGGAAACCCCAGAGCACGCAGAAGTGGGCCCACTTGCGCGACGACGAGGTCTCGCAACTGCCGAAGCGTTTGTGCGAGGCGATTTCGCCCAGCACCGGGAGGAAGCTCCCGATGAACGATCCCTTGCGGTCGCCGCCGCGGCCGAGCAGCTTCCAGAACTTCGCGGCGCTGGCGAGCACCGCAATTACGGCCAGGAAGAAGGATACCGAATACACCACGTAGATGTACTTGTGCGGCACCAGTTGATCGTAGACCAGACGCGTTTCCTTGCCCTCCACGAGCTCGCCGTGGTGCGCCGTGGCGCCGTGCACATCGTCCTCGGCGTAGGCCGCGTCGACGAAGGAGAGGTCCGCGGTCGCGTGGATGGTCTTCATGTTGGTGGGTTCGGGTACGGTGAACCCGTTGTCCATGAAGATGATCCCGATCCACAGCAGGATCGGCAGCCCGATCAGCAGCGGCCAGGTCTTACCGGCGTTGCCCACCAGCTTGCCCATGAACCGCGGCGTCGAGAGCTCCTCGATGGCCAGGGAACGGATCGTCTGCAGCACGTCGCCGGGCTTGGCGTCGCGCGGGCAGCGGGCCGTACAGTCGTTGCACTGGTGGCACAGCCACACGCCGGCGTCGCCGGCCAGGTCGTCCGCCAGGCCCCACTGGCCCTTGAGCATCTGCGAGCGCGGGAAGAGCGATCCCTCCGTGGTGAGCTCGCACACGCTGGTGCACGTGGCGCACTGGTAGCAGCGCGCGGCGCTGTCGCCGCCACGATCCCGCAAGTGCTTGCGGAAATCGGCTGAAGGTATGATTTGCTTCTGCACAGCGATCTCCTCCTTCTAGAAGCCCTTGTAGGGATTGGGGCCAACTTCGTCGAGCTTCTCCAGGAAGTCGTCGAAGACTTCGGGGATCTTCTCGTACTCGTTGCGAGCGATGTCGACGATCCTCACGCGGTCCGACTCGAGCGTCAGACGATCGAGGGTCTCCTGTACGTTCTCCATCCGGTACTCGGCCAACTCGGAGCCGCGGATGTAGTGGCACTGGTAGTCGTCACCCTTCTTGCAGCCCATCAGCATGATGCCGTCGATGCCGTTGGACAGCGAGTCGGCGATCCAGACCACGTTGATGGCGCCCAGGCACCGCACCGGGATGATGCGGATCCAGGGGTTCCATTTGAGTCCGCGTTTGGCGGCCTCGTCGAGGGCCGGGATGGCGTCGTTCTCGCAGAGGAAAGCGATGACACGAGGCTTCTCGTCTTCCTCGTCGGGCACATTCACGGACTTGATCATGTCGGCGACCGAGAGGACCGTGTAGTCGGGGAAGTTGATGATGCGTTCCGGGCACGAACCGAGGCAGATGCCGCAGCGGCGGCAACGCAGCTCGTTGTACTCGGGAGTCCCTTTCTCGTCCTCGTTGATGGTGCCGAACGGGCACTCCTCGGTGCAGCGCTTGCACTGGGTACAGCGCTGCAGGGAGAACTCGGGCACCGAGATATCGCCGGCACGCGGATGAACAGCTTCGCCGCGGGCAGCCATCTCGAGACACTGGACCGCCTTCATGGCGGCACCGAGCCCGTCCTCGACAGCCTGGGCCGGATCCATGGGCGCGCGCACGGAGCCCGCCGCGTAGACGCCGGTCCGTCGGGTCTCGTAGGGGAAGCAGATGTAGTGGGAGTCGCTGAAGCCGTAGCTCAACACGGGCAAGTCCGGTCCCTGACGGTAGGTCAGGTTCAGGATCTCGGTGCCCTCGTGCTCGCCCAACGTTTCCAGCTTTTCCTTGGCTGCCGCCACCTGCGTGTCCGACTCGTTCTTGGCGATGACGCCGTGAGCGTCCGTCAGCAGGCGGATCGACTCACCGTCGGCCGAGTTGGGCACCAGGCCCGTGGCCAGGACGACCAGGTCGGCATCGATGCTGACGTCGTCGCCCAGCAGGCTTTCCTTGATGGCTACGCGCAGGCCGTCGCCGACCACGCTCACGCAATCGATCTCACCGCGCGCGAACAGGCTGCCGGGCATCTCCTGGACACCCTGGTAGAAGTGCTCGAGCTGGGCGGGCGTGCGCATGTCGCGGTAGACCACGGCGGTCTCGACGTCGGGGAAGTCGCGATGAATCGCGGCGACCTGCTTCAACGAAGCGGCGCAGCACTCGCTTGAACAGTACGCCAAATGCTCGGGATCACGCGAGCCCGCGCACTGGATGAAGACGATCCGGCCGGGAAGCTTGCCGTCCGACGGACGCGCGAGCTTCGACTCGACGAGCATCGACTCCAGGTCGTTGGTCGTCACCACGTCGGCCGAGAGGCCGTAGCCCAGGTGCGGCAGCTTGGCCGCGTCGTAGGCCATGGCGCCGGTCGCCTGAACGATGGCGCCGACCTTGACGTGCTCGACGCCGAAGGGACCTTCGAGATCCACTTCGAACTGGCCGGGCATGCCGTCGATCTTCTTCGTCCGGGTGGACTTGTAGACCTTGATGCCTGCGTCACCCTCGACCGCCGAGATCAACTGAGCGATCTCGTTGGCATGGATGGTGTCGTAGGGAGGCGTCTCCGGCACGACGTCCTTCATCCCGGCGACGTAACCACCGAGCTCGTCGGCCGCATCGATCAGCAGGACGGGGTTGCCCATGCCCGCCGCCGCCTGAGCGGCGTGCAGGCCGGCAAGACCGGCGCCGACGACCAAGACGGTACGGTCGACGTCCAGATCCAGCGGCTGGGGCGCCTTGACCACCTTCGCGCGTTTGACACCCATGCGCATCAGGTCCTCGGCCAACATCTGCGTGTCTTCGGCCTCGCCGTTCATGGACCAGGCCACCTGCTCGCGCAGGCTGACGCGTTCCACGTAGACCTTGGTCCGGTCGAAGGCGAATTCCTCGATCTTGGCGCGATGGGAACAGGCCGCGACGACTACGCCATCGGTGCCCTCGTCCACGGCGCTCTGGATGGTCGCCACGCCCTCGGGGGCGCAGAGACATTCGTGCGTCATGTAGCTTTCGGCCCCGAACTCCTTGGCGATATCCTCGAAGTTCTCCATGTTCACGGCCGCGCCGATGTCGCAACCGGTACAAACGAATACGCCTATCTTATTCACTTTGCACCTCCACTCGTTGCGACTATGGCCTTGGCGGCGGAACCGGTGGCGTCACGGACAGAGGCGGCGACATCCTCGGGACGACGGGCAACGCCCGCCATGAAGACCTTGGCCGCGGGATTGTCCAGACCGAAACCGTCATCGTCCAACTGGAACTCGAACGGCAGGTTCACCTCGGGAAGATTCGGAGTCATGCCCGTGGCGAGCACGACCAGATCCGCCGTCTCCTCAAGCAGGCGGCCGGACTCGACGTCCTCCACCCGTAGATTCATGAGACCATCGGCGCCCTGGGTGACCTTGCCGACCTTGCCCTTGATCATGTTGACGCCCTCGAGCTCGGCCGCCCGGGTCAACATGTCCTCGTTGCGGCCGGGTGTGCGACGATCGATGTAGTAGAGGGTCACCTCGGTCTCGGGCAGCTGCTCGTTCACGTACATGGCCTGCTTCATCGAAGCGAGGCAGCAGACGCCCGAGCACCAGGCCTGATGGTTCACGTCGCGCGACCCGGCACATTGGACGAAGGCCACCTTCTTGGGAGCCTCTCCGTCCGAGGGTCGCACGATCTTACCGCCGGTCGGGCCGGCGGGAGCGGTCAGGCGCTCCAGGGTGACGTTGGCGATCACGTCGGGCAGCACGCCGCCGCCGAGATCCGAGAGGTTCTCGATGGGGTACGGATGCCAACCGGTGGCCAGAACCACCGCGCCCACCGAAACCGTCTCCTCGGTCTCCTGGGCGTCGAGGTTGATCGCGTTGAACTTGCAGGCGTCAACGCAGGCCGTGCAGCCGTCGGCGCAGGCCTCGCGATCGAGGCTGTACCGGGCGGGCCAGGCGTCCAGGTGCGGCAGCCGGATCGCGGGGACCTCGGCCAAGCCGAGGTTGAAGGGATCGGGCACCTTGGACGGGCAGACCTTGGCGCAGTCGTCGCAGGACGTGCAGCGGTCGTCGACGTAGGCGGGAGCCTTCTTGAGCGTCACCGACCAACCGTCGCCATCGCGCTCGGCCGCGGTCACCGTTGTGCTCGTGGCCACCGCGATGCGCGGATTGCGCTCCACACGCCGGGTGTTGAGCTCCATGCCGCAGCTTGGCGGGCAGAGCTTGGGGAAGTAGTTGTGCATGCGCAGAACGCGCCCGCCGATCGTCGACTCGCGCTCGACGAGTATGACGTCGCGGCCCGCTTCCGCCGCTTCAAGAGCGGTGGTCACACCGGCGATCCCGGCCCCTATGACCATCAGGGGTGATGTGGATGCGTTCATTACTCCTTTTCCCTTTCTATTGTCGCTCCCGTGACCTTCGTCGTCGCGTCGTCCGTCGGCGTCATGGTGGGCTCGGAGAACAGGGCGTAGCGCAGCCAGCGGAAGGCGAAACGAAGAACGTCTTCGTCGTCGGTCTTCATCCGTTCGACGAGATCCCCGTCCAGCTCGAAGCGCTTCAAGAATGTCGACTCGTAGATGAACCTGCGGAAAGAATCGATGTCGTAACAGGCGGTGTAGAACATCTCCATCCGCTTGGGGTCCAGCTGGCGGGTGCCGCCGATGAAAAAGGGATGGGAGACGAGTTCGCGGAAGCCGGTCTCGAGCTCTTCCTGGTGCTCGAGTCCCTGGTCCGCCTTCCAGCTTTCCACGGTCCACTCGGTAGACTCGCCGTGGCCATGGCAAAACGTGTCCTCGAAGAGGAAGTGGACCGGTTCCGGCTCCTCTCCCGCCCGCGCCGGCGGAATGGCCATGCCCAGGGGATACATGCGGCAGGACCAGGGCCGGTCCTCGTAGACGCCGCAGCCATCCTCGGTGACGAAGTCGCAACGTCGCTCGGGCTCTTCGCCCATCTTCAACATGACCACCGGCAGGTGCAGGTCTTTGGTGACCGGCATCTGGGTGTGCTTATCCAGAAACTCGGAAGTCGGCATGTCCAACCGCCGCGACATCCTGAGAACATCCGTCGGCGTGAGCAGGATGTTGATGTCCGCGCAACAGTCGGTGAAGCATTTGAGGCCCTTGTGGCAACCGAAGGCGAACGTCTCGCCCGGTGCGATCTGCCGACGGTCCTTGAGGACATCCGGCATCTGGGACTCGCTGCCGTCGGCGGCGGGATTCGGGAAGTTCTTGGGTTCGCTTGTCATGTCCGACTCCGTTTTCTGGTCGCGTGTTTGAAACCGAATGAGCACTGTCGAAGGCGGGGGTGCAAGAGGCCCCAGGCGAATTGCACCTGGGGCCTCCCTCATCGCAATAACCGCCTCGCAGTTCTGCGTGTTGTCTTCGGACTCTTTCGAGACCTCCGACCGACTAGAAGATGTTGACGATATCGACCTTCTTGAACGTCCAGTCCTTCGACGCGGGGTCGTAGGAACCGTTCACGAAGACATGCCAATTCTCGTTGTCCATCTTCGGCGTGTCGCTCCGGTAGTAGTAACCCGGCCAGCGGGTCTCCTCGCGGAACAGCATCGCCCGAACGTGCGCCTCAGCCTGGTAGCTGCGGTGGACGTTCTCCCAGCAACGCATGAGCTCATGCAGGTCGCTGGCGGCCAGATTTTCCGAATCCTCGTGCAGCATATCGAGAAGCTCGAGTGCCCTTTCGAGGTTCGGCTTGTTGGTCATGAACTGCGCGCTCACGCCACCCGCGTACTCATCCATCAGCTTCTGCATACGCTGCATGAACGAACGGGGCAGGATGTAAGCCGGGTTCACGTCGGGCTGCGACGACTTGTCCTGGTTCTCTTCGTAAATCTTCAGGGGGCGCAGGACGCGCTCCTTCAGAGTCGCGATGATGGACTCGTCGTAGTTGATCCCGTCATGGTTCTCCTTGACGCAGAATCGCACGGCGGCCTTGCCGGCGATACGGCCCTCGGCATGGGAGCCGGAGGAGAACTTGTGGGAAGAGGCGCCGGAAGCGTCACCCGCGGCGAAGAGGCCCTTCGTCGTGGTCATCTGCTCGTAGCCCCAGAAGTACTCGGGAGGAGCCAGATCCTCGGGACCCGAAACCCAAGCGCCGGAGGCACCGGAGTGGGAGCCGATGAAGTAGGGCTCGGCCGCGGCGATCTCGGACGGTGATTCCTCGGGCTGGATGTTGGTCGCAGCCCACAGGATCGCCTGAGAGATCGTCATGTCCAGGAAGTCTTCCCAGGCCTCGGCCTCGAGTTCCTTCAGCTTCTTCTTGGCGGCCTTCTCGTCGCCCGCGTTCTTGGCGATGTTCTGGATGGCTTCGGCCGTCTGCATGTAGATCGGGCCCTTGCCTTCCATCACGTCGAGCATCATCAGGTAGTTGCGGAGGTTGGCGGGCACGGGCTTGACGGCTCCGTACGGCTGCCAGTTCTCCAGCTCGGGACGACGCTCCACCATGTAGTTGCCGCCCAGCGCGCTGGTCGCGGTGGACTTGAACAGCAGGAACCACGCACCGACGGGACCATAGGCGTCCTTGAAGCGCACGGGGATGAAGCGAACTTCCTGACAGGTCATCTCGGCGCCGGCCTGGATCGTAAAGAAGGTCGAGGCACCGGAGTTGAACGGGGGATACCAGGCACGGCCAGCACCCTCACCGGACGAACGGGGCTTGAACACGCCCACGGCGCCACCCATCGATGCCAACACGGCCTTCGCCTTGAAGACATAGAACTTCTCTTCGCGAACCGAGAAACCGACGGCGCCGACGCAACGGTCGCCATCCATCAACGGATGCGTGATGAAAACGCGCTCGTAGATGTTGTCGGTGCCCAGAGCGTTCTTGGCGGCTTCGGCAACAATGACCTTGTAGGACTCACCGTTGATCATGAGCTGCCAGCGACCCTCATGCACGTACCCGCCGTCATCGTCCTTCCAAATGGGGAGGCCCCACTTCTCGAACAGATGCACGGACGAGTCCACGTGACGGGCGATGTTGGCGACGAGGTCCTCACGGGTGACACCCATCAGGTCGTTACGTACGTAGCCGACGTAATCCTCGATGGTGTTTTCGCCGTCCTTCAGACCCACGTACTGGTTGATGGCGGACAGACCCATGGCCACGGCGCCGGAGCGGTCCATGGCGGCCTTGTCGACCAGCGTGACCTTGACATTGTTCTTCTTGGCCCAGTGGGCAGCCTCGACGGCGGCGCCACAGGCGGCCATGCCGCCACCAAGGATGAGAAGATCAGTTTGGACTTCTACAGTTTCGAACTCCTTCATGACTCTCACCTACCCTTTCGTCCAGATTTGATCCAACCCGGCGGAATCGGGCTCGGTGTACAGAACCGGTCCGTCGAGGTCGGGATCGTTGTCCCAGCCACCGTTGGGAACGGCTTCGCCTTCGGGAGTCGTGCGGATGGGGAACTTGAATCGCTTGATGTTGCCGTTGCGGAACTTGACGGTCCACATGATGCTGTCGGTGGAACGCATGGGAACCACGGACGCGCCCATGGGCACGAAGTCCGCGTAGCCGCGTACGTCGATCGCACTCTGCGCACACATCTTTACGCAGCACATGCATTCCCAGCACTGCGAAGGATCCTGGTTGTAGGCCAGCATCGTGTCCTTGTTCAGGACCATGAGATCGTTCGGGCAAATGTACTGGCAGGCGGTCTTGTCGAGCGCCTTGCATCCGTCACATTTTTCCGGAATCACAAAACTTGGCATTAAGGGCACCTCCTAAACAGATTCACTATCGGAGCCGAATGACTTGCAGCGAGGACACCAGGAGTTGAAAATCGCCGGTTGAGTGCCCCAAATCAACGCGAAACTATCTATGCTACCCATAAAGAACTTTTTGTGTATGTAGACGACAAGCGGGATTTTGGTGAATAAGTCGACTTATTGTTGGTATATCGCTTAACAACAGGAGTCTGAATGGTTTAAAAAGATAATAGGAGTAAAATTGTACTGATATCCCCCTACACTTTATAATTACCTAAATTGAGCGATTTTCCCAGTTGAAAGACTCCACCTGCTGGTGTAAGGTA
>CAYYYS010000047.1:0-19869 GCA_964476155.1 uncultured Fibrobacteraceae bacterium
CGCTTGAATTAGCTACGGCTAGTCCTGCGCTCGCACGCCTTGCATCTGACTACTTGTGAATTCGCCAAGCCCAAGAACAAAGGTGGGCAGAGCACTAGTAAGTCAGTCTCCCAAGGCACACGGCACATAAAAACGATCGGTGTACTCGTCCACCATGCGGGCAGTGCTGAACTGGGGGACGACCGTTTCCACCGCTTCGATCATGCGCTTGACCCACCCTTCGGGCAGACCGGTGCCGCGATCGTAGAACAGGGGCACGATCTCCTGCTCCAGGAGCGAGTACAGGGACTCGGCGTCCTCGGCGTCCTGCTTTTCGTGATCCCGGTAGTTGCGATTCGCGCCGATGGCCCAGCCGTTGTTTTCCTCGTAGCCCTCGCACCACCAGCCGTCCAGGACCGACAGGTTGAGCGCGCCGTTGGCGGCGGCCTTCATACCCGAGGTGCCGCTGGCCTCCATGGGCCGGCGCGGCGTGTTGAGCCAGATGTCGACGCCCTGCACCAGGTGGCGGCCCAGGTCGATGTCGTAGTTCTCCACCAGCACCACCCGTTGGCGGAAGCGAGGCTCGCGGGAGATGTTCCAGATCTCCTGCATGAGGTCCTTGCCCGGCTCGTTGCGGGGGTGGGCCTTGCCCGCGATGATGACCTGCACGGGCCGGTCGGTGCTGTTGAGCATCGTGGCCAGACGTTCGGCGTCGCGGAACATGAGCGTGGCGCGCTTGTAGGGCGCGAACCGCCGCGCGAAGCCGATGGTCAGGGCGCGGGGGTCGAGAATCTTCGCGACCGTCGCTTCTTCCTCGGCCGACGCGTTCTCGCGACGGGCCTGGCGGATCATGCGCTCGCGCACCATCTGCACCAGGTGTCCGCGGCGCCGCTCGTGCTCGGCCCAGAATATGTCATGGGTCAGGGTCACCGGATCGCTGCCGAGATGCTCGCGGTACATCCCGTCCAGTTCGCCGGCGATCCACGTCGGCAGATGCACGCCGTTGGTCACGTGTTCGATGGGGACGCTGTCCAGGTTGCTGTCGGGCCACAGAAAACGCCACATGTCGCGGGCCACTTCGCCGTGCAATTCGCTCACGCCGTTGGCGAAACGAGCCAGGCGCAGGGCCAGGATGGTCATGCCGAAAAGCTCGCGGTCGTCTTCGGGGTCGCCCAGGCCCAGATTGATCAGTTCCGCCAGATCGACGCCCATGGCCTCGGCGTAGGGACGCAGGTACTCGCCCACGTGATCGCGATGGAAAACGTCGTTGCCCGCGGGCACCGGCGTGTGGGTCGTGAACACGTTGCGGGCGCGGGCCGACGCGCAGGCCGTGGCGAAGTCCAGGCCGTCGTCGCAAACTCGGCGCCGAACCTGCTCGATGGCCAGGAACGCCGAGTGGCCCTCGTTGAGATGGCACACGTCCGGCTCGATCCCCACGGCCGACAGGGCGCGCAGGCCGCCCACGCCGAGCAGGATCTCCTGGCGCACGCGCGTGTCCTCGGTGCCGCCGTAGAGGTGGCTGGTGATGGCGCGGTCTTCTTCTTCGTTGCCGTCGATGTCCGTGTCCAGCAGGTACAGGGGGATGCGGCCGACCTGGATCTTCCAGATCTGCGCGCGCAGGGTGCGGCCGGGATACTCCAGGGAGACGACGAGGGGCTCACCGACAGCGTCGCACTGCCGGGACATCGGTAGCATGGAGAAGGTGCTGCGGCGGTAGTCCTCGCGCTGGCGTCCGTCCAGACCGATGTGCTGATGGAAGTAGCCGTAGCGATAGGCCAGCCCGACCGCGACCAGGGGCGTGCCCAGATCGCTGGCGGCCTTCAGGTGGTCGCCCGCCAGAATGCCCAGGCCTCCCGAGTACAGGGGCAGGCTCTCGTGCATGCCGAACTCGGCGGAAAAGTAGCCGACGGTCTTGTCGCCCATTTCGCCGGCGGACTCGGTGACGGGGCCGTCCATGTAATCGCGGAAGCGCGCGTACACGCGCCCGAGCACCTCCAGAAAAAGATCGTCGGCGGCCAGGGCGCAGAGCCGATCCTCGCCAACGCCGTGGAGCAGACGCACGGGATTGTGGCGAACCTCGTCCCAGCGGGCCGGGTCGACATCCCGGAATAGGGTCGTGGCCTCGGTGTCCCAGCACCACCAGAGATTGCGGGCGAGTTCGCGCAGGGGGGCCAGCGCTTCGGGAAGGGGCAGGTCGGCACCGTATTTATTCGTAACGGACATCGTATCTCCTGGGTCTGTCGGTTCTGATGGACATTCGTAGCGATCGAAAATAATGCCAAAACAGTCGGTTTTCCAAGTCGTGTTGATGAATCGGCGTTCGGCTAGAAAAGTTGAGCAGGTTCGATGCGGCTGGTGTCGCCAAGCGTATGCCCTTCGAGGCGAAGCAGTTGCGCCTTGAGAGAGAGCCCGCCGGCGAAGCCTACGAGCGACCGATTCACGCCCACCAGACGGTGGCAGGGGACCAGGATGGGCACGGGATTTCGCCCCGCAGCCTGTCCCACCGCCCGCGTGGCGTTCGGGCGCCGGATGCTCCGCGCGACTTCTTTGTAGGTCTTCAGCTTGCCGTAGGGGATGCGCACCAGGTTGGTCCAGACGCGCAGCTGAAACCGGGAGCCGTGCAGATCGAGAGGGATGTCGAAGGTCTCGCGGGAGCCGATGAAGTACTCGGCCAGTTGCCCGCGCAGGTTCACGAAGTGATCGTCGTCTTCTTGCAAGGACTCTTCGACGCCGTCCCCCTGCTCGTTTATCATCTTTGCAAAAGCGCTGGCGTGGGTATGGTACTGATAGCCGCGCGGCAGGAACTCGAGTCGCATCAGGCCCTGGTCGCTGGCAATCGCGAGCAGGGGATTCAAGACGGTCCGCATGAGCGTGTATCGCAGCATCGATCGACCTTCCCGTGTAAATACCGGAGGACAATGATCGGCGCATGATAGCAGACCAGCGGCCGGAAAGGAAGGGGGCGAGACGTTGAAACTATTGGACTGGCAAGAGCTTGACGGTCACGAGGCGCTCGCTTCCGGCAATGTCCTGGATCTGCGCGACCGGGCGGCCTTCGCGGCGGGGCATCTGCGTGGCGCGGCCTGCTTCCCCGTCCTCGCCGACGGGTGCGATGATCTGCCTGACGCTCTGCCCGGAGCCCTGCTGCCGCCACGCCGCGAACCGCTGCTTGTTTATGGCGACGATGCGGCGCGCGTCGGGCAGATCGTATCTTTCCTGCGCGAGCGTGGGCGTGACCGGACCCATGGCGCCCTGCTCGACGGTGATTCGGTGCCCCCGGCCTGGTGGGTATCGGGCGACGACTCCGCCGCGCTCTGGCGCCCGGCCTCATTTCTGCGCGATAACATCGCGTCGATGCCGCCGCCCGGTTTCGGCCCGGTTCTCGACCTGGGCTGCGGCGGTGGACGTGCCGCGGTGTGGCTGGCGCAGCGGGGGTATGACGTGACCGCCGTCGACCATCTCGCGGAAGCCCTGGATATCGTGGACCGTTTGGCGCGTCTCCATGATGTAACGGTCACGACCCTGAAGGCGGACCTCACGCGGGCCGACCAGGTCCCGCCGGGTCCCTGGGGCGCGATCCTGTCCTTCCGTTTCCTGGAGCGACCGCTGCTGGAACGACTGCCCGAGCTGCTGAAGCCCGGCGGCGTGGCCGTCCTGCGGACCTTTCGCTGGGTGGACGGTGACGGGCGGCTGCCCAGGCGGCGGTATTGCCTGGAGCCGGGGGAGGCGTCGCGTCTGTTTCCGCACGAGCGCTTTGAGTGGCTGTGCAGCGTGGAGGATCACTTTGACGATCGCCGTCCCGCCGCCGGTTTCATGGCGCGATTACGGGACGGCAGTTGACCCTCGCGACGCCACGTTGCAGGATGGGCGGCGTTCACGATCACTTTCAAACGACGGGATTCACATGCCTCGCCGACGCCTATTTGTAATAATCCTGCTCCCGGTTCTCCTGCCGGGCGATGCGCTCGCCTATCTCGACCCGGGCAGCGGCAGCTTCGTCTTCCAGATCCTTATCTCGGCCCTGCTCGGCGCCGCGGTCGTGCTCAAGACGTCCTGGCGCCGCATCCGCGATTTCTTCACGCGCAAGGACCGGACCGATGACAATAGGTGACGGCGTGCTGCCCGCATCCTTCCGCGATCCCAGCGGTTTCGTCTTCCGACGCGACGGCGTGCTTTACCGGCAGATCGAAGCCGCCGGCCTGGAGGATTACGAGGCGCTCATGTCGTCCGGCCTTTATGACGAGTTGGCCGACGCCGGTCTGCTGATCCGACACGAGAAAGCGGACCCCGCTATGGCCTGGACCGAATCGGCCGCCAAGGTTCTGTGCCCTGAACCGGTACCCTTCATCTCCCATCCCTACGAGTGGTGCTTCGGCCAGCTTCGCGACGCGGCCCTGGCCACGTTGACCGCCGAACGCGCCGCCCTCGCGCGCGGTCTCACCCTGAAGGACGCCAGCGCCTACAACGTGCAGTTCGTTCGCGGTCGCGCGGTGCTCATCGACACGCTGTCCTTCGCGCATCGCCGCAAGGGGGAACCCTGGATCGCGTACCGTCAGTTCTGCCAGCATTTCCTGGCGCCGTTGGCCCTGATGGCCAAGCGCGACGTGCGGTTGGTCCTGATGTCGCGCACCCATCTGGACGGCCTGCCCCTCGACATGGCTTGCCGCCTGTTGCCCTGGCGCAGCCGACTGAATCTGGGGCTGCTCATGCATCTGCACCTGCACGCCCGCAGTCAGAAGCGTTACGCCGGCGAGGCCGGCCGGGCGCGGGCGGCGATGCGGCGCGGCATGAGCCTCAACGCGCGCGTCGGCCTGGTCGACAGCCTGGCCAAGGCGGTGCTCGGCCTGAAGGTGAAGACGTCCCGCAGCGAGTGGGGCGACTACTACGACGAGTCCAACTACTCCGCCGCGGCAATGGCCCACAAGGAAGAGCTGGTCGACCGGCACCTCGCGAATTGCGCGCCGGGCATGGTCTGGGACCTCGGTGCCAATACGGGGCGCTTCGCCCGACTCGCCGCCGCGACCCACCGCACGACGGTGGCCTGGGATCTTGATCACGAGGCGGTCGAGCGCGCCTGGCGCGACCAGAAGTCCGGCCCCGGGCGGGATCTGTTGCCCCTGATTCTCGACCTGGTCAACCCGTCGCCAGCGTTGGGCTGGGACCACGGGGAGCGGGCCTCGCTGGTCGACCGCGGGCCGGCACAGGTCGCCCTGGCCCTGGCGCTGATCCACCATCTGGCCATCGCCAACAACGTGCCGCTGCCGCGGGTCGCCGCGTTCTGCGCGGGCGTGTGCCGTGAACTGATCATCGAGTTCGTACCCAAGGACGACCCGCAGGTCCAACGATTGCTCGCCAGCCGCGAGGACATCTTCGTCGACTATCATCTCGAGGGGTTCGAGGCGGCTTTCGAGGCGCACTTCGAGATCGTGGCCCGTGACGCCGTGACCGGAACCAACCGCACGCTCTACCTCATGCGGCGGCGGGACTGACGTGCGGTGGCGCTGGCATCCGCTGCTCTTCGCGATTTATCCGGTTCTGTTTTTGTATGCGCGGAACAGCGGGAATCTACCGGTCGGCGTATTGACGCGACCGCTGGTCGTGGCGGTTGCGTTCGGACTCGTCGTCTGGGCGGCGTCGCGGCTGGTGACGCGTGATGGGGTACAGGGGGCGTTGCTGGCGACGGGCGCATTGGTGTTGTGGTCGGCATATGGGCATGTGCATGAACTGTTGGGGGAGTCGTTCGCCGGGCAGCATCGGGTGCTGTTGCCGGTGTGGGTGTCGCTGGTGGTCTGGTTGATCGTGATGACACGGCGGGGGCAACCCATGATGGCGCCGGCGCAGGATCTGGAGCGGGCGGCGATCCTGCTGGGCGTGGTTCTGCTGGCCTATCCGTCGATCCGGATTGCCGGGGTTCTGCTGGATCCCCCCGAAGAACCTCGACCATACGACATGGGCAAATACACCCCTGGTCAAGAACCCCACAAAACACACCCTGACGCGGATATCTATCACATCATTCTCGATGGTTATGGGCGGGCTGATATCCTGAGCGAACTCTACAACCATGACAACACACCCTTCATCGATGCCCTCCGCGCGCGCGGTTTCTGCGTGTCCGACAGCGCGCGGGCGAACTACACCCAGACCTTGCTGTCCCTGGTTCGGACCCTCGGCGGCGGCGTGTCCATGGCCGGTGACTTCGGTCACGATCCCGACAGCGCCGATCGTCGTCTGCTTGCGCGGGAACTCAAACGGGTGGTCCGACGAGGGCCCCTGCCATGGTATTGCGATTGGACGCGAGCCTTCGCCACCGGCTACACGGCCACGGAAGTTATCGATGCCGATCAGTATCTGGCGCCGATAGTCTCGCTAAACGAATTTGAGCGGGCGTTGGCGGCGACCACGCCTCTGGGCGTCCTCATGAACCTCGTGGAATCACGATACGGCGATTGGCTGCACCGAAGGCTGGTCGAATTCACGTTCGCCCACCTGGCGGTGGCTCCGAACGACCCACCGAGGGCCTTCACCTTCGCCCACATCATCGCGCCCCATCCGCCTTTCGTCTTTGCGCCGCCGTCGGTCACGGCCGGTGCAATGGTGCCGCTTGCCGATGGAGACCACGTAATCGACGGGAACGGCCTAACCATCGATCAGTATCGAGCAGCCTACCGGGCCCAGATCGTGGCGGTCAACGAACGCACACTCAGGACCCTCGATGCAATCCTGGCCAACGGTCGTGCCAGTATAATCCTTCTGCACGGCGATCACGGACCGGGATCATTGCTGCGATGGGAAGAGCGAATCCCGCAACCGGCTGCGGCCAGGGAACGGTTGGGAATCCTGCTCGCGGTACGCATACCGGACCCCGGCCCGGACATCTGTGATCGGGCCGAAACCCCAGCCGGCATGCGGAGCGAACTGATGGCTTGTTTGTGGAACACGGCCCCCCGGGAGTCATTCGACCGGTCCTATTTCTCCACCTGGAGTCGCCCCTTCGACTTTGTTGAAATTGGTCCTGATGGCGAGGTTGTCGCGCCTTGATGGGGATGCCGGCTGCGTTCGCTCCCGCCGATGCACAACCTGGTGACACGCCGAACACAGCACTTGGAGATTGGCTGGTTCGTTGCCACCGCCCTGCGATCGCGGGCGGCGGTGGTGTACTTCCAGGAAGCGTGTTCGTCCGCAGCCTGGTGTTTCGCAGCGGTGGTTGGCGCGGATCATGGCAGCCTGGCGAGCTTTCGGTGGAATAGTCGAGCGGTTGGGCTGGCCGGGTTCCTGGATGACGGCATCGCATTGCACGACTTCGGTTGATATGGGCTTCGGGGCGCGGTCGGTTTGCACCTCGGATTTCCCACACTTATTACACGTGTAAACTACGACTTGGTAAGGCGGGCTGGAGACGGTCTTGGTTCCCGGATCTTGCGCTAGCTTCTCCGCAAAGTCGTTCAGCGCGGCGAGCAATAATTCGGCGCGGTCCATTCCTTTTACAGTCGAGCCTTTTCGGTTGCCCAGTTTGCGGATCGTCTCGAACAGGGCTTCATGACGGGCGTATTGTTCGGTGGTGAGTTTTGTATTCACATTAACCGGAGCATCCGTGGGCAGCGCCGGCGATGGTTCATCCAAATCCAGCGCAGGCAACTCCGCAGCTTGCGGCGCCTGACGAGCCCGCTGTCGTGTCGCCCTTACCGTCTGCTCCAACTTGCGGCTACTCGACCGCTCCGCCACAGCAATCCACCGCTCCTCGCTCGCGGGCGTAGCCACCTTGGCCACCTCCCGCGCCTTGGCCCCCCCCAACTCACCGGCTGCGACCGATCGACGCAATCGCGGCAGCTCTTCAAGCGCCCCCGCCAAGCGCACAAACTGCGACGTCTTACTCGCCGTGAACCCGAGCGCTTCAGCGGCATAAGCTTGAATGGATGAGTACCCAAGATCCCGATATAACTTGCGGCGAAGGATCTCACCGAACAGAAGGACCGCGTTCTTTTCGGCTCGTTGAAGTTCACTCAGGGCAGTTTCAAGACGAGCATGAATTTCGCTGGCTGACATAGAATAACCTCCCAGAAAACGAGCGTTTCGCGGGAGGTCGAAACGAGTGCATTCGATGAATACAATATAGTCCAGGAACGCCTAACGTGCAACACCTAACAATATAATATATAATAAGTTACGCTGATACGCAGGCATGATATATGCGCACCGTAAACCCCCGTTCACACACATAAATCAGCCCCACCCCCACCCCCTGGATTGCCAACCGCCCCCATCCGCACTATCATCGGGCCGTCCCAATTTCCGGCAACAAGGAGAAAACAGTGCAGATCGGCATCCTGGGTTTCAAGTTCACAGGCAAGACGACCCTCTTCAACGCGGTGACCGGCAGCGACCAGCCCGTCGGCCAGGGCGGCGTGGAACCGCACCTGGCGGTGGGGCGCATTCCCGATCCGCGGTTGGATGTCCTGTCGGACATGTTCAAGCCCAAGAAGACCATCCACGCCACCGTAGACTGGGTCGACGTCCCCGGCTTCGAACCGACCGCGCCAGGCGGGGCCGGTGAGGCCACCAGGTTCCTGGAGCACGCCCGTCGTGTCGATGCCCTCGCCCAGGTAGTGCGCTGCTTCGACAACGGCATCGCGGACCCCGCGCCCGTGGACGAGATCGAGTCGCTGGCTCTTGAACTGATCATCGCCGACCTGCAGGTTATCGAGAACCGGATCGAGCGGCTGGAGAATGATCGCGCGCGCAAGGGGAAGGTGGACAATCCGTTGGAGCCGCCGTTGATGGAGCGTTTCAAGGCGCAGCTGGACGAAGGACAGCCTCTGCGTAGCCTGGAGCTGAGCGCCGACGAGATCAAGCTCTCCAGCGGCTTTTCCCTGCTGACCCTCAAGCCCATGATCCTGGTGCTCAACAGTGCCGAGGACGGCGTGGACGAGGCGATCGTCGCCGCCGCCAGGGAGACGGGCGCCGAAGTGGTCGATCTGTGTGCCAAGGTCGAGGCCGAACTCTCCGAATTGCCGGAGGAGGACTGCAACGAATTCCTGGCCGATCTCGGTATCGAAGAGCCTGCGTCCCATCGCATGGCGCGCTCCGCCTACAGCGCCATGGGCCTGCATAGTTTTTTCACCGTGGGTGAAGACGAATGCCGCGCCTGGCCGCTCCGCATGGGCGCGCCGGCGCCCGAGGCCGCGGGTGTCATTCATTCGGACCTGGAGCGCGGCTTCATCCGCGCGGAGACCTGCAGCTACGACGATCTTGTCGCCGCCGGCGGTCTGGCTGAGGTCAAGAAGCTCAACCAGATGCGGCTGGAAGGGAAAGCGTACGAGGTCAAGGAAGGCGACGTCCTGAACATCCGCTTTAGTGTGTAGGAGACCAATGCCGCAACCCGGGACCAGACCAACCGTCCTGCGGATCCTGGGTATCCTGGCGATCGTCGTCCTGGCCCTTTTCTGGCAGTCCGTCTGGCGCGATCTGGATCGCACGGTCCTGACCCGCGTTCCCATCCTCGACGAAGCCTATTATCTCCGCGAGGCCGCCGATATCTCCGGCGGCCGGATCCTGCCCGACGATCCCTTCATCATGTCGCCGCTGTATCCCTACCTGGTCGCCGCGACCGACAGCGGACGCGAGATCGGACCCGATCAGCTGCGGGTGGGGCCGCCGCCCCTCGGTATTCGTGTCTTGCAGGCCGGGCTGTGGCTCGGGACGGCGATCCTGTTGTGGCGTGTCGCGCGTCGGACGGTACCGGCGCGTTTCGCCTGGTTGGCGCCGGTTCTCTGGCTGTTCTATCGACCGGGGGCTGTTTTTGTCACGTCGGTCCTGCTCGAGGTGCCACTGTCTTTTCTGACCGTGGCGTCTTTGGCCGTGGCGACGGGAGGGACGCCGACACGACGGCGCGCCCTGGCCGCCGGCGCACTGGCGGCCCTGGCCGCGTTGCTGCGATTCCACGCTGTGCTGCTGATCGTCCCCGTCGTGTTGGCCTTGACCGGCGACTTCGTCGGTCGTCGGCCTTGGCGCCGGGCGGTTCCGGCTGTTCTGGCGATGGCGCTGCTGGTGATGCCGGTCACTTTATTCAACTCCGCACGGGCGGGGCGGCTCGTCGGCCCCAGTCTCAACGGCGGCATCAACCTGTATATCGGCAACGGACCGGAGGCCGAGGGCTTCTATATGTCCTACCGTGGTTTCGACCCCGCGCGGGATCCCACGGGCCGGGCTTTTCTGTCCGACCGTCTCGGCGTCGATGTGATCGACGCGGCGGCGGCGGATCGTACGTGGGAGAACAGGGCCCGTGCCGCCATCGTCGAAGATCCGGTCCGAACATTCGGCCTCTGGTTGAAGAAGATCCGATTACATATCGTCGCGGCCGAGTTCTCGCAGATCTCGCCGCTGGGATCGTGGGCGCGCGAGGCTCCTGCACTGCGCTTGCTGGTCGTACCCTATGGTCTGCTGACCGCGGGTGGGCTGTTCGGCCTGTTGCTGCTCGGCCTGCGAGACAAGCGGCTTCGCCCTTGGGCGATCGCCTTGCTGCTGTTGATCGCCGCCCAGAGCGTGTTCTTCGTGGTCTCGCGTTATCGTCTCGTATTGGTGCCGATCCTGGCGCTGCTTACCACCGCGGGTGTGGCCGAACTGGCGCGGCGGCGCGGCCGGAGCCTGGTCCTGGGTGTTGGACTGGCCGTTGTGTGCGTACTGGCGGTGATTCCCTGGGGACTCGCCCCGTCCCTGCGACGACTCGAAGCCGCCGGTCTCCTCAACGAGGGCGTGCGCTGGGAGCACCTGGGCGGCGCCGACGATCGGGCCCTGTCTCTATATACGAAGGCTCGGGAACTGGACCCGGTCCATCCCGAGGTCTACCGTGCTGCGGCGCGAGTTCACCTGGGCGCCGGGCGCCATTCCGCAGCGGAAGAGGTGCTACGAGGAGGCCTGGGCGCAGCTGATCCGGTGACTGATGTTCGTCGGGACCTGATCGATCTCCTGTTGAGCGAGGACCGCGCCGCCGAGGCTGTCGATTACCTGGGCGAGCACGTGGACCGCCATCCACGCGACGTCGATATGCTCCACAACTTAGCCGTGGCCCTGGCCGATGTGGGCCGCGGGGAAGACGCCGAGTCGGTCGCGACCGACCTGGTCTCGGTCGCGCCCGACGACCCGCGGGGGTATATCGATCTGGGGATCATCATCGCTCGCCAGGGCCGGATCGAAGAGGCGCGCGCGATTTTCCGCGAAGGGTTGGCGCACTGCCGGGATGATGCCCGTCTCGTGGCGAACCTGGATCGGGTCGAACGAATGTTGACGGAATGATTCCCTGCGCAGAGAGCCGCAGGAAATCCGGGCCCGGGACGTTGGGGAGGGTGAATAGCGAACATGCAATCCCCTTCTACCAGGAGATGAGATCATGAAAGCACGGACAACGATCATACTGAGCCTGATCCTGTTGATGGCGGCCGCGACCTTCGCCGTCGCGCAGCCCGGCTCCCGCGGCGGCGGCCATTGCGGTCCGGGTGGTCCGGATAGCCACGGACGCTTCTGCGACATGCTGGACCTGACCGAAGACCAGCAGACGACCATCGACGCGATCCGCGAGCAGAGCCGCGAGGCCGGCCTGGAAACCCACAAACAGATCATGCGTCTGCGGAACGAGGTCGATGGCCTCATGCTGCAGGACGATCCCGACAGTGGCGACATCGAGAAGCTCGTGCGCAGTATCGGCGCCCTGAAGACCGATCAGCACGTCCGGCGCATGCAGACGCGATTGGCCGTCCGGGCCGAACTGACCGACCAGCAGCGCGACAAGATGATCGCCATGCAAGGCAAGCGTCACGGTCGCGCCGGCCGGGGGCACGCTCCCGCCATGCACGACGGATTCGGCCATGGCAAAGGCCGTCGCGGTGGTCCCCGGGGGCGTTAGCAGGCTGATGAAAAACTCCTCCCGGCACCCGTCACGTCCCGCCAATCCCAGCTCGGCGTTGCGGGTTCTTGCCGTAGCTATGGCTACGGCGGCGATACCGCGCCTTGATCTGGGATCGGCGTGCCGTGCCGTGTACCAGAATGAGTTGTTCAACAGCCTGCAAGGACCAGAGGTGTGAACGCCAGTGAACGACGACGAGCTGATGACACTGGTCGCGACGGGCGAGGAGGCGGCTTTCCGTCTCCTCGTCGAGCGATGGGAAACCCGGGTGTATGCGTTCCTCTGGCGCATGACCGGGTCGCGCGAGGACGCCGAGGATCTGGCCCAGGATACCTTCATCAAGGTGTACGCGAACGCTCGTCGTTATCAGCCGACCGGACGCTTCCAGAGCTGGTTGTTCCGGATCGCCGGCAACCTGGTCCGCAGCTGGGCGCGACGTCGCAAGATCGTCGGTTGGATCCGCTACGATTCGGATCTGCACGACCAATCGTCGGCCGGTCCCGCTCCGGATGCCGGCCTGACCTCGGACGAAACGAGCCGCCTGGTCCAGGCGGCCCTGGCCGAACTGCCCGTCCGACAGCGCCAGGCGCTGGTCATGCGCAAGTACCACGAGATGAGCCAGCGCGAGATCGCCGCGGCTCTGGATACGACCGAGGGAGCGGTCGAATCGTTGTTGATAAGGGCCTTGGCGGGGATGAGGACGTCCCTCGTCTCCAAGCGGGAGGGCTGAACCATGAAGCATGTACACGACCACATTCCGGCCTACCTGGACGGTCGCCTCGACGATGAGGATCGTCGGGCGTTGGTCGCCCACTGCGAAACCTGCCCGGACTGTGCCCGCACCCTCTCGGAAAGCGAGACGGTGTGGCGGATGATGGGTGATGCGCTCGCGCCCGACCCGTCGCGGCCCGTCTGGGATCGCGTTGCGGCGGAGCTGCCGTCGCAGTATCGCCCCGTCTGGCGACGATTGGGCTACGCCTCGGTCGCGGCCGCGGCCCTGGCCGCGGGCGTGCTGCTCGGCATCTCCCAGTATGCGGCTGACGAGAGCGCCGAATGGCGCGTCATGGACGCGATCCTCGCCGGGTCGCTGCTGTCCGACGAATCGTCCTGGAGTATGGATTCCGCCCTGGACTATGCCCTGTCTTCGGCCGAAGAGACCGAGGAGGAATGAGATGAAACGCACCGTCCTCATGCTGCTGCTGTTGTCGGTAGGACTCAACATCGGGCTGGGTTTCGCCCTGAAGCGGCAACGTGATGAATCAGCGGCCAGCCCACCCGTGGCGTTCCATGAGGGCCGAAAACACGCTGACTGGGAGGGCCGCGGGCCCGGGCGGGGGCATATCCCGAAGGAACGTATGGAACACATGCGTGAGATGCGGACCCGTATCGGACCTGAACTCGGGGTCCAGCGCGAGGCCTTCCACGTGGCTCGCCAGGCCCTGCACGACGCCCTCAGTCGCGAAGATGCCGACGAGGCCGAAATCATGGCCCGAGTCGGCGACATGATCGCCGCCCAGGGCGGGATCGACTCCCTGGTCGTCTCCCACCTGGTCAGGGAGATGCGGACCATGTCCCTCGACGACCGCAAGGAGATCCTGCGCATGCTCGACCATTTCGGCGGTGGCTTCAGGGGTCGGGGGAGAGGCCGTCCGCCCGTCTCTCCTTGACACGGCTTGTGCGGTGGCGTTTAATTTCCATAGCTTACCGAGGTTACGAGACACCTAACCGGGCTTTTCCCGGCCATGTGTTCGACCCCGCCAGAAACAGTTATCGATTCACAGGACAACCCATACAGCGTGTGATCCAGGGAGTGTCTGCATGAGCGCGAAGAAAATCCTCGTTACGGTCGGTTTTTTGGCCCTGATCCTCATGGCCGGTTGCCGGTCAGCCCACGTTACCAGCGCCATCATCTACATCGACCAGCAGATGTTCGACAGGGCCATCGAGGTCTTGCACGAAGGCCTGGATTACAGTCCAGACGAGGCCGAGGCCTACTTCTACCTGGGTGAAGCCCACTCCAAGAAGGCCGAAGAAGATATTCGCGACAACGCGTATCTGGAGGCCAGTCGCAACTACACCATGGCCTACGATTACTACGCCAAGACCCTGGAGATGGAGCCTACGCTCTACGAGCGGGTGCAGGAATCGCTGCTGTACAGCTACGTCATGCAGAGCAACAACGCCAAGAACGAGTACCAGGCCGGTTTCTATGAGGCGGCCGAGGGATACTTCCGTCTGGCTTATACCGCCCTGCCCGATTCGGTGGCGCCCATCAAGAACCTGGCCCGCATGAAGATCGGGCTGGCCATGGAGAACGACAACGACCAGGCCATCCTGAACGAGGCTCTCGTACTGCTCGACCAGGTGCTGGATGTCAATCCCGGTGCCTACGAACTGCTGTCGGACAAGGCCAACGTACTGACGCGTCTCGAGCGCAGGGACGAGGCTGCCGCTATCTACGACGACCTGCTCGCCAACCATCCCGACGACGCGCCGCTGATGATCGACATCGCCAATCTCGCGCAGGAGCAGGGCGACAACGAACGCGCCGGTGATCTGCTGATGCGGGTGATGACCATCTACGAGAACGACGACGACACGACCAACGACGAGAATGTCTACTTCCTCGCGTTGCAGGCGGCGGTCTTTTACGGCGACAGTCGGGTGGGACGCTACTTGGATGCCATCAACCTGTACCAGAAAGCCCTGGAGCTCGAGGACATGCCCACCGAGAGCACCCTGTTGGGCAAGCTGAAACTGCACCACGATTACGGCAAGGTTATCGGCGAGCAGTACAACGCGGAAGAGGATCCGGTTGCCAAGGCGGAACTGGAACGGCGCGCCGTTGAGCAGTTCCAGACCGGCGTGAACGTTGGCCAGGCCCTGGTCAGCCAGTACTTCGAGAGTGTGAACGGCTATTTCTATCTGGCCGAGTGCTATCGGATGCTTGAGGACGAGGTCAATTACAACATCAACATGGACTCTTGGCGCAAATTGTCGGGAATGGAATAGACATCGTACGATCCGGCGCCGGTCTAATCAACCCCGGCCGGCGCCACGGACCCCTGGACACGACGCGGCGTCTGTAGTAGCCTGAACGGGCTGCACGGACATCCGCTCACAAGTATAAATAGGAAATAGTACTGGGATCGGGACCGGCTTGGGGAGAGTCGTGCCTGACTGAACCCGCCGATAAATACCACCGCCAAGACCGCGTACCCACGCAATTTTCAAAGTGAACCCCACGCACAGGAGCGACATGGACATCAAGGAACTACAGGAAAAAAGCATCATCGAACTGGTGGATATCGCCTCGGAGCTGAAAATCGAGGGTTTGAGCACGCTGCACAAGTCGGAGCTCATCTTCAAGATCCTCGAGAGTCAAACCGAAAAGAACGGCTTGATCTTCGCCGAGGGCGTTCTGCAGGTGCTCCAGGAAGGCTACGGCTTTCTGCGATCCGCCAAATACAACTATCTGCCCGGCCCCGACGATATCTATCTCTCGCCTTCACAGATCAAGAAATTCGACCTGAAGACCGGCGATACGGTCTCGGGCCAGGTGCGTCCGCCCAAGGACAACGAGCGTTATTTCGCCCTTCTCAAGGTGGAGTCCGTCAACTACGAGGACCCCGAGCGGGCCAAGACCATGACGCTCTTCGACAACCTTACCCCCCTGTATCCCGAGGATATACTCGATCTGGAGTGCGAGAACGGCGACATAACGACGCGGCTGATCAACCTCATGGCGCCCATCGGCAAGGGACAGCGCGGGCTCATCGTCTCGCCGCCGCGCGCCGGTAAGACCATCATCCTGCAGAAGATCGCCAACGCCATCACCGAGAACAATCCCGACGTCCACCTGATCGTCCTGCTGATCGACGAACGGCCCGAGGAAGTCACCGACATGGCCCGCTCGGTGCGTGGCGAGGTGGTCAGCTCCACCTTCGACGAGCCCGCCGAGCGCCACGTCCAGGTGGCCAGCATGGTGTTGGCCAAGGCCCGCCGCCTGGTCGAGCACCACCAGGACGTGGTGATCCTGCTCGACTCGATCACCCGCCTGGCGCGCGCCCACAACACCGTAGTTCCCCATTCGGGCAAGATTCTGTCGGGTGGCGTGGATTCGAACGCCCTGCAGAAGCCCAAGCGCTTCTTCGGCGCGGCGCGTAATATAGAGGAGGGGGGCAGCCTGACGATCATCGCCACCGCCCTGATCGAGACCGGATCGCGCATGGACGAGGTGATTTTCGAGGAATTCAAGGGCACCGGCAACATGGAGCTGGTCCTGGATCGCAAGATCGCCGAGAAGCGGGTCTACCCGGCCGTGGACATTTTCAAGTCCGGCACGCGCAAGGAGAACCTGCTCATAGATCCCAAGGATCTCAATAAGATCTGGATCCTGCGCAAGTATCTGGGCGACTACAGTCCCCAGGAGGCCATGGAGTTCCTGATCGACAAACTGGGCAAGACCAAGACCAACGACAAGTTCCTCGCAGCCATGAACGCCTAGGGTCCGTCCGGTAGGTTCTCCCGTCGCCGGGAACGTCCGTACGGCCCGAACCCTTCGTTACGAATCCTCGCCGTAGCTGCGGCTACGGCTGCGGTTCGCGCCTCGGCCTCGATCCGTACGGACGTCCCCGGCTCGGTCCGAACCAACCGGACGGACCCTAGGCGTTCAGAACAAGGTGAAATCGGAAAAAATTTGCTCTTGGCGGCTACAATCGTTATTTAGTGGGCTGGTCACAGGCAATTTAATTTGGCTGAGGTATGAGAAAATGAAGAAGGAAATTCACCCCAAGTACGTGGACTGCGAGATCACCTGTCTCTGCGGTAACGTGATCAGCACGCGCTCTACTCTTGAGAAGATCAACGTGGAGATCTGCTCCGCTTGCCACCCGTTCTTTACAGGCCAGCAGAAGATCGTCGATACGGCGGGCCGCGTGGAACGCTTCATGAAGCGTTACGAGGGCGTCAACGTGGACAAGAAGAAGAATTAGCGCCGCGCACCCACTCCGAGTGGATGCGCCGCGTGCCTGTTTTCGGATCGAGGGTGCTGGCGGTTTTACCGGCGCCCTCTTTCTTTTTTGCAGGCCTCTACCGGATCTCGAACGGGAGCCCCCATGAACAACGGTACCGACAAGCCTCAGAGCGATCCCGGCCAGCTCGACCTGGCCGTGGGCGGACAGGCGGTCATCGAGGGCGTCATGATGCGCTCACCCACCGCCATCGCCACCGCCGTCCGTACGCCCGGCGGGCGGATCGTCGTGCGCAAGAAACCCTTCCGCAGCGTCATGAAGAAGCTGCCGTTCCTGAATATCCCCCTGCTGCGCGGCGGTATCCACCTGATCGAGTCCATGAGTATCGGTATCGGTTCGCTCATGTATTCCGCCGATCAGGCCATGGAGGACGACCGCGTCTCCGACGAAAAGAAGGGGATCGGCGATACGTTGATGATGTGGGGGACGATCGTCCTGGCGTTCGCCCTGAGCATGGGCCTGTTCTTCTATCTGCCCCTGCTGATGACCGACTGGCTGGGTGTCAAACACAGCGTGTGGTTCAACGTGGTCGACGGCATCATCCGCATCATCATGTTCGTGCTCTATCTCAAGCTGATCTCGCGCATGAAGGACATGGCGCGCGTGTTCGAATACCACGGCGCCGAACACATGTCGATCCACGCCTTCGAAAACAAGAAGGAGCTGACCGTCGACGAGACACGATCCTTCCCGACCCTGCATCCCCGTTGCGGCACGAGCTTCCTGTTTTTCGTGATGCTCATCGCGCTGGTCGTGTTCAGCTTCCTGGGCCGACCCGAGACCATTCCCGACCGGCTGCTGCGGCTGTGCTTCATCCCGGTGATCGGCGGGCTGGCCTACGAGGTCATCAAGCTGTCGGGCAAGTTCAAGGACGCCGCGATCCTCAAGCCGTTGATCTGGCCGGGACTGATGCTCCAGAAGATCACGACCAGTCGTCCCGACGACGACCAGACCGAGGTGGCCCTATGCGCGCTGAGAGCCGTGCTGACGCCCGAGTCGGACGATTTCAAGGAGAAGACCTACTTCGAGATGGAGCCCGTGTCGGCCGAGTCGGGGGCGAGCGACGATGCGTGATATCATCAAAGCCCTGCGGGAACAGAAAAGCGTGCTTGAAGAGGAACTGAGCCAACCCGATCTGATGAAGGACATGAAACGGTTCCGCGATGTGTCGCGCGAGCACGCCCGGATCGGCAATATCCTCGAAATCGGCGACCGCTGGCAATCTCTGGACGACCAGGTGACCGACAATCGCGAGATGCTCAAGACCGAGAGCGACCCCGAACTGCTGGAGCTGGTCAAGGAGGAGCTACCGCAGCTCGAAACCGATCTTGAGCAAGCGGTGACGGACCTGGAGGTCGCCCTGCTGCCCCATGATCCCAACGATGATCGCGATGTGATCCTCGAAGTGCGCGCCGGTACCGGTGGCGACGAGGCCGCGCTCTTCGCCGAAGAAGTGTCGCGCATGTACGTTCGCTTCGCCGAGCGGCGCAAGTGGAAGACCGAACTGATCGACGGCACGCCGGGTACGTCCGGCGGCATGAAGGAAGTCAGCTACGCGATCCGTGGCGAGGGCGTCTATGGAGTCCTGCGCTGGGAGAGCGGCGTGCATCGTGTGCAGCGCGTGCCGGCGACGGAATCCCAGGGCCGCATCCACACTTCGGCCGTAACCGTGGCCGTGTTGCCCGAGGCCGAGGAAGTCGACGTGCAGATCGACGAGAACGACCTGCGCATCGATGTCTATCGCGCCCAGGGACCGGGAGGCCAGTCGGTCAACACCACCGACTCCGCCGTGCGTATCACACACGAGCCCACGGGTATCGTGGTACAGTGCCAGGACGAGAAATCACAGCACAAGAACAAGGCCAAGGCCATGACCGTGCTGCGGTCGCGCATCCTGGAAGCGGCCATCGCGCAACAGGAGGCGGAGCGCTCGGCCGAGCGCAAGTCCATGGTCGGCACCGGTGATCGCAGCGGCAAGATCCGCACCTACAATTTTCCGCAGAGCCGGGTGACCGATCATCGGATCGGGTTGACCGTTCACAGTCTCGACGCCATCATGCAGGGAGATCTCGAGGACGTGGTGACGGCCATCCGGGAATTCCGTCGCCAGGAAGCCCTTCAGGAGAGCCGCGACGGTTGATGACGCGACACCGGACCAGGGTGTCGGCCGCCGCAGGGGAGCCATGGCCGAACCTCTGAAGACCGTGCGCGAACTGATCCAGGTCACTGCCGACTACCTGGCCGGCAAGGATGTGGACTCTGCCCGCCTCAACGCCGAGCGCCTGCTCGGAGAGGTCCTCGGCCTCGCCCGCATCGATCTCTATATCAACCACGACCGCCCCCTGACACCCGACGAACTCGACCGTTACCGCGAGCTCGTGAAGCGCCGCGCCGCGGGTGAGCCGTTGCAGGCCCTGCTCGGCGAGACCGAATTCTACGGCCGCAGCTTCAAGATGGCCGAGGGTGTGTTCATCCCGCGACCCGAAACCGAGCGGTTGGTCGAGGCCTGTGTCACGCGGATGACCGGCGGGACGAGCAGCCTGCTGTCGCCCCTGGCCCTGGAAATGGGGTGCGGTTCGGGCATCATCGCGTGCACGCTGGCGTCGGAAATTCCGCGGTTGCAGGTCAAGGCGACCGATGTGAATTTGCGGGCGGTGGAGTTGAGTCGGATCAATGCGAAGCGGTTGGGGGTCTCGGCTCGGGTCGAGATTCTGGAGGGTGCTCTGCTGGATCCGGTGCCTGCCGATCTGCGTGGCCGCGCCAACCTGTTGGTGAGTAACCCGCCCTATATCCGCAGCGGCGATATGCCGGGACTACCGCGCGAAGTGCGGGAACACGACCCCGCCGAAGCTCTTGATGGCGGTCCCGACGGCCTGCGTTTCTATCACGAAATCGCGCAGCGAGCGGTCGAGTGGTTGGCGCCGGGTGGTCTGGTGGCCGTGGAAATCGGCTTCGATC
>CAYYYS010000048.1:0-19658 GCA_964476155.1 uncultured Fibrobacteraceae bacterium
AGGGGGAAATCAGGGGGGAGAATGTTAAGAGTGGATTATCTTGGACAGCAGTGGCCCAGGCCACGCCCAAGAACATCACCGCCGGAGCCGGTGTCTATGTCGTAACGACCAGCGACGACGACGAACGCGAGAGCATGGAAGGCTACGCCATCACCGGCGCCATGGCCCTGGGACCGGGTTCCGCGATCCGTGGGCATCTCTATTTCACCGAGCACGAAGACAATTCGAACCTCAAGCTCGAAGGGTTCGACGGCCAGTTCCTGCTGGGAAGCAATCTGAACCGGCTGGGCTTCAAGATATATGCGCTGGGTGGATACTGGAGCGAGACGATGAAGGTGGAGTCGTCCACGAAGACAACCGCCTCCGAGCCGGATTTCGCGGGCTTCATGGCCGGTCTGGGGATTGGTTACAACTGGCCGTCCGCCGCTCTGGATTTCTGGGTCGCTTGGCGCGATCCCGGCGAGTACAAGGAGTACTACGAAGGGTTGTTCGGTGTGGAACCCGACATCAACATGGGCGCCGGTGCGCTGACCTTCGGTCTTCGCTTCTGACCGTCCCCGTTTAGTGCGCTATCGCTGCGGGTGTGAATCTCTGCAACAGGTCTAAACAGCGCGGCCGCTCTTCTGGGCGGCCGCGCATCTTTTTGTCCGGCAACTAGTTGTCGCTGGACTTTTTGGGAAGCCGGTAGCGGCACGTCGTCTGCAAGGTCCTGCTCTACGAAGACGCAACCCCCAACGAGGAGAAGAGACCATGAAGACCCGCAACCAACTCCGAAACATCCTCCTGCTGACCGTCGCCGCTGCGATCCTGGCCCTCGCCGGCTGTAGCGAAAACACGCCTCTCGGTCCCACCGCCGAGCCCCAGGCCCAAGCCCCCGTCCTGCCCGACGCCGAGCGCATGACCGTCAATATGGGCTTCTTCGACCAGGGCAAGGACTACGACAAATCCTTCGCGCGGCAGAACTTCTTCAACGCCTATCTGCGGGCGGTCATCGTGACCGGTATGACCGAACTGGTTCTCGCGCCCCCGGTGGCGGCCTTCTCCCTGGCCATCCATACCGTGCCGAGCTATCAGCCCGACGGGTCCTGGCTGTGGATCTACACCTTCGTCAACGGCGCCGAAGAAGTTCAGATCAGACTGCGCGGCACCATCGCCGACGATCACGTGGACTGGGAAATGCGTGTGACCGCCCTGGACGAGGGTTACGAGAATGAGCTCTGGTTCGACGGCACTACCAGCGATCAGGGCGACACGGGCCACTGGACCTTCTACGATGCCGAGCAGAGTGGTCTCGCGGCCGGCGAGCTGTACTGGGAGAGCCGCGTCGCTTCGAACAGCCTGCGTATCGTGGCCCTCGCGGGGGACGATGCGGGCGACGAGCTCACCTTCTCCGAGGCCGGCGACAACCACCGCATCGATCATATCGACGCCGGCACCGGTGATATGTCGTTTATCCGCTGGAACGAGAGCGACGGCACCGGCAGCCTCATGGTTCCTGACTACAACGACGGCGCCGAGGCCTGCTGGGACGAGAGCCAGTACGACATCGAATGCGGCGACTGAATCGATCGTATCACGACGAAGGCGGCTCCCACACGGAGCCGCCTTTTCTTATGAACCCGAGTGCAGTATGATCAAGCCAGATACAGAGCGTCTTCATCGAATGGGGTATGACCGTGACTACCAAGACCGTGCCGGGCCTGCTCATCATCGTGCTCATCGTATGCCTGGTCGCCGGTTGCGACGATGATTCACCCCAGGCGTTCGACGCCACAATCGACGAATTATGGCCGAATGAAGACGGTCGGTGGTGGGAGTACGACCTGCACGTCGCGGAATCGGAAACGGACCTGGGCGACCTGAAGGATCCGGACATCCCCCTGCCTTCGGTGCAGCAGATGAGCCAACTCGTTGCGGATCTTGCTCATGACGGCCAGCCCACATCCGAGGATTACCTTCTGCGCACATCTTTCTCCGGCATGCTTACCACGTCATCCGGTGCGACCGGACAAGCTCTGGTCGAGGAACTTGAGGACGTCGAGTCGAATAAGGCCTCCATCTGCTCTGCCAACCCCATCCAGGATTTGATATGGAGCATGCGTCCGGATCTACGTGAACGCTTGCCCGAGCCGGCCAAGGTCGGTAGCGGCGACAACAACCCATACGGACTCACCGGCTATTGCTGGACGAAAACGGAGACCTATATCGGTGGGTACGGAGACTTGAATGCGGATCTGTCTTGGCTCTACCTGAAGGCGCCACTGAGAACGGGCTCGACCTTCACGATGCAATTGGTTCCCGATATCGCCGACAACATCTGGCTGCACGGACTAATCGAACGCCAACTTGCCTGGACCCAGGGAGAGACCACCTATCCGCGGGCGGTCGAGATCTTCCTGCTCATCGACCTGGGCGTACAGGTCATGACGGATGATCAGGGTAACGCCACGGAAATGGAACGTTCCTGGGCCTGTAGCCGGACTGTCTACGCGCCGGGTGTCGGCCCCGTCTACACCCGTGAATGGCGTTCGACCGCCGGTGACTCCGTGCTGCAGGATCCCGCCGGTTATCTGGAGATCGAAGCTGCTCTCGTGGATACGGGTGTATCGGAGATCTAGACGATCACAGCCAGAAAGCCACGCCGAAAGTCACCTTCGACGCAAACCCCGACTCCTCCACCGGCGTCTCGACGGCCAGTTCGCCGCCGTCGGGCGCCGTGTAGGTGACGCTCACCGTGTTCCAGTTCACGGCTTCCAGTCGCAGCGAACCGTGTAGGGAAACGCGCCGGCTCACCAGGTAGTGGAGGCCGCCGCCGAAGCGGATGTCCACCTTCGGGTCACTCGTCGGGTGGTCCGCGGTGCCGCCGTATATACGCAGCATAAAGTTCGGGCTGAAGCGGTAGCCGATCTGCAGGGCTCCGCCGCTCGCCTTCTCGTCCACCGAGATGCTGTCTTCGTCGCTGTTGTCCTCGATGTGACTGTTCACGCCGTCCAGTCCGATCAGCCAGCGGTCGCCCGCGGCGGCTTCACTCACGACCAACGTCGCGGCCAGCGCCAGGGCGGTCAGGGTCAACGTGCGCATGTTCATGGCGAGGTCCCTCCCTTGTGGTCGTCCAGCCCGTAGGCCTGGATCTTCTTGTGCAGGTTCGTGCGGTCGATGCCGAGCAGTCGCGCCGCGCCCGAAACGTTGCCGCCCGCCTCGGTCAGGCACTGGCGGATGCACACGGCCTCGAAAGCCTGGCGGGCCTTGACCAGTCCGCCGAGGCCCTGGATCGTCGTCGGGGAGAGGGGCTGTGGGGCGTCCGCGTTGGCGTCGGCTCGCAGCGGGGGCGTGTCGTTCAGCCCGACGGCCCGCAGGTCGTCGGGAGTAATCTTCAGGCCGGCCGCCATGATCGCCAACCGCTCGACGGCGTTGTGCAGTTCGCGCACGTTCCCCGGCCAGGGCATTCCGGCCAGCTGTTTCAAGGTGTCGTCGGTGAATTCGCGGGGCGGCAGGTCGTTCTCGTCGCTGTAGCGGGACAGGAAATGAGCGGCCAGCAGGGCCACGTCATCTTGTCGCTGTCTCAGCGGCGGTACATGGATGGGCACCACGTTGAGACGGAAGAAGAGATCCTCGCGGAACGTCCCCGCGCGCACGTCTTCCTCCAGATCTCGGTTGGTTGCGGCCAGGACGCGCACGTCCACCTTGAGGGCCTTGTCGCCGCCTACTTTTTCGATCTCACCCTCCTGCAGGGCGCGCAGCACCTTGGCCTGGGCGCGCAGACTCATGTCGCCCACCTCGTCCAGGAACAGCGTGCCGCCGTCGGCCTGCTTGAACTTGCCGTCGCGCGATTCGGTGGCGCCGGTATAGCTGCCTTTCTTCGCGCCGAACAGTTCGCTCTCGATCAGTTCCTCCGGGATAGCCGCGCAGTTCACCTTGACGAAGGGCCCGTCGCGGCGCTGGCTCGCCTCGTGCAGGGCGCGGGCCACCAACTCCTTGCCGGTGCCGCTCTCGCCGCGAATGAGGATGCGCGCCGGTGTGGGCGCGGCGCGATCGATCTGATCACGGATGGCGCGCAGGGCCTCCGACTCGCCGATCATCAGGTGGCGGTCGCGTTCACGCTTCTTGTAGACGCGCACTTCCTTGTCTAGCTTCTCGACGCGCAGGGCGTTGCGTACGGCCAGCACCACCCGTTCGCGCGAGCAGGGTTTTTCGAGAAAGTCGAAGGCACCCTCGCGCGTGGCCTCCAGGGCGGTGGAGATGGTGCCGTGGCCCGAGATCATCACCACCTGCTGGTGATCGTTCTCGGTGCGCATTCGTCGCAGGACTTCCAGGCCGTCGAGGCCCGGCAGGCGCACGTCGAGGATCACCACGTCGGCGCCCTCGGCGCGCCACAGGTCCAGACCGTCCTCGCCGCTCCCGGCCTCGACCACCTCGAAGCCCTCGGACTTGAGCACCATGCCGAAGGTGCGGCGTATGTTCTTCTCGTCGTCGATGATCAGTATGCGTGACATCAGTCATCCTTCCCGCCGGCGGGGATGCGGATCGTGAAGACCGCGCCCACTCCCGGGTTGCTCGCAACATCGATATTCCCGTCGTGGCCACGGACGATGCCGTCCACGATGGCCAGACCGAGTCCCATGCCTTCGGTGCGTGTGGAAAAATCCGGTTCGAAGATGCGGTCACGATGTTCCGGGGCGATGCCCACGCCGCCGTCGGCCACCACCAGCACGAGTCCGCCGTTCTTGTCGTTGCGGGCCGTCATCGTCACGCGCGGGTCCCGGTCGGCCTGCGCGCAGGCGTTGTGTCCGTTGTCGATGAGGTTGATCAGGGCGCGGCGCAGGGCCTTGTCGTCGAAGCGTCCCGGGAGCGTCTCGGCGGCGAGCTTGATGTTGATCCGTTCACCGTAAAGCCGACCCAGGTCCTGGGCCAGGGGGACGAAGTCGTCGTCCCGTAGCGAGGGCTTGGGGGCGCGGGCGAAATCCGAGAACTCCGACACCAACCGGCGCAATCCGTCCACTTCCTCGCTGACGATGGATTCGCAGTCGGCCAGGACCTCGCTATGAGCCGCGTCGTCGCCCTTGTAGCTGCGGTGGGTTTCCTGGACGGCCAGGAGGATGGGGGTCAGGGGGTTCTTGATCTCGTGGGCCAGGGTGCGGGCCATGCCGCGCCAGGCGGCCGCTTTTTCCAGGCGCACCAGTTCGCCCCTCTGTTGCGACAGTCGCGCGACCATGCCGTTGAACGCGTGCACGAGGGCGCCGGCCTCACCGCCGCCTCGCTCGTCCACGCGTGTCTCGAGGTCGCCCTCGGCCACCCGTTCGGCGGCTTCGGCCACGGCTTCGAGCGGCCGGGCCAGACGTTGCGCCATGAGCGATGCCACCACCAGCGCCGCCAGGATCAACACCGCGTAGACCAGGATGAACGGCAGGATGTAGCTGCGCAGGATCGGATCGCGTTCGAGTTGGAAGGCGGCCAGCAGACCCATGGCATCGGTGATGTCGTCGACGCGTCCGGTCAGTTCGGGGGGCAGGGCCTGGGCAATGACCACGGGGCGCCCGTCCGCCGTGCGATTCTTGAGCGCCAGATGGTCGCCGACGATCTGGGGCATGGAATCCAGGTCGGGAAGCGCCTCGTTCAGCGCCGGCACGAACGCGGCCTTCTTCAACCAGCGGCCCTGCTCGTCGAGCATCATCTGGCCCCTGTCCCCGGCCGGATTCATCATCGTCAGATGGGGTCGCCAGATACGGTCAGCCGCTTCGGTGAAGGCATACTTGCGTTGTTGCAGGTCCTCGCGCGAGCCGTCCAGGCCCGCTTGCAAGCCATCCACCAGGGTCTGTTGCAGAGTTGGATTCATGCTGCGTTCCAAGAGATTCCGGACGACCAGGGACATGGGGACCGCCGGCAACAGGGCCGCCACGAGGATCATGATCATCAGCCGTGTGCGGATGCGTCTCATGGCGTCAACTCCCCGGTCAGGAAAGGGGCGGAGTCGAGGGTGTGGTCCATGTCGTCCTGCGCGCCGCCCTTGTAGAAGAAGCGGATCAGTTTGCCGAGACTCACCAGCACTTCCTGGCCGGGGTCGTCGTGGCGTCCGTCGGCGGCCCGGTCGCCCGAGATCATGCCCTCCATGCGGCCGCGCGTGTCGGGGGCGATGGTGTGCAGCCTTAGTCCGGCGCGGATCACCGCCGGCGTCGTGTTGTCCAGGGCGTCGAGCGGGGCCACCGGCATCGGCGGCAGGTCGGCCAGGTAGTCGCGCAGGTCGGTCAGGTTCGCGAGTCGGGTTTCGGTACCGCCCAGGTCCACCGCGTAGACCTCTTCCCACAGGTCGAACGACAGGCGCACCATCACGCGGTTGCCGGCCACCGTCCGGTCGCCGTCCTGCAGGACCTCCAGATTGAACTCGATCGCCGAGACCAGCCCGCTGCGCAAGGTGGAGACGATGCGTTCGCTGGGAAGATCCGCGGTGGTCAACCGGCAGATCAGCAACCCGTCCTGTCCGGTCGGCGACACCAGGGTGATGCGGGGGGCCGCGCCGGCCGACGTGGCCAGCGCGGCGAGCAGCAGCGGTAGCCAGAGTGCGCGTCGGGTACCGCCCATCAGAAGCTCCACCCCAGCGAAACATGGCCGTGGGCGGATTCGTCGATGGGCGAATCGGAGAGGGGGAAGGCGAGATCGGCGCCGAGATAGCCGAGCCAGCCCAGCCGGACACGGAAGCCCCAGCCGACTCCCACGGCCACGTCATTCGCGGGCCCTTCGCTATCGCCGCTGCGCCCGGTGTCCAGGAAGAGTGCGCCGGCGACACGCGGGTTAGCGGGATCGCCCAGCAGGGGCGCCCGGTATTCGAGAGAGCCGTGCCAGATCCAGCCGTTGCCGGCGGGCGCGCTCAGGGACTGGCTGGGGAAACCGCGCACCGTGTACAACCCGCCCAGATAGTGTCGGTCGTAGAAGGGCGCGCCGTCGCCCACGACGGCCGCGCGGGTTCGTAACGCGAGTACGCCCGCGCCGAGGGATTGGTAGGCGCGCAGGTCGCAACTCGCGGCCGGATAGTCGACGTCTTTGCCGATGGTGTATTGGGTGCGGAGTCGTCCCCACAGACCCGCTACGGGTGAGTCTGCGCGGGTCCGCGCGTCGCGTGTGTCGAGGACCAGATCCAGACGCCAGATGCTGCGATTCCGTTTGCCCACGTCCGTGGCGATGCTGGGCGGCAGATCCGCAAACGGGACCTCGTCGCCCACTTCGAGCCCGCGGAATTCATCGTCTGTGTGGACCGAGCCGGTCGAGTCGGCTTCGACGGATTCAGCGCGCAGGCCCAAAGCCAGGCTCCAGGCGTTTGATAGGCGACGTCCCAAGTGCAGATCGAAAGCGCCGGTGGACAGGGGATGGGTGTATTCCACGCCGTCCAGGAAGTAGACCCGGTCCTTGGACAGGGCCTGAGCTTCCGCACCCCAGAAGGTCCGGTCGGCTGGCGCCGTTCCCCGTCGATAGTGGGCCGTCACCCCGGCGGTGCGATAACCGAAGGTGAGCCGCAGCGCGGCGTCCTCGCCGTGGCCGGTCAGGTTATCGAAGGACAGGGACGCCGGAATCAGATACCACCCGTCCAGGTCGGTGTTGCCGGTGCCCAGGCGAAACTCGATGCCGCGTTCTACAACGTCCAGGACCAGCACCAGTGCGCCGCGCTGGAGGCCTGGGCGCGTGAAAAAGTCCACCGACACAAACAACTCGCTGCGGCGCAGGCGATTGATGGCTGCAAGCAAGTCGTCCTGGTCGAAGGTGTCCCCGGGAATGAGACCCAGATAACGCTGGATGACCGTCATCGAAGTGCGGGTGTTGCCGTTGGTCTCGATGGACTCCAAGGTGAGCGGTTTCGCTACAGATTCCGGTCCGCCAAGGGGGGAGGGTGTTGCGGAGTCCGCCGGGCGCGCCAAGGCGGTCGTCCCGCACAGTAAGGCCACACAGCTGATTGCCATGATTAATGTTATCAGCTTATTGCACGTCACGACTTCTCTTATCGATGAGCGATCATGGAGCTCGGGCGATGCGCGCGAGCCTTTCGAACACTTGATCCTCGCAATCATCATACCCGAATCGTGGAGAATGACAACACCGTGAGTGTAACTTGTATCATGTTATGCGTCAGTAGGATACGCTATGCGGGTACCATGGTTTCAGGGATTGATCCCCCTATAAGACCGTGAATATCCACGACACTCGGGAGATCGAGTTCGGCCGGGCTGTTTTTCCGCACAGTTTTGAGAATGCGTTTTGTGGTGGATTCGCTGTTGTTGTGCTAGTATTTGCGTTCGGAGCGTTGCCGCCTGTAGAAGGTCATTCTATCCGGGGGCACTGAACGCGATAGAGCGACCGCTCTGATTCGAGTCCTACCCTGAGGTGACGAGTCGTGAAACGTTGGCGACAGAAAGCCGGAGACCTGTGGGTGCGCCTGTTCGGACAGGGCAACCCCAAGCCCGAACGGATCGGTGACTTTCCACCGCCGTCTCCGGATATCGACCCGCAGACACTCGAGCAGGGCCTTTATCAGGTCGAGATGCTCAAGCGTTCGGGCGTCGATCTGTCGTGCAAGACGCTGCTCGACCTCGGGACTGCCTGGCAACCCACCATCCCGCTCCTTTTCTTCCTGGCCGGCTGCGACGATATCATCCTGATCGACCAGGTCCGTGTGATCGACCGTCGGCTTCTCGTGCGGACCGCCGCGAACCTGCGGGCCCACGCCATGGAAATCGCGAAACGCCTGGGCCTGGAAAAGCGCGACGTGATCCAGCGCTTGCGTGTCCCCGCCGATGAGACCCTCTTCGGGGTCCTGCGGCGCTTCCACATGCAGTACCTGGCGCCCTACGATCTGCTTGAGACCACTTTCGAAGACAAGTCCATCGACGTGATCACCGCCCGCGCCCCGCTGGCCCACTTCTCGGACCGGTATGTCGAAGCCCTTCTGCCCGTCCTGGCCAAGCTGCTGCGCCGCGACGGGATGCTCTGCATGAGTTACGACCAGAAGGACCGTCTCGACTATCTGAACCTGCTGCGCGGTTCGTCCTGCTGTCTGGTGATCGAGGAATCCGATACCGAGCTTCGCGTGTTTTCCGACGGTGAGGCGCCGGCCCAGGATCCTACACGGTCGCTGGCGTTCCTGGTCGCCTCTTGTATTGCCGCCGAAGGGGAAAACTCGGCGGGCTAAGTCGGTGCTACCGAAACGCAAGACGGCGCGGACCGTGATCCGCGCCGTCTTTATTTTCTGTTCGAAACGTCGGGTCAGCGTCCGAGTTTGACGAAACGATAAGGACCCTTCTCGGCGCCCCACACCTGCTCCCCATTCTCGTCATAGCCGCGATCCCAGCTCTCGATCCACGAAGGCGTGATCGATATCTCGCTGGTGGCATAGGTCGCGCCCTGGAGTTCGCTGGCGCAGTCGCGTTCCTTTGTGGAGCCGGCGAAGGTCCATTCGTTGGTGCGCTCCAGTTCCACGCCGCAGCCCTCCTTGACAGTGAGGTCGGCGGGGGCCAGGGCGTCGAAGCGCGAGGGGTCCTGCCAGGCGCCGATCATGGCGGCATCATCGGGCAGCCGATAGATCTCGTTGACGATGATGATCTCGTTGCGGCGCGACAGGTGATAGATGCGCTGGCGGTAAGGCTTGTCCCTGGCCGCCGCGTCGGCCTGCTCGACATAGAGCCACACGCCGTCCTCGTTCATGGGCCAGATGCGAACGGTCTCCAGGGCGACCTCGTGGTAGTCGGAATCCAGGGCGGCCTGGGCTGCGCTGGAGAAGGACCCGGAGAGGCACTGGGCCAGCATGAGCACTTCCATGTCGGGGGGCACTGGCGTTTTGTAATCGTAGAACTTCTCACCGAAGCCGAAGCCGCCGCCGCAGCCGGTGATGGCAAGAAACAGGCTACTTAATAGGAGGGTCATCACGAACGAGCGCATCACGGTCTTCATCACTCACTCCGTCGGCATGGGTTTCCAGTTTCGTCTCTAGCGCTCCATCAACCTTCGATCTTGGAGCCAGTGAGCTTACAAGCAGCCATCTGCCGCGTTACACTCGCTTGAACTAGCTACGGCTAGTCCGGCGCTTGCGCGCCTTGCATATGACCACTTGTAAGCTCACTGGCTCCAAGATCGAAGGTTGACGGAACACAAGGGTAAAGTTGCGCTCTCGGGGCCGTTATGTCCACCCCTGATGACGCTTGTCATCTCCCGGCGCTTGAACTAGTCTCCCAGCGGGAGGGATGATATGACGGCTATTCGCGCCGCTGTTCGGTTCGTGTGGACAATGACATCCTGGCAACTGGTCCTGTTGACGATCCTGGCTTCGTTGGCAGCCTGGCCGGCCCGCTGGCTTGGCGAAGGGCCGGCGGCCGTGCTGCTCGGTATCGCCTTCTTCGCGTCCGTGCGCTTCCTCTTGCTGGACACGGCGTTCCGACGCTTCTGGATCGTCTGGATCGGGCTGGCCCTGCTGCCGATTCCCATCGCGGGGGCTTCGCCCGCCGGTTATTACATCGCCCTAACTTGCATCATCTTTTTCCTGGTCGCGCGTCGCTATAGGCCCTGGGAGCTGTTGTCCTCGGCCCAACGCGCCATCGCGTTCCTGACGGGCGTTGTCGCCCTGATCCTGTTGTTCTGGGATTGGGGCCCGACCGGATCGGCACCGCACAGCTGGCTGTCGGGCGCGATCTTCGGCTTCGGTCGCACCTGTCTGTTCGCGCTGCGCTTCTTTTGGATCTTCTCGCTGCTGCACCTGCTCTTCGGCGTGCGGTTGCACTTCCTGCGCCTGCGACCCAAGCTGGCCGTGACGGCCGTACTCATCTCGATGGTGCCGTTGCTGCTGTTGACGTCCTTCGGTCTCGTGGCGCTCTACGGAGCCATGGGCGGCATCACCACCTCCCGCGGGCTCGATGTCCTGCAGGACTGGGCTTCCCAGCCGGGACTTTTCCAGGATGCGGACGGTCGCCCCCTGAACGGCGGCTTTGTTCTGACACCCGACGGCGCGCAGGGGGATCTGCCCGATTGGCTTCCCGACTTCCAGGCGGCCCTGACCCGGCCCGCGCCTCTTCCGGACAGTCTTCAAGGCGCCGGCACCGTCCATCTGATCATCGCCGGTGAGGAGCAGGTCGTTCGCTCGGGAGCGTGGGCGCCGACGGATACCGCGGCCGTCTTCGCCATCGAGAAAGGCTACTGGCTCCTGAAGACGAGCGGTGTCGGCACCGCGGCCCGGCAACTCTCCGGCACGCCCCTGGACAAGCGTGTTCTCGATCGCTTGTCACGGCTGCTTCGCGCGGATGTCGGTTTTCGCGACGACGACTGGGGCGATGACGCCGATGACCAGGACGAAACCGATGCGTCGACGGCCGCAGACGTATCCTCCCTGCAGGGCTGCTATCGCGACGACGACGCTTCGTCCTTCTGGCGCAAGCCGCTGTATTTCGGCGGCGCCCAGGTGCCCGTCATCACGCTTGTGGATGATCACTTCGAGTTCGGGGACGCGCTCATGCACGTCAAAGTTCGCCTCTCGGATCTGGGGGAGGAGTTCACGGCGTCGGAAAACACGTTCAACCAGGCCTTGTTGTTTCTGCTCGGATTCATCGCGGTCCTGTTGCTCATCTTCCAGTCGGCGGCCGGTTTTCTGGGGCTGCGCATCACCAACGGGATCATCAAGGCCGTGGGCGCCCTGAGGGCGGGCACGCAGCGCCTCGCCGCCGATGACCTCGACACGCGGATCGACATCCCCAACGAGGACGAGTTCGGCGAGCTCGCGTGGTCCTTCAACGACATGGCCGTTGCCGTGAAGCAGGGACGTCGGGAAGCCGTGGCTCGCGAACGTCTGGAAAAGGAACTGGAGACCGCCCGCGCCATCCAGGAGCGCCTGCTGCCCGACGAGATGCCGGTCCTGCCGGGCTTCGAGGTCACCGGTGCCAGCATCCCGTGTCTCCAGGTGGGCGGCGACTACTTCGATTTCCTGGACCAGGAGAACGGTCTGCTCGGCGTGGCCATCGGCGACGTGTCGGGCAAGGGCATCCCCGCGGCTCTGCTCATGTCGAACCTGCAGGCGTCGCTGCACGGCCAGGTCCTGCATCCGGGACAGGTGTCGGGTGTCGTCAAGCGCGTCAACGAACTGCTGGTGAAATCAACGGACCCGCACATGTTCGCCACGTTCTTCTACGGTGTATTGGACAGGACCGCGGGTGCGTTTACCTGCACCAACGCCGGGCATAACCCGCCGTTGCTGCTGCGGGCCGACGGCGAGCTCGAGCAGCTCGAGGCGGGCGGTCTGCCCCTGGGCATGCTTCCCGACATGCCCTTCGAGCAGGACACCGTCACGCTGGAACCGGGCGATACCCTGCTGATGTACACCGACGGCATTACCGAGGCCATCGGCCCCCTGCCCGACGGCTCGATCCCCCGGGAAGAGGATACGGTCGAAACCATGTTCGGCGAAGACCGTCTGGTCGCCCTGCTCAAGGAGAACCGGGGACAGAGCGCGTCGGATATCAAGGAGACTGTGCTGCGGGCCGTTTCCGATCACACCCGCGGCGTGCCCCAGTCGGACGACATCACGCTGGTGGTTGTCACGAGGACTTAACCCGGATATCCGGGTTGAGGGACGCTCATCTCCGTTATTGCCCGGAGCGTTCGGATTCCTTATTTTCAACACCCTGCGGTCCTGACCCGGGCGCGCTCTGTGCGCGCCTCGTTGACGTCATGACGCGGGAACACGTGAAACTGGCGCAAGCGTGTGCCATGTGGTATTTTCAGGCGAGTGTGTCTAGGCGTTCGGCCGGATTCTTGACTCCTCAGCCAATCTCCACAGGGGGATCCTCGATGAAGAGAGCCGTGATGTTGCGTTTACTGCTGGCCACGTTGGTCTTTGGGCTTCTCGCGCTCTGGGGCTGCAGCAGTGAGGATGGAACCACTGGGCCATCCGGTAACGGTACGATCGGGATCTACCCCCGACCCATCACCGTCGCATTCCCCTGGAGTCTCAGTGGTCCCGACGGCTACGAGCTGACCGGGAACGGCGATCTGGTCATCGAAGACCTGACTCCCGGCGAATACGTATTGACCTGGGAGGGTGTCCATGGCTGGTTCCTGCCCGACGCGAACCCCCAGACCAAGACGTTGACCGGTGGCACCGTGACCACCTTCTCGGGCACCTATCGCCAGCCCAACACCGAACCCGAGCCGGGTCAGGTGCAGATCAATCCCAGTCCCGACGAAATCGCCGCGCCCTGGACACTCTTCGGCCCCGACGATCTGGTCGAGACCGGCAGCAGCGATGCTCTCTTTGAGGATATGGATATTGGTACCTATGCCATCGCGTGGGGGGATGTTGACGGTTGGAATACGCCGGCTCCCGATACCCTCGACCTCGAGGAAGGCGACGGTATCACGTTCGCGGCCACCTATCTGGAGATTGGGTCCGGTGCCGTGGTGATGGTTCCCGTGGAACCGGGTACCTTCAACATGGGCAGCAGGTTGCAGAGCGGCGTCGATCCCTACGAGTGGCCGTTGCATCCGGTGACGATCACCAAGGGGTTCGAGGTTTCCGAGACCGAGGTTACATGGGCCCAGTACCAGCGTCTCATGGAGACCAATCCTAGCCAGTACTTCGAACTTTGTCCTACCTGCGATTCGAGCTATCCCGTGGAAAGCGTGAGCTGGCTCGACGCCGTCAACTTCTGTAACGCGCTCTCCCTCGACGAGGGGCTGACACCCGTTTATGACATCGTCGGCCAGAACGCGACCTGGGACGAGAACGCCAACGGTTATCGTCTATTGACCGAGGCCGAATGGGAATACGCCTGTCGCGCCGGTACCCAGACCGACCTCGCCAACGGCGGTCTCACCTACACGCCCAACAGCTGCGACTTCGACGAAAACCTCACGCTCATCGGCTGGTACTGCTATAACGCGGGGGATCGACCTCACATCGCCCAGTCCCTGGAGCCCAATGCCTGGGGTCTCTACGACATGCACGGAAACGTCTGGGAATGGGTCTGGGACTGGTCGGGTGTCTATGAGAACGTCCCGGTGGTTCTGGGCGATTTCGAGTATGTCGATGGTAACATCCAGGATCGTGGCAGCTTATCGATCATCCAGTTCCTGGAGGATGTGGGCGACGGCCTGATGATCCGCTTCTCCGAGGTCGGCGCCGAGTTCACCATCTCCAATCTGGGCATCAATACGAGCGAAGTGTCCTTCGAGTACGCCGACTTCACCGGCGAGATCAACCTCCGGGTCAACAATGATATTCTCTACAGGGGCGCCTTCACCGATTTCCCCGCCGCCATTGCCCCCGGGGTGACCATGAGCGTCACCGCCACGGCCATCGACGACGCGGCCTTCGGTGCCGGAGTCACGGGTGTTGTTACCTTCACCGGCGACGTGCAATTACTGAAGGTCGGCGGCGAGACCCTGTTGCTGGACGACATGAGCATTATCGATGCCGGCTCCACACAGTATTCTCGTGACCGGTTCCTGACGTTCGACACCATGAGCCTTGGTTATGTCTATCGCCCGGCTATCGGTAGCCAGCCCGTGCCCATCCTGATGGGCGCCAGTATCTCCGATCCCCTCGGAGCCACCTCGGGGACCATCCATATGATGCGTGGCGGTGGCTACGGCAACAATGCGCGTAATTGCCGCTCGGCTTCGCGCAGTTTGCCGGCCGACAAGGGTCGTTACTTGGGATTCCGCGTGGCGCGGACGCTGGATTAGCGATCGCCGCCAACCGTATGGGTCCGACAGGCTTGATCACCCCCCGGCGCTCTGTTCTTTGACGCCGGGGGTTGGTTTTTGCAGAGAGCTTGATGAGTTGTCAGATATAGGGTACAATTAATGGTCTGGATAACCGTGATAGAGACCCGATTTGAGGGAGATCGCACCATGAAGCTCAAGCTCGCCTCCACTGTTCTGCTGCTGCTTTTGGCTGGTGTCGCCATGGGGCAGCCCATCTTTCAGGTCGGTAATTTGAATCCGCCGGAGCCGCCGGCGGTCCCCGATGTACACCTGGGTCTGGAGAGTTACGCATATCTTTTCTATCCGCCGGATTTTGGTGACTGTTCCTCGGGCGGTTTCCGCCTCGAGGCCGTTCACATGTTGCTGGAGTTCACACCCGAGCAGGTGCCGGTGACGTTCCATGCCGCGGGTGGACTCATAAGCGCTGACTGGGATTCCGCCCTGGACATGTTCGTACCCGGAGGGCAGCTCTGCGAAGGTCAGCCGTTTGATTTCCACTTCACCGAGCCCGGTCAGTACGAGATCATCCTGCCCGTGCAAGGCGCCTGCGGGTGTCAGCCTTTCAATGAGCATTATTTCCTGTCCGTAAAATACTTCGACCAGTTCGGCGCCGATCTGCCCACCGACGGCCAGCCCGAGGCCGGTGTTGTGTTCATCAACAACAGCGGGAACTGGATCGACATGATAGGCTTGGGCAAGACGGCCGGCGGCAAGGTCATCATCTGGGGCGACCTGGTCTGCTGCGATCCGCCCATCGGCAACGACATGGGTACCTGGTCCGGGATCAAGGGGCTCTATCGCTGATCCCTCCGTTCGAGTTTATGTATGGGGCGTCCTTCGGGGCGCCCCATTGTTGTGGCGGTTGACGCGCCGTTCGTCGTGGGCCACCATATGGCCGTTCGGTTACACGGCAATCAAGCGATGGGAGTGACGTGTTCGAGTACCGGAAATACGGTCGGTTCTTCGCGCAATGTGCGCGGGGGCTGGAAGACCTGCTCGCCGACGAGGTGCGCGTACTCGGGGCGTCCGCTTCGCGGGCCCGTGTTCGCGGCGTGGAGTTTCGCGCCGACCAGCGCGCCCTCTACGCCATCGTGCTCGGATCCCGTCTGGCCGGTCGCGTGCTGGCGCCCCTGCTCACGTTCGACTGTCACTCCGATCGCTATCTCTATTCCACGGCGCGCAAGGTGGACTGGGACGCATTCCTGTCGCCGCAACACACCTTCGCCATCGTGGCCAACGTGGCGCGCAGCAAGATCGACCATTCCCAGTTCGCGGCCCAGCGTTTGAAGGACGCGATCGTCGATCATTTTCGCGAGTCGTGCGGCGAGCGTCCCAGTGTGGATCGACGCGAGCCCGACGTCTGGCTGAATCTGCACATCAACCAGGATCGGGCCGTGATCAGCCTGGACGTTTCCGGCGGCGCCCTGCACCGACGCGGCTACCGGCTCGAATCGGTCGAGGCCCCGTTGCAGGAGACCCTGGCGGCGGCCGTGTTGCAGCTGAGCGGATGGCGCGGCGAAGGCCCCCTGGTCGATTTCATGTGCGGCTCGGGCACCTTCCTGGCCGAAGCGTGGCTGATGCTGTCGCATATCCCGCCGGGGTGGCGCATGGCCGAAAAATCGCCGCTGTCCTGCATGCCCGATTTCGACACCGCGCTCTGGGATCAGGTGCTGGCCAAAGCGAAGGACGCCCATCGCGAAGCGGATCCGCGCCTGTTGATCGGCAGCGACCTGGACCAGGCGGCGGTCAAGGCGTCGCGAACCAATCTGGCGTCCCTGCCGGACGGCGACCTGATCCGGATCACGACCCGCGATTTTCGCGACGTCGATGTTCCCGAAGGCGCGACCATCGTCGTGAACCCGCCCTATGGTGTCCGGCTGGAGGCGCGCGAGAGGGTAGGCGCTCTCTACAAGGATCTGGGTGACCATCTGAAACGGAACTGCCGGGGCGCCAAGGCCTGGGTGCTTTGCGGCGACGTGGAACTCGTCAAGCGGGTGGGGTTGCGGCCCAAGCGGAGGATTCCGTTCTGGAACGGTGGGTTGGAGTGCCGGTTGATCGAGCTTGATTTGTACTAGTGCTAGACTGTCCCCACACTCCGACCTCTGATCATTCGGCCTCTTCGCGCCACAAATGGGCCGTTTCTTCCAGGCCGTGAGGTGTGAAGATCAGCGTCGAGTCCTCGCGGTATATCGGTTCGCCATCGCGGATGTGGATCCAGCGTTAGATGCAGAGTTGTGACATAACACAGGAGTAGGAATGGAAATAGAGATTTACGAAAATTACCGTGATAATGAAGAATTACGGAATTTATTTTTTGAATTTACTCCAAAAGCCTTATATGGAGCGGACTTTCGAAAGTGGTACGAAATGGGTTGTTGGTCTGATAAATATAAAGCATTTTCAATCATCAAAGATGGTCGTATGGTCTCAAATGTGTCAGTATCGGAAATCGACATTTATCAAAAAAATTCTCGGCAAAAAGCATTACAATTTGCAACAGTTGGGACTTTACCTAAGTATCGTAATCGAGGTTATTCAAGGCACTTAATGAATTATGTCCTAAAAAAATATGAGGAAAAAGTAGATCTGTTTTATTTATTTGCCAATGAAACTGTTATAGATTTTTATCCAAAATTTGGTTTTGAAAGAAAGTTTGAAGTTCTTTTTAAAAGTTTTCGCCAGCCAGAAGAAACAAAATACGCGATGAGATCTTTAAATTTAGATGAGAAAAGAGATCTAGACATCATTCAAAATCTTTTAATGAATAGAAACTGTCTAACAGAGAGCTTTTCTCCGATCAATTATGATTTCATTACAATGTGGCATATCATTTATATTTATTCGAAGAATTTATACTATTTTGAAGAGAAGAACATCATTTTTATTCTAGAAAGCAAAGAAAAGAGTCTCCACATATATGACATAATTTCTGAAGAAAATTTTGAACTTGACTCAATTTTCAATAAAATCATCCAAAATTCAGAGATAGAAGAAATATATTATTATTTTACCCCCAATCAGATAGGGATAAATTCCCATGAAACAGTCCCAGACGAAGACAGTCTATTTTTTATCAGAGGTGACTTTTCCTTAAAAAACAGAACTTTTAAATATCCAATAACTGGTCAAACATAAAAAACATCTAACTAATCAAATCAACCGGACAGCGTACCGCTGCCGGTTATTTGTGCGATATACCCAGATGCCGACGTTCTTGACCGTAATGACGATGTCCGGCAATCCATCTTCATCGACATCCCCTTCGCGGCAAGCGTAGGACAGGTCCTTCTCCATCAGGAGTTCGATCGCGAAAGGAGGGAGAACGCAACCGCAGCCTTCGCTCCAATGCGGAGCGCCTGCAGTCACCTTGTCGGCGATTGAGTCCAGGCCGTCCCTGTTCGCCGCCGCCGCCATCAAGGGAATCACCAGTATCAGGGTCAGACAAGCAATCGGTTTCAATCTTTTCACCTCACGAGTACTAAACGGGTTGTCATGCTCTTGCCGACGGCGATTAGTCGTGCCATATACACGCCGCTGGACACCGCATATTGATTTGTATCCGTACCGTCCCAGACCACTTCGAAGAGACCCGGTTCGCGTATCTCGTCGATCAGTGTCGCGACAACGCGCCCCCGTAGGTCGACGACCTGCATCTCGACTCTCGACTTCACATGCAACTGGAAGCGAACCGTTGTCGACGGATTGAAGGGATTGGGAGACGCCGGGTAGATCATGGTCGTGGTAATCGACGGCGTATCGTCGGTGGTGAGTGACTTGCCGGCCGTGCCGGGAACGACACGTGGCGCGAGGGTCAGCGAGATGTCGGGATGTAGGCGGACCCAGTCCTGTCCGTTCCAGGTGGCCCAGCCGGCCAGGCCGCCGCCGTCGGTCTGAATCCCGATGCCGGGTCCGCCGTTATCGCCATCGTCGGTCCATACAGACCCGGGAGGCAGCCTGAAGACGACGAACAGGCCGCCATCACCCGAGTAGGGCGTATCGAAGAACAGCTGGCACCAGGACGAACTGGGGCCGGAAATGTTTGCTCCGACGACTGTTCCCTCGGCGAGCGGAGCCGGGGAACCGTCGAGATCCTCCACGACACGGATGTCTGGAAATACCGCGAATTCGTCGTTATTAAACCAATCGAAACCGGATAGGGCTTCGTTGTCGGCAAGAGGCACCCATATAGCGATCGCGGCTCCGGATTCCACGGCTGACAAGCCCAGAGTGCCCTCGACTGGAGCATAGTCCGCCCTGGCTGATACGACTGCAATCATGATGACGATGAAGGTAATTCGTTTCATATGCGATCTCTCCTTGTGTGTGTAGAAATGGTCATTCATCTGAACAGCCTCTTGACGTCACCGATGCTCATCCGCTCGGTCTCAAGTGGCACGGTCGAGAACGGGATGAAATCAACGGTAGCCCCGGCGTCGGGGTCGTCGATGAAATCGTGGATGCCCTCGGCGATGGCCGTGGAGTCCGCGCCTCCCCAGTAGTTGTTCTCTAGGTTGACGATTTCGTTGATGGGGTTGTTGGTGTGCTGGCAGTAGACGAACCAGTCGCCGCCTATGTGTATGTTGTTGTTGCGAAAGTCGATCGTCTCGCTGTTTTCGGTGACCCGGATACTTGCCCAGCCACCTCGATCCAGAAAATTGTCGGATCCGGATGCAGTGCTGAAATCCGATATCGTCAAATTGAAATCACCCTCGATCAAACGGCAGCCGGATATGTCGATGTGCGAGTTCCATGATGAGGTGATCGAACGCGAAGAGTCTAGGATAGTACATCCGGTAATCGAACCTGTTGTGGAGCTGTGGTATCCAATTCCAGCATTTCCATTCATTATCGTACAATCTTCTATGCTAACGTCGTTTCCCCGGCGTCAACTACAATTCCCCTCGCATTGACTCACTTATAATGTGACCGAA
>CAYYYS010000049.1:0-14708 GCA_964476155.1 uncultured Fibrobacteraceae bacterium
GCGAGAATGGTCGCTCACGACCGGAGTAGATTTGGGGACGACCCACTTGACGTCATTTCCCGGGATCTGCGTTTCCGTCCGAATGTCAGGGACGCCGCCCCCGGACACCGGAATGCTGAGCGAGGTGTTGGCGACAGACGTGCGTATGACACCTGGAATGAGAGCCTACTGGATCATAAAGACATGGCCCTGGTCGCGTCTCGAGGAGAAAGTCGAGTTGCTCGAAGGATTGGTCCCTGAGTTAGGGGAGTGTTCCCTTCGCGATTGCCTGGTCTTCGAGATCGATCGCCTAAAGGCCATTCTGGCTAGGCACCGGTCCTGAGCCCGACGTATCATATCCGCCTCAAACCTCTCACTCTTGACTCCGGCCGAATCATATCTGACTTTTGCAGGGCACGGACCGGCGTCACCGACGTCGATACTTCCGTAAGACAGGTATCTGTAGAAAGGGACAGACATGACGGTCGTTCTGGACGGCTCCGGCCTCACCATCGACAAACTGGAGAGCATCGCCCGCCACGGCGAAAAAGTGGAGCTTCATCCCGACGCCCTGGCGCGGATCAAGGTCTGCCGCGCCATGCTCGAGGAGAAAATCGCCGCCGGCGAGACCATGTATGGCGTCAATACCGGCATCGGCGAACTCTGCGAAGTGATTCTGGACGACGACCAGGTCGAGGACTTCCAAAAATACCTTATCTACAACCACGCCGCCGGTATCGGCGACCCCGCGCCCCTGGAGTACGTGCGCGGCGCCATGGCCGGCCGGGCCAATGTCCACGCCCACGGCAATTCGGGCTGTCGTCCCGAGATCACCCAGACGCTCATCGCCATGCTCAACAAGGGCGTCACGCCCTATGTCTGCCAGAAGGGCTCGGTAGGCGCCTGCGGTGATCTCGCGCCCATGAGCCAGGTCGCCCTGCTGATGATGGGCGAGGGCAAGGCCTACTACCAGGGTGAGCTGCTGCCCGGCAAGGACGCCCTCAAGAAGGCGGGTATTTCGATCCCCGGTCTGCAGGCGCGCGACGGACTGGCGTGCATCAACGGCTCCAACCTGCTGACCGCCATGAGCGCCCTCCATCTGTGCGATGTGAACCGCCTGCTGAAGCAGGCCGAGGTCGCCTGCGCCATGTCCCTCGAAGCCCTGCTCGCCAACCTCAAGCCCTACACGGCCAAGATTCACGAGAAGCGCGGCTTCAGCGGCGCGGTCCGCAGCGCCGCCGCGATCCGCACCTGTTTCGCGGGCAGTGACCTGCAGACCGGCAAGATGCCCACCAAGGTGCAGGACGCCTATTCGATGCGCTCGTCGCCGCAGGTCATCGGCTCCGCCCACGATGCCGTGCGCTGGGCGCGCTCGCAGGTGGAGATCGAGCTGAACGGTGTGGGCGACAATCCCATCTTCCTGCCCGAGGACGGCGTGGCCCTGACCGGCGCCAACTTCCAGGGCACGCCCGTCGCGTTGCCCATGGACATGATCGGCGCGGCGTTGACGATCATCTGCGTGCTCAGTGAGCGACGCATGAATCGTCTGCTCCATCCGGCCCTGAGCGTGGGCCTGCCGGCCTTCCTGACCAAGGGCGCGGGCATGTTCAGCGGCATGATGTTGAGCCAGTACACGGCCGACTCGCTGATCGTCGAGCAGCGGATCTTGTCGGCCCCGGCGTCGATCCATTCGATCCCCGCGGCGGCCGACCAGGAGGATTTCGTCTCGATGGGCATGAACACGGCCATCAAGAACGGCCAGATCATCGACAATGCCTGCGGCGTCATCGGCATCGAGTTCATGGCCGCCGCCCAGGCGCTCGACTTCCGCGACTTCGACAAGGGCCAAGGTGTGACCGTGGCGCGCGACGAGGTGCGCAAGCATGTCGAATTCCTGGACGTGGATCGTCCGCTGCATACGGATCACACGGCCATGAAGGCGTTGGTGCGGTCGTACGACATCCTGACTGCGGTGGAGGCGGCTGTCGGTAGCCTGGGTTGAAATCGACATCGGTTCAGAACGCATGGAGGCCGCTCTCAGGGGAGAGCGGCCTTTTCTCGCCCAGTGGATCAGGCATGGGCCGCCTCGGATTGCCCCCGGAGCAATAGGGTACTGACGGAATCAGTGATCGGTTGTAAACTGTTTCCATGTTCATCTCACTGGACATGACGCTGCGGCGCACCGTGATGACCGTCTTCGCCTTTGCCCTGATGATGGGGCTGGGGGGACTGGATATCGCCCGGTCCCGCCATTACTGCGAGGACGCGGCGGCCCATGCCGAGCACGATGCTGACTACGAGCACGACGAGTGGGAATGCGCCGTCCTGCATTCGGGGCTGATCACCGAGGCGTCCTTCAACAACCCCGTGCCGGAAACATCGGTTTCGTTCATTCCCGTCGCCAAGGTCTTGTGCCGCCCCGTCACCCCCGATCTTGTCGCCCAGGCTCCGCGGGCGCCGCCCCGCGCCTCCTGATTCCAGAGACCATCGTTCGTATTATCATGGGGATGCCGGTCATACGGCGTTCCCGGGAATCAAGGAGTCCACATGCGAAAGAATACTCTCGCGGGTATCGCGCTCTGGTGCGTTGCCCTCAGCGCCATGGCCATGGCCGAGACGTCCAGCACCACGACCGGCGTTTCACGACTGATGAATCCGGCCGTCAGTCTCAACGCCCTCTTTCTGGGCGAAACCTCGAGTGAAACAGGCGACGCCGAAGCCAACCGCATCGCCATCCAGGAGGCGGAAATCCGGTTCACCTCTGTGGTCGATCCCTTCTGGACCGCTGATGTAGTGGTGGCCTGGCACGAGGAGCACGAGGAGCACGCGGAGGACGAGCACGCCCACACAGGCGCTCCCCACTTCGCCACCGATATCGAAGTGGCCCAGATCCGCAGCACCGCCATGCCCGCCGGTCTGGGGCTGACCCTGGGCAAGTTCTACCTGCCTTTCGGCAAGCACGCCGTGTTGCACACGCACCAGTTCCCGTTCGTTCGCGCGCCGATCGCCGTACAGTCCTTCCTGGGTGGTCACGGTTTGACCGACGTGGGTCTGGCATTCGATGCCACCGTGCCGGTGCTGTCCTGGTGGAGCGAAGTCACGGTCTATGGCGTGGATGGACGCGCGGAAATATTCAACGGCGGGCATCGGGACCTGGTCTTCGGCGGGCGCTGGAGCAATCTGTGGGACGTATCCACGAACGGCACCCTGGAACTGGGTGGTTCGTACCTTGCGGGACCGGCCCCGGGCGGGACCGGCCATGATCGCCTGGCTCTGTTGGGCTTCGACCTGACTTACAAGTGGGTCGGCGAGACCGTGCAGGATCCGGCGGCGACGATCACGGCCGAGGTGATCCTGCCGGATCTTGACGACGGCACCGACGATCAATATGGCTTCTACACCCACGCCCAGGCGCGCATGGCGCGGAACTGGTGGATGGGCGTGGGCGTGGGCATAGCCAGGGACGCCGAAGAGGTCGTTGTGATGGTTCACGGTGAACCGGACCCATTTGGCTTTGTATCCTGGCCGGACTACTACGAGTACAAGGCCAACGTCGCCTTTGCGCCCAGCGAGTTCAGCGCCTTGCGGGCCGAGGTGTCCTACACGGATTCCGATACTGCGGGCGGCGACGACCTGCGCTTCGCACTCCAGTGGACCTTCACCATCGGGTCCCATCCGGCCCACACCTATTAGGAGGCGATATGAAACTCATGCTGTGTGTCTTCCTGGTTCTGGTGCTGACGGCGCCGGCCTTCGCCGAACTCAAGATCGTCACGACGTTGACCGATCTGGGCCGTGTGGCCGAGGTGGTCGGTGGCGACGACGTCGACGTGGAGGTGCTCTGCCCCGGTAGCCGCGACCCCCACTTCCTGCCGGCCAAGCCCTCGTTGGCGCGCAAACTCGGCAAGGCGGATCTGCTCTGCTACAACGGCCTCGAACTGGAAATCGGCTGGTTGCCCCTGCTCATCGACAAGGCGCGTAACCCGCGTGTGCGTCCCGGGGGCCCGGGTGACCTGGATTGTTCGGCGTCGATTCTGCATCCGCTGGAACTGCATCATCATCCGGTGGATCGCGGTCAGGGCGACGTCCACCCTCTGGGCAATCCCCATTATACCCTCGACCCGTCGATCATGGCCCGGGTAGCCAAACTCATGGCCGATCGTATGGGCATGCTGGATCCGGCCCGGGCCAACGTTTATCGCTCGCGTGCGATCGACTTTGCCGACCGGATCGAGACGCGCCGCCTGGATTGGCTGAAACGCACCGCATCGGTGAGCGGCCATCCGGTGATCATCTATCGACGCCATTGGTCCTACCTGGCTGATTGGCTGGGCCTCGACGTGGTGGGGGAGATCGAGCACCGGCCCGGCATCTCGCCGTCGCCGCGGCATGTGCGGGAGGTGATCCGGTTGGGCCGGAACCTGGAGGCGCCCATCGTGATCGCGGCGACCTGGGACCATCTCGACGTGGCCGAGGCAGTGGCCGGGCGTATCGGCGTGCCGCTGACCGTCCTACCCGGTTACTGTGGCGCCCAGGACGGCACCGACTCGTATTTCGACTTCATCGATCGCATCTGCGACCGGTTGGTCGAAGCCGCCGCCGCCACCGAGTAGTCCACACGCATGCTCACAAGCACAGAGGCCGCCTCCGATATGGAGGCGGCCTCTTTTCCGCGGCCGAAGGGTAGGAAGGATTCGGCCGCGATTGGGCCGGCCGGGAGTGGAGGCGCGTGTCCGCGGTGTTCGCGCACCATCCGGCCGGGCTCTAGCGCAGGGCTCTCATGAAACGGCCCCAGCGCGGTTGCCAATGTCGATCGAGATCAACCGATGCGAGCACCATGGTGGCGTGCCCGGTCACGGCGCTCGCGGGCACGGTGCCGAAGAAGCGCGAGTCGAAGCTGTGGTCCCGGTTGTCGCCGGAAATAAAGACGTGGTCCGCGGGGACGGTGATCGGTCCGAAGTCGCGCGCGACCGGTCGATCCCGTGAGAGCATGACTGCGTGCGATCGGTTCGCCACCGTTTCGATCAAGTGGTCATAGGGGCCGCCGTATTCCGGCGGCAAGGGCCAGCCGGGGTCTTCGCCGTGCGCGTACGCGGCAGGCTCACCGTTGATCGACAGAACACCCCCGCGCATGGCGACCGTGTCGCCGGCTTCGCCGATGACGCGTTTGATCAGGCGGGTGCCGTCGTGGGGGGAATCGAGAACGACGATTTCGCCGCGGGCCGGCTCGTCCCAGCGGGCGATTTCCAGGTCGGTGAACGGCAGCTTGACGTTGTAGGCCAGCTTGTTGCAGAAGACGCGCTCGCCCTCGTAGATGGTCGGCTGCATCGACCCGGTGGGCACGTCGTACCAGTCGGCGATCGCCGAACGGAAGGTGAGCACGACCAGGATCACCGTCAGGCTGGGCCACCAGCTGCGCCACAGTCTTGACAGTCTCGTCCCTGCTTTCATGGCGGTCTCCGCGGGTTGCGTATGAGTACGACCCGCCCTGCTACACCGCGCCCGCGCCCGGGTTCCCGTTCAGCTTGGACATGGCGCACTTGGATTTGCATGCTCGTAGGCAACCCGTTCCAGGAGGTCCGCCTTGAAGCGCTCGCTCGCTATCGTACTCGGTCTCAGTCTCGTCTCGGCAGCCGTCGCGCTGGCCGACGACACCGTGATTCGCGCCGACGTGTAGTTCGTGAAGGACGGCGACGATTGGGCCGAGGACCTTGAGCAGGGCTACGTGGCGTGGCGACCCGGGTTCGCGTCGCGCTGGTTGTTGACCTTCGGAAAATTAAACGCGCCCATGGGCTTCGAATTGCCGGACGCGCCGGACATGTACCAGTTTTCCCATGCCCTGGTCTTCGATCTGGACCTCCCCCTCACGCCCGACGAGAACTTGACGTTCGGCGGCGAGATCAACAAGGGTGTGATCAAACACGACGGCAGCGAACAGGACTGGTCGGGCTTCCTGATCATGGCCCACCGCGTCGTCAACGACTGGCTGGGATCCACGACGCGCTTCGACTGGTTCAACAGCTACCCCGGCCACTACTTTCCCCACATTCTCGGCATCCGCTCGGGCATGCCCCGCACCGCGTTCTATTCCAACTATGAGCCCCGTGCGACCGACCTGCCGAACCTGCTGCTCGTCGACAAGCACGGGCTGCTCTCGTGTTACGGCACGCTGGAAGGCGTTTTCCCTGCGCTGCCCTGCGACCCGGTGGGCAATTCGGATGAATCCCAGGGGACGGTCAAGACCGGGTACGGCAAGTAGCGACAACTGAATTATCGATGCGAACACCGACAGTGAGAACCGTTGGTGTTTGTTTGCCAGAACCATCCATCCCCGATTGCGTATTGCCCTCCGCCCACCGCTACGGCATTGTGTAGCAGCGGTTGGAAACACTCCGAAGGAGCCTTTTTCCCGATGTACAAGTTCTTCCGCCAAAGTCACAAGTGGACCGGTATCGTTCTGGGTCTGATCTTCCTCAACATCGCCGTCACCGGCTTCCTGCTGCTGATCAAGAAGGATCACGAGTGGATTCAGCCGCCCACGCACAAGGGCGTGCCGGGTGGCGTCGAATCGTTCATATCCAATCAGGATCTCTTTGCGATCGTCCTGGATCAGGGCCATCCCGACTTCAAGACGATCGGCGATGTGGACCGCGTCGACTTTCGCCCCGGCAAGTGCGTCTTCAAGGTGCGGTCGGTCCGCAACCACGGTGAAATACAGGTCGATGCGGTCAGCGGCGCGGTGCTCGGCACGGCCGTCCGCAACAGCGACCTGATCGAGAGCCTGCACGACGGCTCGTTCTTCGGCGACTGGGCCCACGACTGGCTCATGCCCGCCACCTCGATATCGCTGGTGCTGCTGATCGGCACCGGCCTCTACCTCTGGCTGCAACCCAAGTACCGTCATTCCCGCCGCCGGAACGGCCTTAGTTGAAAGAGGAGACCATGATGAAACGCACGCTGGCCCTGTTGTTGCTGCTCGCGCTGATCGGGGTTCCCGCGTCGGCGGGGGAGGACAAGGAGGACGATCACGGCTTCAACGCCGGCGCCTTCTCGGCCCTGGAATATCGCCTGCTGGGACCATCGCTGATGTCCGGACGCGTGGGCGACTTCGCCGTCAATCCGCATAATCACGCCGAGTACTATGTGGCGGTCTGTTCGGGCGGCGTGTGGAAGACCACCAACGGCGGCACGACCTACGAACCGATCTTCGACGGGGAGGGCTCATACTCCATCGGTTGCCTGGCCCTCGATCCCAACAATCCCAATGTGTTGTGGGTGGGCACCGGCGAGAACAACAGCCAGCGCAGCGTGTCCTACGGCGACGGCCTCTACAGGTCCGTCGACGGCGGCAAGCATTTCGAAAAGGTGGGCCTGGAGAACTCCGAGCACATCGGCATGATCGCCATCGACCCGCGCAACTCCGACGTGGTGTTCGTGGCGGCCCAGGGGCCGCTGTGGAACGCTGGCGACGATCGCGGCCTCTACAAGACGACCGACGGCGGTGCCACCTGGGAGAAGATCCTCGAAGTCGACGACGATACCGGCGTGAGCGAAATCCATCTCGACCCGCGCGATCCCGACACGATGTACGCGGTGACCTACCAACGGCGGCGTCACGTGTGGACGTTGCTCAACGGCGGCCCCGGCTCGGGTATCCAAAAAAGCACCGACGGCGGCGCGACCTGGCGCAAGATCCAACGCGGGCTACCCGGCGTGGAGTTGGGGCGGATCGGTATGGACATCGCGCCTTCGCAGCCCGACGTGATCTACGCCATCGTCGAGGCGGCCCAGGGCAATAGCGGTTTCTACCGATCGAGCGACGCGGGGGAGAACTGGTCGAAGATGAGCGACTACGTGTCGACGAGCCCGCAGTACTATCAGGAGATCATGGTCGACCCCCGGGACCCCGATCTGGTCTGGTCCCTGAATACGTGGCTCGCCTACACCGAGGACGGGGGCGCGACCTGGGAGCGCGCATCGACGTCGGCCAAGCATGTCGACGACCATGGTATGTGGATCGACCCCGACGACACGCGGCACATCCTCGTGGGTTGCGACGGCGGCATCTACGAGAGCTGGGACCGCGGCGCGCTCTGGGACTTCAAGGCCAACCTGCCGGTCACCCAGTTTTACAAGGTTCACGTCGACTACGACGAGCCCTTCTACTGGGTCTACGGCGGCACCCAGGACAACAACACTCTCGGCGCGCCGCACCGCACGATCAACGCGCACGGCGTGCGCAACGAGGACTGGCGCATCACCCAGGGCGGCGACGGTTTCGAACCGCAGGTCGACCCGACCGACGCCAACATCGTCTACAGCCAGTACCAGTACGGCGGGATCGCGCGCTACGACCGGCGCAATGGGGAGGGCATCGACATCCAACCCCAGCCCGCGTGGGGCGACGAGGCCTACCGGTTCAACTGGAACTCGCCGCTGCTGATCAGCCCGCACGATCACAAGCGGCTCTACTACGGTTGCCAGAAACTCCTGCGCAGCGATGACTACGGCAACTCGTGGCGCGAGATCAGCGGCGACCTGTCGCGCGATCTCGATCGCAACACGCTGGAGATCATGGGCAAGGTCTGGAGCGTCGATGCGGTCAGCAAGAACCGCTCGACGTCATTCTATGGCAGCCTGATCGCGCTGGACGAGTCGACCTTGAAAGATGGCCTGATCTACGTCGGCAGCGACGACGGCCTGATCCAGGTTACGCGGGACGGCGGTGTCAACTGGACCCGCTACGAGAAATTCAAGGGTGTGCCCGACATGTCCTACGTGGGCGACATCAAGGCTTCGCGCTTCGACGAGGGCACCGTCTTCGCCTGCTTCGACAACCACAAGAAGGGCGACTACAAGCCCTACCTGCTGCGCAGTGATGACTACGGTAAGTCGTGGAAGAATATCGCGGGCGACTTGCCTGAGCGCGGCACCGTCCACGTGGTTCAGCAGGACCACGTGAACAAGGATCTGCTGTTTGTGGGTACCGAGTTCGGCGTGTTCTTTACCGTCGATGGTGGTGAGCATTGGCTGCAGATGAAAGCCGGCGTGCCGACGATCGCGGTGCGCGACTTGGACTTGCAACGACGCGAGAACGACATCGCGTTGGGTACGTTCGGGCGTGGCATCTACATCCTCGACGACTACTCGCCCTTGCGCCACGTGAGCCCCGAACGCTTCGAGACCGAGGACGTCATCCTCTTTCCGATCCGCGATGCATGGCACTTTTTCCCGGCCACTCCCATGGGCGGCGGTCCGCGGGGCAACCAGGGCGACGGCTACTGGAGGGCGGACAACCCCGAACACGGCGCCGTCTTCACCTACTGGATCAAGGAAGGCGTCAAGACCCTGACCGAGCAACGCCGCAAGCGGGAGAAGGAGGCCGACGAGGCCGAGGAGACCTACGGCTACCCGACCTGGGACGAGTTGCGTGCCGAGGATCGGGAGCGCGATCCCATGGTCGTGTTCACGATCACCGACCGTGACGGCAACGTGGTGCGGCGCCTCGAGGGCAGCAACAGTTCGGGTCTGCACCGATTGACCTGGGACATGTGCGACCCGTCGCTGCGTCCGGCCGGCACGTCGATCAGCGACAACTCGGGTCCGCTGGTGGCGCCCGGCGAGTACCGCGTGACCATGGCGCTGGTGGTTGACGAGACGGCCACGCCGCTCGGCGAGCCGCAGCTGTTCACGTTGAAGTCGACGGACATGGCGACCTTCAAGACCGACCTCGACGAGGTTGCCGCGTTCCGGTGCGAGGTCGCCGAACTGCAGCGCGCGACCCAGGCGACGTCGCGGTTCGCGGATGAACTGCAAGATCGTATTGACCGTCTGCGCGTTGCAGTGTTCAATACGAAAAGCGCGGGTGAAGACATGGTCGTCACGTTGCGCGATCTCGAGCTCCGACTGTTGGATCAGTTGCTCGTGCTCGAAGGCGACGGCACCGTCGCGAGCCGTAGCGAGCCCACGCCGCCATCACTGTCCGGACGCATCGGACGCGTGGCCTGGGGCGGCAGCGAGTCGACGGCCGAGCCGACGCGGACTCACCGCGAGACCGTCAAGCTGGTGTCGGACAAACTCCCGCCGGTGATCGACGAACTGGCGGCGCTCGATGCGGAACTGGAAAAGATCGAAACGATTCTGGAAGCCATGGGTGCGCCGTGGACGCCGGGACGGACCCCGGTGTGGAGGGCTGATTAGCGAGCTCCCCTTACCAGCTGCCCCGCCGCTGTCATGGATGACGGCGGCGGGGCTCTTTTTGTCCATAATTTGTGCTATTTACCAGAATTAGAGATTATGCTGGGCAAGTCCTCACCCTTCTCCACAAACCATAAAGAAATCGAATTCACGCAATGCCGCGTGTTTTTCTCCGTGAACCCCTCACCCAGAAACACATGCCCCAGATGCCCCCCGCAATTCCCGCACAGGATCTCCGTCCGCCGCCCATCCCGATCCGTCTCCCGCCGCACCGCCCCGGGAATCTCGTCATCAAAACTCGGCCACCCGCACCGCGCGTCGAACTTGTCGGCCGAACGATACAACGGCGCGTTGCACCGCTTGCAAATGAATGTACCCGTCTTGTCGAACGCTTCGTACTTGCCGGAGAACGGGCGCTCCGTCCCCTTCTCCAGGATCACGTGCGCCTCCTGCTCGCTCAACTCGTTGTAGCTCACCGTCGAATCCTCCTTGGCAAGTCCGCCGAACGCAGCGGTCGCCAGCAGCAGGGATATGATCAACGTCTTCATGACGGTCCTTACTTGATGACGCTGTCCTTGCCCAACAGTCGCCGCAGCACGCCGAGCTGTCCACAGTGGCAGCTTTCGTGAAAGACGAGGGCGGCCAGCAGCGAACCCACCGTCTCGTCGAGGTCGTTGCCGGGGCTAAAGGGGGCCGCGTCGCCACCGACGGTGACGGCGTCCGAACCGCGATTGTACCGGTCGCGCCAGTCCTGTCCTCACACCGACTCGTGACCGAGCAACTCGAGGGTACTCATGCGGGTACCGGCGATGTGTCCCGCTACCCAGTTCAGGCAATTGCCCGCCGGGGCGGGTTGGGTCAGGCTCTCCGGGTGGGTGACGCTCTCGAGGGTCTTGTTGAAGACCCAGTGGGTGTAGGTGAATTGAACAGCCAGGGGCTGGGCGAGATTTAGGGGTGACGGCATCGGGACTCCTTCCGGGTTGGCGTCGAGTAGTCGGAACTGCTTTGCTGACGATAATACACGTAACCACAGCGGTCTGTCGTCGTACTGATCAGGTCGATTTTTCTCCCACATGAAAGGCGCAGACCGTGAGCTCCCGCAACCACCTTGTGATCCTGCTGCTTTCGATGTCACTCATCGCGCTCTAGATGGCCTGGACGCGGATCTTTTCCGCCGAGTTCTTCTACACCTTCGCGTTCCTGGTCCTGTCGCTGGCGGTGATGGGGCTGGGCTTTGGCGCCCTGACGGTGCGCATGGCGCCGAGACCGGCCGACCCGCGACGACTCGGCGGGCTCCTGGTCGCCACGGCGGTGTCCGCCCTGGTCGCGCCGCCGCTGGTGTTCCTGATTCCGCCCGACTTCACGTTGGCTTTCGCCGGCGGCGTCGCCATGTGGAAGCTGGTGGCGGTGATCTGCTACATCCTGGCCTGGCTGTGCTACTTCCGGGAGGAAGCCTGGTAGATGGGCCGCCTCCGAGCGGTTTTCTCGCGTGATGGTGTAAGACCAAGCGTCTGCATAAAACACATCAAGTGCGCCGTCGCATCAGTGGCTATCAAGGGGAATATGCATGGCGTGAAGCCCCGGGGACCAGATTCCCCGGGGCTTGCTCGTTCGGGGGTGAAGCCGTAGTCTCATGCGGTTCTTCATCTCCATCCAGGCGGTATCCCGTGACTATGATTCGTGACTGCTTCGTTCCGTTCGCCTTGGCGTCTCTGTTGCTCTTGCTGGCGGGTGCGTCCGGCGCGGCCCTGGTGCGCCCCTATCCCGGCTACGGCAACTTTCCCATGACCGTCGACGTGGCCTATCGCTGGCACGACGACGGGACGCTCGACCTCGACGTCATGGTGGAGGTGCGTAGCGGGCATCTGCTGTTCATCCGGCCCCGCCGCGAACTGACTTCCCAGGCGGACGTGGACGTGACCGTGCGGCTCGACGGCATCGACGGCGCCGTCCACGAGATCGTGCGGCATCAGGTCATTCGCGAACTCACGCTGGAGAACGCCGTCTCCCTGGAGCGGGTCAACAATTTCACCGTCACCCTCGAGGACGTGAAGTCTCTTAGCGGGGACCTGGGTGTGGAGGTCATCGACCGTCACCAGGAACGCAAGGGGCCGCGCGCGTGGCGCGAACATCCGCGGGCCTTCAGCGAGATGCATTGCTACTGGGTGGCGCCCATGCCGCCGGCCGAATTCGAGGGCTTCTCCCTGGGCGATCCGCTCTTTCTGCGCGACTACGTCGAAGTGGATCTGATGGGCCGGCGCATTCTGCGCAACGTGGACGACATCTACGCGGTCATGTTGGATCACATTCATCTGGCCCGGCAGTATGGCCTGCGTCAGAGGCATTTGCAGTTCGCCTGCGAGGTCTATCCGCCCGACGTGGAGCGTGCCGCCATCCTCGATCACGACGGCCTGCTGGTACAGATCGTTTCGCGGGAGCTGCGCTTCGCCGCCAACGACACCGTCCTGTTCGACGATGTGCAGAAAACCCGGCTTGGCCTGGGCGAATCCATCATCATCTTTCACGAGATCGATGTGGAGTCGCTGCCGCCCGGCGCCTTCCTGCTGAGCTTGGCGCCGCTGGACGGCAAGGGTCGTTCCTGGGTCACCGAGTTCGACGTGGTCTGGAGCCTGGGCGTGCCGCGCCGGCGCGGCGACGAGGAGCTGGCCATCGCCCGCCTGTTGCTCGATCCGGAACAGGTGGCGGACTTCAAGGGCGCCGACTCGGTGCTGCGGCAGGATATGCTCGACGCGTTCTGGGATCCCCTCGACCCCGAGTCGGACACACCCCAGAACGAGGCCTGGATCGAGTTTCAGGAGCGGGTCGGCTATGTGCGTCAGCATCTGGGCGGGTTCGGGCTGGACGGGTCGATGGACCCGCGCGCCGAGGTCTACCTGCGCATGGGTACGCCGTCGCGCATCGCCTTCGAGAAGGACACGTCCAACGAAGCCCTGCGCACCGATCCCAACCAGGACACCTGGATGGATTTTCGCGGCTTCGTCGACACGAGGCAGGGTGTTGATCTCCCAACCTCGGGCTCTACATCCGCCAGCGTGAGCGTGGCCAAGATCGGATCGGCATTCGACATGTCGGCCCAGCATTCGAGTGGACAGGAAGCCAATACCGGTCTCGTCAGGGGACCGACCTCCGGTCGTTTCCCGAATTCCCGTACGGGGGCCCAGGTGGGCTCGAAGCTGCATCGCCTGGCCCGGCACTCCAAGGGCAACTCCGGGTTCAGGGAGCCCGTGTCCGAAACCTGGTTCTATGCCCACGGCGGCTTCCCGCTCTTTGCCCACGCCTGGTCCGACACCATGCCGCGCGGTTTCCAGTTCGGATATAAGGCGGACAAGGGAACGTACGAGCTGCGCTGGACGCGGGAGCTCGAGCCCGAAGTGTTCGGCGTGGTCGAGACGCAGCCGGCGAATGAGTAGGATCATTCGGTAAGGCGATTTCGAGCCAGCGCATTTTTTAGCTTAACTTCCCGCGCTCAGACGCTATCATGCCTCTGACCAAAACCCGTGCCGGATGGAGCCGACATGTGCCCCAGCGTTTCCGAGCGACAGGCCGTCGCCCTGATCCACAACAAACCCGTCCACTACCAGGTGCGCCGTAGTCGTCGCGCCCGTCGCCTCAATCTGCGCGTCAGCGCGCGCAAGGGGCTGGAGGTCGTGCTGCCCTGGCGTTGGACCCTGGCCGATGTGGACCATGCCCTCGACGTTCACGCCGACTGGATCGACCGTCAGGTCGAGGCCCACGGTGTGCGTCATGGCCCGGTCATTCGCGAGATGACTACCGGCCACAGCGTGCTGGTGCTGGGCGTCCCGCGCGAACTGTACATCGAAGCCCTGGACGCATCGCGACGTCGGGCCAAGGTCACCGCCGACAACGACAGCCTGCGCATCAGGCTGGGGCCCGACGACATGCTGGATCCCAAGCCGGCGGTGGAGCGGTGGTTGCGCAATCTGGCGCGCACGCACCTGAAGGCGCGGGTGCGCGACCTGTCCATCTTGCATGGATTCCAGCCGGGCAAGGTGATCATCGGGGAGCGGACGACACGGTGGGGGAGTTGTTCGAATCGCGGTAATCTGTCGTTCTGCTACCGACTGGTGATGGCGCCGCCCGAGGTGATCGACGCGGTGGTTTGTCACGAGCTTTGTCATCTGGCGCATTTGAATCATGGGGCGCGGTTTCATGCGTTGCTCGACGGGATTTGTCCTGATCATCGGGAGCGTATGGCTTGGTTGCGCGAGCATCATGACGAACTGTTCCTCTAGGGTACTCCTGCGGATCCTATCTACTCATACGCTTGTGGGCCGACACTGCATGTGAGCGTGTCCCCATCACGGGGAGCGCTCTCCGGTCACATCCTGTGACCGGGTCGCTTGGCTTCCAGGCTTCTCCGCCATCCATGGCTCCGAAGCCTTCCAGACATCCCCGTGATGGGGACACGCTCACATGCAGTGTCTCGACAAGTGTATGAGCGTGCAGGATTCGTAAGAGTATCCCAGAGGAGCGGTTCGTGTGATAATGCG
>CAYYYS010000049.1:14808-19324 GCA_964476155.1 uncultured Fibrobacteraceae bacterium
TGAGCGTGCAGGATTCGTAAGAGTATCCCAGAGGAGCGGTTCGTGTGATAATGCGGGCAACCTGGAGGATATGGGTATGAGTGATCTGTATGGGCGCGAGCGGTGTTTGGCGATTCTGCATGAGTATACGCAGACGGAGGGGTTGCGGCGGCATGCTTATGCCGTGGAGGCGGCCATGCTTGCGGCGGCGGAGCGCACCGGGGGGGATGCGGCTTGTTGGGGCGCGGTGGGGCTGCTTCATGACTTCGATTATGAGATGTATCCCGAGGCACCGGATCATCCGGTCAAGGGGGCCGAGATACTGCGGGAGCGGGGGTATCCCGAGGACTTTGTTCGGACCATTCTGTCGCATGCGGCCTATACCGGGGTGCCGCGGGAGGATGATTGTGCCAGGTGGTTGTTCGCTGTTGATGAGCTTTGCGGGTTTTGCATGGCCTGCGCCATGGTCCAGCCCGACAAGAAGATCGCGCAGGTGAAGGTCAAGTCGGTCAAAAAGAAGCTCAAGAAGAAGGATTTTGCGGCAAAGGTGAGCCGCGAGGACATTCATGAGGGCGCCGCCGATCTGGGGCTGGAGTTGCCCGAAGTGATCGAGCATGTGCTGGGTGCGCTTTGCGGCGTGTCCGAAGACCTGGGGTTATGAGATGAAGGCACTCGATCTTGGCTGCGGTCCCAAATCAAAGATGGCGGGTTCGGTCGGCCTGGACCTGCGACCCGCGCCCCATGTGGACGTGGTGCACGACCTGAACGACACGCCCTATCCCTTCGATGACGACACCTTCGACCACGTGGAAATGTCTCATGTCATCGAGCATGTGGACCGGCCGTTGCGCATGATGGCCGAGGTGCATCGCATCACCAAACCCGGCGGCAGGATCCGCATCATCACGCCGCACTACAGCTCGCAGCTCTCGTATGGGGATATGGAGCACTTCCATCATCTCGGCTACATCACGTTTCTCACGCTGCGGAACACGGGGCTTTTCGCGATCGAGAAGCACAAGCTCTGGTTCACCGACCTCTACAGGTGGACCGGCATCGCGTGGCTCGCGAACCTGTGGCCGCGGCGGTGGGAGAAGTACCACGCGTTCGTGTTTCCCGCATTGTATGTCGAGGTGTTGTTGCGCGTGGAGAAACCGGGGGGGCGGGATAGTCGGTCGTTGGTGGAGGAGTATATGTATTGAGGGACATCATTCCGGGGTGATGTCAGGGATGCGAGACATCAACAACAGGGTCACCCGGGGGGCCGTGGGTAGCACACCGCATCAAAAACGGGGTACCACGTGGTACCGTGAGTGTGGATAACCACAAAGCGCCGGGCCCTGGGACCCGGTGCTTCAGCATCTCAACTTGGGCCTACCGCGCCTTCCACGCCGCCAGCACTTCCAGCTCCCGTTCCGCCGTCAATCCCGATCGCATGTTCAGCGTACGCGTCTCCGGCAGCGTTTTCCACCAGTCCAGCGTGTCGCGAATCGTTTCGGCGATGGGGCGGAAGGTCAAGCCCCGGGCCAGGGCGCGGTCCACGCGGACCGTACCTACGCCGGCTTTCATGGTCGTGGGGATCCAGCACGGCATGTCGCTCCAGGCTGCGACGATCTGCTCGGCCAGGAAACCCTGGTCGGCCCAAGTGAAGGTGGCGTCGGAGCCCGAGACGCTCTTGCTGACGTCCAGCAACTCGCCCATGGTCATTTCGTCCGGCGGCGAGACGGCGTTGTAGACGCCGGTCATGTTGCTCTCGATGCTGTGGACGATGAATTCGGCCAGGTCGCGCACGTCGATCACCTGGGTCGGTTCGTCGGGGGCGTGGGGTGCCAGCACCTCGCCGCCTTGCGCCACGCGCACGGGCCAGTAGGTGAAGCGGTCGCTGCGGTCCAACGGGCCGACGATCAGGCCCGGGCGGATATTGCAGACGCGGCCGGGCATCGACGCTTCGGCAGCCTGTTCGCACAAGGCCTTGAGGGGACCGTAGGTTTCGCCGTCCACGTCTTCGATGGTCTCGTCGTCGAGCTTGCCCACGGCCGACGTCTCGTCGAGGCCGATCACGTTGAAGTCGGCGAAGACCGAGATGGTCGAGATGAATACGTAGTGTTTGACGTGGTCGTGCAGCAGGTCGGCGGACATCTTGACGATGCGCGGGACGTAGCCGCAGGTGTCGATGACCGCGTCCCACTCGCGCCCCTCGAGGGCTTCGAGCTGGCCGTCGCGGTCGCCGACGAGGCGTTCCAGATCCTGGAACAAATCGGGATTCGAGCGGCCGCGGTTGAAGAGCGTCACCTCGTGGCCGCGGGTGCGGGCGTACTTGACCGTGTGTGGGCCCAGGAAATTGGTGCCGCCCAATATGAGGATGCGTAGGCGCTTCTCGGCCTTGAACCGCGTGAAGGCCGCGTCCGCGGTGCGTGGGAGCAGGGCACCCAGTCCGGCCAGGGCGCCGCCGGCGGCGGCCGTCTTCAGGAAATCACGTCACTCTTGTCCTAAACGGCTTTTCTTGGACAGCTGAATCCGAGTTCCACTGACCGTCCCTGGCGATGCCAACTGCCAGAACGACCTTTCACGGAGGCAATTACGCCTTATTTGGTATTCCTGGGCCCCCTCGGTGCTTTAGGACAGGTTATTGCGCTAGACAGCAGACCTGTTCCTGAGAAACCCGCAAACTGGCTCAAAACCCGTCCTAAACCTCGGTTTTACTAGCCAATCCGCCCAAGCCCCAATTGTCTAGGACAGCAGTGAAATCACGTCTGTGCATACTCATGGATTCGTCTCCCTGTTTAGCCCGGATAATACATGAATGAGCTACTGCGGTCGCGTCTGTTCAAGTCTGACAGCACGTCCTCGATTTTGCTCCCTCAACGTGCCTACAGGCACGCCTCGGTCCCAAAACCTTGCGGGCGCCCTGTCAGACTTGAACAGACACAACCTCGCTACGCTCATTCACGCATTACCCGGGCTCCGGCCAACCGCTGTTGAGCAGTGCCGAGGAACAGTCCCACCACGCCCCAGACAGCGGCGATGGGTGCTGCGGTAAAAGCGATGCCGGCGAGTCCCAGGCCGGCGCGAATCAAGGCGTCGAAAACGCCCGCGCCGAGGGCGTCGCCGCCGCGGTAGACGAAGGTGTCGATGAAGCTCTTCGCCTTGTACTTCTGATCGAGGGGTACAATGGTGTACAGGGTTTCTCTGGCCGGTCGGATCAGGGCGTAATTGCCGGCCCGACGGACCACCTGGAAGATCACCAGCACCACCAGCACCGGGGCCCAGCCCAGCACGAGGAAGCCCACCACCGTCAGGATCGGCAGTAGCGTCAACGTGATGCCGACGCCGATACGCGGGATCAACCGCCCCGCCACCACGATCTGCAGCGTGAGGGTGAGCAGGTTTACCCACAGGTCGATGCGCGCGAAGAGGGCGGCCCGGGCGGCGCGTTCGACCACCGCCGCGCCGATGATATGCGCCTGCTCGAAGTAGAGGAAAGTGGAGCTCAGGCTATAACAGGAAAAGGTAGGCGCTGATACCCAACAGGTACGGCGAGCGTAGTGTGGTCGTGACGCCGTTCAGGAAACCGCCGCGGGCCGTGGCTTCGGCCTCGTGCCAGTCGGGGCGGGCTGCGCCGGCGGCGAAACGACGGCCCAACGCATTGACGCACCTGACGGCCAGCTCCAGCAGCACGATCGAGATCAGGATCAGGTTCACCCGTCCGAGCGTGTCCACCAGCCCGGCCGTGATCGCCGCCCCGATAATGGCGCCCACCGTCCCGCCCATGGCGATGAAGCCGAAGAGCCGCTTGCTGCGCTCCAGGTCGAAGCCGTCGGCCATGTAGGCCCAGAACAGCGACACCGCCCACATGTTGTAGACGCTCACCCACACGTAGAAGACCCGCCCCAGCGTGATCTCCGCAGCGCCGGACATCATCTTCGTCAGCGCGAAGAAGATCAGCATATTCATCATGAAGAAGCGATACACGACGGGGATGAAGGCGCGTCGCTTGAAGCGGTTGACCAGCCAGCCGAACACGGGCGCCGCCACCAGCATCACACCCAGGTTCACCAGGTAGAGGCGCGGCAGGGCGTCCACGCCGCCGGCCAGGCCCATCTCCTCGCGCAGCGGACGCAGGATGTAGTAGCCGCAGAGGACGCAGAAGAAATAGGCGCACGACAGCAGGGCGACGCCGATCTCGTCGTCACGCACACCGGTGATTTTGCCGAGCCATTTGTGGATCATCACGTGAGCCTAGCAGGGGTTGTCGTTTCGGAACAGGGAGACTACGGAGTCGTGGCGTATTTGTTCGTGCCGGTCGATTGTTATGATGACTGTACACTTTCACGTTAAGTGCTACGCTTGATGCTTGATACAAGACGTCCACGTGAATTTGCCACGTCACTCTTTTGACCCACCCGAAAGGTTGACCATGTTAAGAACGATCATCCTGCTTCTGATCCTGATCCTGACCGCGGGAACCGCCCTTGCCCAGGCCCACACCTGTCCAAGATAAAATTCTGATCGATGTATGAAGAAGCCCTCCGGCATG
>CAYYYS010000050.1:0-18709 GCA_964476155.1 uncultured Fibrobacteraceae bacterium
TCGTTGGTCGTGCCGTTCCACACGTGCGACAGCAGATCGTCATGGAACAGGGCGTTCGACCCGAACTTCAGGCTGAGCGCCTCATAGCCCAGCATGTTCAGGTACGCCGTGATCTGACTGCTGTGCTGCCCGGTCCAACAGTACACGACGACGGGCATGTCGGTGGGCAGGTAGGCCAGCATCTCATCGATACCCATGCTGGCGTACGGCGTGAACTGGAAGGCACCGGGGATGTGGCCGGGAACGCCGGCGGAGCCGGTGCCCTCGTAATCCGCCTCCCCGAAGTAGTTCACGATGAAGTAGTTCTCCAGGCCGTTGTCCACCAAGGTCTGGTAGGTGATGCCCTTGAAACCGCCTTCCAGCACGGCCGCGACACGGTCCACCACGACGGTGCTCGCGGTGGTGCCGGTCAGGACCGGGAAGTCATACTCGGTCAAACCCGCGTTGTTGTTGGTGGTCTCGGGGTCGGCCAGGGCGTCGCCCGTGTTGTTGTCCCACGAGGAGGCGAGGGACGTGTGCCAGGACGACATGCCGAACTTCAGGGACTGGACATCCGAGTAGCCCAGCAATTCCATGGCGATCTTGGCGTGTCCGGCCGACTGACCCGTGTAGCAGGCGACCACGTAGGGATTGCCGGTCGGGATCGTCGTTGCCAAGTCGTCCACCAGGGTGGACAGCGTGGACCAGTAGGCGCCTTCGATATGACCGTCGTCATAAATGGCCTCGCTACGGAGATCGATAACGGTGTAGTTGGTGACACCGTTGCTGAAGAGAACGTCGGCCGCGATCACGCCCGGGCATTCGGTGCTGACGTTCACATAGGCCTCACCGGCTACGGTCATGGCGGCGAAGGCCTCGCTGGGCGGATAACCGACTTCCAGCGGGAACTCGTTCGTCGTACCGTCCCAGACGTGGCTCAACAGATCACCGTGGAACAGGGCGTTCGAACCGAACTTCAGGCTGTAGGCCTCGTAGCCCAGCATGTTCAGGTATGCGGTGAGCTGGCTGCTGTGCTGACCGGTCCAGCAGTACGTCACGACGGGCATGTCGGTCGGCAGGTTGTTCAGCATCTCCTCGATACCGAGGCTGGCGTAGGGCGTGTACTGATAGGCGCCGGGGATATGGCCGGGAACGCCGGCGGAGCCGGTGCCCTCGTAATCCGCCTCGCCAAAGTAGTTCACGATGAAGTAGTTCTCCAGGCCGTTGTCCACCAAGGTCTGGTAGGTGATGCCCTTGAAACCGCCTTCCAGCACGGCCGCGACACGGTCCACCACGACGGTGCTCGCGGTGGTGCCGGTCAGGACCGGGAAGTCATACTCGGTCAAACCCGCGTTGTTGTTGGTGGTCTCGGGGTCGGCCAGGGCGTCGCCCGTGTTGTTGTCCCACGAGGAGGCGAGGGACGTGTGCCAGGACGACATACCGAACTTCAGGGACTGGACGTTCTCATAGCCCACCAATTCCAGGGCGATCTTGGCGTGTCCGGCCGACTGACCCGTGTAGCAGACCACGATGATGGCCGTGTCCACGGGCAAGGCCTTGGACGCCACGTCGGACAACAAGGTGCCGAGCGAGCTGTTGATCGCGCCGGGGATGTGACCTGCCAGATAATCGGCCTCGCTACGGAAGTCGAAGATCGTGTAGTTCTCGACGCCGTTGCCGAAGAGCACGTCGGCGCCGATGACGCCGGGGCAGTCGGTATTGTCGTTGACGTACGCCTCGCCCGCTTCCGCCATGGCCTCGAACGCGGTCTGTCCGGGCGTTACCGGGTCTCCGTCATCGCTCGAACACCCCCACATGGTTGCCATGGCGATCAGGATCAACGTCATCCAAGTCCAACGCTTCAACATTTTCTTTTCTCCTTCGTTGAGCAAACAAGCTCATGGTGGCGGGACCGGAAGAGTCCCATTATCGATGCAGCCGGCAACACCCGCCGACTGCCCTACACATCATTCCTTGTCCGGAAAATCCTCCCGGATCACGATGCCGATGTTCGCGTCATAGTCCGGCAGTTGCACACCGCCGCCTTCCTCGTACAGGTCCGACTCGCGCAGGAACCAGCCGTCCGGTGAATCCTGCGTGGCGTGACAGGCGGAGAAGCAATCCAGGCCTTCTTCGACGGTGGTCTGCGGAGTTCTCTCCAGTATGTTGTGGGGCGATGTGTATCGCCAAGTCGGTTCATCCAGATAGCCGGGCAGGTCCAGTCCCCAATCGGCGTACGTGCCGGGATCGATGGGGACGTGCCGAACCAGCACGAAATCGTACTCGTCGCGGTGCGGGCTGGGGTTTTGCGCGATCTTGAACTGTACGCGGCTCGGATTGATTTCGAATTTGTCCGTCTTCCCATCCGCCACCAGGTTGTGGCAGTTGGTGCAGTTCTTGTAGGGCTGGGAATGACATACCTGGCATTGCAGGTTGGCCCCCGCTACATCGACATGCGCGTCGTGCCACTCATTGCTGATGCCGCTGTGGCAGTCTTCACAACGCGGCATCGACGCCACCTCATAGCGGTGTTCGTAGTGGTCGCCCTCATGCTGTCCGTCGCCGTGGATCTCATCCTTGCCGTGGCAGAGTTCGCATTTATGGCCACGGGAGCGGTGGATATCGGCCTGGTTGCCTTCGATCTCGCCCAGGTAGTCGATGCCGACACGCGATCCGTGACAGGCGGTGCACTGTTCCGTGATGTGCGGCGTCGGCGAGAACGTGTGGGACAGGTAGCTGAAGGTCTTCGGAAAACCGCCGCCGACGCTGTTGGGACGGCTGATGTGGCATTGCCCGCAGGTGGTGTGGCAACCGTTGCACTTGCTGTCGAAGTAGTCCTCGAAGCCGGATCCCTCGAACGTGCACCGGCCGCGAACCTCGATCGCCTTCTTCTCGCCCCATAGGTTCGTGTGCAGGCTGTTGGCCGTGGCCGCGACTTCGTCGGGGTGGCAGGCATTGCAAGCGGAGACCGTGAATTCGGCATGGCAGGCGGTGCATCCCGACTCGCCGATGGCACTGGGATCGACGACCATGTCGGCATGCGCTTCCGTCATGTCCGCGAAGGTGTTGTCCGATTGACCGCCGTGGCAATGCTGGCACGTTAAAACATGAGGAATCTCCACACCTTCGTAATCAGGGCCGTGAACGCTCGCCAGGAAGGCCGTGCCGTTTGAACCCGTGATGATGACCTTTTCCCAAGCTTCCAGCTCGGGTACGTCACCGCCTCAGCCGTCCCCCTTGTTGGGCACGGCGACCTTGCTCTTCTCCACACTCCCCAGAGACTCCTGCAGCATCTCCTGACTGGAGTGGCAGCCCAGGCAGGTCAGATCGGTCTGTTCGCCGTTGCCGCCGCCCGGATCGACCGGGCCGTTGGAGGTGTCGTACTCGCACCCCCAAAGGCAGAACAATGCCAGCATCAACAAAGCACTGACGGTGATGATTCTATTCATCGGGCACTCCCGCGTTGGGCCGAGTCCAAGCTTGTGTGGCTTCGTCCAAGAGGCCACGCGCGAAGATCGGCACGTTGTTGCAAACGACGTCCTCGGCTACGAATTCGGTGCCGTCCAGGTTGCTCCAGACGCCGGCACTGAGGGCGCAATCCATGACCATGCCCACAAAACAGCGGCTGGAAATGAAGGGGTCGATGTCGCGAACCTCACCGGCGACCATCCGGCGGGTCAGCTCTTCGGTCAGGAATTCGATGTAGGGCAGGCGCACGTCCCTGAAGAGCACCGCGGCGCCTGGGCCGCTTTCCAGGACGTTGTAATGCATCAGGCGCATCAGTTCGGAATCGCGATCGGCCAAGGCGAGGATATGTGTTGCCACCATGGTCAGGATCTCCTCGATCCCGCCTCGGCCGGCCCGGGTCGCCAGGTCTTCACGGATATCGTGCTGGCGCGCCTTGTCCAGGATCACCTCGGTGTACAGGTCGGACTTGCTCTTGAAATGACGGTAGATGGCGGCTTCGGTGATGTCGCAGGAACCGACGATCAGACGGATGGAGGTGCCGTCATAGCCGTTATCGGAAAACAGACGCGTGGCCGCAGCGAGGATCTGCCGGCGACGGTTCGGTAGGCGTTTGCTTTTCGTCATATCAGACTCCTCCGCTCAGAGTCTAGAAACGGCCGCCGAGCGACAACGTGTAGAGGTCCAGGATGTAGTCGTCCCACCTGTTCTCGTCGAACTCGTTGCGCAGGAAGGACGCGGTCAGGGTCAAGGTCTCCGCGAAGCCCCAGCTCGCGCGGATCATGAGCCGATCCAGATTCGACTTGAGATCGTCGCCGTCGGTCGCGGCGCCGGCCTTGTCCTCGTAGCGAATCCCCTCGTAGTGGCCCACGACCGTCAGCTTGTCGGTGAGCTTCAGCACGGCGCCCGGCGCGAAGCGCAGGGTGGAACCGTCGTGGAGCAGGGGCGTCATGCCCGCAGCCGGGTCGGGGCCGTCGGTCAGGGCGAATTCTTCGTGGCCCAGGGACGCCGTGCCCAGGAGCGTGAATCGTTCGTGCAGCGACCAGTTGGCAACCGCGTAGCCGCGCTGGGCCTTCCAACTCGTCTCCGCACTCTCAAGATCGAGGCGGGTAAAGATCTGATCGACGGCCTGATACCCCAGGTCCACGCGCAGGTCACGCCGGGGGCGCGTCTGCAGGGATACCTGCCAGCGGAGCTGCCGGCGCTCGCGATCGCCCATCCAGAAGAACCAGCGGTCGCCGGAGGCCGTATCCCAGGTGTCGAGCTGGGTGACTTCCGAGGTACGCCAGACGACGCGCGCCTTGAGACTCACCTTGCGGTTCAGGCGGTAGCGGCCGCGTAAACCGGCCCGCTGGTCGGTTCTCTCCTGGGCCGTGGTCTGGTAGTCGCCCGCCAGACCGCCGCCCGGCTGATCATCCATGGCCACGATGTCGTCCAGATCGGAGATCTTGTAGGCATAGTGGAGACGCAAACGGGCCCGGCCCGCGGAGGAGGTAAGCACGGCCCGGTAGTCCTGGCTCCTGCGCTCGCGGTCGGCGGCCTGAAGGATCGTGCCGTTCAGATTGGTCTGGCCGTCCAGGTCCTGATTCCGCAGACCGGCCGACAGGCGCAGGGTCGATCTGTTGCCCAGCCGGGTGATGAGGCCGATCTGGCCCGTGCGTGTGGCGGCATCGCTGGTGGGCGCGAACTCCGTCGCCTGCCAGGTCTCGACCGGAGTGCTCTCGAGGCGGGTCGCGGCGGCGTTGCCCGTCAGACGCAGTTTCTCGTTGACGTCCAGGCTGGTGGCCAGCCGGGCGCTCCAGAGTTCCTGCTTGTCCTCATAGCGATGTCGCGTATCGAGGGTACGAGTGCCGTCGCTGCCACGGTGGCTCAGGCGCAGGTCGCCGGCAAAACCGCCATGGGCGTAGGCCCCTCCCAGCCAGAACTCGCTCGTCCAGGTCTCGAAACCACGGACCGCGGGTGGATTGTCACCGGCCACGAACATGCCTCGTGCAAGACTGCTCTTGTCACCCGAACGACGGGTGCGCTTGGCCCCGGCCCGCAGGTCGAAACCGTCCTGCACGTGATAGCGTACGGAGATTTCGCCGCGGTTCCAGTTGAATACAGGTGCGGGATCAAGCGCCGGCGGCGCCGGAGCGGCAGCGAAGCCCGACGCCCGCATCTCACTGGTGCCGTCATAGTAATGGTGAAAGCTACGATAGCTCACTTCGCAGCTGTAGATGCCCGTGTCTCCCAGCCTAATAAATAGACTGCCGGCTCCGCCCGGCTCGGCGCCGTTGTCGCCGGCGCCCCTGAGGCTGATCCAGCGGCCGTCGTCCTCGACCTTGCGCCAGGAGAAGAGCCCCGAGAAGCGAGAATCGTCCACTCGGCGCCAGTCCTCGGCTGCCTTGGCGTCGTAGCCGTAGGCATCCATGACGTCGATCGACCTCGTCCAGTGGTTCTGCAACCCGATCAGGTCGCCCGGAGGAGCCCAGAACCGTCCGGCCTGAACCGGTAGTTCGTCGGCCATGGCCGCCGCGCCCGTCAGCAGGAGCGCCGCAACCAGGACCGCCTTGGTCTTCGTGCTTGTCATCTCCATGACCGCTCCCTTCTAGTCCCTGAACGCCGGTGAGACGTTCGAGCCGTGGATTTCCGTGTGACAGTCGTAACACCGCGCCTCGCCGCCCAGGAAGCCGCCGTGGGGGGCGTCCCCCAGCGACCAGGCGTCAATCGGGTCGAAGGTCGATTCGAAATGGCATTGCAGGCAGAGCGTGCTGCTGTCGGTGGACAGCAACTTGTCGTGCATGGACCCGTGCGGCCGGTGGCAGCCGACGCAATCCTCACCGGCCACGCCTTCGTGCTCGAAGACGAAGGGACCGGCCATCTCGGTATGGCAACCCAGGCAGACCTCGTTCAGTCCGTTCCACCCCGCCGCCGCGAAGCCGGCGTGTGGATCGTGGCAATCGTCGCAGGCTATTTCCCCTTCCAGCACACGATGCCGGAACGGTAGGCGGAAGTCGCTACTCTGCACCGCATGACATTGCAGACAGAACTCGGAGCGGTTGCGGTAGTGCGCAGCCGGTGTCGTGCTGCCACCGAAATGCACCTGGTCCGCGTGGCATTCGGAGCAGGCTATGCCGACGCCCGCGTGCGGCCCGTCGAGCCAGTCCAGACGATGGCTCGTATGGCACTGGGTGCACATGTCGACGCGTCCGGCCTCACCCAGCGCGCCGAGAGCCTCGATGCCCAGGATGAAACCGTCACCCTCCTCGTCCACGTGCAGGCTTCCAGGCCCGTGGCAGGCCTCGCAGGCGGAGACGCCACTGCCGGGAACCGCTAGCGTGCGTTCTACTGCGTGAGGCGAATGGGCGCAGAAATCACCCTCTTCGTCGTGGCAATCGATACAGGTTTCCGATCCGGTATATGTGGCTCCTGAGGGCAGCTCAAACCGGTCGAGGTAGGTGCCGGCCAGAACCGGTGCCGCGACCAGAAGGAGCAGACCCGCCAGCTGCAGGACGAGACGCTGCATGGGAAACCTCCGCACGAAAAGTAAACGTTCGCTGATCTGAGAAAACGATATGACAAGCTTGTGACATGGGCAAGATTTTTTTATCAGCGAGCGAGTAACCTATTGCCTACCTTGCCAGTAGGAGATAGTACACCTATAGAGAACATGCTTAGCTGTCCCTTTCATTTATTCGTCCGTGTTGTCGGATAAGCAGTTAGCTCCCCCCTCTTCTTGATATTGATAAGGATTCTCAATACCGGGGTGTTGGTGAGATAATGGGAGCCAGTATCACCGTAACCATGAGCTGCAGGAGCGACGCGGTGATATTCCGCCCGATCGCCTAGGCCTTTAGATTGCAAGGCGGACGAGTTTTCAGAAGGGACAGGCAAATACAGATCCGATAAATCAGTAATCCAACCGTATCAGGAACGGATACTCCTCGTCCTCGGGATTGACCCGACAAGCCTCCTGCAACGCACGCAACCCACCCGCCCGATCTCCCATGAACTTCCGATACAAACTCTCGCTAAGCAGCTGGTTACCGCTGACGAAACGAGCCATGCGATCGGGGTCGTCGACGTTGTGGAAGACATCGTCGAGCACGCAGCGGTTCTCCATGAGGTAGCGCAGGTTGAGAGCGATGTTGTCGGGGTCGAGGCACGCCGGGGCGAAGAACTCCGTGTAGGAGTGGTCGTCGGTGTTGAAGCGTGGACTGGGCACGAGTTCGGCGATCTTGTCGCCGTCGAGCATCAGGGTCGCCGCCAAGTGGTACGGGTCGACATAGAAATGAGCGTCACGACCGATGGCGTCGACCCGCGCCGACCAGTCGGCGAAGTCAATCGACATGGGCTCGGTCAGCCCCAGCAGGACCGCATGATAGTGCCCCAGCCAGACCGAACAGTCGGGAAACACGTCGGCGAAAGTGGCGATGATGCCCATCAACTCGTCGATGCGCAGCTTGTGCAGGGGCAGGTACTGCGACACCATGCCGCCCGGCTTCAGGTGATCGCGACAGAGAGTGAAGTAGTCGCGCGTGTAGAGGTTGCCCGAGCCCAGGATCGGGTGGGTCGGGTCGCAGGAAATCAGGTCGTAGCACTCGTTCGTGAGCTGGAGATGGTGGCGCCCGTCACCAGACAGGATCTCCAGCCGAGGGTCGTTCACCACATCGTGGTTAAGATCGCGATAGAAGACCGCCGCGTCCTTCAGCCCTGTCACCAGTTCCACGCAGGTGATCGAGTCGACTTCCGGATGCGAAGCGATGGCCGACGTGGTCACGCCGATCCCGAACCCGATCACCAACACGTCTCCCCCGTCTAGCCCGGCCAGGAACGGGAAGTGGCCGACCATCTTGACGACCTTGACCGCGTCGTAGGTCGACCCGATCACCGCGCTGTTGTTGACGAAAGTGTATTTCGATTCGGTGCGCGTGTTGCGGTCACGACCCACCGTGAGCGTCCCCTCCACCGACTCCTGGTAGAACAGGATGTCGCGGTCGAAGCGGGCGAACGAGGGCGGTAGAATACGGATATCGGGCTGGAAGACGATGACCGTGACGAGCACGACCAAAATCCCGAAGAACACGGGCTTGGCGACCGACACCGCGCCGCCCGAAGGTCGCCGGTGCAGGATCCACAGCACCGCGACGACCTGCATGACCAGCATCAGCACCACCGACAGGGCCGCGCCGAGCCAGGGCAGCAGCACGAAGGCGGCAACGACCGGTCCGATCACCGCGCCGATCGTGTTGACCAGCAGCACACGGCCCACGTCGCCGGCGACGGTGTCGCGCCCCGTCGCATACATGCTGCAAGCCAACGGGAAGGCGTAGCCCGAAGCAACTGCGGGCGGGAAGACAACCAACAAGGCTGCAACGAACGGCAGTAACAGCACGCGCGCCAAGGGAGCGGTCAGCAGCGACTGGAAGGGGAACATGAGCACATCGGGCAGATTGATCAGCAGGATCAGGCCCAGCACCGTGGTCGCGCCCAGCAGCAGGATCACGCGGTTCAGGGCGGCCAAACGGTCGGTGACGCGGTGACCCTGTCGTGCGAAGAGGGCGCTACCCGCGAAGAGACCCAGGATCGCCAGCGAGGAGATCAGGGCGAAGGTGTAGCTCGTGTTGGTCAGGTAAATGCGGAACATGCGCATCCACAATACCTGCAGGCCCAGGATGCTGAAGCCGCAGACGAAGGCGCCCACCAGGGCGGAGATGCGGAGCGTGACGTGATCGGCGGCGGCGGACGATTTCTTGCGGCTCGACGTTTTCGTCTCCACGGCGATCGGCTCAGTCGCTATCGTGAACGCCCGTGTCGCAAACACCCACAGCCCCAGGATCAGATTGACGGCCACCGCCAGCAGCGTGGTATTGCGCTGGCCGAGCGCGCCGAGCAGAACGAATCCCGTCAACAAACCGCCGACGGCGCTGCCCAGGGTTTCCAGGGCGTAGAGTCGGCCGAGAGTAACGGCGATGGAGCCGCGCGCGCCCACGGCGACCTTGCTGATCAGTGGGAAGACACCGCCCATCAGGAACGCCGGTGCGAAGAGCAACAGGGCGGCCACGACAAAGACCAGCCATTCGATCGGCCCGGCGGCCAGGCCCGCGTTGCCCAACCAGGCATAGAGCTGCGGGATGAAGCGGATGATCAACACGTAGTCCAGGGCGCTGGCGAGACCGATCCCAACGAGCAACGTGCCGAGCAGTCGACCGACGGCGGGGCTGCGATCGGCGGCGCGGCCCAGAACGCGGGCGCCTACGCCGAAACCGGCCATGAACGAAGCGAGCACAATGGTCGCAGCGGTGACGGTCGTACCCAGAACGAGCGAAAGCAGACGGTGCCAGCTGACCTCGTAGAGCAGGAAAGAGAAACCTGTCAGAAAGATGATGACCTGGGCCGCCGTGGGACCGCGCCGAGGTGTGGATTGCTCGCTCATCGTCACTCCGGTGTAAAGAGATCGCCGAGGCCGAGCGCCTCGGCGGAACCCATTCTAGCAAGCGATGGGACTACAGTCGACCAGAGGTCAGCGGGCATTCGGTGCGTTCCGGAGGATATGGCGCGGGAAGTCCGGGACATAACGGCGTCGCGTCTGAGAGTCTGTAAAAAACTGGCGCAACGAGTCCTGCGAGGCCAGACGGTGGGAGGCGAAGTGGTCCAACAAGAGACGGGGCTGGTAGGTGATGCTGGCGGGATTGGACAGGTTCTCGAACATGTAGGCCAGGTCGTTTCGCTCGTCGCTGATGACCGGCAAATCCCCGTACTCCATGCGCAAGTCCTTCTCTACCATCAGGATCCTGGCCAGCAGGCCTACGGGCCCCGGCACTTGCAGACGTTCCAGGTCCCAGAGTACGTATTGCTGGAGAGAGTAGCGATTCTCGATCTGTTGCAGATCTATCGGGGAGCGGCTCCCCACCAGGATCAGCTCCTCTCCCGCACCGACGAAGAGGAGGGAATGCGGGAACATCTGGACGAAGGTCGCCACGATCAATTCGCACGCTCGGGGCGGCAGCTGATAGATGGGCAGCCACTGGGTCATCATGCCCCGGGGCGTGAGGTGCTCCAGCACCTTTTCGTAGTACTCCTTGGAGTAGAGACGGTAGACACCGACCATGAGCGGGGGCGGAGGTTCGCTGGTGATCAGGTCGTAGCGACGGTCGGTGAGATTCAGGAAGTTGCGCCCATCGTCGTTGATGTACCTCATCCGTGGATCGAGATAAACCCGGTCATTGGAGCGCTCGAACTCCGAAGCGGTGTGCAGTACGGTTCGGTTCAGATCGACCACGTCGATCTCTTTCACCGTTTCGTGGGCGGCAATGGCTGAAGCCGTGTTCCCCACTCCGAATCCGACCAACAGGACCCGCCGGGGATCGGGTTGTGCGAGCAACGGGAAGTGCGCCATCAGTCGCATGTAATGTTGAGACGGGAAATTCGTCCCTGACATGGAGTGTCCGTCGAAGTACAGGTATTCGCCGGTCGGTTCGGACACGATATACGTGGTGTGCATCAGATTGCTCTTCATGGCCCGGACGGGATATCGGGCCGCGGGACTTCTCGGTTGCGCAAACCCGGGATCGTACTCCGACGGCGTGAACACGGCCGCAACCGCGAACACCACGACCGCGGCCGACGGAACCCAGACCGAGAGCCGCCGGCTCTCGCGGATCAGGGCCAAGAGCAACAGCCCGATCACCAAGAAGACCATCATCAGCTTCAACGAGTAGAAGATGCTCACCCGCGGGGCGAGATAGGTGAAGCCGACCAGACCGATGCAGAACGTCAGGGTGTTCAGCCCGTAAGCCATGCCGAGGTGTCGACGATCGGCCTGGAGACGGTTGCACACATACGGAAGCAGCATGGACAGGGCCAGGAAGACCGGAAAGACGAATATCCCCGTATACGCGAGAAGTTGCGTCAGGCTCGCCGGGAACGAAATAGGCAGCGCCCCCGGATTATCCTGCAGTCCGAAGCGGATGGTGGCGGCCCGTATCGTCTCGGCGTCATAGGTGCGATCGAGCATCCATCCTATGATGGCGTGGGCTTTCTTCCATGTAATCCAATACCCGGCAGCCCCGAGCACACAGGCGATCTTGATGTGAGTCAGTCGCAGCCAGGCCAGATTCCTCACCAGGGCACTTCCGACGAAGATGGCCAGGATAACCCAGAAGGATATGAACGACATGAGAGTGGAGGACTTGGCGGCGATGAAGCCGATCCGCTTGAACATGTCGCCTTCGAGAGCGCCGGTGAGCAGCCCGCTCAGGATGGCGATTGTGGTGAGTACGCTGAAAAGCCCGGGCCGGTCTGGTTTCGACGATTCTTTCGGTGATGGCTCGGCGTCCGTGGCGGAAGCCGCGCCCTTCAGCAGCATCACAAGACCGAGCACCCCGTTGATCGCGGCCATCACCAGGAAGGTCGACGTATGCCCGATGGTCGGGAGCAGGAGGATCTGACAGGCCAAAACACCCGAGCAGGCCCCCAGGGTGTTCCACGCGTAGAGGGCGGCAGGGAACCGGGCATCGCGCTGGAAAACGGCGCAGAGCAGAGGGTAGGTAACACCCATGAAGAAGCACGGCAGGAAAACCGTGAGCGTGGCGATCGACATCTTCGAAATCTGATAAGCGAACGTCGCCTGGTAGATCCCGTCGGATTGAATCCGATAGGGAAACACGCCCCATGCGTCGGCCGGAACGAAGCGAGTCAGGAGAGTGAGCAGCACTGACATGGTAACCAGCAACTCGATCAAACCGTAGGCGCGTAGCTTATCCTTCAGTCCGGTCAGGCGCTGCAGCCAGTCCACGACCCTCCGACTGACCAACGCCCCCGCGCCCAACCCCACGATGAAGTTGGACAGCACCAGGATGAAGGTCAGGCTCGAACAGCCGAACTGATCCACGTAGATCCGGTACCACGAGACCTGATACCCCAGGCTGACGAATCCGGATAGGCAGTAGATCGCATAGATCCATCGCGCGGGCGTCGTTGAGCTGCGCTTCATGGAACGGGAGAATCGAGGGGGGAAAGCCCGCAAGGCATCGACGGCGAGAGGCGTGATCCAGATCGACCGCCCCTGTCATCCCTAGCGGACAGTCTTTTCGCGTATAGGTAATCCAACTGTGTATTTTCACCTTTCGATGCTGAATCCGGGATCGATCATACCTTTCGTATTAAGTCGGGTCAATTACCAATTACCGGGCCGTGGATTCGGCACGATTCAATCAGAAGATGATGCCCAACGTCGCAGCGATGCTGTTGTGTTTATAGGCCTGGTTCGGATCCACCCCGATGCCGTTCTCGAAGTCCAGCAACCCCATCTTGTAGCGCACGCCGAAAAGGAACTCGGTCTCCTTGTAATTGGCGAGGAACTCGACCCCCAGGATGGCCTGGTTGTCACGAGTGAAGACGGAATCGGTGATGGTGACCGTATCGGAGAACAGATACCCGTCGACCTGCGAATCGAGACACAGCTCGGACTTCAACGCGAAGGCGAAGGACAAGCCGGCCACGGCGCGCCACTGTCCCCCGGCGAGAGGCAGAGGGATGATGGCCACGACAGGCAGCTCGAGGTATGTCGTCTTGATGGACACATCGCCGGAGATATCCGCGGTGCCGAAATCGTCCAGGCGGACAATCCCCTCGAACGCCCCCTTCCCGCCCAGTTCGGCAAAGAGCGCCGAGGCGCGGAAGTTGAGTCCCGACGTCATGCGGGTCATGGCGAAGATACCCGTGGTCATGCCCAGCCGACCCTTGTCGAGGGTACCATCGATCTCCTCGAACGACTCGAACTGGGGGCCGGTAAAGAGCTGGGGCGTGTCGCCGGAGATGGTGCTCTGGTTGGCGCCGATCAGGAAGCCGAAGTCGATGTCGACCTGGGCTTGGGCGGTGGCGGCGGACAAGACGGCGGCTAGTAAAGCGGCAACGGACAGACGAGCGAAACACATTCTTTGCTCTCCAATGAGCTGGGTTCGGATATCAGGGGTGGCGGCGTGTCCTATAAGGTGCCACTTGACGGGGGGCTTGCGCAAGTGTGTACCTGCCATTCGACGATGGACTGGAAGCGGCCAGGATGAGAGGATGGGACCGTACAGAACAAATCGCCCGTACCCACACCGCCCCGGCCGACATGGAGGTCGCCCGATGCTCAGAATCGACACACCTGTCCAACTCCAGGACCCACGCATCACCAACCGTCGCGAATTCCTGACGGGCCGCGTGGTGCAGACCGCCACCGAGAACTTCGTTGGCGATTTCATCGTTTCGGGTCTTGAGATCACACCCGACGACGACCTGGTCGTCTACTACGAAGCCAAGCGCAAGTTCATGCAGCAGGCCGCCCGCGCCGTGTCCGTGTCGGAGGCCGAGAACGGCCTGCGCATCGAGCTGATGCCGGTCGGTGAACCCGTCGCTGCCGAAGGGCGCGAGGTCTACCGCGTACCCTGTTCCGGCACCGGCATCCTCGCCGTCCTGGACGCCGACGCGGACTGCCCGCTGCTCGACGTCTCGTCCCTCGGCTTCGCCGTCAACGCCACCACGGAGCATTCCATCGGCAAGTGCCTCGACGTATCCATCGACTGGGACGACGCGACCTACATGGGCTCCGCCAGTATCCAGAGCGTACGCGGCATCAGCCACGGTCGCACCCGATACGGCTTGCGCTTCCTGGACGATGCCAAACCCGGCGAACTCCAGAAGGGTCTGATGAAGATCAGCATGACGGTCGAGCGCCAGCACCTGAAAAACATGTCCGGCAACTGATCCGCGCCAGAGCGGGTCGGACCCTACCTCCGGCCCGCTTCTCACCTGGCTGGCAAGTCATGGACAGGGCAAACCTCAACAATCCGACTGGGACGAATCGATGGCCATCGTGGTCGATTGACTGTAGACGACCTGCCATCCGCTCTTTCCGTGGACCCAGACGTTCACCCAGCGGAACGTCTTCGACTCGGCGCCTGCGGGACTCAGCCATTCGGCAGACGCGATCCCCGTCACGACAGCAGTACCTTCGTAGAGCCTCACGGACATCGAATCGATCGTCTGCGATTTCGGCGGGATGACGGATACGATCATATCGATGTGTTCCGTCTTCGTGAGGATCCGGTTCCCACCGACCGTGTAGTCATCGGCGAGAAGTCGATTCAGAGCCGCTTTATCCCGGCTCAGAATCGCGTCGTTTAATTCATGCTCGAGTTGCTTGATGGTTTCGCGGGTTGCCCCTGCAGTCCCACTTTCGGAGCTGTTCGTCGAGGCTTCGACGTCGTCACACAAGAGCAAGACGGTGATCAAGAGAATCAGCGTGACGCTGGCCGGTTTGCGGATCATTCGTCATTCTCCACTTCTGTCGTTCGGAAACACGGAATTCACTGAGGGTTTCGGCAATGAAGTCGTTTTTACAGAAACCTCGCCCGGCTGTTCCGGTGTATTTTACTCTTATATTAAATTATCTCGACCGAGATGATATCCAAGGATAAGCGTTTTACACGTGTAAAACGCCAAGCTGGGTATTCAGGATCATGCATACTCAGCCTGTGCCTGCCAAGAGAAGGCACAGACAAAAAAACTAGATTTGCATGTCCTCTTGGATGTTGATAGCCTCCGGATCTGCACACGATTCGTACGATACGATTCGTAGCCGAGAAGTGGTTCCCGGCAGATCCAGTACTGGATCCATCGCGAAAGCAGTTCACCGTCGGGCATCTCGTCTCCACACCGGCGACATCGCCCCGTGAGGGTCTGATCTGCAACGAAAGGTAAGCCATGTCACTGTGTCGCAGGAATGATACGGTCCCCGGTTCGTACGTCCACATTTGCAGGCGTCTGCTCGTGACCGGATTGCTGGTCGCTGCGCTGGCGGCGTCAGTCGTCGTCATCGGTTGTAGCACGAGCGGCAACGACCCGACTGGACCACAGCAGACACCGGCCCTCGAAGTCATCGCCATCAGTCCGGATGATCAGGCGACCTCCATCCCGGTGTTCGCGAACATCATCGCGACCTTCAACCGTCCGGTGGATCCGGCCTCGATCACCGCGGTGTCCTTCCAGATCGTCGGTACCGGAGGGATTGCGACGACCGACGGCGCACAGGTCACCTTCACGCCAAGCGCGCCGCTCTCACCGGGCGCGCAGTACACGATCATCATCGGGACCGCAGTAACCGACACATCCGGAGTCGCGCTGGGAAGCCAGTTCGAGTCCTCGTTCACGGTGATCACTTCCCAGGGCGATCCGGTTTCCTCGGCCGGATCGGACCAGGACGCCAACAAAGGTCAGACCATCACCCTCGACGCAACCGGCAGCACCGAACCCAACGGATTAGACCTGACATACATCTGGACCCAGTTGCACGGTCCATCCGTGGGCAGCCTCGGCAACGAGGCCGAGCCGACCTTCACCGCACCCGATTCCGTCAGCACGCTCCAGTTCGAACTGATCGTGCAGAGCGATGCCGGGGGCGGCGATCCCGATGTCGTCACGGTCCATGTCCTGGAAGACAAGGATCACGCCTTCTTCGTGACCACCACGGGCAACAACTCCAACGCCGGTACGCGTGCCGCGCCGTTCGCCACTCTCCAGTACGCCATCGACACGGCGTGCGGCGGTGGCGCAGGAGCGGACGTATATGTAGCCGGCGGCGACTACACAGGAACGCTGACCCTGTGCGACGCCGTGAGCATCTATGGTGGCTTCACGGCCGACACCTGGATCCGTGAATCGGGACGGGCGGTCACACGGGTCATCGGGGGACAAACGGCCATCCAGGGAAATGGCGTCAGCCTCCTGACCCTGGACGGCCTCCAGGTCGCGACGACGGCCACGACCGCCCTGCAACCCAATTCGGTCGTTGTCCTTCTGGTCGACTCGGACAACGTGACGATGTCGCATCTGGCCCTGACGGCTTCGGACGGCTGGGATGGGCCCGTCCAGGATCAACCGGCACAACTTGAAGATGCTCCGGACGGACAGAACGGCGATCCCGCGACGATCGGTGTCGTGAACGGAGGCACGGGTGGCCAGGGAACCGGATTGCACTCGGGCGGAGACGGCGCCACCGGCGGCGCCCTGAACGGATACACGGGGCTGGTTGGCCAGGGACCGGAGGGAGGCTCACCGGGAGCCGGTGGCCTCATGGGCTACTCGGGCCATCCGGGAAGTCCGGGCGGCGACGGTGCCGAAGGCGATCCCGCTACAACCGGCGGTAGCGGGTTCGGTTACGTCGATGTCGGCGGCCTATACCACCCGGCGGCAGGGCAGGACGGCGACGACGGAGACTTTGGCTGCGGCGGCGGCGGCGGCAGCGGGGGAGGATATGGAGTCGAGACCGGCGGCGGAGGTGGCGGTGGTGGCGCTGGAGGACGCATAGGCCTGGGCGGCTTGGGCGGCAACGGCGGCGGCGGGTCCATCGGCGTCGTTCTCAGCAACGTCACCGCTACCGAAATGTGGTATTGCAGCATTGCTACGGGTAATGGCGGCTCGGGCGGCATCGGCGGTTCCGGCGGCCCCGGCGGCGATGGGGGCGATAGCGGCGACGGCGGCTTGGTGGGCACTGTAGCCGGAGCCGGTGGTCCTGGCGGCGACGGCGGTGACGGAGGCCCCGGCGGCTTCGGTGCTGGCGGTGGAGGGGGACCGGCCATCGGCATCATCATCAGGAACAGCACGCTCCTTCAGGAGGGTCTGACCTTCGAACTCGGCGTCGGCGGACCGGGCGGCCTGTGCCCGGCCGGCAACGGTGCTGACGGTACGACGGGTGAGGTCGCGCCCACGAAGGTGATACAGTAACCGAGGAACAGTGCTCCTTGTGGGGCGCAAACGAGAAGGGGATCCCGGGCCAGGATCCCCTTCTCGTTTGCGCTGTGCGGCCGGGCTCGAGATCATCGCGCTCTCTGTACGCCTCGAAGGTGTTGGCTCGGCGGGTGGGACGCACAGCGGAATTCCAACTTAGAGAGAATCGAGAGCGGCATTTACAATGCCACCTGCCTGCCATTACCTGAACATACGCTTGATGTCGCCCATGCTCTTCTTCTCAGTAGACACAGGGACTGGCGAGAAGGGCTCAAATTCCACGATCCCGTAGATGTCTGGATCGTCACGACCGTCCCAAATCCATTCAGCAATGGTATCAACCTCAGTTGTGCCCCAGTAATTACCAGTGAAATCAAGCGTATCAGCCGGTGGGCTCACGAAAGCAACAAGCTTGATATAAGGAGCTTCAGATCGTAGTATGTGATTGTCGTTAAAATAGAACAAAGTGTTGGAGATCAGAATCCTCTCACCCTCTCCAGGTGGAATTACATTGCCGCTACCACGTAAATAGCCCCAAGTGCCAGCCACTATGGCCCTATACGGTGATGAAAGACGACAGTTGTTCAATAATAGATGAGATCCATATGAAGCTACATCTACATTCACTCCTCCAACAAAACGACAATTACGGATCTCACCTTGTGTTGCGTCGAATTTAACAGACACGACATGGTCTTCGAATGTACAATTGTCAACGAGCATGGAATCAACACCAATTACACTAACCCCTCCACCATTCCTGTTGAATGTACAATCAGAAACAAGGAGTTCTGGGCATGGCCCCCAAGCAAATATTCCATGGTCTGTATTGTCTTGGAATAGCACATTATTAACGGATACCGTCATACCACCGGGGTCCAACAACACAGCCTCCACACATCCATTGATGGAGCAGCTATCAATCTCAATACCCCCATCCCAATACATGCCGTCCCTTATGTTCTCTATGGTTAGATCCTCAATCCTACAGCCGTCAATATCGTAAGCTCCGAGAATCCCCTTGGGGCGTGGTGCGAGCTGTTTATTGCGCACCTCGGGACCAATATATGTTACACCAACTCCTGATCCGAAGATCGATATAGAATCACTCCATACTGCGGCATAGATGTCCTCAGTCCAGCCGGGCGTTGTGACTTCATGTGTTTCAATGAACCTCCCGGGGCCGATAAGCACGGTATCCCCAGGAGCCGTCGCATCCAGAGCCGGCTGGATGGTCGTGAAGTCTCCGCTACCATCCTTCTCAACACGCCAAGTTCGTCCCGTTGCATGGCCATAGGCCAGGAAGAACAGCATTGTCAGGACTACAGCAAGTCTAAGTTGCGCTTTCATTGGCAGCCTTTATTTGAAAAACACTTGGGGGAAGGTCGCCCTCCCCCCAAGTCTACCATATCTACCGCACCAAAACGAGCCGGTGCGTCTGGCTGTAGCGCCCGGCCGTCAATTTCGCGAGATATACACCGCTTGCCATTTCCCTGCCCTGGTCGTTGCG
>CAYYYS010000051.1:0-18419 GCA_964476155.1 uncultured Fibrobacteraceae bacterium
CGGGTGGTGTGGGAGGGGAAGCCGAGCTTACGCTCGGCTCCCCTATCCCGATTGAGCGGATGAGTATCCGTCACTCGACCATCGAGATGGCTTCGGTGGGGCACTCCTCCACGCAAGCCTCGCAGTCGGTGCACATATCGGGATCCACCAGCGCGACGTCGTCATCGGTCATGGTGATGGCCTCGGTCGGGCAAGCTTCGACGCAGGATTCGCATCCGGTGCATTCTTCGGCGTTCACTAATGCGGGCATGGGAGACTCCTTATTCCGAAAGGGACCCGGAGGGTTCATTTCCGGCAAGATTGTGTCGTCGGGGCTTGATGTCAAATAGGTTTTTAACAGATTGAATAATGATTGCGAAAATCAGGTGTCGGTCAGAATGTCCTACGCACGCCCCGGTTGATCAACAGAGCCAGGGATCCCGCCAGCATGGCCACATCACGAAAGAGCAGGGACAACCCCACGACGTGTCCACCCTCGGTGTTGAAGCAGCCGCAGCTGATGTCCAGACCACGGGCCAGGGCGGAGACGATCGCCGCCATGAATACCAGGAGCATCAGACTGATCAGCAGCGCCGAACCGCGGCGGGCGAGTCCCATGATCATGGCCAGACCGGCCGATATTTCCAGCCAGGGCAGGGTAAGGGCCATCGGATGCAGCAGCGCACCGCCGACCATCCGGTAGTGGTGGATGGCCTGGGCGAAGGCCGCCGGGTCGGTGATCTTGTCGAGGGAGGCGTAGACGAAAGTGCCGCCCACCAGGAAGCGCAGCAGCAGCTCCAGCCAGTCGGGCATGATCAGGCCGCGGGGGGCCGTCGTGTCACTCATGACGCGCCTCCGCTGTCATGCCGCCGCTGGCGGACCACTGGTCGAGCCCGCCGGTCATGATGGTGATGTTCCGATAACCCCGTTCTTCGAGCCGCGACGCGATGGCCGAGATCAGGATGAGGTTGCCGTCGCCGAAGAGCAGCAGCGAATCTTCCGGCGCCATGAAATCGAAGATCTCCAGCAGATCCTCCTCGAAGCTGTCCTGTCGGATGCGGAAGGCGCCGGGAATGCGCAGGCCGTCCCTGGTGACGGTGCGCGTGTCGATCAACAGGTGCGTGTTTCTGTCGTACATGGCGACGGCTTCGGTGGGAGTCGCGACGGGGAAGTCGAGGTCCAATTCGTAGAGAGCCATGTCGGCGTGCAAGGGGAGACGCGGGGGGCGCAAAGCCCAGGACAGCCCCGCCAACAGAAGCGCGACCAGCAGGAGCGCCACGGTCTCGCGCAGCACGCTCTTGGCGGGGTACGGCTTGATATGCCCGGTGGTGAGACTCATGGCGTCCTATATCTTGAGCAGGTACATCACCGAGGCTGTGAGCTCGGGATAGGCTTCGAGGTTGGTGTACACCCGCAGGGTTCCCTTCATGCGCCCATTGGCTGCCACGGCGCGCGCGTCGCTTACGGAAATGGGGAAGCCTTCGATGGTGATCTCGACCACGCTCCGCTCCGGAATACGTTTGATCTCCTTCACGGAGAAGCCGGGCAGATCGATCTCCGCACGTGTCACATCGACGTTCGCGCCCTTTTCGTAACTGACCGTAATGGTCTTGGACACGGACTGGTTTCGCGTGATGTAGCGCAGGTTGATCTTGTCGGGGTACAGGGTGATCGGCGCGAGGATTCTGCCTGTGACCTCTATGTGGGCCTTTGGACGATTCTCCAGGTTGGTCTCGAAGTTGACGGCCTCGCGGAAGGAGCCGATGCGGGCGTCGGGACGTATGGCGAAGACGACGACCTTCTCCTGGGGATTTTCCGTATCGGCGTCAAGGACCTGCACGTCGAGCAGGTCTTTGCTGTATCGGGTGGGCGTGACCACCAGCTCCGGAACATCCTCTGTGGAGAAGGTGAGCTTTCGCTCTTTTGTCGAGCCCGCGCGGAACGAACCGAACGAGATCGCTTCCTTGGAGGGCTCAATGATGAGCGCCGCGTGCACGTAGGAATGGATGGGCATCTCAAGCACCGAGTTGAAAGGGTCGTTGGAGTGGATCTTGATGTACTTGACCGTGTCACCCCGGAAACTCTGGCTGTGGAACGTGATGGCCAGCTCCGTACTCTGCCCGGGCTTGAGGACGCCTTCGACCGGCTCCGCGGCGGTGCAGCCACAGGTGATCTCGACCTCGCCGAGAATCAGGTCGGCATCGCCCTCGTTCTTGATGACGATCGTCGCCTTCTCGACCTGGTATTGCTGCATCAGGCCGAAGTCGAGACCCGAGGGCGTGATGGAGATGACCGGCTGGCCCAGGGCCATGGCCGGAGCGGTCTGGAGCGAGGCGATGGCGAGGAGCGTCAGAGCCGCATAGGCGACGTTCCGCAGGAAACGGTTCGGGGCAAACATCATCGACATCCATCCTTGACTGATCTATGGTCTATGAGTTGAAGCACATGAAAACAGCCGGGACCATACGGAGTTCCCGACCGTCTGATCCGGCCGACCATAATGTCACATAATTCCGAGGGCGGGGCAAGTCCCGCCATGCGGGGGAGAGATGGTGAGAACGATGGCGGGCGAATCCTCGGGTCGCTACCGGCGGTTGGGCTACGCCCTTCTTTCCGTGGCGACCGTTGTGTCCATAGGCACGATCGCCCTCATCCGTATCGAGCATTTCACGCTCTGGAACGCGTTCTACATGATCGTGATCACCATGAGCACGGTCGGCTTCGGCGAGGTGGAGCCGTTGTCGCACTCCGGGCAAATCGTGGTCACCCTGGTGATCCTGTGCGGCATGGCCCTGATCGGCTATACTTCGGTCGCCATCGGGGGCATTGTCGTGGAAGGCCATCTGCAACGTTTCCTCGGAGGAAGAATGAGACGCAAGGAACTCGACAAGATGAGCGACCACTACATCGTCTGTGGTTTTGGCCGCATGGGGCGCATCGTTTCCGAGGAGCTGATCGACAAGAACGAGCCCCACGTGATTGTGACCGACGATCCCGACGCGGTGGAGGAACTGCGCCAAGAAGGCCGGTTGGCGGTTCTGGGCGACGCCACCGAGGACGAGGTGCTCAAGCAGGCCGGCATCAAACGCGCCAAGGGACTGGTGGCCTCGGTGTCCAGCGACGTGGCCAACCTCTACATCACCCTGACCGCCCGCGAACTCACGCTCAACGACAATCCCGATCTCTATATCCTGGCCCGCGCTGCCGAGGACAAAGCCATCCGCAAGCTCAAGCACGCCGGCGCCAATCGTGTGGTTTCCCCGTACCACATCGGCGGCAGCCGACTGGCCATGGCCCTGTTGCGCCCCACCGTCTTCGACTACCTGGAGATCCTGTCCCATCCCAGCGACATCGAGTTGTGCATGGAGGAGCTGAAGATCGCGGAGGGCTGCGCCTTGGCGGGAAAGCTCCTGCGCGAAACGCCCCTGCGTCGCGATTACGGTCTCATCGTGATCGGGCTGCTCGACAGCGAGAGCAAGATGGTCTTCAACCCCGGGCCCGAGCAGGAGCTGGTGGTTGGCGAAAGGCTGATCCTTCTCGGTGGCAAGCGCAAGATCGCCCAGATGCAGCAGGACCTGGGTGTAGGTTCTTGAACCGGATGATCACCTAGTGTTCTGTCAAATAGGAAATTGGGGGTTGGCGGTGGCCGCCTTCTGCGTTGATAGGTACCTTGAGGGTTCTATCCGGCAACGAGGATTTACCTGTGGAGGAAGCGGATGACCCAGAATATCAAAGACAGTGTCCTGGACCTCGTGGGCGGCACACCGCTGGTCCGTCTGCCCCGGCTCAACGACACCGGCGCCGACGTGGTCGCCAAGCTCGAATACGCCAATCCCATGGCCAGCGTCAAGGATCGCATCGCCCTGGCCATGGTCGAGGCCGCCGAGGCGGATGGTCGTCTGGAGCCCGGCACCGAGGTCATCGAAGCGACATCGGGCAATACCGGTGTAGGGCTGGCTTTCGTCTGTGCGGCCAAGGGCTATAAATTAACCCTGACCATGCCCGACAGCATGTCCATGGAGCGACGCGTTATCCTGCGCGCTCTCGGCGCCGAACTCGTGCTGACACCGGCGGCCAAGGGTATGCCCGGCGCGGTGACCAGGGCGACGGAACTGGTCGCTGAGCGGTCAGGCTCGTTCATGCCCCAGCAGTTCGAGAACCCGGCCAACCCCGCGATCCACCGGCTCACCACGGCCGAGGAAATCTGGCGTGACACCGGCGGCGAAGTGGACGCCCTGGTGGCGGGCGTGGGCACGGGGGGCACCCTGACCGGCGTGGCGTCGGTATTCAAGGAACGACGCGACGGCTTCAAGGCCATCGCCGTGGAGCCCGCCGACTCGCCCGTTCTTTCGGGAGGCTCACCGGGCCCCCACAAGATCCAGGGTGTCGGCGCCGGCTTCGTACCCGGGGTGCTGGACACGGGCCTGATCGATGAGATCATCCAGGTCACCAACGACGAAGCCATGACCATGGCGCGCCGCGCCGCCCGTGACGAAGGCCTCTTCGTGGGCATCTCCTCGGGTGCGGCCCTCTTCGCCGCGTTGGCCTACGCTCGCCGTCCCGAGAACGAGGGACAGCGGATCGTGGTGATCATTCCCAGCTTCGGCGAGCGTTATCTGTCGACGGACTTGTACAAGGGTCTGGCCTATTGAGGCGTCAAGCGGAGGTATGACCATGGCGAAGGATTGCTCGGATCGGGTGCAGGACCTGGCGCGACGGATTATGGGCACTTACGAGGGGGCCGGCGGCATCAACCGCATCGGCGAAACGGAACTGCCGTCCTACTCCCGCGTCGACAAGATTCTGGCGCGGTTGCTGACGACCATCTTTCCCGGCTATTACGGCGTCCGGATCGACGCCAAGGCCTGCATGGAGACGGTCGTGGCCGCCAACCTGGACGCGATCTTCGTGGACCTGTCCACCATCATCGAAAACACGCTGGCCTTCTGCGCCCGCGAGTCGGTGCATACTCCGTGTCCGTTACCCGTGCCGGTCGGCGACGAGACCCCGCGCGAAGTCGCCGAACGAGTGACCATCGCCTACCTGGACGAGTTGCCCGAGCTGCGCGACCTCGTCAAGATCGATGTGCAGGCGGCCTTCGAGGGCGATCCCGCCGCCACCAGTCGCGACGAGGTCATTCTTTGTTATCCGGGGCTGCTGGCTGTGGCGGTCCACCGTCTGGCCCACCCGCTGTATCGTCTGGGCGTGCCGTTCGTGCCGCGCATCATGAACGAGTGGGCCCACGGCCGTACGGGCACCGACATCCATCCGGGCGCGGACATCGGTCCGGGCCTCTTCATCGATCACGCCACCGGCGTGGTGATCGGCGAAACCACCGAGATCGGCGCGCGCGTGAAGATCTACCAGGGCGTGACCCTGGGCGCGCTGAGTTTCCGCAAGGCAGCGGACGGATCGCTGATCAAGGGCGGCAAGCGCCATCCGACCATCGAGAACGACGCGACCATCTACGCCAACGCCACCATTCTGGGCGGCGACACGGTCATCGGGCAAGGCGCCGTCGTCGGTGGCGGTTGCTGGGTGACCCGATCGGTACCCGCCGGCGCGACCATCACCACGCACACCCACGAGGAGTAATGCGCCGCTTGTTCACATTCGTTCCCTGGGGTATCCTGATCTTTCGCCCACAGGGCCCAAACTCAGGGAGGCGCGACCGTATGTCCGGTAATCACGTATCGAGACTCGCCGTTATTTCGACCCTTATCCTCACCACTTTCGCGGCTCCGATCATGGCGAATCCCGCCACGCGGAACACCGACCCCGAACACGGCTGCCTGGCCGCCGCCAAGCGAGCGCTGATGATCGACAAGGCGGCCAGTACGGTCTCCGTCCGCACGGCCGACTATGATGTGCAACAGTACGATTTGTCCATAAACCTGGATCCCGCGGATACCGAATTCACGGGCGAGGTCAGTGTGCGCTTCGCGTCGACCATCCAGGATCTGACCGCGTTCGTGCTGGACGTTGTCGATCTGGATGTCCTGTCGGTCAGCGGCGACACCGGCGACCTCGAATTTTCGCAGGGCGGCGATTCGCTTCTGGTCACCCTGCCCCTGGCGAAGATCGGGGCCGAGCAGACCGTGACCGTGGCGTACCGGGGCGAACTCCAGGTGAACAACTCGTACGGCCTGGGGCACTTCACCTTCCGGGACACGCTCATCGACTACGAGACATCGACCATCGCCACCTTCTGCGAGCCCGAATATTCGCGCACCTGGTGGCCCTGCAAGGACCGTCCCTACGACAAGGCGCCCGCGACCATCTCGATCACCGTGCCCGACGGGTTCACCGCCGTGTCCAACGGATCCCTCGACGAGGATATCGACAACGGGGACGGCACCCACACCGTCGTCTGGGTCGAATCGCATCCCATCGCGCCGTACCTGGTCTCGATCGCGGTCAGCGACTACGCCCACTTTGGCGAAACCTGCATCACGCCGTCGAGCGCGGTGGCCATCGACCACTGGGTCTTCCCGCCGCACCGGGATGACGCGGAGATCGCCTACGCGAACGTGTGCGACATGATGGCGTTCATGGAAAGCGTGGTCGGACCCTATCCCTTCGCCGACGAGAAATACGGCCACGCCGAATACATGAACACCAAGACCGGCGCCATGGAGCATCAGACGGTTACCAGCTACGGCAGCGGCCTGATGCGGGACAACAACTCCAAGGACTGGATCGTCGTCCACGAACTGGCCCACCAGTGGTTCGGCGATTCGCTGTCTCCCGCGACCTGGTCCGACATCTGGCTCAACGAGGGGTTCGCCACCTACAGCGAGGCCCTGTGGCGGGAGCACTTGTACGGTATGGAAGGCACCATCGACAACGGCGGCTACTTCTGGGCCATGAACGATATGCGCTGGGGCAACGACTGGATCGGCCAGACCACCGTCTACGATCCCTTCCCCATCCTCGACCGCGTGGTCTACGACAAGGGCGCCTGGGTGCTGCACATGCTGCGCGGCCGCATGGGCGACGTGGCCTTCTTCACCCTGCTCGACGACTGGGCCACCAGCGGCGGTCGTCCCTACCAATCGGTCGAAACAGACGACTTCATTACTCTGGCCAGCGATCTCGCGGGGGAGGACCTGTCCGGTTTTTTCGACCCCTGGCTACACGAGGCCACGGTGCCGCACCTGGAAATGGATTTCTCGGTCGACGGCGGTGTGGGCGCGGGTACCGAACTGGACGTGAGGCTGATCGATCGCAGCGGCGTCGTCTTCGACAACATCTACCCGCTGAAGGTGACGACCACCGACGGCGAGCACTGGCACTCGATCCACCTGGTCGGCGCATCGGTGATCACCAACTACACGTTCGCCTCACCCGTCCTGGACGTGGAACTCGATCCCCTGCACTGGGTGGCCTGGCGTCTCGCCGAGTTGCAGAGTGCGCCCCTGCGAATCCTGCGCACCACGCCCAATCCGTCCTTCGACGGTGTGCTGGGTATCGTCTATCTGCTGGAGGACGACGTCGATCTTTCGCTCGAAGTCTACGACATTCGCGGCCACCGACTCTTTGCGCGGGACCTGGGGCCGACCCTGGGCGCCGTCGACGAGAAGGAAGTTCTGTGGAGCGGACGCGACGACGACGGCCGCACCGTGCCGTCGGGCGTCTACTGGGCGCGTCTCGCGGGCGGCGGCGAAACGAGCGTCATAAAGTTCTCGGTCGTGCGGTGAGGAACCGCCCGGTTTCAATGCCAAGCCTGTATTGTGCGGTTAACGCTCGGCAAGTCCGATTCCGTTCAGCGAGTGCAGGGCGTGATCGGGTTGTAGCCATGTTGCTGGCGCCGTGGGATCGCTATTCCAGTGATTTCGAGACTGTCAGGAGATAGTCCAGCAGATCCGACGCCTCCCGCGACGACAGGTTGGCTTTCTCGTTCATTGTCGGCAAAATCTCCCGCCATTCCGATTCGTCGTAGGTGGTCACGGCTACCGTCGTGCGCGGCGGTTGCCGTGAGGGCTTCGCCTACCGGCGCACCCGCCCGGCCAGACCCTACTTCCAATGCTGAGAAGTGAATTGCTCCACCTCCGGCAGCCCCCCCTGATAAACCAGATACCCGTTCTGAGGCTCCCGCTCGGTAATCTCGTTGGCGATGGGCGTCAACATGATCCGCTTCACTTCGTCGAGTTCCTCCGTCTGCCCCAACGCCCAACCCAGCTTCATATACGCCACCTCGGGCAGCATGTTGGCCGCGGGCACCACGCCCCGTTCCATGATCTCGCGTCCGGTCTCGTACACGAACATCTGCACGTAACCCCACAGGGTCTGGACGGTCATGTAGATGGCCACGCCGGACTTCTGGGCGCGGGCGAGCGCGTCGTACAGCGGCGCGTTCACGTGGCCCAGCCCCGTGCCGGCGATCACGATGCCGCGATAGCCGTTGGCGATGAGCGAGTCGATGATGTCGGGCTGCATGCCGGGATAGTAGTAGACCAGCGAGACCTTTTCCTCGAAGACCGGGGTGATCTTCACGGACTTGTCGTCGCGACGCCGGCGGTAGTCGGTCTTGATGGGCATGACGCCGCTGGCATCCACACGTGCCAGCGGCACGTCGCTCAGGGTGCGGAAGGTCGAGCGGTATGACGAGTGCATCTTGCGCACGCGGGTGCCCTGGTGCAGCAGACCGTACTGGTCGCTGGTGGGGCCGAACATGCAGACCATCACCTCGGCGATGTCGCTCGTGGCGGCCGTGGTCGTGGCGTTGATCAGGTTGATGGCCGCATCGCTCGACGGGCGGTCGCTCGAGCGTTGCGAACCCACCATCACGATGGGTACCGGCGAGTCCTGGACCATAAACGAGAGGACCGCGGCGGTGTGGTGCATGGTGTCGGTGCCGTGGCCGACCACGATGCCGTCCACGCCCTTCTCGATCTCCTCGCCGATGGCCGTGGCCAGACCGATCCACTGGTCGCGGGCCATGTTCTCGCTGAAGACGCCGTAGAGTTTCTCGGTTTCCAGGTTGCAGATGTCGGCCAGCTCGGGCACCGATCCGTAGAGCTCGCCGGGGGAGAAGGCGGGGATGACGGCGCCGGTGCGGTAGTCCAGTCGCGACGCAATGGTGCCGCCGGTGCCGAAGAGCTTCACCCGGGGCTTGCCCTCTTCGTAAGGGAAGTCCTTCTCGGGGATCTTGTAGTTGGCGACCTTGCGGCCGTGGATGGAGATGTCTTCCACCGACCCGTAGTGCAGACCCACGTTATAGCCGGTGATCATCTTCAGGACGATGTGCTCTGCGTCCGCGGTCTCGCTGCGGGGCAGGATCAGGCCCGAGAACTCACCCTTGGTGGTGCGGATGGTCACGTCGCTCCAGACGGTCGCATCGTACTTTTTTAGGACCGAGAGTGTGGGGTCGCGATAGCCCTTGTAGTCTTCGTTCACAGCGTCGCCTCCTTCACCCAGGCGGCGACCTTGGCACCGTCGATCTGTCCACGCAGGCGTCCCATGACGATACCCATCACCATTCGTTCCTTCTTGTCGCGCTGGGGGGGCAGATCGACGGCAAGGGCCATGATCTCCTCCTCGCAGACGCGTTTGGCCATCGATTCGTCCAGGGCCGCGGGCGGCTCGTCTTCACAGCACCAGACGCCTTCAACCACCGCCCCGCCTTTGTTGATCCGCTGCACCGCGGCTTCCCACCACTCACCGGCGGCCTTGAGACTGGCCGGTCGCGGCGTATCACGGTCCAGCAGCATCGAGGCGAGTCCGGTGGGAGTAACGGGGCCGCCGGCCAGTTGAGGCAAGAGGTGGATGAATAGGTCGTAGGCCGGGTGTCTGGCCATCCGCTCGGAGAGGTCTTCGCAGACACCGCTGTCGCATAGTTGCGCAAGGCGTGTCCACGGTGTGTCGGGCAAGTCGGCGCCCAAGGTCGCTACGCGATCGCGCGTCAACACGACCGGTGGCAGGTCGGTGTCCGGATACATGCGGCTCGCGCCGGGCAGGATACGTTCGAAGCCGTTGGTCCCGTCGGGCAGCGATTGGCGCGTCTCCTCGGGGACACCCTCGACGGCGTCGCGGGCGCGGATCAGGATTTCCTTGGCGGCCGTTTCCACGTCATCCGGGGATCCCCAGACCACCATGATCGGCGTGCCGTGGTTCATGCCGACTTTTTTCTCGATGCGGGTCCATTCGGCGCCGGACAGGGTCGCGGTCTCGCTGGTGGAGCAGATCAGGTTGGGCTTGCCGTCGAGGCAGGCCACCACGCGGACACGGTCCGAGAATTCCTTCATGAAGAAGGTGTGGGGTTGGGTCGGCGTGTTGATCAGGCCTTCGAATCCACGGAGGGGGATAGCCATGACGCGGGCGTCTTCGCCCAAGGCTTCGCGCAGCGTCGGCCAGTCGGTTCCCTGAACGGCATCGGTTACGTCCAGCCAGCGATCCTCGATCGACTCGACCGTCACGCCGCGCTCGCCGAGCACACGCTTGATGGCCAGCAGGCTGCGCTGGCGCAAGGCCTCGTTGTGAACCAGCACGGGAATCTGCTTGATGCTCGAGACGCCCTTGATCTCGATGCGCGTGCCGCCGGTGATGCTCACGTTCACGTCCTCGCGTCCGGCGCCCGATCCCGTGCGCACCAGGCCCGAAGTCCGCGCGAGACGACGCAGCAGCTCGCAGACGGCGGCCGAATCCTCGGGGGTCTTCATGTCGGGTTCGGTGACGGTCTCGATGAGCGGCATGCCCAGCCGGTCGGTGCGGTAGATGCGGTCGTGGCCCTGGTCGGCCACTTCGCGACAGGAGTCCTCCTCGATGGACAGCTGCCGGATGCCGATCTGGCCGTCCCGGTAGGGGACCTCGCCGGTGACGCCGATGATCGCCGTGCGCTGAAATCCGGTCGGGATACTCCCGTCCAGGTACTGCTTGCGCGCGATATGGATCTCGTCGACGACCTGCAGGCCCAGCATCAGGGAGATGGCGATGGAATAGTCGAGGGCCTTGGGGTCCATCTCGAAGGGCGGCGCGTCGTCCATCTCGTAGGTGCAGACCGACTCGTTGTTCAGCAGATAGGTGATCTGTTTGCGCGTCTTGAACTCCATGAGCGCGGTGCCGTCGTAGTCGCCCATTTCCGACAGGGTGGGGCGCATATGGCGATGGATTTCCACATCGTGCAGTTTCGTGTAGCAGCCGGCGGGACAGCGGCAAAAGAGCTTGCGGTCGGTCAGCAGCTGCTGATGGACCTCGAGTCCGCACTTGAAGCCCAAGGCCTCATAGTCCGCGGCGCTCCAACTGCCGTAGACGGGCAGCGGGCTGCTCTGAAGGGGGTCGAAAACCGTGACGTCGCTCATGTCGATCCTGTCGGGTACGTGTGTGACGGACACAACACCGCGCAAGCGTTTCCCGCGCGGGGTGTCATCGTGAGCCCCCGCAAATATAGGCGGCGCCGGACAGCCGTCCAACGGCATTTTGTGCCGGGAACCTGTCGGTCCTTGACAGGTGGGGTTGTTGATTAATACGATGTATCTGTAAAATCACTAACAGCATTGGCCGGAATTCGGCAACCTCGTGACCCCTATCACGGCAGGGTGAGACCACGTCATGACGATCATCAACAACAAGGGCAAGCGTTTCCGTGTGCCCGACGCCACCATCAAGCGTCTGCCTCTCTACCTGGACAAGCTGATCCTGCTGCGCCAGGCCGGTGTGCAGGAGGTGTCGTCGCGACAGCTCGCTACCTCCCTGGATATCAAGGCCAGCCAGTTGCGTCACGACTTTCACTACTTCGGCGGCTTCAGCAAGCCCGGCCGGCCCTACCAGGTGGACAAGCTGGTGCCCGCCCTGCGCGAGATCATCGGCATCAGCGAACCGGTGCCCATCGTCATCGCCGGCGCCGGACATCTCGGACAGGCTCTGGCCAACTACCAGAATTTTGAGGATCAGGGCTTTCCGCTGATGGGCGTGTTCGATGTGGACCCCTCGCTGATCGGTCAGGAAATGCGCGGCGTCATCATCAGGCCCATGGCCGAAATGGCCGACTTCATTCGCGAGAACGACATCAAGCTGGGTGTGCTGACCGTGCCGGTCCAGGTGGTCCAGAGTGTGGCCGAGGACATGGTCGAGGCGGGGGTCGCCGGTCTCTGGAATTTCGCGCCGACGGAGATCCGCGTGCGTGAGGACGTGATCGTGCGGAACGAGCGGTTGGCCGTGGGGCTGATGTGTTTGAGTTTCAAGACGAAGCGGATTGGGGAGTCGGACTAGCCGACCCTGCCAGATCCACATTTACACGTGTCAAGATCGTTAGGGAGATCGTCCTGCCGGCTACCACCGAACCAGGTTCGCTCCCCACGTGAACCCCGACCCGAACGCCACCAGCACCAGCAGATCACCGCGCTCCAGCCGCCCTTCGCGCACGGCTTCCGCCAACGCGATCGGGATCGAGGCCGCCGTCGTATTCCCGTACTTGTGGATATTCGAGAACATCTGCTCGGGCGCCAGCTCAAAGCGCTTGGCCACCGCCTCGGTGATGCGCAGGTTGGCTTGGTGGGGGATCACCAGCCTCAGGTCGTCCTTGGTGAAGCCGCCGGTGGTCAGCACCGTGTTGATGGCTTCGCAAAAGCGCCGAATGGCGTGCTTGAACACCATCTTGCCGTTCATGTGGGGATGGTGGCGCTTTTCGGCCATGACCTCGGCGTCGATGCGGCCGGGGATGTTGCAGGACGGCATCTCGCACCACAGGACATCGGCGAACTGACCCTGGCTGTGCAGGGTCGAGTTGAGCACGTCGCTGTCGCTGTCGGTGGCCTGCAAGACCGCGGCGCCGGCGCCGTCGCCGAAGAGCACTGCCATGTCGCGGCCCTCGTCGCTCAGGTCCAGGGCTGTCGATTGGATTTCGACCCCGACTATGAGCACCGTGTTGGCCTGGCCCGATTTGATGAAGGCCGATGCCGTGGCCACGCCGTAGACGAAGCCCGTGCACTGGTTGCGTACGTCCAGGGCGGAGATCGTGTTCATGCCCAGATCCTGCTGCAGCAACACGCCGTTGCCCGGAAAGGCGATGTCGGAGCTGACCGTCGCGCAGATGATCATGTCCACCTGGTCCGGTTCTACGCCCGCGTCGTCGAGCGCCATGCGTGCCGCGCCGGCTGCCAGATCCCGGCCGGTTTCTCCCGGTGTGATCCAGTGCCGCTCCCGAATGCCGCTTCGCTCGCGGATCCATTCGTCGGACGTGTCCATCATCCCGGCCAGGTCTTCGTTGGTTACGACGCGGTCCGGCACGTTGAAACCTGTACCGGTGATCGTCACGTTGCGCATATCAGCTCTCCGTCTCAGCGGTGGGTAATGTAGGTACTCTTGCCGATGTCGTCCTGGTGGGCCGTGGCCCAGGCCTTGGCCTCGGCGTGGGTCTCGAAATAGGCGATCCACACCTTGGTGGACGATCCGCCCGTGGTCGACTGCAGGGTGGGGGTCTCTACCCGGAATCCCTTGTCGCGTAGGTTGTTCGCCAGGCCTTGGGCGTTCGCGCGCGTGCCGAACGAGCCCAGCTGAATGGCCCACTTGCCGTCGGCGCCAGGCTCGCCGTTCGAAACCGCGGCGCGTTCCACGGGACGGCTCGTTTCCGGTGGGGGCGTTGTTTCGCGACTGCTGACATCCGTGCCCTCCGTCTCCGGCACCACGGCCGGCGCTTCCTGCGACAGGTTTACGTCGCTGCTGCGGGGCCTCGCGGGTTGGGGCGTTACGACGGCGTTGCTGTCGGCGGCCACTACCGAGTACTGTTCACCCACCGGTTCGGGCATGTCGCCGCCGTTGCGCGGCCAGAAAACGAAGAGGGCGGCGGCCACGACCACGACACCCGTCCCGATCATGATGCGGTTGGTGCCGCCGCCGCCGGCGAGTCCGCGTCGGCGGGCCGGAGGTGGAGCGTCGTCGTAGGGCAGTTCTTCCTGGACCTCATCCTCCTGGGGCGTTTCGTCCTCGTATTCCTCTTCCTCGAATTCGTCGCGGGGGGGCTGGTCGGCCATGTCATCAGGCTCCTTGTTCAAAAATTCCAGCGGCTCGAAATCGTCGGGATTGTTCGGTCCGGGGCGTTCATCGTCATTCATTCTACGCGGCTCCCTTCGTTGGGTTGTCGGGCCGCAGCAGACTGAAGATGATCGTTGCTGCGAGGGACATCATGAAACCGGGCACCATTTCATACAGTTGCGATTTGAGGGCCGGCACGTTGTACCAGACCAGTACGACAACCGTTCCGGTCAGCAAACCCGCCAGCACGCCCGCCCGGCTCGTGCGTCCCCACCATAGGGACAACAGCAGGGGCGGACCGAAGGCTGCGCCCAGTCCCGCCCAGGCGTAGAGGACCAGCTTGTAGACCAGGTCATTGGCGCGCCAGGCCAGGATAAAAGCCACGCAACCCACCGCGAGGGTGGCCAGGCGACTGATCAGCAACAGGCGCTTCTGGTCGGCGTCGGGACTGATCAGGCGACGGTAGATGTCTTCGCTCACGGCGCTGGCTGAAGCGAGCAACTGCGAGTCGGCCGTGGACATCATGGCCGCGATGGCGCCGCAGATCATGATGACCGCCAGCCATTCGGGCATGAACGAGCGGGCCATCATGGGCATGAGCTGTTCCTGGTCGGCGATCAGCCGCCCCTCGCCCAGGGCCTCGGGGCCGAAGTGGGCCAGACCCGTCAGACCGATCATCACGGCGCCCACGAAGGCGATCAGGGCCCAGGCCACGGCGATGAAGCGCCCTTTGCGGATCTCACCGTCGCTCTTGGTGGCCATGAAGCGCAGGACCAAGTGGGGCTGTCCCATGTAGCCCAGACCGATTCCCAGGCTGCCCAGGACGCCCGAGATCGCCAGCCAGCCCGTGTCACCCGGCGCCAGGCGCAAGAAGTCGCCGCCGGCCGCCCCCAGCTTTTCGGTCAGGCCGGAGATTCCGCCCAACTCGCCGAGCACCGCCAGCGGCAGGATCGCCAGGGTGAAGAGCATGATCACGCCCTGGACCAGGTCGGTCCAGGCCACGGCGTAGAGTCCGCCGGCCATGGTGTAGAAGAGCACCAGCACCGCGCCGATCAGCATGCCCTGCAGGGGCGTGACGCCCAGATAGAAGTTGAGTACCTTGCCCGCGGCCAGGAACTGGGCCGCCACGTAGAAGGTGAAGAAGAACAGGATGATCGAGGTGGCGACGAGACGGACGGTGCGCGTGGCGTCGCCGTGCCGCGCTTCGAAATAGTCGGCGAGGGTCAGGGCGCCCAGACGCTCGGTCTCGTGGCGCAGCCGGCCCGCGACGGCGAACCAGGAAAACGCGATTCCGCTCACGCAGCCCACCGCCACCCACAGGGCGGACATACCCGATACGAACGCGAGCCCCGGCAGGCCGATCAGCAGCCAGGCCGATTCGCCGCTGGCCCGTTCGGAGAACGCGGCGACCCAGGCCCCGAGCTTGCGGTCGGCCAAAAGGTACGAATCCAGGGAGCGATTCAGGCGCAGGGCCAGGACGCCGACCACGATGGTGATGGCGAAATAGGCGATGAAACCTGCAATGACGGGACTCATGGGCTCCTTCCAGGCGCGCCGCTCCTGTTTGCGGCTGCGGCCCAGTATAGGCGACCCCGCTTCGGTGAGACAACCGCTAACCGCCCCCCGCTCTTGCATGCGGGCCGCACGGAGACGTATGATCCATCGGCCCCGAAACGAGGAGAGACGATGGGACGCAAGAAATACCACGGTCGCCGGGTGTCGGCCCTGATCTTCGATCTGGACGGGACGCTCATCGATTCCGGACGGGATATCGCCGCGTCGGCCAACTTCGCGCGCGGGCACTTCGACCTGCCGCGGCTCGAGGAAGATGTCGCCATATCCTATGTGGGCGACGGTGTCGTCACGCTCATGGAGCGCACCCTGACCCTTGACGGACTGGCGCCCACGCCCGAACGCGTGGAGGAGGGGTTGGCCGTCTTTCGCGAGCACTATGCCAATCATTGCCTCGACACCACCGTACTCTATCCGGGCGTTCTCGAGACCCTGTTGCATTTCCACCGTCTGCCCCTGATGATCGCCACCAACAAGCCCCGCGCCTTTACCGACGCCATCCTGACGGGTCTGCATGTGGACGGGGCCTTCCGTCGCGTGGTGACGGCCGACGAGGCGCCCCGCAAACCCGATCCCGCGCAGCTGATCCAGTGTCTGGACGGACTGGATATCGAACCGGCGGACGTGGCCGTGGTGGGGGACAGCCCCAACGATATTCGCGCCGCCCGGGCTGTGGGCGCGGTGGCCGTGGGGGTGACCTACGGGCTGAAGCCCGCCGGTGTGATCCAGGCCGAACATCCCGACGCGATGCTGGACACCTTTGCCGAACTGCGCGACACCTTCCCGGCCCGGGACACGCTCTGAGTCTTGACGCCCAGGGACGCTCGCATACTCTCACTCGCGATAGCAGTCATTCGTCCTGAAACTGGAGATCGATCATGCCGGTCAAGCGCCCCGTCTTTGCCCCCTTCGCCCCCGCAGCCGAGACCATCAGGGTCACGCCCGAAATCGCCCGCGCCGGACTGCTCGACTGGGCGGCCGACTTCAAGCTGGGTACCGCGGGCTATCGCGACCTGCTCGATCCCGAAGATATGCATAACCCCGAGGTCCCCTTCAACAGCCTGAACCTGGCGGTCATGATGTGCGCCCGCGCGCAGCTGGCCCTGGAGGACGGGTTGGCGGATCTGCACGTGGGCGGCGAAGTGCGTCCGCACACCCAGGCCTTCATCGACCTGGCGGCGCGCATCTACGCGGCCGCCGGTTTGACCGTACACCTGCGCCCGGTCGGGCTGGACACGACCCCGATCTGGCTCTCGTCTTTCGGTGTGAATTACGATGAGCTCGCGGGCGGCGAGAACTTCACGGCCTCCCACAGTCCCGGTTTCAAGGGCGGCTGGAAACCCATGGATGAGACCGGCATGCAGCTCATGGCGTTGGCCGGACGAATCGCCGAGCGTACGCGTTTGTTGGCACGCCAGGCCGGCGAATCGGGCCTGGATATCCTCCTGGTTGCGGCTGATGACGGTGCCATCGTGCGCGACTTCGATCCCATCGATCCCTATGCCGACAGCCTGCGCGCCATCGTGCCCGCGGCCCTGCTCGATGAGATTCCCGCCGCCTTTGCGAACGGCTTCCGCGCCTCGATATGCACCGAGGGGGGGAGTATGGGGGTCACCGCACGGCGCGTTTTCGCCGCGCTGAACATCGGTTGCGATGGGGAGGGCCCGGTCTCCTTCACCCACGAAGCCGAGTCGACCGATTATCATGGCATCGGGATCGTCGACGGTGTGAATCACGGCGTGGATCCGGGCAAGTGGCAGGTCTACAAGAACGTGGGCGCCCAGGATCTCCTGAAGAGCGGCGAAGCCGACGTGGTCTTCATCTGGGATCCCGACGGCGACCGCTTCAACATGGTCACCACGGCGCCCGCGGCGAGCGCCGACGCGGCCCGCGCCGCCGGCCTCGAGGTCGATCCCCTGGACGACGCGCGCTGCCTGGTCTACTTCCGACCCAACCAGATCTACTTCATGCTCACGGCCGTGCGGCTCGAGACCATGCTCGCCGACGGCACCCTCGGCGACAACAACTGGATCGTCGCCACGACCTGGCCCACCAGTCGCAGCATCGGCGAGTTGGCCGAGGCCTTCAATCGTCTGCACGGTACCGACCTGAAGACATTCCGCGTGCCCGTCGGCTTCAAGTATTTCGGCAATCTCGTGGGCGATCTCGAGCGACAGCTCCTCGAGGGGGACGAAGCCGATCCCGCCCTGACGACCACCGCCACCGACGTGACCGGGGCGACCACCGACTTCGGTTCGCACCCCCGTATGCTGATCATGGCCGAGGAAAGCGGTGGCGCCGCCATGGGCTCCGACGACTGGCAGCTGAGTCGCGACGAGGAAAGAGCCACCCTGGCCATCAAGGAAAAGGACGGCATGCAGATCGGCGTCATGTCCCTGGGGCTGGCAGCGCGCCTGCACCGCGAGGAAAGCAGCTTCGCCGAATTCTACATGGATCGACTGGCGCGATATGACATCGTCAACCGCTTCTACGCGCGCCAGGACGTGACCCTTTACGACGAGCAGTTGCGGGGAGAAGATCGTGCCGCGGCCCAGGCGGCGGGCAACCGGCGCAAGCAGGACACGGTCGCATTCTTTGCCGACCTGGAGGGAAAACCGCCGGTCGAGGTTGCCGCGATCCTGGGCAAGCGGTTGCCGGAGTCGGTCGTGATGCCCGAGGTGTCTCGTTGCTTCAATGCCGGCGACGGTACCATGATCGAATTCGACGGCTCGTGGTTCGAGTTGCGCGCCAGCGGGACCGATGCGGTCCTGCGCTATTACATGGAAGGGCGCGAACCGGGGGAGGTCCACGCCCTCAACAGCGCACTTGTCGCTATGAAAGTCTAGTGCTCTGTCAAACAGGAAATTGGGGGTTGGCGGGCTCACGAGCGGCCATCT
>CAYYYS010000052.1:0-17813 GCA_964476155.1 uncultured Fibrobacteraceae bacterium
TCCGGCGGCATCTCCACCCGATCCGCCGAAGGCCCCTGGTAATCCGGCGCCAGCACCAGAATCTGCTCCCAACACTCGCGCATGTTGCCGGCCTCGGCCGCCGCCAGCAACGCCTCGACGGCATCCTGCGACCCCGCGGTAATCCGCCGACTCCGCGCCACCCGAATCCCCGGATTATCCGTAGGCTGCGGCTCCTCGTCCGGCGTCCACAACTCCTCGTACAGCTTCTCCCCTGGCCGCAGCCCCGTATACACGATGGGTACGTCCACCTCGGGCGTCAGCCCGGCGAGTTGGATCATCTGCCGCGCCAGGTTGTCGATCATGACCGGGTCGCCCATGTCGAGAATGAAGACCTCGTCGCCGTCGCCCAGACCCGCCGCGAAGAGCACCAGGTGGACGGCCTCGGCGATGGTCATGAAGTAGCGGGTCATGCGCTTGTCGGTGACGGTGACCGGGCCACCCTGCCTGATCTGCTTGAGGAAGAGCTCCACGACGCTGCCGGCCGAGCCGAGCACGTTGCCGAAGCGGATGGTCGAGTAGCGCGTGCCGCCGGAGTCGGTTTCGCCTTGGGCCTTGATCACGCGTTCGGCGATCTGCTTGGTGGCGCCCATCACGCTGGTGGGGCGCACCGCCTTGTCGGTGGAGATCATCACGAAGCGTTGCACGCCGTGCTTCTGGGCCAGGCGCGCCATGTTGCGCGTGCCGCCCACGTTGTTGCGGATGGCCTCGACGGGATGAAACTGCAGGATGGGCACGTGTTTATAGGCCGCCGCGTGGAAAACGATCGACGGCTTGTAGCGCGTGAACATCGCATCCATGCGCCCCGTGTCCTTGATGTCGCCCAGGAAAAAGGCCAGGTCGATGTCCGGACGGCGGCCGCGCATTTCCTGCTCCAGCCTGAACAGTCCGTTCTCGTCCCTGTCCAGGCAGACGATACGTCCCGCCTCCTGGTCCGCGATCTGCCGGCACAGCTCCGAGCCGATACTGCCGGCGGCGCCGGTCACCAGCACGGTGTTGCCCTCGATGAGCGTGCGGATCTCGGGCACGTCGGTGCGCACCACGCGGCGGGTGAGCAGGTCGTCCAGACTGAAGTCCTGGATACGCGTGACCGCCTCGCTGCTCTGGAGGATCTGCCAGATGTCGGGCGTGGTCTTCAGGGGCAATCCGGTCTCGCGACAGATCCGCTGAATCCGATAGAGCTGCGACGTGGAGGCCGAGGGCATGGCCAGGATGATGGCCTCGGCGCGATACTTGCGCGCCACCTCGCCGATCCGGTCGATGGGAGACTCGACCGGCACGCCGTGAATGGTGAGACCCTGCTTGAGCGTGTCGTCGTCCATCAAAGCGACGGGTTTGTAGTCGTTCAGGCGCGGCGTGTTCATGGCCTCGAGCACCAAGTTGGCGGCCGTGCCGGCGCCCACGATCACCACGCGCGTCTGGGGCCCGGGGCTCACCGAGCGCGACAAGAAATCCAGGATGCGATAGGCGTAGCGTCCGATGCTGGCAAGGACCAGAAAGATCACTGTATCGATGATCAGCACCGAGCGCGGGAATGCCCCCTGGTGCGACCACATGAGCGCCACGGCGTCGATCGCCGACCCCACCAGCGTCGCGTAGACCAGCGGCGCCATGTCGCGCAGTCCCGCGAACCGCCACGAGACGCGGTGCAGCCCGAAGGCGTAGAACACGACCAGCCGCACGGGCACCGCGACGATCAGCATCGTCCGCCACCAGACGGGCCAGTCTTCGAGCACCTCGAGCCATGACCACTCGAAACGTGCCAGGAAGGACAGGGTGACAGACAGGGCTGCGATAGCGCCGAAGAAGATTACGAAGAAGATCAGGCGATGACGCCGGACCATTAGTGACAGGGGTCCCTTGCTCGGAGGCGCGAGAGCACGGAAGGAATTGCGGATCTTGTTGACCATCGGATGCACCGGTCCACGCCGCGGTTCGTCGCGGCCGAATAAATGACATGCCACAGGAGGCCGAATAAAGACGGCCCCTTGGCAGGCTGCTTGAGGCGCTCAGAATAAGCCGCAAAAGAAATCTAATCCAGGTTATTCCCTACGATCTCGCGTCAGCGGCACGAACCGCACCGCCAACACCCGCCGGCTATGCGTGGTTCCGTCCCGGGCCTTCTCCACCAGGGTCAGCGACTGTGTCCACCCCTGCTTGCCGACCGGAATCACGAGCCGGCCGCCGGGAGCGAGCTGTTCCACCAGCGCGGGCGGCACATGGTCGGGCGCCGCGGTGACCATAATGCCGGCATAGGGCGCATGCTCGGGCACACCGAGGTACCCGTCCCCCTCGTAGACGGTCACGTTGTCATAACCCAGGGCGGCCAGACGCCTGGTCGAGCGGGCGGCCAGTTCCGGCACGATCTCGATGGTATGGACATGGGCGCAGATCTCGGACAGCACCGCCGCTTGATAGCCGCTGCCGGTGCCGACCTCCAGCACGGTATCGCCGGCGCCGACCGCGAGCAGATCGGTCATCATGGCCACGATGGTGGGCTGGCTGATGGTCTGCCCGCCGCCGATGGGCAGGGGGCGGTTGTCGTGGGCGTAACGATGCAGCTCGGGCGGCACGAATTCGTGGCGCGGGGTGGCGAGCATGGCGTCGCGCACTTCGTCCGACAGGCGTCCGCGATCGAGAACTTCAGGATTGCGGGCCACGTCGGCGGCGACTTCGCGCAGCATGCGCACGCGCGCGGCGGCGGGATCGTCGTCGGACCCGGCGCCGCAGCCGAACAGGCCGTTCATGAGGATGAGTAGAAGGTACAAGACGCGACGCACACGCATATCCCCCTCCGGACGGGAAGAACCACGGTTACATCATCGCTCAATCAACGGTCTGTTGGCAAGGGCGGCGGCCAGTGCCCGGCTTCGAAACGGTAATGGCTGTCGATCCAGGCTTTGCGCCAGGCTTCGTCGGCCGGTCCCGTGTCAACCGTCAGCGAGTCCGGCCAATGGTTGCGGTCGATGCTGCCGAGGAAGCCATCGGAGACGCCGCACGACAAGGGGCGCAACTCGTTGTCCATCTCGACCAACATCATACCCCGGCCTAAGCCGCTAACGGTCAGGGTTAGCCGGAAATCCCCTTGGACGTTGACGGAGGTCTTGATCTGGCTGGCTTCGAGGCGCACGGCTCCTATGGAGCGCATGTACGGCTCGGGGAATTGGGGGATGACCACGCGATACAGGGCGGAGTCGGGCTCCGAACTCACGATCCCAGCAGCGGACGCCCAGCCAGTTGCCCCGCGCCACCAGTTTCATCTCGTCGTCGACCAGTTCGTAACGAGCGGGTGATACGTTACCCATGACGATCGCCCCGGTCACGACAACCAGGAGGATCAGGACCGCGGGCGCCACAAACCACGGGTGCCGCCAGAGGGACGGTCGGACCGGCCCGCTTGGCCAGATCAGCCGGACTCTCCCTGCCAATTCTCAACGAAAATACATGAGATTTAGGTGTGATTTCACAAGATGTAAGAGAATGTGCGGGCTATTCGGTTGTTGGTTATGCCATATTTCATTTTTATCGGTGCACATCTTCATACATGCGCCTCCGCCTACAGGACACGCCCCTCTTCGGCCACCACCGCTTTCCTCAGCACAATAAGGTACTCGGTCCGCTCGAACGAGATCGCGCCAAGGGAAATGAGCCACAGGAACTTGCCCAATGAGGTCAACAGAAGCCTATTGGCCAGGTTCATCCGCTTGATTCTCTTTTGGATCGTCGCTTCGTCATAGGCTTCGTGGGTGATCTCGATTCCCGCTTTTTCTGCGTATCGCCGCAGGGCAACCGGACTCACGTCTTTGGTGAGATAGGTCTTGAAGGGGGCTTGATCATCCCTACCGGCGTTCGGCCGCTTATAATAAGTCCGATAAAACCAGACATGGAATCCATGGGGAGTATAGCGAGTCACCAACCCTTTGAGTGACAGCAGGTTGGGCAGCTTGAGAATCACCAATCCGCCCGGGCTCACCGCCTGGATGAAGTTATCGATGGCCAGGCGCGGGTGCGCCAGATGCTCCAGAACATCCCAGGACACGATCACATCGTATGTATCGGGAGCCAGTGGATGGGTTTCCACGTCACCGAGGATCTTTTCGTTCAGGTTGTCATTGCGGTCTAGTTGTTTCTGTGAGATGTCGATGCCCGTAACTTTGGCCTGGGAGCCCAGATCGAGATGCGTCAAGGACCCACAACCGGCCTCCAGCACCCGATACGTGCCTTTTGCTCGTTTGAGGTCATCCAGAATCGACTGGACTCCGGTATGAATTGGCGACACTTTGTACCTCCACGTGATAAACCAACAAACCTCATATTATCACATTATTGGATAATTTGGCTGAATAATAGTCGCCGCACCTCCGATTGATCAGATATACCGCCGCAACACCTTCTTGATCGTCAACCCCTGCACCAGGATCGAGAACAGCACCACCATATAGGTACAGGTCAGCAGCAACGGCTTCTCCGGGATCGGCGGCAGCGACAGGGCCAGCGCCACCGAGATACCCCCTCGCAGCCCCGCCCAGGTCAAGATACGCACGACACCCTGGGAAAACTCGACCCGCCAGCGCAGCAGCGTGATGGGAATGCTTACGCTGATCAGCCGCGCCAACAGCACGATGCCGATGGTGATCAGTCCGGCCAGCGCGCTCACGCGATGGAAAGCCATCACCAGCACTTCCACGCCGATCAGCAGGAAGAGCACGGCGTTGAGGATCTCGTCGAGCAGCTCCCAGAATTTTTCCAGATAGTCGGTGGTCTCCTCGCTCATGGCGAAGGCGCGTCCACGGTTGCCGATCAGCAGACCCGACACGACCACCGCGATGGGGCCGGAAATGTGCAGCGACCAGGCCAGACTATAGCTGCCCATCACCAGGGCCAGGGTGAGCAGGACCTCCACCTTGTAGTCGTCGATCGAGCGCATCAGACGATAGGCGACCCAACCTGACGCCAGGCCCAACAGGGCGCCGCCGCCGGCCTCGCGCACGAAAAGCCAGAGCATGTCCAGCGGGCCCATGGAGCCGTCGTGGCCATGAGCGCCTCCCGCGTGCCCGGTCTGGGACTGGAGCAGCGCCACCAGCCCCGTGAAAACCACCACCGCCACGCCGTCGTTGAACAGGGACTCACCGGCGATCTTGGCCTCCAGCGAGGGGGGCGCGTGCAGGGTCTTGAGCGTGCCCATGACCGCGATGGGATCCGTCGGCGATATGAGTGCGCCGAAAACCAGACAGGCCAGCCAGGACGCGTCCAGGCCCAGCAGTCCGAACAGCCCCTTGCTCATGGCCGCCACCAGGCCCGTGCTGATCAGCAGGCCCAGGGTCGCCAGCAGGGAAATGCTCGCGCGCCGCTGCACGAAATAATCCAGGTCGACGTGCAGGGCGCCCGCGAAAAGCAAGAACCCGAGCATGCCGTGCATCAGCGCCTCGTTGAAATCGATATTGGAGACATAGCCGCGAATGACGGTGACCAGTCCGAGATCCGGCACGAGTTTGGAGATGAGCATGACACAGAGGGAGCTGACCAGACTGATCATCAGCAGACCCACCGACGGCTCCAGCCGCAGGAAGCGGTGATTGAGATATCCGAATATGGCGGCGAGGGTCAGCAGCACCGCGATCACGTCGAACAGGTTCATGATGTCCTCCTGGGGCGTATTGTTTCCCAGTCAGACGACGGCATCAAGACAAATCGGTTCGGTGATCGCGCGGGAGACGGGTGAGGCCCGATATGGCATCGGGCGGATACACACACGGATGAAGAAAGCGGCGCCGGTCGATCGCCATGCGAGACACTCCGTTGTCCAGGTTCGCGCTCCTTTGCAAATCGCGGCGGTATCGACCGGCGCCATTCCGGTCACAGCCAGAGGGGCGATCAAATATGTCTCTGAAAATCACTCAGGCAGGAGCAAGGTTTATTCCGTTTCGACCGGCGGGTTCAAACGGTGTTGACGGAGTTGGCTGATCCGGGAATAGTGATCTTTCCTCGAACAATCGGAGCGCGGACATGACTCGACTCGTCATCAGGATCACCATCGCCGCGACCTTGCTGGTCGTTTCGGTTACGACAACTCTCTGTTTCGCGACACCCGACTTCGCGTCCATAGCCGCCGATCACGAAGCCGCCACCATAGCCGACCGGCGCCACCTCCACGAATTCCCCGAGCTGTCCGGGCGTGAGTTCACAACCCAGGCCTACCTGCGTGACCGCCTCGCCGAGATCCCCGGCATCGAAATGATCGACGGCGACTGGGGCACCGGCCTGGTGGCGATCCTGCGCGGCGGACAACCGGGACCGTTGATCGCCTGGCGCGCCGACATCGACGCGCTGCCCATCACCGAAACGACCGGCCTGCCCTTTGCTTCCACGCTGCGCGACACCCTTTCGGGCGGCCGTACCGTGGGCGTCATGCACGCCTGTGGACACGACATCCACATGAGCGTCGCCCTGGGCGCCATGCGCATCATGGCGGACCTGCGCGCGGACATGGCCGGCGACATCCTGTGGATTTTCCAACCGGCCGAGGAGACCGGCGCGGGCGCCGAAGCCATGATCGCCGCGGGGGTTTTCGCGGATGGGCGCACGCCTCGCCTCGCCCTCGCCCTGCACGACCACCCGACGATCGAGTGCGGCATGATGGGCGCATGCCCCGGCTGGGCGTCGGCCAACGTGGATGGGTTCGAAGTAGTGGTGCATGGCCAAGGCGGACACGGCGCGTATCCGCACAACGCGATCGACCCGGTATCGCTCGCCGCCCGGATTGTGCTGACCCTGAATGATCTGGTGGCCCGTGAGATCGACGTGCATACACCCGCGATCATCTCGGTCGGCAGCATCCACGGCGGGGCCAAGGGGAACGTCATTCCCGAGTCGGTCACCCTGCAGGCGACGGTGCGCACTCAGGACGACACGACGCGCGCGCTGATCAAGGAGAAGATCGAGCGGACCGTGCGGGGTCTCGCAAAGGCGGCCGGCGCTCCCGAACCGAAGCTGGAGTACTTCTGGGGGACGCCGTCGGGCTACAACGATCCGGAGTTGGTTGCGCGTGTGCGCGAAACGGCGCGGCGCGTGCTGGGCGACGAGAACGTCATCACCTACGCGCCCGGCATGGGGGGCGAGGATTTTTCGCGTTACGGGCGCGAGGTGCCCGGCGTCCAGTTCCGCCTGGGGGTGGGGCGTCCGGACCGGCCCATGACGCTGCATAGTCCGGACTTCGATCCGGACGAGCGGTCGGTCGGGATCGGCATGCGATTGGTGGCGGAGATTCTGTGGGATGCGCTGCGCTAGTTTCGGCGCGCCGCCCATTCCAGGTACTTGAGCGCCTTCGGCCGCGTCGTGAAGATCATGGCGAAGGCCGCGAGACTGAAGATCACCATATTGGACGCGTCCTGCGTCATGATCGTTATCACCAACCCGAAAACCGCGATCGCCTCCTGCATGGCCCAGGTCACGATGTACGAGGTCTGCACGTAGGCGAAGACGGCGTAGGGGGTCGGATAGCATGGGGCCGCCATTGATTATCGTGAGCAATGGGAAGATATGCAGGACATTAATCTAGTCCTTTCCACGACTCACCCGGCAACATCGCAATCAACTCGCTCTGAACGGACCGAGCCGCTGCAATAGGATCATAGACGATATCACCCGAAATCAGCGGCCGAATGTCCTCCAGGAACGCATTGTCCTGGAGTTTTTTGGCGAGGTTCGCCTCGAACTGGGCCCTGGATATGGATGTCTCGTCATTTGCAATGTAGCGCTGGAAACAATCGACGACCTGTTCCTTGTCGACTTCAGTCTTCGTCAACGCCAGCCAGAGATCGTACAGGTCGCGGCCCTTCTTACGCTGGTACAAAGCGCGCAGCTTGGTGCCGAGCAGTTCGTCGAGATGATACACGGGAAGTGCGGCCGCTCCCTGGAACCAAGGGTTATCAACGGTGAACGGCTGCCGGGTAACATCCAGAACCGAGAAATGCTCCCGAGTGTTGATCTCGATCTTCACACGCATGGTCACGACCGGGACAAACGACGTCTCGAACCGGTAGTAAAGCGTGAAGCGTCCTTTCCCTTGTTTCCACTGGGGCTTCCCGAGCCATGGATCGACAACAGCGCGAATGGCGTCGACCAAACCGCCGATGGGACCGGCTTCGCGTTGCACGAGATCAATATCCTCGGAATAGCGGCCCGACTTCCCAAAGAACAGTTTGTGCAGGGCGGTGCCGCCCCGAAAGACGGCTTGGTTGGCGACAGTTTCGTGTCCGAATATGTCGACCAGCACGCGGGACAGGACCAGGTCCTGCTCGACCTGTTCGTTGGTCGGCCAAGGAGCTTGATGCCGCCATGCTGTAATGTTCGCGCGGGGGATCACAGATCGACCTCGAGTTCGACGTTGGGCTGGATATGCCAGCGCTTGTCAATCTCAACATCAACCGGGACTCCGGGTTGAAGCGGAACCGCTCGCGGCCGTTTTGTACGCAACCACCCGTGTAACAGTTCAGCCAGATCCATCGATCCGACCTCTTCCAGCAGGTAGCCGAGACGCTGCACATCGGGCAGTCGCATGAGGTCCGCGGTTGCGACAAGAGTCCGTGCGTCCAGACCCTCCGACAACTCGGCGAGTACCGTCGTCGCGTTGCTCAGATGGCCCACGGCGGAAGGATAGCGTACCAGGTCGAAAGCCGTGGTTTCCGGAGTAGCGACACGCATCGTGCCCGTCTCGGTCTGAACGACCGTCACCGGCATTCGATCGAGTCGGCTGCTTATGGAGAAGCGGATGAACACCTTCCCGGACCGGACCTCGCGAGTCGGCCTGTCGGTCATGACCTGAAAGACCATCGGCTGCTGATGTGCCGCCCCATGGATCGCCGCCGCCGTCAGGAGTCCTACATAATAGGGCTGGCCCATGTATCGCATCAGATCGTCGATGAACCAGTTGGCTGGAGGTGACCCCGTAACACGGTACTCGGGTGGCACGATGACAAAAAACCCGCGCCGGGGTGACGTGAGCTGCTCTCGCTGCCGCATCCGACGCAGGGCGATCATGGTCGCAGCTTCCGTACATCCGGTGCCGACTTCCGCTTCCTGGCGTGTAAAGACGTAGCGTCCTTGGGATTGGAGCTGCTCCACCCACTTGGACACGCTGAGGCTCATGGTCATTTGATGCTCTCCTGAATGCGGGTTGTGTGATTTGCTTGCATAACTAAACACATTATATACACTATTGCAATTATATTGCGCATTGATTGCCGCAATATTCACAATGCCGTTAGACCGTCAGATCTCGGTCCCAACCCGCAGCAGATCCAGATACAGCCCATAAGCATACGTCCTGTCCCGCTTCCGCCCGCTCGTCTCCGCCAGGATTCCCGCTTCGCACAGGGACTCGACGGCCTTGGCCGCCGTCGGCTTCGTCGTTTCGCACAACCTGACGACCGTCTTCACCGTCACGATCGGATGTCGCGGCAGATGCTCGAACAACCGGGCTCCCACGACGGTCGCCCGCTCCGACTCGAGATACCGCACGCGGTCCTTCTCAACCAGTTCGAACAACGCGCCGATCAGCGACACCGCCTCGTCCGCCACGACCGCGACACCTTCAAAGAAGTACGCCAGCCATCCTTCCCAATCCCCCCGGGTCCGCACGGCTTCCAGCCGGTCGTAGTATTCGGCCCGGTGCATCTTGAAGAAGTGGCTCAGGTAGAGCAGAGGCTCGGTCATCAGCCCCCAGTCCTCCAGGCAGAGCGCGATCAGCAGCCGGCCGACACGACCGTTGCCGTCCAGGTAGGGATGGATGGTCTCGAACTGGACATGGACGAGACCGGCGCGGACCAACGGCGGCAAGGCCGTCTCTTCGTGGAGGAAGCGCTCCAGGTCGGTCAGTAGATCCGGTATGCGATTCGGCGGTGGCGGGACAAAGCGGGCCGTGCCGGGGCGGGTGCCGCCGATCCAGTTCTGGGACTTGCGGATCCGACCCGGGCTTTTGTTCTGTCCTCGCGCGCCCGACAGCAGGCGGCGGTGGACGCCGTTCAGCAGACGTACTGACAGGGGCAGCCCTTTCGGGCGCTGTAGTTGTTCACGCGCGTAGTTCAGGGCGTCGAGATAGTTGCAGATCTCCTCGACGTCTTCGGATGACGCGTTGGTCGGCGCATCGACTTCAGCCGTCAGCAGATCGGTCAGCGAGGCCTGGGTGCCCTCGATCTGGGAGCTGACGACGGCTTCCTTGCGGACGAACGAATACACGAACCAATCGAGCGATGGAACCATACGACCGGCGGCCTTGAGGCGTGTTAGGGCGGATTCGGCGATCTTGAGCCGTTCGGCGAAATTACCGGCGATCTTCAGCGTTGGGTTTTCGGGGGGCAGGCCATGGGGAACGAAAGCCAGGACGGTCTCGCCGGCGGTGCTGGTCGATTCGTAGGTTCCGGTTGTGCGGGGCATGACGGGTCCTTTCCTTGGGAAAGGATCATTGCATAAGTCGTGCCATTAGTAAAGATATCTTTCTTAATGAAGCTTGCTAGTAAAGCGGGGAGTATAGAAGACGACTTACACCCGCCGCCGCACCAAAGCCAACCCCAACAACGCCAACCCACCAACCCCAACCCCATAAACCCACTGCCGCGCCCACTGCACCCGATGCCGCGCAGCATCCCAAACCGACCCACCCTCAAAAGCCACACTGGTCCGCCCAGGCGGCAACAGATCGGCCGGCTGAGTCGACAGGAGGGCCCGGTAACCCGTACCATCCTCAAGGGTGATGTCATCAGGCAAATCAAGCTGAGGATCGGTAGACTGCCCGGTCCAGGCAAAGGCGCCGTCACGATCGGTGATACGCACCTCATAGCTCGTGGCGCCAGGCACCTCGGTCCAGCTCAGACGGCAACCGTCAGTCGTAACGACTTCGCCTTCCACCGGACTCGTGAACCGGGTCTCGCTGTCACCACGGATAGCGATATCCATATTGATTGGGCGCGGCGGCAGGAATAGGGCTCCGGCCAAAGACGCCGCTAAAGCCAAAGCCGCTGCATAACCTGCCACGCGCGCCACACCGGAAGCCGCAGGTGCGGCGGGGGCTGCCGCATCCGTTTCAATGTCCCCATCGCGTACCAATTGTCTGGCGTGTACGTCGAGGTCCCGACCCATCCGGCAGGCGTGACAGATCGACACGTGCGCCTGCAGCTTGCGCCGCAGGTCCGCGTCGAGGGCGGGACTGTCCAGTTGCCAGATTTCGGCGCCGACGGCGGGGTCGACGCATTGGTAGGAGGTGTCGGCGTTTTCCGTCTTCATGCCTTTGCTCCCGGGACCGTGAAAGGGGTCATCATTTCGGCTTCCTGGTGTACCGACCGCCGAAACGCCGCCGATTGAAGAACTTTGTTATCTTCGCGAAGCAGATGTTTTTGCGGTGGTAGATGCCCTGCACCGAAGCGAGTCCCAGATCGCGTCGCAGGTCTTCGATGGTGCGTTCTTCGAGGTAGACCTCGCCCAGCAACCAGCGGCAGTCGGGGTCGAGAGCCGCGAAGGCTTCGGCCAACAGGTCGTGGGTTTCCTTGGCGTCCAGCAGATCCAGCGGACTGTCGCCGGCGCACGAGATGCGGCCGGACAAGTCGTCGATGTCCTCGCTGTGGCGCAGCCGCCGCCAGTGATAGAGGTTGCGGCAGCGGTTCAGGGCGGTGGTCACCGCGAAGGCTTCGGGGTTGTCGGGGCAGTCGGCGGCGGTGCGCAGATATTCCAGCATGGCCAGCAACGCGTCCTGGACCATGTCGTCCCGGTCGGCGTCCTGGGGTTTGAGAAAACCGTACACGGCTTGACGAACGGCGGAGTCCAGGGTTGTGCAAACCCTGTCCCCGGCCGCGTCGTCACCCGCGATATAGGCTGCGATCTCTCGCTTTAAAGCCGTGCGGTCCAGTGTCATGCTCTCGCCATCTACTGCGGCATCTCCGGCTCCACGATGTAATCGGTCGGCAGATTGCCGGTCAGCGCCGTCATGAAGACGACGATGTCGGCGGTCTCTTCGGGGGTCAGGGGCGCGTCGAGCTGATACTCGACCATGATGCCCACGACCTCTTCAAGGGTCTTGATCGATCCGTCGTGCAGATAGGGACCGGTCTCGGCGATGTTACGCAGGCTCGGCACCTTGAAGAAGAACTTCTCGGCCTCGTTGCCCGTCACCGCGAAGCGGCCCTCGTCCTCGGTGGGATAGGGCTTCTTGACGCCCACCTTCTGGTAGATGCTGCCGCCCAGGTTCGGTCCCATGTGACAGGTAGTGCAGCCGACCTCCATAAACTTCTCAAGACCGCGGCGCTCCTGCTTGTTCAAGGCGCTGCCGTCGCCGATCAGCCAGCGGTCCCATTTGCCACGGGTGACCAGCTTGCGCTCGAAGACGCCGATGGCCTTGGCGATGTTGTCGAAGGTGATGGGATCATCATCGTCGGGAAACGCCGCCGCAAAGAGTGGCGCGTAGCCGGGAATGCCCTTGATGACCGCTTCGACCGCGGCGGCGTCGGCCATGCCGTGCTCCACCGGGTTGAGGATCGGGCCCTTGGCCTGGGCCTCGACGGTGGGCTCGCGGCCGTCCCAGAACTGGGCGATGTGCATCGCCGCGTTGTAGACGGTCGGGCTGTTGCGGGTGCCCAGGGAGCCATCGTGGCCCGGAGACGTGGGTTCGCCGTCGACGCCGAACTCATCGAGCATGTGGCAACTGTTGCAGGAAATGTCGCCGCTGGCGGACATGCGGTCCTCGTAGTAGAGGATGCGGCCGAGGGCGATCTTCTCGTCGGTGATGGGGTTGTCGGCCGAGGCCATGACCTTGGGCATGCTGCCGAACATACCCTTGATCTCGGATGTGGGCGGACCGGCGGCGGCCGTGTCGTCGCCGTCGCCGCCGCAACCGGCCAGGGCCAGGGCGAACAGGACAGGAACGGCCATCAGAACGTATCGCGCCTTCATGAATGCAGACCTCCCGGCTAGATTCTTCGAAACTGATTGGCTCTGTTTTAACAGTCGTGGCACTTAAAATCAACTACCGCACGAAGACGACCCTGTCGTCGGTGAAAACCCAGTCGGCCGGGTCGGGGTGCTCCCCCTCGAGACCATCGATCCACAGGGTATTCTCGTCGGGCATGGTGATGAAGGCGGTCCGCTCCGGCCAGGTAATCACATAGCCGTATGTCAATCCGTCGGGCGTAACGTCGGCGAAGACGCGGTTCAGCACCCCGCTCGACTGCGGCTAGAACATGTACACGTTGCTCGGCAGCATGGTGATGGACGTGCCCGTGCAGATCGCCTCCCTGGACGGGAGCATGTGCGACTGCACCAGCGCCAGGTGCTCGTCTTTCACGGCGCCCTCTTCGAAGTAGTCGAGGAAGTGGAAGGAGTAGCGGTAGTCGTAGTTGGACCAGCGCAAGGGATTCGCGGCCAGGATCGCCTCGGCGGTGCGGTCATACATGCCGAAGTCGAGGCCGCCCTGGCCGGGGTTGCCGCCGGTAGTGCCCAGACGAGCGCCGGTCGACACGTCGAGATTCATGTGCTTGACCCAGTTTTGGTAGGTCTCGCCGCCGGTGCTGTACTCGCCGTCGTAGGGCCACTGCGTGTGGTCGGCGAGGTCGCCGAAGGTGTCGGGGTCGAGATCGGTCACATGACCGAACACGCCGCGCATGTTGTCGCAGAACTCGAAATCCAGTGCGAAGTCAGTGATGCCCGCATTCACGTGATGGGAGGCGCGGGCCCTGACGATGTTCAAGTCGCCCGGCGCGAAGAGCTGCACGTTGTAGGTCTGCTTGGCGCCGGTTGGAGCCTTGATATAGAAGCCGCCGTGATCCGAGGGGAAGACATGACCCGGCGGGTTGAGATTGCCGATGGGATCGATGTTCTGGATGGAGTCGGGATGGATGGGCGAGATCGTGAACGGGGGTGTGTCCGGGCAGGTGGCGCCGTCATCGGTACTGCAGCCGGACAAGAGCGCGAGGATGACCAATAGCGCCAACAGACTGGAACGCATGACGTTGCCCTTCGTGTACGCCGAACACGTGTGTGTGCAGCGACATATTATTGAGATAGTTGTCACGGCAACTATTGCTGTGACAACTATCTCGTTTTTTTGCCGCGATCACCGCGCGAGATGCCGCACCGCCGCATAGACCCCCTGCACGACCATGGCCATGCGGTCGTAATCGAGGGTATCCCAGGTGTCGGTAATTTCGTGGTAGTTGGGATTCCGGTAGAAGGCCGTATCGGTGATCATGACGGCCTCGTACCCGGCGGCCCAGTAGTTGAGGTGGTCGGAAAAGTCGATACCCGGAATCGATGCCGGCGCGTTCATGGAGCGCACCGGCAGTTCGGTCGCACACTTCATGGCCTGCTTCACGTTGCGTGTAATCCCGCCCTGACCCAGTTTGCCGATCACGGCGATATAGTCGCCGCGCGTCGGATAGAAGAGCTTCATGATGCCGACGGGGTATTCCTGGCTATCGGGCGCGTCGTCGAAATAACCGATCATCTCCAGACAGATCATCGCGCGCAACGGAACACCCTCGGCCGCCAGGGCCTCGGCGTGGCGATGGCTACCCATGTCCGACGTGCGGAATTTGGGCGGCTCCTCCAGGGTGTACGCCACCAGTTCGATGGTCAGCGGCCAATCGGCCTGGCCGATCAGGCGGGCCAGTTCGATCAGGCCGGCCACGGCGCTGGCGTTGTCGTCGGCGCCGGGACGTTCGCCGCAAACGTCGTAGTGGGCGCCGACCACCAGGCGTTGCTCGGTGTCGGGTCCGAAGCGGGCGATGACGTTGCGGTACTCGGCGCCCTCGACCCGGTAGACCTGTTCGCTCAGGCGGCCGCCGGCGTCGGACAAGTGACCGGCGATCCAGGTGGCCGCCGAGTCGAGGTTGGCGGGATGGGTGATGTCGCGGGGAAAAAAGTCGTCGGTGAGAGTCTGAACGAGAGTGAGCAGACGGTCGGGGGCGACATCGGGGGCGTCGTACCTGAAATCGGCGCCGCCCTTCAGAACCGGCTGGGTAACCAGGAACCAGGTCCCTATCAATACAAGAGCCAGCAAGACCAGCACGGATCTCAATATAATCTTCAAGACACGACGCATACGACACCTCCTGTGTGCATGCTATCCCGTGTGCCGTCAGAGCTACACAAAAAAGCGAGATAGTTGCCATGACAACTATCTCACTTTTTCGAGCGCAAGACCGCGGCTACTTCAGCAACGCCGCCTTCCCGCTTACCGCCCCCTCGGGTGTAACCAACCGGTACAGGTAGACGCCCGAAGCGACCGTATGGCCGGATCCGTCGCGTCCGTCCCACAGCACCCGATGCGTCCCCGCGGGCTGGCGGTCGCTCAGCAGCGTGCGCACCAGCTTGCCCTCGGCCGAGTAGACCTTCAGGGAGACCGGCATATCGGCCGGCAGCGCGAAGCTGATCAGCGTCTGCGGGTTGAAGGGGTTGGGATGCGCGCCCAGCAGGGTGACCCGTTCGGGCATCGAGGTCTCCACGCCGGTGCCGCCGCCCACGGTGAACTCGACCGGCACGATGATGGTCGCGCCGCCGTTGTGGGCGATATCCAGATCGGCCGTGTAGACACCGTCGGACAGGCCGGCCGCGTCGAGAGTAATGGTGACATCGACGCTATCGCCGTCATTCACCTCGCCGGTCGGTGCGTCGAGGGTGATCCAGTCCAGGTTGCGGCCAACGGTAAAGACGCCGCTCTCGCCGAACACCAGGGGATCGCCCTCGTCGATGATGCGGATCACGGCCCACGAGCCGGGATCACCGGTCACGGGCCAGGTCCACGAGCCGCCGGCCAGGGAAACGCCGGTCGCCAGGGTCTCCCAGGCGCCGCCGTCTTCGCGCTGCAGTTCGATCGTGCCGGTCACCGGGCCGTTGACGGCCAGGAACGTCACTTCGAAATTCTCACCTATGATCGCCGAGTCACCGGCATTGGGCGCGGTGACGTAGATGGCCGGGGCTGTCGGCGCCAGGATGATCTTGCCCTCGATGAAATGCGGATTAGAGCCGTACAGGTCTCCGTCGACGCGCCAGTCGAACTCCACGTCGCCGGCCAAGCCGCTGTCGAACGTGAGGGTGATCTCGGCGTGGCCGGTTTCGCCGTTGGCCAGATAACCACCACCCGGCCCGCCACCACCTTCCCAGACGACCAACGCGCCATCACCGGTCGATCCGTTCCAGTCCATGGTGCCATGGTTGGTCGATATGCCGCCGGCCGAGACGCAGGTGACGCCGACCGGCAGGTCCAGGCTCGCCTGGACGATCCACTCCCAGTCATTGCTGACACAGGTGACCGCAACATCCAGGGTCACGGTCGTGCCCGCCTCGTATTCGGAAGCATTGAGCTTCAGGTCGGACCCCGTGAGGTTCGTGGGCACGACGATCTGGTCGCCACCGCCAGGCAGACTCTTGGCGCCCGCGCGGGTCAACGGATCGACCTTGGTAATGGTATAACTGAGCGTCGAGCCCGCCTCGCCCGTGTTGCCGATGTGCAGGTACTCGACGACATGACCACCCGCGGCCGCGGACTCCGTGATCGAACCGGGCGACACGTCGGCCGTCGGCTGGAGAACCTCGCCGAGAGGTTTGAACAGAATCGCGCGACCCGACGCGAGCGTGGCCGCCGCGTCGGCATACTCGTTCCAGAACGTGTACATGAGACCGTCGGTGCGGTCGACGTTCTGGATACCGACGGTGGCATAGCCGTCACGCGAGTCGGTGTTGCCGACCTGCTCGTACTGGAAGAGGATCATGCCGTCGCCAGTGGACGTCTGATGCCAGGCCGGATCGTAGAGCACGACCTCGAAGTTCTGGACCGCGTTCGAGTAATCGTTGCGCACGTCGTACCACTGGATCACGTAGCGATGCTCGGTGGCGTCGTACCACGTGTAAACACGCTTGGAGCCGGTCTGGTAGAGGTTGTCCCAGAAGGGCGCGATCATGGCACCCGGCGAGCCGGCCGACGGGATGCCGAAGTTGCGGTAATGAACCAGATTCATCTCGCCCATGGCGATCCAGCCGTTGGAACAGATCGACACCTGGCTGTAGTCCTGGCCGTAGTAGCGGAACGTGAAGGGCAGGGTGACGGTTTCGGTGTCGTCCTCTTCCCAGCCGAAGTCCGAGAGGCCCAGGTCGGTGCCGGTGGCGTCGTGGTCGGGATCGATGGCGATCCAGTCGTAGACCGGCGCCTCGCCGCTGCTCGTGTCGGTGTCGTCGTAGGCGTAGTAGCCGTAATTGTCGGGACCCATCGGCGCGTTGCTCACCGACGAACCGACTTGCATGACGTATTCCAGGGTCGCCTGCATGCCGCCGCTGTAGCTAACGACGATGTCAAGGACCGCCAGATGGCCCGCATAGCAATCGGGGGTGACGGAGAATTCAAAGGGCGCGCCGGCGTTGTCGCCCGAACCGGCGGCGGGAATGTCGCCGAAGGACGAGACGCTCGTGTTGATGTTGACCCATGGGCTACCCGTGCTGACGCTGGCGCTGATCGCCGTGGCGCCGAGCGATCCGTTGTTGTCTAGGCTCAGCTCGAGACCACCGGACTCGCCGGGGTCGGGCGTGGCGCCCGGACCGGTCCAGGTCGTGCCGGTGATCGTAAAGTCGGCGGCCTGGACCATGGTCTGTACGACCGAGGTCCAGGTGTCGGCGCCGTTGGTCACGGTCAAGGGCCAGGCAATCACAGCGCCGTCGGTCGCGTCGGACGCAATGGTCACCTGCGCGGGCGTACCCGCCCACACGGCACACCTGTCCAAGATAAAATTCTGATCGATGTATGAAGAAGCCCTCCGGCA
>CAYYYS010000053.1:0-17243 GCA_964476155.1 uncultured Fibrobacteraceae bacterium
CCGCGAGGGTGGTCGGACCGTGGGCGCCGGCGTCGTCGCCAAGATCATCGAGTAATACAGACCGGCCGGGCCATGTGGCCCGGCCGACGCTTCCCGGCTTCGTGTCGGGGTGCGAAAGGTGAGCAGGCGCCGTGAGGCCCTGAACGGGTCGGAGACGGCGAGGCTGGAGTAGCCATCGCAAGCGAAGGAGACCGAATTGGCCAGACAGAAGATCAAGATCAGGCTTAAGGCGTATGAGCCGGCGGTTCTCGACCGCTCCGCCCAGATCATCGTGCAGACCGCCTTGAAGACCGGCGCCCTGGTGCGCGGCCCCGTGCCGCTGCCGACCAGGCGCTCGGTTTATACCGTGTTGCGGTCGCCCCACGTGGACAAGAAATCACGTGAGCAGTTCGAGATGAGGATCCACAAGCGTCTCATCGAGATCGAGAATTCTACGCCGCAGACGACCGAATTTCTGAAGAAGCTCACGCTGCCTGCCAGCGTGGACGTTGAAATCAAGGTCTGAGGCGAGGACAAGGGAGCCAGGGAGCAGCCATGAACGGACTGATCGGCAAGAAGATCGGCATGACCCGCATCTTCGACGAAGATGGGCGCCACATCCCGGTAACGGTGATTGAGGCCGGCCCTTGCGTCGTGACGCAGGTCAAGACTACCGAGAAGGACGGCTACGGCGCCGTGCAACTCGGATTCGGCGGCCGCAAGGCCTCCAGAACCACGATGCCCATGCAGGGTCATTTCCGCCAGGCCGGCGTCGAGCCCGTGCACATCATGCGCGAGTTCGTCACGACCGGAGACGAGGAAGTCGCTCTGGGTGATTCGATCAGCGTCTCGATCCTCGAAGGCATCGAGCGCGTCGACGTGACCGGCGTGACCAAGGGCCGTGGTTTCACGGGCCATATCAAGCGCTGGAACCAGCACCGCGGCCCCGACGGCCACGGCAGCAAGAACGTGCGCATGTCGGGTTCGATCGGCATGCACACCAAGCCGGGCCGCGTGTTCAAGAACACGCACATGGCCGGCCAGTACGGCAACAAGCGTGAAACGAAGAAGAACCTGACGGTCGTTCGCGTCGACCCCGAGCGTAATCTGCTCCTGGTCAAGGGCAGCGTGCCCGGCAGCAAGAACGGTCTTGTCCTCATCCGGGTCAGCGGCTGAGCAACCGGATTCATCGAAACGCAGGTGCGAGGTAATTAAGATGGCGACCGCGAGCCTTTACAACCGCAACGGAGAATCGCTCGGCAGCGTAGATCTGCCCGATGCGTTGTTCGCCCAGGCGGTGCACAAGCAGTCCCTCTACGAGTCCGTGCGCAACTATCTGGCCAACCAGCGCCAGGGTACGCACGACACGCAGACGAGGGCCGAAAACGCCCACTCGGGTGCCAAACTCTACCGCCAGAAGGGCACCGGTCGGGCCCGGGCGGGTAGCGCCCGTTCGCCGCTGCGTATCGGCGGCGGCATCACCTTCGGTCCGCATCCGCGCGACTACAGCTACAAGCTGCCCAAGAAGGTGAAGCGACTGGCCCTGAGGTCCGCACTCAGCGATCGCGCCAACAACGAGCGCGTGATCGTGGTAGAGGACTTCGCAATGGACGCTCCCAAGACGGCCGAGATGGCTCGGCTGCTCGGCGGCATGTCTCTCGAGGGTCGGCACACCCTGGTGGTTCTGCCCCAGGATGCGGACAACATTTACAAGTCGCTGCGGAATCTCAAGGGTGTGCGCGTCCTGCGCCACACCGATCTGAACGCTTACACGATCCTCTGGGCGGACAATCTCGTGTTCACCAAGACTTCGTTGAGCGGCGTGGAGGAGGTGTTCGGATCGTGAAGGATCTGAGCAAAGTCATCCAGCGTCCCTTGATCACCGAGCGGGGCAGCATGCTGCGGATTGAGAAGAACCAGTACTTCTTCGAGGTCGTGCCCGCTGCCAACAAGCATGAGATCAAGCAGGCCGTCGAGCTCTACTTCGGCGTGAAGGTGGAGTCGGTTCGGACCATGAACATGCGGGGCAAGATCAAGCGGATGGGCCGGTTCACCGGCAAGCGCGCCGATTGGAAGAAGGCCATCGTGACCTTGGCCGATGGCGAAGTCATCGATACCTTCGACAACGTCTAGGTTCGTTCGCCGCTGCACGAAGCGGCTTGAGGATAGGGGAAGACAATGGGTATCAAAAAACTGAAGCCCGTGACGCCCGGACAGCGATTCCGCACGGTCTCCGACTTCAGCGAGCTGACGACGGACCGTCCCGAGAAGTCGCTGCTGGAGCCGATTAGCAAGTCCGGCGGCCGCAACAACAAGGGCCGGATCACGTGCCGTCATCGCGGTGGCGGTCACAAGCGCCGTTACCGTCGGATCGACTTCAAGCGCGACAAGCAGGGCGTGCCCGCTCGCGTCGCCACCATCGAGTACGATCCGAACCGCAGCGCACGTATCGCCCTGCTGCACTATGCCGACGGCGAGAAGCGCTACATCATCTGGCCCAACGGCCTGAAGGTGAACGACACGGTGTTGGCCGGTGAAGAGGCCGGATTCAGCGTGGGCAACTGCATGCCCCTGCACCGGATCCCCCTGGGTACCGTGATCCACAACGTGGAACTGCAGATCGGCCGCGGCGGGCAGATCGTGCGCAGCGCCGGATCCTTCGCCCAGGTGCTGGCCAAGGAGGGCGACTACGTCACCCTGCGCCTACCCAGCGGCGAGGTGCGGATGGTACACAACAGGTGTTACGCGACCATCGGTGAGGTAGGTAATTCGACCCACGAGAACGTCGTGATCGGTAAGGCCGGCAAGACCCGCTGGCTGGGCCGGCGCCCCAAGGTGCGCGGTGTGGCCATGAACCCCGTCGATCACCCCCATGGTGGCGGCGAAGGCAAGACCTCCGGTGGTCGACACCCGGTGTCGCCCTGGGGACAGCCTGCCAAGGGTTTCAAGACGCGTCGCAAGAAGCCGTCCGACCGCTTCATCGTGCGTCGCCGGAAAAAGAAGTAACGACTGTACGGTTCGCGGCCTGACGCCGCGCTCCCGGACGGAGGATGGAAAAGCATGGCTCGTTCGATCAAGAAGGGACCGTTCGTCGACGATCACTTGCGTCGCAAGGTCGTCGAGATGAATGACAGGGGCGACAAGCGGGTCGTTAAGACCTGGTCGCGTCGCTCGACCGTCATTCCCGATTTTCTGGGACACACCATCGCCGTGCACAACGGCAAGCAGTTCATTCCGGTGTATGTCCAGGAGAACATGGTGGGTCACAAGCTGGGCGAGTTTGCGCCGACGCGGACCTACCGGGGCCACTCCAGCAAGAGCGGCAAGAAAGTTTAATGAACGCCACTAGGCGGAGGTAAGACAGATGGATGGCCGTGCCGTCACAAGGTTCGTGAGAATATCGCCCCGGAAGGCCCGCATCGTGGCCGACCTGGTGCGTGGAAAGCGCGTGGATCAGGCCCTGGAGATTCTCGGTCTGACCGCCAAGAAAGCGTCCCCGATCCTGAGTAAGACGATTGCGTCGGCCACGGCCAACGCGCGCGTCGGCGGGGCCGAAGAAGTCAGACGCGAAGATTCCGGCTTCGTCGTCAAGGAGATCAAGGTCGATGAGGGGCCGACCATGAAGAGGATCCGTCCTCGCGCCCAGGGTAGGGCGTATCGGATTCTCAAGCGCACCAGCCATATTCAGGTGACGGTTTCTCCGGTCCAGTAGGACGGAACGCCGTGTGAACGATCGGCCGTAAAACAGCGGCACGGTCTGGGCAGAGGAAAGGACGAGCATGGGTCAGAAAACGCATCCGATCGGTTTCCGACTGGGAATCGTGAAGGACTGGAACTCGACCTGGTTCAGCGAGAAGCACTACGCCGACTGGCTGAACGAGGACTTGCTGCTGCGCAAGTACATCATGGCCAGGGTCGGGAACGCCGGCATCGCGCAGATCCGCATCAAGCGCTTCCGCGAGAAGGTGAACGTGATCGTCTCGACCAGCCGTCCCGGCGTGGTCATCGGTCGCAAGGGTTCGCGGGCCGACGAGTTGCGCGCCGAACTGAACAAGATGATCGGCAAGAACGTCAAACTGGACGTGGAAGAGGTCAAGAAACCCGAGCTGTCGGCGCCGCTGGTTGCCGAGCACGTGGCCGCCCAGCTGACCGGACGCGTGTCCTTCCGGCGCGCCATGAAGAAAGCCATCGCCACCGCCATGCGCATGGGCGCCCAGGGGATCAAGATCCGCTGCGCCGGCCGCCTGGGCGGCGCCGAGATGGCCCGCATCGAGACCTACCACGATGGCAGCGTCCCTTTGCACACGCTGCGCGCCGACATCGACTACGGGACCACCACCGCTCGCACCACCTACGGCGCGATCGGCGTGAAGGTATGGATCTGCAGAGGCGAAATCTTCCCCGCGGACTTCAAGGAGCAGCTGCGCTCCCAGGTCCACGAGGAGAGGGCGTAGGACGATAGACCCAGCACGGCGCAGGCCGGCGGGAGAGGATAACGAGTCATGTTGATGCCGAAGAGGACCAAGTTCCGCAAGACCCACAAGGGTCGCATGAAAGGTGTCGCGTTTCGCGGCTCCAGCGTGTCCTTTGGCGATTTCGGTCTCCAGGCCGTCGAGTGCGGCTGGATCACGAGTCGTCAGATCGAGGCCGCCCGTATCGCTATTACGCGCTCGATCAAGCGCATGGGCAAGGTCTGGATCCGGGTCTTCCCGGACAAGCCGATCACGTTGAAGCCGGCCGAGACCCGTATGGGCAAGGGCAAGGGTAACCCGGAGTACTGGGTCGCCGTGGTCAAGCCCGGACGCATGCTCTACGAGATCAACGGCGTGTCCCCCGAGCAGGCCAAAGAGGCCTTCCGCCTGGGGGCGGCCAAGCTGCCCTTCAAGACGCGCGTCGTCAGCAGAGCTGGAGAGTGATCGAGATGAAGAAAGCCCACGAATTCCGGGATATGTCCGTGGAAGAGCTGGAGAGCCTCGTGACCGAGAAGTCCGAAGACCTGCTCAATATGCGGATGAAGCTGAAGATGCGTCGGATGGACAATCCCTTGTCCGTTCGTATAGCTCGACGTGAGCTGGCCGTTATCAAGACGGTCATGACCGAGAAGAAGTCAGGACGCTAGAGCGTCCGGTTTTTACCCGCGGCTTTGCCCGTGGGACGGGAGACGAGAGATGACGCAGTCGGAGAGGAACCTGAGGGCCACGCGGATCGGAACCGTCGTGTCCGACAAGATGGACAAGACCGTGGTCGTGAAGATCGACCGCCGCTTTCCGCACCCCCTCTATAAGCGGATCATCAACCGCTCGATGAAGATCCAGGCCCACGACGAGGCCAATGAGTGCAATGCCGGCGACACCGTGAAGGTCATGGCGACGCGGCCCTACTCCAAGTCAAAGCGCTGGCGAGTGGCCGAAATCCTCGAGCGCGCGAAGTAGCCAGGGAGAACAGGCAATGATCCAGGAATACACGATGCTGAACATCGCGGACAACTCGGGGGCCAAGACCGCCCAGTGTATCCGCGTACTGGGAGGGACGCGCAGGCGTTACGCCCATGTCGGCGACATCATCGTTTGCGCCGTCAAGAGCGCCATCCCCAACGGTAATGTCAAGAAGGGGACAGTGGTCAAGGCGGTCGTCGTCCGTACCCGCAAGGAGATCGGACGCAAGGACGGGACCTACATCCGCTTCGGCGAGAACTCCGCCGTCATCATTGGTGACGACCAGGAGCCCGTGGGCACGCGTATCTTCGGCCCGGTCGCCCGGGAACTTCGCGAGAAGAAGTTCATGAAGATCGTCTCGCTCGCGCCGGAGGTGCTGTGATGCACATCAAGAAGAAGGACAAGGTCCGGGTCGTCGCCGGCAATCACAAGGGTCTCGAGGGTGAAGTCCTGAAGGTCTTCCCCGACAGCGGCCGCGTGATCGTCGAGAAGGTGAACCTGATCAAGCGCCATACGCGACAGTCCAAGCAGGCGCCGCAGGGTGGCATCATCGAGAAGGAAGCCACGATCGAGGCCTCCAACGTGATGTTGATCTGCCCCAAGTGCGGCAAAGCCGCTCGCACCGGCACCGAAGTGCTGACGGACGGTTCGCGCGTGAGAACCTGCAAGCAGTGCGGCGAGATGCTCGCCAACTAGCCGTCCAGGCAGGAGGATAGAAGAAATGTCGAAGCCGAGGCTGAAAGAAATTTACGAGGGCGATGTCCGGTCGGCCATGACGGACAAATTCGGGTTCAAGAACTCGATGATGATCCCCAGGCCGATCAAGATCGTGCTCAACATGGGCATGGGCCGCGCCATCCAGAATCCCAAGATTCTGGAGAACGCGCTTGCCGACCTGGAAGTCATCGCGGGGCAGAAGCCCGTGCAGACCAGGGCCCGCAAGTCGATCTCGAACTTCAAGTTGCGCGAGGGAATGCCCATCGGCGCCCGTGTGACCCTGCGCGGCGAGCGCATGTGGGAGTTCATGGACCGGTTCATCAACTTTACCCTGCCCCGCATCCGTGACTTCCGGGGAGTCTCGGACCGGTTGAGCGGCAGTGGTGACTACACGATCGGTCTGAAGGACCAGTTGGTTTTTCCCGAGATCAACTTCGACAAGGTGGATGAGCCGCGGGGCATGAACATCACCTTCGTGACGACCGCCAAGAACGACGAAGAGGGCCGGGAGCTGCTGAAGCAGCTGGGCATGCCCTTCCGGCGCTAGAGGAGGAATCGAATTGGCCAAGAAGTCGCTGATCGCCAAGGCCAACCGGCCGCCCAAGTACAAGGTGAGGGCGTACAACCGCTGCCGCCGTTGTGGCAGGTCGAGGGCATATTACCGGAAGTTCGGCGTCTGCCGCATCTGCTTCCGCGAACTGGCGCTGCAGGGCGATCTGCCCGGCGTCGTCAAGTCGAGCTGGTAACACGCTGCGAGGAGCTTGAGAAATGAGCATGACCGATCCCATCGCGGATATGCTGACGCGCATCCGGAACGCCATACAGGCCGGCCACCGCAAGGTGGAGATGCCTGCGTCGAACACGAAGAAGGCCCTGGCCCATCTGCTCCAAGAGCAGGGCTATGTGACCGGTGTCGAGGAAATCGATGACGGTCCGCAGGGTGTGGTGCGCATCACGCTGAAGTACTTCGATCGCAACGGCAAGCAGGCCGGTGTCATCGAAGGCATCCAGCGCGTGAGCAAGCCGGGCCGACGGATCTACGCCGACAAGAGCAGCATTCCGAAGGTCCGAGGCGGCTACGGAATCGCGATCGTATCGACCAACCAGGGAATCATGACCGACCACCAGTGCCGTCGCAACGGCGTGGGTGGCGAGATTCTCTGCGAGGTCTGGTAACAGACGGGCAGGAGGAAGACCCATGTCCCGCATCGGACTGACCCCGATCACCGTACCAGACGGTGTGACCATATCGGTCGAGGGTAACACCTCGGTGGTAAAGGGCCCCAAGGGTGAACTGCGGCAGCACGTTCCCGAAGGCCTGTCCTATGAATTGAAGGACGGCACGTTTATCGTGAGCCGTCCCGACGACACCAAGCCCATGAGGGCCTGCCACGGCCTGGTGCGCGCCCTGATCGCCAACCAGGTGACGGGTGTGACCGAGGGCTTCGTCAAATCGCTCGAGATCATCGGCGTCGGCTACCGTGCCGCGGTCAAGGGCAAGATGCTCGATCTGCAGTTGCAGTTCAGCCACCCGGTCGAGTATCCGATTCCCGACGGTATCGAGATCGTCTGCCCCGAGCAGACGAAGATCGATGTCAAGGGTATGGACAAGCAACTGGTGGGGCAGGTCGCGGCAGAGATCCGCGCCTACCGCAAGCCCGAGCCCTACAAGGGCAAGGGTATCCGCTACGTTGGCGAATACGTCGTCCGCAAGGCCGGCAAGGCAGCCGCCAAGTAAAGAGGTGACGAGCGATGAGTGATCGAGCAAAGAAGAGGATCGTTGCCCGCAAGCGGCGTCGGATCCATACGCGCAAGATCGTCAACGGCACCGCCGAGCGGCCGCGCCTGACCGTCAGGCGCAGTCACAAGGCGATCTACGCACAGATGATCGACGATGTGGCCGGAAACACCCTCTTCGCCGCCGACAGCATGAAGGCCGGCGAAGTCGAGGTTCCCAAGGAACTGAAAGGCAAGTGCGCCCTGGCCTACCAGGTCGGACGCCGGATTGCCGAGACGGCCAAGGCCAAGGGAATAGAGAGCGCAGTTTTTGACCGCAGTGGATACCTGTATCACGGGCGCGTGGCCGCGCTCGCCAAGGGTGCCCGCGACGGTGGTCTCAAGTTCTAGGAACACGTCTGACCCAGGACAGGAGCGAATCGATGACAGACACGCCGAACAATCCGGGACAGAACAATCCCCGGCCCGGTGGACCCGGACAGAACAGAGGCCCTGGCGGCCGCGGACCCGGCGGTCCCGGTGGTCCCGGTCAGCGTAGAGGCCCCGGCGGCTTCGGTGGACGTGGCCGTGGACCTGGCGGTCCCGGTGGCCGCGGTCCCGGTGGCCGTGGACGCGGCAACGACCGCGACATGATGGACATGCAGGAGACCGTGATCACCATCAATCGCGTGGCGAAGGTGGTCAAGGGTGGACGCCGCTTCAGCTTCAACGCCATCGTCACCGTTGGTGACGGCAAGGGCAAGGTGGGCGTCTCTCTGGGCAAGGCCAACGAAATCGCGGACGCGATCCGCAAGGCTTCGGAAGCGGCCCGGCAGAACCAGATCCAGGTGCCCATCCTGAACGACACCATTCCGTACAGGGTTGTGGGTCGTTACGGCGCAAGCCGTGTCATGCTCAAGCCCGCGGCGGCCGGTACCGGTGTTATTGCCGCCGGCGGCGTGCGCGCGATCCTGGAGGCGGCCGGTCTGAAGAACATTCTGACCAAGCAGCTCGGCTCCCGGAACCCGCACAATATCTGGAAGGCGACCATGGACGGCCTGAACCAGTTGCGTTCGGTCGACGAGATCGCCGCCAAGCGCGGGATCAGCGTGCCCGAGGTCTTCGGCCTGCCCAAGCCCATGAAAAAGGCTGAGGCTCCGGTCGCGGAGAAGATCGAAGAAAAGGCCGAGGCGAAGACCAAGGAAACGGTCGAAGCCAAGCCGGATACCGCTCCGGAAGCGGCAGCGCAGGACCCCGCGGCCGCCCCCGCCGAGGTGAAGGAGGCCGATACCGATGAGTAAGCTCAGAATCACCCAGGTGCGCAGCGGCATCGGCCGTCCCGAGAAGCACAAGCGTGTGATCGCGGCCCTGGGACTGCGTCATCATCAGATGACGGTCGAGCAAGAAGATACGCCGTCCATCCGCGGCATGTTGCACAAGGTGCGGCACCTGGTCCGCGTCGAAGAGGTGAAGTAGCGATGTTGAAGTTGAACAACATCGGCGCCCCGAAAGGCGCCACCAAGGACCGTAAGCGTCGCGGTCGCGGCCCGGCCTCCGGGCAGGGCAAGACCGGCGGGCGCGGCCACAAGGGACAGAAGGCCCGTTCCGGTGGCGGCATCCCGCCCTGGTTCGAGGGTGGTCAGATGCCCCTGAACCGGCGCTTGCCCAAGCGTGGTTTCACCAACATCTTCCGCAAGACGTTCCAGGTCGTGAACCTGGAACAGTTGAATCGTTTCGCGGAGGGTTTCGAGATCGACGCCGCCGTTCTGGCGGACGCCGGTCTGGTGAAGTACGCCGACCGACCCATCAAACTGCTGGGTCGCGGCGAGCTCGAGACCAAGAGCCTCAAGATCACGGTCGACAAGGCCAGCGCGAGCGCGATCAGCGCTGTGGAAGCGACGGGCGGCAACGTTGCCGTCAAGGCCTGAAGACCGATACCGAGGGCTTAGTAACAAGGAAGCGGCGACTTGAATATAACAGGCAGCTACCAGAACATGTTCAGGATCCCGGAACTGAAGCGTCGGCTTCTGTTCACGGCCATGATTCTGATCGTCTACCGTCTCGGTGGTCACATCACGACCCCCGGTGTCGACCTGGATGCCATCAAGCAGTTTTTCGAGGGCCAGCAGGGAACCCTGGTGGCCTTGTATGACATGTTCGCCGGCGGTAACCTGAGCCAGGCGACGATCTTCGCGCTGGGCATCATGCCCTACATCAGCGCCTCGATCATCTTCCAACTCCTCCAGGCGGTCATTCCGTACTTCGAGAAGCTGGCCAAGGAAGGCGACGAGGGCCGCAAGAAGATCCAGCAGTACACCCGCTGGGGCACGTTGGGTCTGGCTCTGGTCCAGTCCTTCGGCGTGAGCTTCACGCTGGAGCGTCTGGGCGTGGTGCAGGATCCCGGCATCGGCTTCAAGCTGGTGACCATGCTCACGCTGACCACCGGTACCATGTTCGTCATGTGGCTCGGTGAGCAGATCACGGAGCACGGGATCGGCAACGGCATTTCGCTGATCATCTTCACGGGGATCATTGCGCGGTACCCGACCGACATCCTGAACACGTTCCAGGCCTTGCGCACGGGAAATATGCACTGGCTAACCGGCATCATCGTGAGCGTCCTGATGATCGGCGTCATTGCCGGCATCATCGCCATCACGCAGGGACAGCGCCGGATTCCGGTTCAATACGCCAAGAAGATCGTCGGTCGCCGCGTCTACGGCGGCGCCAACACGCACATCCCGCTGCGTGTCAACACGGCGGGTGTGATTCCGATCATCTTCGCCCAGTCGATCATCATGTTCCCGGCGACCCTGGGTCCGTTTTTCGGCGACAACGCCTTCATGGACACGTTGACCCGGATCTTCCAGCCGCCGCATCTCGTGTACATCGTGTCGTACTCGGCGCTGATCATCCTGTTCACGTACTTCTACACCGCCGTGATCCTGAACCCGGTGGATCTCGCGGACAACATGAAGAAGAACAGCGGCTTCATTCCCGGTGTGCGACCGGGCAAGAAGACCGCCGATTACATAGACCGTGTCCTGACTCGCGTCACACTGCCCGGAGCGTTCTTCCTGGCGGCCATCGCGATCATGCCCGACCTGATGATCTACTACTTCAACGTGCCCTTCCAGTTCGGCGGCACGGGACTGTTGATCGTCGTTGGTGTGGGCCTGGATACGTTGCAGCAGATCGAATCGCACCTGGTCATGAGGCACTATGACGGTTTCATGTCCAAGGGACGACTGCGCTCGCGCAGGTAGTAGGTCCGTGAACGACGCGTATGCGCGCGTTCACGAACTTGCCGTATACAGCCAACGCTTCGCGCGGCTGATACGCCAAACGCCGGCGGCATGACGTCGAACGGCTGGATCAAGTCGGTCGCGATGGACCCTCGGGTCCGATCGCGACGGCGCAAAGGACGGCACTTGACCTGGACGCAGCGGATCAATCTGAAGACGCCCGCCCAGGTGGAGAAAATGGAAGCCAGTGCGCGTGTACTGGCGGGAGTTTTCCTGACCTTGCGGGAGATGGTCGCTCCCGGCGTGACGACCGCCGAGATCAACGCCGTGGCGGAGCGAGTCATCATCGATGCGGGCTGTATCCCCTCGTTCAAGGGATACAACGGCTTTCCGGCCACCTGCTGCATCTCGGTGAACGAAGAAGTGGTGCACGGCATACCCAGTGAACGGGTGCTGGACCCCGGAGACATCGTCGGCGTGGATTGCGGCCTGATCAAGGACGGCTGGCATTCCGACTCAGCCGAGACCTTCGCCATCGGCGAGGTCACCGAGGAAGCGGCGACCCTGATGCGCGTAACGCGGGAATGTCTCGACCTGGCTATCGAGCAGGTGGGACCCGGCAAGCGTGTTTCGGATATCGGCAAGGCCGTCGAGGCCCATGCGCGGTCCCACGGCTTTGCGGTGGTGGAATCGCTGGTTGGTCACGGTATCGGTCGGGCGCTGCACGAGGATCCGCAGGTGCCCAACTGTCGCAGCTTCTCCCTGCCCGATCCGGTGATGGAGGAGGGACTGGTGATCGCGATCGAGCCGATGATCAACGCCGGTGTCAAGGACGTGAAGACACTGGACGACCAGTGGACGATCGTGACCGCGGACCGCAGGCTGTCCGCTCATTACGAGCATACGGTGGCCGTAACGGCCCAAGGCGCCAAGGTTCTGACGGCGCGTTGACCGGGACGTAACATCGACGGGACGGGAGCAGAGAATGGCCAAGGAAGAGGGAATCACTGTAGAAGGCACGGTCACCGAAGCGTTGCCGAACGCGATGTTTCGTGTCGAGCTGGAGAATCAGCATATGGTTCTCGCCCACGTGTCGGGCAAGATGCGCATGCACTTCATTCGCATCCTGCCGGGCGACAAGGTAACGGTGGAGCTCTCTCCGTACGATCTGACCCGCGGTCGGATCACGTACAGGTACAAGTAACGACGACGCCCGCGGGGCGGTAAGAGGAGCGATCATGAAGGTGCGGACTTCCGTGAAGAAGATCTGCGACAAGTGCAAGATCATCCGGCGTAACGGTGTCGTACGTGTCATCTGCGTCAACCGCCGACACAATCAGCGCCAAGGATAACGAGTCCGGGCTGCGGTGCGTGCCAAGCGCAACGGGCTGCGGCGATGAAGGAAGACGAAAGGAGCCGAGGTGGCCAGAATTTCCGGTGTTGACATTCCCAATGAGAAACGGATCAGCACCTCTCTGACCTACATTTACGGGATCGGACCGTACAAGGCCCGCAGCATCTGCGACAAGGCCAGTATCGATCCGGAGACCAAGACCCGTGACCTGACCGAAGAGGACACGCGCCGGATCATCGGTATCATCGACAAGGATCACCAGGTCGAGGGTACGCTGCGCACCGAAGTGAGCATGAACATCCAGCGTCTGATGGATATCGGGTCCTATAGGGGCCTGCGCCATCGCCGCAAGTTGCCGTGCCACGGTCAGAACACAAAGAACAACGCCCGGACACGCAAGGGTCCCAAGTCCCGTCCCGGCGGTAAGAATAAGTAGTTTCAGGAGGTAAGCGAGAGTGGCCGGTCCCAAGGAAAAGCGCAAGACGCGCAAGGTGAAGAAGAAGCTGGAGATCAATGGCGTCGCGCACGTCAAGTCGAGCTTCAACAATACGATCATCACCATGACCGACGTTGGCGGCAACGTCATCACGTGGTCGTCGGGTGGGCATCAGGGTCGGTACAAGGGCAGTCGCAAGTCGACCGCTTTCGCCGCCCAGCTCGCCGCACGACACTGTGCGCAGGAAGTGCTGAACGGCGGCATGCGCAAGATCGAGATCTGGGTCCGTGGCCCCGGTTCCGGTCGCGAAGCGGCTATCCGCACCATCAAGGCCGAAGGCCTCGAGGTGACGCGCATCAAGGATGTGACCCGCATTCCCCATAACGGATGCCGGCCAACCAAGCGGCGCCGTTAACGCATGGTCCATATCGTAAACGTCGCCGCGTGCGTATCGACGCGGCTTGACCCGATGGCAGGGGGGTATACCACGCCATGAAGTGGATCAACATGATGATGCCCGAAGGCGTCCAGTTCAACAACGAGACGTTGACGGGCACCTTCGCCGAGATCGAGATTGCACCCCTGGAAAAGGGTTTCGGACATACGCTGGGCACCGCCCTGCGGCGTACGCTGCTGTCATCCATTCACGGCCACGCGATCACGGCCGTGCAGATGGAAGGCGTAAAGCACGAACTCAGCACCTTGCCCAACGTCCTGGAGGACGTGACGGACATCGTGCTCAACCTGAAACAGGTCGTGTTCGGCCTGTCCGACGCGCCGGCCCACTGGGCCACCATCGAGGCGTCCGAGATCGGTCCGGTAACCGCCGGCATGATCCAGGGACATCCCGAACTCGAGGTCGTCAACCCGGACCAGGTGATCTGCAACCTGACCGAGGCCGGCAACTTCTCGGCCAAGATCTATATCGACATGGGCCGCGGCTACGTCGATCGCGAACAGCACGTCGTGCCCGACGAGGTCATCGGCGTGATCCGGATGGACGCCAACTTCTCGCCGGTCCGCAAGGTGAGCTACCGGGTGGAGGACACCCGCGTGGGCCAGCGGACCGACTACGACAAGATCGTCCTGGTTCTCGAGAGCGACGGCAGCGCCAAGCCCGAGGACGCGATCGCGTTCGCGTCGAAGATCCTCAAGGATCACTTCCAGATGTTCATCAACTTCGACGAGGCGCCCATCGACGCGATGGACGAGAACGTGGACGAGGAGCAGGAGCGCCTGGTGGAGCTGCTGTCGCGCAACGTGGAGGAGCTGGAGCTCTCCGTGCGTTCGGCCAACTGCCTGAAGGCCGGCAAGATCATCTCCCTGTTCGACCTCGTGACCAAGACCGAGCAGGAGATGCTCAAGTTCCGCAACTTCGGTCGCAAGAGCCTGAACGAGATCCTGGATATCCTTGAAGGCATGGATCTGTCGTTCGGCATGGCCTTCGATCCCGAGGTGTGCGAAAAAGTCAAGGCGGGCGCGGAAGCCTGAGTCCCTGAATCGTCGCTGAAATGAAGACTGACCGGCTACGGCCGGTGGAAAGAGGATGGAGATCATGCGTCACAACGTGCGCGGTCGCAAGCTGAACCGCACCGCGAGCCACCGCAAGATGATGTTCCGCAACATGGTGACGTCCCTGTTTCGTCACGAGCGGATCCAGACCACGACGGCCAAGGCCAAGGAAGCCCGATCGGTTGCCGAGCGTCTGATCACCTATGCCAAGGCCGGCGACCTCAACTCGCGTCGCATGGCGGCCCGCAAGCTGACCGATCCGGCCGTGCTGCAGAAGCTCTTCGCGGAGCTCGGCCCCCGTTACGCGGCCCGCCCCGGCGGTTACACGCGCATCCTGAAGATCGACGGTCCCCGCAAGGGCGACAACGCCGACATGGCTATCCTCGAGCTGGTCGAGGCCGAGTTCACGCCCAAGGCCAAGAAGGCCAAGTCCGAGGTGGAAACGGCTCCCGTCGAGATCACCGAGGACGACGTCGTCGAAGAGATTGCCGCCGAGGACGCCGCTCCCGCCGAGACCGAGGCCGACGCCGGCCCCGACGATCTCACCAAGCTCGAGGGTGTCGGGCCCAAGTTCGCCGAGGCCTTCACGGCCGTGGGCGTGGGGACCTTCGCCGAGCTGGGCGCCAAGAGCGTCGACGAACTCAAGGCCCTGCTCGAAGGCAACGAGGACTACGCGTCCCTGGCCGGTCGCGTTGGCGATACCTGGCCCAAGCAGGCCGCGATGGCCGCCGAGGGCAAGTGGGACGAATTGAAAGCCTGGCAGGACGAGCTCGACGGGGGCGTCGACAAGTCCGGAGACTAACAGGCTGTCACTGTTTTACGACACAACCCCCGGCCCCGCGGCCGGGGGCTTTTCATTCCGCCAATGACCAGTTGACAGACCGGCTCCGAACCGTTTGCATTACGTCCGGGACGGTCCTGCCGGGCCGTTCCCTCGTACGATTTCGAGACGAACCGGGATACCGGGCCTATAGTCCGGTGCCGAGTCGAATACAGCGGCCCCACCCCGCAAGCAAAGGACTGTTCCGATGGCAGAGCGCACCTTGAAGAGAGCCGGCATCACCGGTCTAGGCATGAGCTTCCCCGAGCGGATCCTGTCCAACGCCGATCTGGAAAAGATGGTCGAGACCAACGACGATTGGATCGTCGAACGGACCGGTATTCGCGAACGGCGCCTGGTGGAACCGGGCACGCCCGCGTCGCACCACGGTGCGCTGGCCGCCGACGCCGCCCTGGCCCACGCCGGACTGGCCGTCGAGGACGTGGACCTCATCCTCGTGCCGACCGTCACGCCCGACATGACCTTCCCGTCGACCGCCTGCGTCATCCAGAAGAAGATCGGCGCGGTCAACGCCTGGGGGTACGACATCGAAGCCGCCTGCAGCGGCTTCATCTTCGCCCTGGAGACCGCCCGCGCCCACATCGAGAGCGGTCTGTCGCGCAACGTCCTGCTTATCGGCACCGAGATCATGTCGTCGATCACCGACTACGAGGACCGCAACACCTGCATCCTCTTCGGCGACGGCGCCGGTGCCGTGGTGCTCCAGCCCGTCGATCCCGCGGACGGCGGCATCCTCGACGCCATCAACCATATCGACGGCGCCGGCGTGAAGCACCTGCACCAGAAGGCCGGCGGCAGCGCCATGCCCCCGACCGCCGAGACGGTCGCGAACAAGCTGCACTACATCTACCAGGAGGGCCGCGACGTCTACAAACACGCCGTGCGCGGCATGGCCAAAGTGTCCCTGGATGTCGTGGAACGGAACAATCTCGACAAGTCCGACGTTGACCTGCTGGTTCCCCACCAGGCCAATATCCGGATCATCGAGGCGGCGCAGCGGCGTCTGGGCCTGGCCGACGAGCAGGTCTCGATCACCATCGACCGATTCGGTAACACCACTTCGGCGAGTATCCCTTCGGCCCTGAAGGTCGCCTACGACGAGGGCCGCGTGAAGCGTGGCGACCATGTCGTGCTGGTGAGCTTCGGCGCCGGTTTCACCTGGGGCGCTTCTCTCATTAAATGGTGCATTGACTAGGAGCAGGGATGATTGAAGCGGTCGGGCTGACCCGTAGATTCGGAAACACGACCGCGCTGGCGGATGTGAGCTTCAGCGTGGCGCGTGGCGAAGTCGTCGGTCTGCTCGGCCCCAACGGCGCCGGCAAGACCACCGCCATGCGTATCCTCACCTGCACCCTGCCGCCGTCGAGCGGCCAGGCCAGCATCGACGACCACGACGTGGTGGACGAGTCGCTGGCCGTCCGTCGCCGTATCGGCTTCATGCCCGAGAACGTCCCCCTCTATCCCGACGCCACCGTCGCCGAGCATCTGCGCTTCACCGCCGATCTGAAGGACGTACCCGCAAACGGCCGCGCCGCGCACATCGAGGCCATCGTCGAACGCACGGGCCTCGAGGAGGTGAACGGCCGCATGGTCGGCAACCTCTCGAAGGGCTACCGCCAGCGCGTGGGTCTGGCCCAGGCCTTGATCGGCGATCCCGAAGTACTCATCCTGGACGAGCCGTCCAGCGGCCTGGATCCGCAACAGATCGTCGAGATCCGCGACCTGATCCGCGGCTTCCAGGGCGAACGCACGGTGCTGCTCAGCAGCCACATCCTGGGCGAGGTGAGCCGCATCTGCAGCCGGGTGATCATCCTCGATCGCGGCCGGTTGACCGCCGAGGTGGACGCCGCAGATTTGCCTGACGCCTCCACCCGCCCGCGCGACGCGCTGGAAGACATCTTCCTGCGTTTGACCGGCGACGACCGGGGAGGCGACAATTGAGAGCCCTGCGCGCGATCGCCGGCCGCGAGACGGCCGCCTTCTTCCACAGCGCCATGTCGCCGGTGGT
>CAYYYS010000054.1:0-15786 GCA_964476155.1 uncultured Fibrobacteraceae bacterium
GCATCAAACCACTACCCGTTGGGGTCACTGGAGTCAAGGACATATCCCCTTGACGACAATCTGGACCGGATTATCACCGGCAGGGGGAAGGACAACCGAGGTGTCGGAATCTGCTTCACATATGTTTGTGTCGTTTCAGCGCATCCGCGCCGTCAACAACTCCACCGCCCGCTCGACTCCGTCGACGTCGCACACGCCGAGCAGTCGGTTCTCGTCACCCGCCAGGACCACGACGCCGCGATAGGGAATGCTGCGCGAGTACAGCAGCCGACCGTCGAGCTCGGACTGCGCCCAGCGACCGCCGTCGTTGCGCAGGAACGCTGCGCTCGGGTTCATGACGAACAGACGATACCCGTCGTCGTCACCCCCTTCGTAGTCGGCGTACAGACAACCGCTCAGATCCTCGAAGCCCAGGAAATTGGCGCCGGCGAAAGCCACCGTGCCGGGTACCCGGCCCTCTGCGGGCAGGGCGTCCAGTTCGGGGGGCAGGCCGTCGTCACCGGGTAGTCCCGCGGCCACATCGCCCAGGACGGTCCGCAGGGTCGCGGCCGAAACGTCACCGCCGCCGGCCTCGATCTTCACGTAGAACCGGTCCTTGATCATCAGTCCCTGATAGGGCGGCTGCAGCACGGCCGCCGAACCGACATCCGCCAGCACCTCGGCCCGGGCGGGCTTCTCGGCCTCGAAGATCCCGAAGGCGTCGATGGGAAACCCCATGTCGTAGACGCAGACCGTCAGCATCACGTCGCCCTGCTCGAAGTCGGCCACCACCAGTTCGCTGAACTGGTAGTTGAGGAAGAGCTCGGCCGCCCCGTTGATGTACTCCCACAGGGTCTCGCGGCCGTAGCGGTACTCCTCGTCGAAGCCGCGCCAGCCGTCGGGTGCGGGTACATGGAGTTCGGACGACACGGCGGTCGCCGTCCACAAGGCCAACAGCATCACAAGAGCGATCCGTCTCATGGTCCACTTCTCCGTTTCTACAGCTGCGTCCCCGACAGCGGCAGGATGCGGTTCATCGCGTCGAATGTGGGCAGGGACGGGCAAATGGTGTGCGCGTCGGCATTGCGCAGCACCCACTGGAAGCTCTTCAGATCCAGCTCGTCCTGGGTCTCGATGCCGTGCTCCTCGACGAAGGGTTTGGTCAGCGCCACGGCTTCCTCCAGGTTGGGCTTCTCGCGATCGAGATAGTCGATGATGCGCTGTGTGGCGTCCTCGTGGCTCATGCCCATGCCCTCGAGGTACTCGTACCACTCCAGGGCCTGTTCGTTGGGATTCTCGGGGTCGAAGACCGGCATTTCCATCAGGCCGGTGGCCGACTTCATGATGGTCGTGCCGATGTTCTTGTCCTTGCAGGCCTTCAGCACCCGCTCGCCCTCCTCGGCGTTCACGAAACCGTAGGACAGCAGCATCACATCGTAGTGACCGACCTCGGCGGCCTTGATCAGCACCTCGTCCATGGTGTTGGGTTCTTCACCGCGCGGGCCGTGGCTGCTGATGCCGGCGTGCTTGAGCTTGCCCTCCTGCTTGAGCTGGTCGCAGGCCGCCAGAAAGGGCGCGTACTCGACGAGCGCCAGGTCGGCGATGCCGTGGGCGTAGAGCGCATCGGCGTAGCCGGTCTGCAGACGGCCGAGGCAGGCGTTGAAGCGTTCGACGAGCGCCTGTTGATCGGGGTTCTCGGCGATGTCCATCTTGGTGACGATGAAGATCTTCTCGCGCTCCATGTGTTCCATGGCCTCGCCGATCTTGGTCTCCGAATCGCCGTTGCCGTAGCTTTCGGCCGTGTCGAAGAGATTGATGCCGTGGTCGTAGGCGTAGCGCACGACGTTGGACTCGGCGATGCTGCCGCAGCCCATGCTGATATCGCTCACCTCGAAGCCCGTGCGTCCGAGGGTGCGCCAGCGCTTGATCATGGGTCCGGTTTCGTCAGCGAACACGCGCGTCAGGTTGGGCCCGAACGCCGCGCCGAGGGCGACAGCGCCGCTCGCCGCCAGGAAACGACGTCGCGATACGGCACCGGTGAACAACGTTTGTTGGAGGGATCTGCGCATGGATCTTCCTTCCGTTTAATACCCGTAGGACTCGCCGCCCTGGCCGCCACCGACCAGGATCGGCTGATTGTCCGGATGTCTATCCTCGTTGGCGCTGACCACGCGAACGGCGGCCAGGTCCTTGAACACGCACTTTGTCTCGCAGATGCCGCAGCCGGTACAACGTTCCGGGTCGACCCGCGGAACCTTGAGGGTCAGGACATCGCCTTCGCGGGTCGTCACCTCGCGCAACTCGAAGGTGATGGCCTTGTCCGGCACGGGGCAGTGCTCCTCACAGACGATGCACTCGCGACCGTAGGCGAAGGGCAGGCAACGCGTCGTATCGAAGACGGCCAGTCCGATCTTGACCGTCTTCTTCTCATCCAGGGGCAGCGGCGCGATCGCCTCGGTCGGACAGACCTGGCCGCAGGCGTGGCACTCGAACTCGCACCAGCCGATGGCCGGCACCAGCATGGGCGACCACAGACCTTCGAGGCCGGCCTCCGCCCAGGTCGGCTGCAGTCCGCCGGAGGGACAGGTCTGCATGCACAGGCCGCACTTGACGCAGCGTTGCAGGAAATCCGCTTCGGCCCGGGCTCCCGGCGGGCGGATCAGATCGGGCTCGAAGGTCTTGGCGTTGGCGGCCGGCGTGATCCGCATCATCGACAACGTCGCCACACCACCCACCACCGACGCCAGCGCGCGCCGCTTGCCGATGTCGACGCTGCCGGACGAGGTCCGCGTCAACGGCGACACCCACTTGAAATCCAGACCCTGGTTGCCGCAGGACCCGACACAGTTCCAGCACCCGAAGCATTCGGTCGCCAGCCACTCGCCCGGCTTCTCGGGCTGGGCCGCGGCCGGACACGCCAGCGTGCATTGGTAACAGCTGTCGCAGGCCTCGGGATCGCTCGTCAGGCGCAGCAGGGGCCGGAAGGCGAACAGGCCCAGCAGGCCGCCCAACGGGCACAGGTAGCGGCACCAGAAACGATTACGCACCAGGTTCAGGAGCAGAGCGACCGTGAACACCAGGAAGATGGCCGACGTGCCCGAGAACACGCGCAGCTCGGTGGCGGCGACCCGCTCCTGCCACCAGGTGTAGACCGGTTCGGTCAGGTCGCGCAGGTGGAGCGCGCCGAGGTGCGGATCGGCCAGGTAGACGTCGTTGGCCACGGTGCGCATGGCGATGTCCATGGCCGGGAGCACCGTCAGCGACAGGCTTCGATACAGCAGGGAGAAGGGATCCAGTACGCCGATCCACTGGGCGCCGAGTGCGGCCATCACGAGCAGGGCGATCAACACGAAATACTTGGCCCGTTGCCAGCGGCTGAACTCCTCGGTGCGTTTGACCACGCGTCGATACTGGTTGCGCAGGCTGGACACCGCGTTGTCCAGAGTACCGAAGGGACAGAACCAACCACAGAATACGCGGCCGAAGACCAGCGTCACCCCCAGCACCAGCAACCCCAGCAGCGAGATCCCCTCGAGAGTATGCGTCGACAACCAGGCGCCGATCATCACCAGCGGATCGAGATCGAAAAAGAAATCGACCGCCGCGGTGGGCGCCGCGCCGTCGGCGGGACGATTGGCGGTCAGCAGATAAACGAAGAGCCCCAGCACCGCGACCTGCACCGAGCGGCGGATCCAGATGATCAGACGGGCCCGCGAAAGGACGCTCACGACAGAATCCTCTCCACCGGTTTCAGGGAGGCAAAGTCGTGGGTGCCCAGCCCCTGCGCAGCCGCGGCAGCGATGTACGAGATGTCATCGGGGCCGTGCCCCATCAGCGAGGCGCCGAAGGCGTCGACGGCCACGATGTCCGTGCCCGCGGCGACGATGCCGCGCACGTCGACATCGTCCGGGTTCCCGCCCTGCGGCCCATGGTCGGTCAGCACGCGCACGGCATCGAGGACGGTCAGCCGGGGCTTCATGAACCGGGTGATGTCGGTCACGCAGGCGTCCATGTTCTGATGCCAGGCGCTGCGGTTGCCGCCGATGACCCCCATGTAGTTCTTCATGGCGATGGAGCACTTGGTCAGACTGTGGTGCTTGAGGACCGGGACGTTGATCACCAGGTCGGCCTCGGTGACTTCCTTGTAGACCGGCCACTCGTCGAGAAATTCGCCGCCGAGCGGCATGTCCACGAAGCGCTTCTTGTCGAGGTAGACCATCTTGCCGCCGGCCGCCTCGACGGTCTTGGCGATGCCGCTGTTGCGATAGGCCTGACGGGCCGGCTGACAGGGATGGTCCCCCACCTTGACCGTCTTGGCGCCCGCGGCCTTGCACAGCCGGACCAGCGTGCCCACCACGTCGGGATTGGTGTTGGCCGCCAGCTCGGGCCGGCGATTCCAGCCGATGTTCGGCTTGATCCACACCGTGTCGCCCTCGCCCACGAAGCGGTCCATGCCGCCCAGCGAGGCGACGGCCGCCTCGGTCAACCCGACCGCCGCGGCGACCAGGTCCGCGTCGGCGAGCAGGGACTCGTCCCAACGGGCGATGGACATGGCCGGCAGGGGATCGGCGGCCAGGGCCGCTTCGGCCAGCGCCGCGAAGTCGGCCGTCATCAGGCCGCCGCCGACCAGGGCCGATGTCTTCAGGAAATCGCGTCGAGTGGATTCGAACAAATCGGGGCCTCCCGGACATGCGTGGGAATCAGGATCGCTCCCGGGTCCGCCAGCGATAGATCAGGCCGCCACCCACCAGGACGAACGACAGCACCAGGAACTGGTACGTCCAGGGCGTGGCGATCACGGGACCGTCCATCAGCGCGGTCCGGATCAGAATGAACTTGGCCGCATAGTAGGCGGCCTTGGCGGCCAGGACCGAAACGACGACGGCCGGAACGAAGCGCTTGGCCCCGCGGCAAAGAGCAAAGAAAACCAGGGTGTTGAGCACGAGCTCACCCTGGATCAGCAGCACCTTGGGAAAAACCGGGTGGCCGCTGGTCAGCCAGGACACCAGGGGCAGCCCCAGAGCCATCACCAACGCATTGCGGCGGGTCGTGCAGAGGATCGCCACGAAGAGCAGCAGGCGCATGGGTTCGAATCGGTACAAGGGCAAAGCCACCGCGTGGGACAGAGCCGGCAGGGCGATGACGCCGGCGCAGAGCAGGGCGTTCAGGACGGTGGTTCTGAAGACGGGTTTGTCGAGCAGGAGTGTGGACATTCGGGCCTCCATCCGATCCGGGAATGCCAGAACCTACCATATGGCGGATGGCGGAGCATGATTATTCTCCCGGCCCGCTTCACGGGCTTCCCGCCCGGAAGCCCGGTGGAGCGGACCGAGACAACGATCCTACAGCTCGATATCGAGCAACTCAGCCAGCCGTGTAACCGTCCGATCAAACCGCTCCATCGCCGCCTCGATGGCCTCCGGCCGGGTCAAATCGACGCCGGCGCCCTTGAGCAGTTCGATCGGCGCGTCGCTGCAGCCGCCCTGGAGCATGCCCAGGTAATCGTCGACGGCGGGCTGCCCCATCTCCTTCACGCGCTCGGCGATGGCCAGGCCGCAGCTCAGCCCGGTCGCGTAGCTGTACACGTAGTACTTGTAGTAGAAGTGTGGGATGTAGGCCCACTCCATGCCGTCGTCGGCGTCGACCGTGAAGCCCGGGCCGTAGTAGCGCTGCACGAGATCGGTGTAGGTCTCGTCGAGCAGCGAGGCGGTGACCGGCACCCCGTCCTCCACGAACCCGTGCACGGCGCGTTCGAACTCGGAGAAGAGCGTCTGGCGGTAGATGGTGCCGCGGATGCTTTCCAGTTCGGCGGCCAGCAGGCCGATCTTCTCCTCGTCGGATTTCGCGTTGGCCATGAGGTAGTCGGCGAGCAGGGCCTCGTTGCAGGTCGAGGCGATCTCGGCCAGGAACGGCACATAGCGGTAGCCGTAGTAAGGCTGGTGGGTCATGGCCAGGTGACTGTGGATCGCGTGGCCGTATTCGTGGGCCAGGGTCGACAGGTCGTCGAGACCGTCCTGGTAGTTCATCTTCACGTAGGGCTCGCGGCCGTAGACGCTGGCGGAAAAGGCGCCGCTCTCCTTGGTCGCGCTGGGATAGACGTCGATCCAGCCGTTATGCGGATCGAGTCCGGCCTTCAGGATCTCCACGTAGTCCTCGCCCAACGGGGCCAGGGCTGCGGGCAGGATCTTCGCGGCTTCGGCGTAGGGCACGTCCATCGCGGCGGCCGCGACCATGGGTACGTAGAGATCGTAGATGTGCAGGTCGTCCAGGCCGAGCACCTGCCGGCGCAATTCGACATAGCGGTGCAGAGGCTCGAGGTTGGCGTTCACCGCGGCGATCAGGTTGTCGTGGACGGCGACATCGAGGCCGTCCTTGTCCAGGTACGCCTCGATGGCGGTGTCGTAGTTGCGGGCGCGGGCGAAGGTCACGTCGAACCAGCATTGGCCGCCGAGGGTGGCGGCGAAGGCGTGCTGGAACTGGCGCAGCGTGCCGAAGAAGGCGGAGACGGCGTCGCGACGCACGGTGCGGTTATCGGAACGACGGAAACGGCTGTAATTGGAGAGGGTGAGCTGGACCTCTTCCCCATCGGCATCGTGGATCATCGGCCAGGCGATGTCGGTCAGCAGGGCGCCGAAGGCGTTCTCGCTGGGGCCGATGATCTCGTTCAGATCGATCTCCGCCCAGAGATTGTCGCCGGTCAGGGCCAGGATGCGTTCGGCTTCGGGCTCCAGGACGCGGGCGCGACGGCGGCGCAGGTTGTCGATGTAGCCGCGGTACTCGGCGGGACCGTTCCGGTCGGCGTAGGCGCGCTCCATGACGTCGTCGTCGAGGGCAAGCGCTTCCTCGCGAATGAAAGCGGCGGCGTTCATCAGCCGCTCCAACACGGCCGAGCCGCGCTGCTGGCTGGCCTGCAGCGTCTCGTCGGTCAGCTCCATGTTCAGGGCCAGGTTGGCGTATTGCTGCACATGGCTGGCGCGGTTGTGGAGATCGAAGTAGAGGGACAGGGCGTCGCGCAGGGCCTTCGGTTCGTCGAGGCGTCCGCGGAAGACGTCCAGTTTCGGGATCTCCGCATCGACGGCGGCCAGGGCGGCTTCCCAACCGGCGGTCGACTTGAACAATTTGCCGAGGTCCCACTTGTAGGCGTCGGGGACCTGATCGCGGGTGTGGTTCGCGTCGGGCGCATAGTCGGGCAGGCCGGCGGCCAGGGCGGGCAGAGCCAGCGCGACGAGAGCGGCGGCGAGCAGGGGAATGCGAAGCCGGTTCATGGGGGCCTCCAGGCTGGATGATCAGGTTGCTGCGTTCTGCCAGTCTGGTGGGCGCAGCGGGAAAGGTCTAGATGGAATCGGTGGAGGGGATACGATTGGCGGAGGTATGGGTTGCGGTTATCGGAGGGGACGGATGGAAAGAAATATCGTACTGGCTGACGATTACGACGCCCGGGGCCAGTCCATGAGCGCAACCCCACAAGGACATCAGTGGGGCGAACTAGCTGATTTCGTCATTTGCGCGCCGGAGGTAATCGGCGAACATGGGCACGGTAAAATCGATATCTCCATGAGCTGGACTATATATCATTCCCTTTCGAATGATCTTTGCGCGGCGAGGCCCCAGCGCCTGCGTGCTTTCACCAATCATGTCGGCGACATCTGAAGATCTGTACGGTCCCCGCCTACCCACATTCGCCATCGCAACGACGTATTCTCGCTCTTTGGGTGTCAGACGGTCAAACCGCACGCGAAAAAAACCTTCATCCAGTCGCTTCAAAGCGAAAGCAGAGGCCCCCTCGACGTCTGCTTTATCGATAGGAGATCTGATCGCGATATCCCAGGCCTGATAGCCCCACTCCTGTAGAAAATATGGGTACCCTTCTGTCCGGACCACAATCTCCCCCAGGGCCTCGTCTGATATGGCTTCACCTTCACCATCAACCGGCTGACGAATTGCAGCCCTTGCCGCAACATCATCCAGGGGCCCGACGGGCGGATAATCGAATAGTCGCTCGGCATAGGACTTCGCATCCCCCGCCAACGCCGCGATTTGTGGCAAACCTGCGCCAAAAAACATAACTGGAAGCTGTTTTTGATTCACGCGATGGATCGAAACGATCAGCGCGGCAAGATCACTTGCCGACAGATACTGTAACTCGTCAATCAGAAGCGTCCATGCCTTACTCGCCGCCTGAGCTGCTTCTCCAACACGAAGAAACAGATCGCCCAAATCGTCTTCAAGTATTCCGCTGTCAGCAACGCCCGGCTCAGGATCAACCGACAGAGAAATGTCGCCCATGGAAATTTTGAATACACTCGCAAAACTACGCAAGGCACGTGTAGCCTCATGGGCCTTGGCCTTGGCATTTTCCACCATTGAGAGCTTGCGCAGAATCCGATGAATCCTTGGGTATAACAGTTCGGTCAAAGACCTGTCTTCGGGTGCCTCAATAAAGGAAATAAGATGGTTGTGCGACTCGGCGATATTGCCGATATGATTAAGCAGCACCGTTTTTCCCGTACCGCGCAATCCCAGCATTATCTGGGACTTATTGTGCCGACCAATCAACACTCGCTGAAGAGCTATCTCTGCAGCGGAGATGATTTCATCTCGCCCCGCCAACTCGGGAGGCGGCGAACCTGCGCCAGGTGCAAATGGGTTTCGAATAGGATCCATGGCGATAATATAGCTAAGTTACTCGAATATATCAAGAGGAGGATATACTTGTGTATATTTTGATATACTTGGCTCTCGATATCTCCCGGTAGGTTGTCCCTACCAAATATCATCCGCCCTGATACAAAAGGAGTTACAGGGGCTGAGCCGCGTTACCCTCGACTATCATCTCGTGTCCCCCAAACCCGTCTTACCTTTTCGAGATATCAAAAATTGGCAGGTAATTCCCTCCTCACTTGACGAAACTCATCCTCACCGTCGCCACCCCTCCTCCAGCGGTCAACCGGGCAAAATAACCACCCGAAGCGACGACACGGCCTGAAGCGTCTCGGCCGTCCCAGGTCGCCTTGTGGATGCCTTGCGGAAGGTCGGCGTCGACCAGGGATCGTACCAACGAGCCCCGAACATCATAGATGCACAGACTGGCCGCCATCTCCGCCGGTAGCTCGAAGGCCACGGTGGTCTGAGGGTTGAAGGGGTTGGGGTGGGAACCATGCAGCGATATCCGGATGGCGGATCCGGACGGCACGTCGACGACGTAGCCGGACGCGATGTCACACTCATCGGGGATACCGTTATGGTTGACGTCCGCCACGCCGCCGCCGGCGATCTCCTCGAGATCGGGAATGCCGTTACCGTTACAGTCGCTGACCCAGGACGCAAGGTACAGCAGTGACGAGAAGTAATGGTCATAGATGTCCGGAATGGTGGAGTTCACCAGCTCCAGGGCGTAACCCCAGAGTTTGAGATCACCGTAGCTGTAGTCCACGGAACTGCCGCCGACCGGGTAGATCACCTCGGATATCGAGCCGATGGAGTATGAGGATCCACCGGCCGCAGTAATCAGGGTGCGAACCTCCTCGCCCGCGGAATAGAAAGCATCATAATCAGGTTGGGTGTCAAATGTGTAAGCCCAGGGCCACGCGAACCAGGAATCGTATCCGTGCACGTCCAGATGCAGACGTACGTTCGGGTGGGTCTGGAAGAAATCGCGTAGGGCCGCGGTTTCCGGCTCGGAAAAGGGAGAGGGCCCGCTCCCGGGGCCGCCCCAGTTACGGTTCAAATCCAGCCCGTTCGCGTTGAACCGTTGATACACATCGTACCCGTCGGGATTCATGATCGGCAGCAGGTACCACTCGGCGTTGTCCACCAGAGACCGTATCCCCGGATCCGTTTCGTAATTCGCGAGCAGATGGTCGGCTACATAGGCGACCAGCATGGCGCCGGCCTGTTCGTTGCCATGCTGGGCGCCGTGGTAGATCAGGCCGACCTTGCTTGCGCCGGACCCGGTGATCCGGAGGGCTCGCAGCGTGCGCCCCTGCACCGACAGACCCAGGTCGACCGTCTGAGCCAGCGTCGGATATTGGGCGGCCAGGTCGTCCAGTTGGGTAATATGTTCTTCGTAGGTGCGATACTCATCGAAGAAGCCTTTTCCCTGGTCGGCGTACATCTCGTCGATCTGAACCTGCAGGTTCTCGATGTGGACGGTGTACTCGAGCCCGCTGGAAGCCAACTCTCTTATCTGGTCGGGCGAGACTCGGGCTTCGATGACGCCGATCCGCAACACCTCCGACCAGATCTCGAGATCCCGGCTGGCGGCATCAAGAACTCTCAGCACTTCGAGTTGTGCTTCGTCGGCTACCTTGATCTTGACTACTTGATGGTTGTCGAATCCCCTCGGCTGGGCCCGGGTTCCCCCTGGCGCCAACAGGAATAGGCTTGCGACTATGATGAGGATCGCTCTTGAACTGGCGGTACCCAAGATACTCTCTCCACCCATGATAGGGTTGCCAATCAGAATCCGGATGTATTAAACGATAAGCACAACAGGGTGTCGCTCAATCTCAGTCCGTCGCACCCTCCAAATTCTCACGCCAGTCGTTCAACTCGCGCATGCGCCGCCGGAACTTGTACGGAGCCTCGAAGGCCACCGGTGCGACCTCGCGCGACGCCGCCAGCACCGTGTCCGCAACCTCGGGCAGGCCGTTGTCGCCGTAGTGACTGACGGTCTCGACCGCGTAGCCGGCCGTAACCACGAGTACCGAGTAATTGCGCCCGTTGACGAAGAGATAACCCAGGGTGCGTCCGTACCCGTCGGGCTCGGCGGCGCGGAGCAGTTCCACGGATTCGGCCATGGCGAAGACACCTTCGGCGAAGGCCGTCGCCTCTGTGCCGTAGGGTTGGTCGTCGTACCAGCCCATGGACGGATGGGCGACTTCCGGCGTGTCGATGCCCAGGATACGCACGCGTTCGGCGTCCTCGTCGCTCCAGTGGATGGTGACGGTATCGCCGTCGCCCACGTCGATCAGCACCGGATCGACGGGGATCCGTTCGAGGCTGGTACGGGACGGGGCGTGTTCATCGGCGCCGACGTGAGTTGCGACCAACAGCATGACGAAGAAGACGAAATGGCGGAATCGAGTCGGCAGCATGAGAACCTCCATGGCGTTGTGTGCGATCCTGAAGGGCGCGGCGGTCCAGGGTAACAGATGGGGTGTGGAGACGATAGGCTGATCGCGTTGGGGACGCCCGAGAAGCGGCGGTCTCCGATAGCTGTGGCCTCATTGAATAATCAACTCGGGCCGGTCTCCCAACTGCCTATCCGAGAGGTCGGGAATTGGCAGGATAGGACAACCCTGATTATGAGATAGTTCGTGGAGAAAAAATACGTGGCTCCCCACGTGGGACGCAGCTAGAACTTTTTTCTGAGATAGAATTGAGAACTGACTTCAGTTGGATAGCAGTTCAATCACCAAAACCCTCGACATCATTATCCTCCGATGTGAGTAATGTCATGAGCCGAGGGTTCACGAATAGTTTCTCTCGTCCTGCTTTCCGCTCCCTAAGAACCCCGATTTTAACCAACCTCTGCAAGTAAAGAGAAGCCGTCTGCCTTTTGGCCAACCCCAACTCCGTCACATTTGTGATCCTGCAATATGGCTGGGAAAAAATGACGTCAACCAACTCTCGGCTGTAGATCTTGGGGAGTCGATCACGCACATAGAGCGCGGTTGCATCCGAAAGCTCCCGGATTGCGCTAATCTTGGACGACGTCCAGACGGCAGTATCTTGAACACCCTCAAGCATGTACAGCAACCATGGCTCCCATGCCTCATTCCGAGTGACATCGAGCAGCAGTCCATAGTATTCGTCCTTGTTGCGAATCACATACCGACTCAGGTAAAGGACCGGTAGTGTCAACAATCCCTCCTGGATAAGAAACAGGCTGTTGAGAACACGACCTGTACGACCATTGCCGTCAGTGAATGGATGGATTGCCTCGAACTGGTAATGCCCCGCAGCCATGCGAATCAGCGGGTCAAGATCATCAGCGGTGTTCATGAACCGCTCCCAGTCGGACAGCAACGTCCGGATCAAATCTTCGCCTTCGGGTGGAGTGTAGATTGTTTGACCAGACACTCCTCCCGCCAAACGTGTTCCCGGCACCCGGCGAACCCGCATATCGACACCCCGAATTTTCGTACAGACAGTCTCGGCCAGCGCGGTACAGATCGGGCGGCGCTCCAAGGCACCGAACCCCTCCATCAGGGCCTGTCTGTATTGGAGTGCTTCCTTGGTCGCTGAATCGGTGACGCCAGCCTGGCCCTGGCTCTCAAAGAGCCGATCAGTCGTTGTGACGATGTTCTCGATCTCCGAACTCGCCTGAGCCTCAAGCAAGGGCAGCGTGTTGATCAACATGCCCTGGTTCGGAATCAGCTCAGCCGCCTGCTTGAGCCCGGCAAGGGCCGCCCGTGCCTCGATACATGCCCGAAGGACAGGCTTGGTGTCCAACCCCGACAACGTAGTCAAGCCCGGGAGATCATTGTAGGGACGACTAGCATTCCATGATCGAGACGACATAATGACATATCTCCTTTTTATCGACACGTTCCAAGAATACGTCGAGAGTATCGACACGTCAACACAATACGTTGATATATTCCCGTTTTATCGACATATGCCAAGCTTGTACCTTCTGTTTATTCATCGGCCCCGATATTCAAGGAGTTACGGCATCCGTCCGATAACTGTGCCTTCCATTTATTCGTCTGCCTTAATCTATAACGAGTTATGCGATCGCCAGACAACAGGACTCAGACAATATCGCGACCTGTAATCTTGTGAAATCCACCCTCGGGCTCAAGTCGACCTCCCATATTTGTGTGTGGGCTCAATATGCAGATATCGCCTAACTGCATTAACGACAGGCCGGATGAATAAATGGAAGGGACAAGGAGTGCCTGGATCACGTGATCATCTTGAATGAACGACATCTGCGGAGAGTGCTTCGGGATTACCTGGACTACTATCATCGGAGTCGAACTCATCTTGGGCTGGAGAAGGACTGCCCGGAGCCTCGCCCCGTTGAGCCGCCTGAAGAAGGCAACATCTAGGTAGAGGAGATCCTGGGCGGTCTACATCATCACTACTCGAGGAGAGCGGCGTAGTCCTTCAGCCTCGGGACGGATCGAATGGTTCGCCAGGACGAGTCTGTCCAGCTCCCACTACAGTGACTTCTCCTCCATGGATCACTCACCAGACTTGCTGATCGAGACACTTGAAGTCGGGGACTGCCGAATCTGCCGCGTAGATTCGTTTGGATTTGTCGTCGGATGAATAAATGAAAGGCACAGGTGTTGAGAGTGGCTCTCATTGCAGCCGATTCCACTTCCCACAATGTCTGGCCTTAAATCGCCCCGACCGGGATGACGTCCACGCCTTCGCTCAAGGGAATCGACATTTCCGCCAGGCAGACGACCCCTCCCGGCCCGACCGAACGCCCCAGCCTGTCGAGAACGCCGAATTGCCGCGCGGACCTTCTGTCGGGCGAGGCCGACTTCTTGAATTCCAGCGGATACAGCACATCGTCCTTCACGATCAGAAGGTCGATCTCCTTCTTGTCCTTGTCACGATAGTAGTGGAATGGCGCCCGCCGGCCGTTGTGCCACCAGCTCTTGAGCAATTCGACGAGGATCCAGGTCTCCAGCATCGCGCCCGAGGCCGCCCCGGCCTCCAGGCTCTCGGGACTCCCCCACTCGGTAAGCCAAGAACAGAGACCCGTATCCAGGAAGTAGAGCTTCGATGTCTTGACCAGCCGCTTGGTCATGTTCGAGTAGAAGGGCTCAAGCAGATAGACGACGCCGGACGTTTCGAGGATGGACAGCCAGCTCTTGGCCGTGTTGGGCGAGACGTCGGCATCGCGTGCCAGGTCCGCGAGATTCAGCAACTGGGCTGTTCGAGCGGCGCACGCCCTGACGAAACGCAGAAAAGACGCTTCGTCCCCGACCTTGGCCAGATCCCGCACGTCACGTTGCAAGTAGGTCTGGACGTACGAACTGTAATACAAATCGCGATCGAGGTCCGGGTCCGCCGCAAGTGCCGGATACGCCCCTCGCCAGATCAAGGCGTAAAGATCAGTGAGGGTCAATGGCGTCATCGATGCCAGACGAGGCGCCAGGATCTCGTGAGTCGGCATGAAGGGCTCGGAGTCGCCTCCTTCCCGATCACGCTCCCGACGAGACAGCCCCAGCAGCCTCATGATCGCCACTCGCCCCGCCAAGGATTCGGACACTTCCTTCATGAGGTGGAATTGTTGCGAACCGGTCAGCCAGAAACGGCCGGGCGTACGGTCCGCATCCACCGCCATCTTGATGTAGGGAAGCAATTCGGGTGCGTATTGGATCTCGTCGATGATCACCGATCCCGTATACCGTTGCATGAATAGAGCCGGGTCGGTGCGGGCCAGCTCCAGAATCCTCGGATCGTCCAGGCTCACATACGACCTATCCTGCTCGCCAAGCTCGCGCAGGAACGTCGTCTTTCCGACCTGACGGGCTCCGGTCACCAGAATGACGGGGAAGTGATTGGACGCCTCCAGGAATGCGCTCTCCAGTGTTCTGCGGATATACATGAGATCACCACCTTTCGTCCAATATGCAATCTGATTGCATTTTAGCCGCCCAAGAACATCTCGTCAAGCTATTTCGTCCATTATGCACTTCGGCTGCACATTGGACGAGGATGGGGCTATCAGATATATTTTTAGGTAGTTATGGCCCGTCCAGATTTGAGTTTCCCGTCCGATCACCACTCCAACATCCCTGACCCACATCCCAATACTCAGCCTTTACGCGATCTTGCCGATCACCTACCATTCATGACTATACTCATTATCGGCTTCTTGACGTCCCTGCTCCGCGCCCGCCGCGACCTCCACCTGGAGAACCTCGCCCTGCGCCAGCAGATCCTGGTCCTGGAGCGCACTAGCCCGAAACCCACCTTCAACGCCTTCGATCGCACGTTCTGGGTTCTGCTCAGTCGGCTGTGGACCGACTGGCGTCAACCCCTGCGCTTGGTCAAGCCGGAAACCGTCATCGCCTGGCATCGCAAGGGATGGCGGCTCTGGTGGCGCAGGAAGAGTCGGGCGCGTGAGATCGGACGACCACGCATCCCCTGGGAGCTGATCGAATTGATCCGCCGCATCTCGCGGGAGAACCCGATCTGGGGTGCGCCGCGCATCCACGGCGAGTTGATGATGCTCGGTTATGAAATCAGCGAGGCGACCGTAGCGCGGTACATGATCAAGCGACGCGGGCGTCCGACCCAGAACTGGAAGACCTTCCTGCGAAACCATCTCGATCAGACCGTGGCGATCGACTTCCTGACCGTGCCGACGGTGATGTTTCGGGCGCTGTACGTTTTCGTGGTGCTGTCGCTGAACCGGCGGCGGATCATACACATCAACGTCACCTATAATCCGACCGCGCGATGGACCGCCCTACAGCTATATCAGGCGTTTCCGTTCGAAACAGCTCCGAGGTTCATCATCAGGGATCGGGACGGGATCTACGGCTACGAGGTGGAGCAGGCGATCAAGCAGCTCGGCATGGAGGAATTGGTGATCAGTGCGCGATCACCATGGCAGAACGGTTACTGCGAACGGGTGGTGGGAACACTCAAGAGAGAATGCCTGAACCATATGATCGTGTTCGGGGAACGGCATACACGGCGGGTGCTGCTGCAATACCTGAAGTATTACCATGAATCGCGGACGCATCTCGGGCTCGAGAAGGAGACGCCGGAGGGGCTGTAACGCACCACTTTATTTTTCCGTATCTTTTCCACAATAATTAATCTGTCAGA
>CAYYYS010000055.1:0-15634 GCA_964476155.1 uncultured Fibrobacteraceae bacterium
CGTACAACTCTGAGTGCCTCCCCGGCAGAGCCGGGGGGTCTCCCGCTTATGCTAGGTCTCGGATCGACGCCAGAATCATCAACTCTATGGTTCATAGCTCCCTATGTATTAAGGAGTTACGGTGCGTCATGCCGTGTCCAGATGTGTGTCAAACTATGTAAACCCTCCAGGCAGGAGTATTACACAACATACTCGGATATGTCAATACGGATGATAGCGCTAGAAGACCTGAAAAGGGAAAATTTCCTGTCTGCGATGGCAATTCCCACTAATCGCGCGATGCAAAAGCCATCCACGGCCCCCTGGGGGGCCGCAAGCCCGTTTATAATGCAAAAAAGCACCCGCCACTATAAACAGCCGCCAACTCAAGCACCCCCACAAGCGATATCTCCCCCTCAAAAGCCGTCTTGATCCGCGATCCCACCATCTCGTATTCCTTGGTCAACTCAACCCGCACCCGCTCATCCTCAAAAACGATCCCCTCACCAACGGTCACGCGTGTTTCTTGCCCGTCCCTCAGACTCCGAATCGTCTCCCCATCAATGAAAACCGCATTATCCCCCTCAGCCAAAAAATCCACCTCCCGCAAGAACAACCGCGGCTTCTCCAAATACGGTCTCCCTTGATGCACGCAGAATGTCGCGCAATTCCCGCATTCGTTGCAGAAATCGTCAATGTGGATGATCTGACGGGACTGCTCGATGCGGTATCGCTCCTCGCGCACCACGACAAGCTCGCCATTTCGGCAGGCCAGCACCGGTAGGCTCACGTCGATCGGGTCGATCACGTAGGTGTGATTTGCGCGGTTGGGGCATACCTCCACGCACTTGTCGCACAGGGCGGTGCATTGCAGGCAGCGCTCGGCTTCGGCGCGGGCGGACTGTTCGTCCAGGGTGGCGTCGACCAGGTCGAAGCCGCCGCGTTTGGCGGTCGGTAATGTTTGGGGCTTGTGCAGTTCGACCCGGCGCGCGCGGATACGCTTCATGGTCGCGAGTTCATCTGCGCCTAGCTCGGGCGTGGTCACTTCAAACACTTTGAAGTCTACGTCGAACTCCGCGCAAATCGCTTCGGCGGCACGCCGCCCGTCGGCACAGGCCGCGATGATCGTCTCGGGCCCGCGAGTCGCATCACCACCAGCGAAGATCATCTCCAACGCGCGCCCAGTCTCCGCATCAACCTCGATCTTCCCACTGCGCGCGGTCTTCACACCACTACCGTCAAGGAACGCCAAGTCCGCAGCCTGACCGATAGCCACGATCACCGCATCAGCAGCCATCGTGAACTCGCTACCGGCGATCTCCACCGGTCGCCGACGTCCGCTATCGTCCGGCTCGCCCAACTCGTTGCGCGTGCACTCCATGCCAACGACTTTGCCGTTTTCCAGCACCACGCGCTTGGGCGTAACGAGCGTCTCGAGGCCGACACCTTCCTCGATTAGATCGTGGATCTCCTCCATGTCGGCGGGCATCTCCGCCTGGGTACGGCGATAAACGATCGTAGCCGGTGCGCCGATCAACCGGCTCGCAGTGCGCGCGGCATCGACCGCCGTGTTGCCGCCGCCAATCACCAGCACGGACTTGCCCAGGTCGGGTCGATCGCCGGCCGCGGCGTCCTTGAGAAAATCGAGGGCGGTATGGACTCCGTCGCCGTCGAGTCCATCGATACCCAGCGAACTGTCATTCTGGAATCCCGTCGCCAAGTACACCGCGTCGAACCCCTGTTCGAGCAGAGCCTCGGGCGGCCCGTCGATCCGGTGCGATGTCTTGATCTCCACGCCCATCCCGGTGATGCGGTCCACGTCGGTCTGGATCACCACGTCCGGCAGACGGAACTTGGGTGCGACCGACGCCATGCCGCCGGCCCGGTCACGCGCTTCGAAGATGGTCGACTGTACGCCGTTGAGCGCCAGGAACGACGCGGCCGACAATCCCGACGGACCCGCGCCGATGATCGCGACTTTCTTGCCGACCGAACCGCCCGCGGTCAACTCCACGCGCCCGTGCTCGAACGCGAACCGCTTCAGCCCGCGGATTGCCACCGGCTCGTCGTAGTCGCTGCGTGTGCAGCGGGTCTGGCAGGCGTGGTCGCAGATGTAGCCGGTGATGCCGGGCAGCGGGTTGCGCGCGAGGATGATCTGCAGCGCGGCGTCGTAGTCGCCGGCGGCGATCTGCGCGATGTACTCGGGGACGTCCTGGGTGACGGCGCACTTGGCCATGCAGGGCGCTTCGACGCAATCGAACCAGCCCAGGCCGGACGCGACCTTGGGTGCGGGGTAAGGCTGGTAACTTTTCTTATAGCGCGGGTCGGTCAGCGACTCGGCGGCGAGGCGCTCGAGAACGGCGAGCTGGTCCTTGGCAAACTCGTCGAGGTTTTGCGCGCCATCCTTCTTCATCGCCGCTTCGAGATTCTCCAGATACTGCAACATGCGCGAGTAGCCACCGGGCTTGAGCAGGTCCGTTACCGACGTCACCGTCTTCGCGCCGGCCCGGAACAGGTCCGCCACGTTGAGCGCGTCGGCGCCGCCGCTGAACGACACGTTCAGGTCGCCGTTGAACTCGGTGCTGAGCTTGTGGAAGAGGTTGACCGTCAGCGGGTAGAGCGTGCGGCCGGACATGTAGGTTTCTTCGCCGGGCAGCGCGTCGCGATGGTTTACGGTGGGCAGCGTGTTGCTCAGCTTGACGCCGAACTCGAGGCCCTGCTCGGCGGCGGTCGCCTGGAGCGACTTGATCAGCTCGATCGCGCGGTCGTAAGGCAAGTCGTGCGCGAAGGTCGCGTCGGGGACGTTGATTTCGGTGAAGCCCAGGTCGTCATGCAGAATCTTGTGGACCGTCTCGCTGCCGAGCAATGTGGGGTTGAGCTTCACGTAGGTGTTCAAGCCGCGGTCAACCAGTAGGTGCCGCGCGATACGTTCGATCTCGTCGGGGGGGCAGCCGTGCATGGTCGACAGGCTGACATTGTTGGTGAGTTGGGACGGGATCTCCAGGCCGGCGAACTGGGGGAACTCATCGGCTAAGACCGATTGCAGCGCAGCGATCTCGGCCGACGCGTCGGCCATGCGATCCATGAAGCGGACCATCGTCGGGCTCTGGATGCCCTTGAGATCGTAGCCTACGCTCATGTTGAAGACGGTGCCGAAGGGCGTATCTTCCCAGCCAAGCAGCCGACGCAGGACGTGGATCAGGACCCATGCCTTGATGTACTCGTCGGCCGACTCCTCGAGCTTGAGCTCCTGGGACCACTCGACGTTGTAGCCCTCGTCGGCCATGTCGATGCAGGGGCGGGGGATGTCGAGTTCGTCCATGATCTGGACGGTTTTCAGTTCTATGAAGCGGGCGCCGGATAGCCAGGCGGAGAGGATGTTCTGGGCTAGTTGGGTGTGGGGGCCGGCGGCGGGGCCGACGGGCGTTGCCAGCCGGCTGCCGAAGGCTTCGCTCGTATAGGCCGCACCGGGATCGAGACGGTGGAAGAGCGCCTCGTGAATCCCGAAGATGGACTTGCCCTGTTCCCGCTCGCGCGGGATCCACGAAAGGAGAGTCGAGAGGGAATGGAGTTTAAGGGTATCGGACATAAGGCTCTCCGCAGGGTCCAGGGTATACGTTCTCAAGGGAGAGAGAACGATACCGGATCGACCGTTGCGGAGCAAGATCGTACCCGCCGGCGGGCCATCCTTCGAAAAGCCGGGGACGATGAAGCCCTACCGGTATAGAACCTTCACTGCGCCGAAGGTCGCACGCTCGTTCGGCGTGATGTTTCCCTCGGGTGTGATGATCGGCGTCAGATTCTCGCAGTAATGATCCACATCATCGTCTTCCACCACGGCGAACCACTCGATACCCAGGCCCACCATGTCCGGCAGCCCATAGGCCGAGGCGCTTATCGAGTAGTCCGGGATCGTGTAGGTGCCGGCCGGAGCCTCTTCGGCCACGAGCGTGCCGTCGGTGATGATGGTGCCCTGTTCCGTGCCGGTCCCCGCGTTGGCCCAGGTCCACTGGATGCCGGCCAGGGCCGTGCCGCAGGCCGTCGCCAGGATCAGGATGGTCAATAGGATTTTCATGGTCGCTCCCCTTGTTGCGAGCATTTTGATCTGATGGCGACTACACATCACCCCGGGGTGATGCGGAACCGTCTGGCTGGTGGTTCTACCATGAAACGACCAGTCGAGCGATGGCTCGGCCAACGCCTGTCGCCACGAATGCGAGCGGGGCGACGGGGCACCCCACCCGACGTATCACGACTTGCGATGGGGCGTCACGCCGTACACCCACATCCCACACCGGCAGTGCAGCGCCCACTCGATAGGCGCCCGCTCGTCCCGTCCGCGCAGGACATCCGGCCGTCGGGCCAGGGTGTATTCCGTCCACTTCATCCCGCGTCCGCATTTCGGACATTTCATTGCCAACCTCCCGGATCGGGTGTGCGGCGCGCAGCGTGCGAGCCACGGACAAGCCCCCGCACGGGGCGGACGCGACAAGGCGCACGTCCCCTGCTGAGACTTGTCAAAACGGTCGGTTGGTCGGGTCTAAGGAGAGATCGCGGGCTGGATTACGGTCATGGATTCATCCTCTTCATCTGACACGGGCTATTCGATGACGTCATGATAGGGCGCTTTCTACGATTGTGCGAGCAGCATGTTGCGAACATATTTTTGCGTCCATGCTTTACACGTGTAAAGTCGCGCCGAATTTCAGGTGCCCGCACATCACCCCGGGGTGATGTGCGGCCGTCATGGCATCAAATCGCGGCGAGGCCTACATCCCCCAAAGATGCATAGTATTCACGTCCCGCCCCATCAGCTTCAAATAGTAGAACAGCTGACTCTTGTGGGACTGCAGATGCAGGACCATGCCTAGGAACTGCTCGCCATAAAGACGCGCCCCGTCCGGCTCCCAGGGCGGCGCGACCTTTTCGCCGCCCAGCTTGTCCTCGCCGGCTTCGGCAACCGCGTCGAGAGCAACCTGCTTGTCGGCGGCCAGGGCGTCGCGCGCGGCCTGGACGCTGTCGGTCGTCGGCAGGGACTCTGCGGGCGGCAACATGTCCGTCTCGGCCGCGTCGCCATCGGGTGCATAGCCCTCGGGCATACCCCAGTCACCCGTCAAGAAGCCGCGGCAACAGAAGCCGCAAGAGATGGTCATGTGATGCAGCAGCTGGCCGGTGGTCAACCAATTGGTGCCGGTGGCGGGCTTCCAGTCGAGGTCGGCATCGGTGACCTCGGCCATGAGCTTGTCGGCGACACGGAAGTTCTCGTTGATGGCGCCAGTGAGTAGCTCGGTCCAATTCATCGGATTCCTCCAAGATGGGTAAAGCAAGCCTCGTGTTCGTGCTCAACCGTCTACGGCGCGACCTCTTCTTGCCATTGCGGCAGCGTGAACTGGTCCGGCTTCTCCGCAAGGAGCCGGCGCAACCAGGCGTCCGGATATTCCACGCCCTCGGACTTGACGCCCGGCTCACGAACGAAACCATCATTGTGCCTGGTGAGGATGGATTCGCCCAGCTCCCGCCAGCGTTCGACCAGGCCTTCGGCCGTACTCGTGCAGTAGGTGGTCAGATAGGTCTTCGCCAGTTCGGGATCCTGTTCGTACAGATGCAGAGCCGTACTCTCCACGGCCGGCTGCATGGCGAAGACGGCAGTTTCCATTTCCTGTTGCGCCTCGGCCACCTCGGGCATGATGCGCGAGTAGCAATTGTAGACGCGGTTGGACACGAAGTTGTAGACCCACCAGGCCGAATCCCAGGAGAAGCGGTCGATATCGCCCCGGGTGAAGGATCGCGGGGCCCGGTCGATGCCCGCATAGAAGGGCGTGAAGCATGTGGTGTAACAATCGTCGGGCGTGTACCAGTAGACCCCGCCGATCGGGTCGGGCAGCCAGTCGCGGCATTGGCTCACCATGACGAAGCCGGCCTGTTGCGTGGAAACCGGACGCTCCCAGCAGTACTCGACGTCGTCTACCGTCCACTTCAGGTCCCGCCAGCGATAGGGACTGCCGAAGGGTCCGGCGTCGAGTCCCTGGGTCATGTCGTAGGGCGTGCCCTCGAAGTGATCGCGCATCAGGCCCATGACATCCTGCACCGTTAGCTTCTCGTCCGGCTTGATGAAGAGCGGATAGTCCGCCACGCCCTCGACACCACGGTAATAGTCGGACTGAAAATCCTGTGACGGCGCGGCACGGCGGACGACCGACCATACCCGACCGGCGCAGACCCGCAGGGCATAGGGTGAAGGCGGATCATAGGTCTGATTGAATCTGAAAGGCTGACCCGAATCGGGATCGTAGTAGCCCTTCTCCACGGCGAAGTCGATCACGTCCGGCGAGTACAGCCAGTTGTCGGGATCGTCCATGGGGAAGGTGGAGATGCGGGGCTGGTTGGCGTGAACCGTGATGGTGCCGTCCGGCACGCGGCAGGCGACCCAGACCGCGCCCTTGCGATCCGGACCCTTGCCGATGACGTCCATCATCCAGACCTCGTTCTTGTCCGCCACGGAGAAGGTCTCGCCCTCGTCGCTGTAACCGTATTCCTGCATCAGGTCGGCCATGCCCAGGACCGCCTCGCGCGCGGTCGTGTAGCGCTGCAGGGTGAGGGACATCAGCTCGGCATAGTTCAACCCTACGTGCTCGTTGTGCAGTTCCTCGCGTCCGCCGTACGTGGTCTCGCCAAGGGTGAGCTGGTGCTCGTTCATCAGGTTGAAAACGCTGTAGGTGTGGGCCACTTGCTTCACCTGGCAGCCGGAATACCGCTGTTCCCAGTTCAGGGGCTCCACCAGCTCACCGACCTTGTGATCGGCCGCGGGCAGATGGAGGAGATGGGCCAGGGATCCCCCGGAATCCGCAGAATAGGTGATCATGACCGAACCGTCGGCCGAGGCGCCCTTGCTGACCAGGATGTTGGTGCAGGCTTGGGTCTCGGGAATTGCGGTCAGGAGGGACGGGATGAGTAGAATCGAGATGAGCAGGACTCGTAGCTTCACGGTGTATCTCCTGAGTGTAGGGGCGTTTTCGGTTAGTCGAGGCAGATTAGCATAACGGGAGGGTTAAATCGAACTGCACATCAGCGGCGAGATAGAAAAGGACCCGCGGGGGGCCGTGGGTCCGTCGATCCGATAAGTGTTTTGATCAATCAATCTACTTCGAGAGCAACATCCTCACGCTGCGCTCCTCGTTGCCGGCCCGTAATCTGAGGAAGTACACGCCCTGGCCCATCCTGCGGCCCTGGTCGTTCTGGCCGTTCCAGAAAACGGCTTGGGGGCCTGCCGCCTGGTGGGTGTTGACCAGAGTACGGACTTCCCGGCCCTTTACGTCGAATACCCGTGCGGTCACGAACTGGTCCGCGGGCAGGTTGTAGCTGATGGCCGTTTTGGCGTTGAAGGGGTTCGGGTAGTTCTGGTTCACCCGGAGGGCCGCCAGCGTGTCGTCGAATACGCCGGTCAGGGAACAGTACTCGTAGGCGCCGATGTCCGGGTCCGTGTCGCAGTAGTCGTCCGGGCTGATGTCGATGGTCAGGCCGCCGAGAGTAATATTCGCGGTGCCGGCATCCACGCAGAGAGAATTCTCGTCGAGGTTGAAGCCATCGACGAACAAGGGGTTCACGTCGATGTTGTGGCCACCCGTCCCGCCACTCGGGAACGGCAGGTTGCTGTAATGAATCTCGGCATACCCGCCCCAGTCCAGATACAGGTCGTCGCTGTACATGCCGTTGTTGTCGAACACGATGGTGTTCACGAGATAGGCCGTGCCATAGACTATGTCGATGGCGCCGCCGTCGCCGGTCACCGCGTCATTACTCGTGAACGTGCAGTTGATCAGGAACAAGGTGTTGCCGCTGCCGAGCGTGTTGATTGCGCCGCCGTTGCTGTACATGGTGTAGTTGTCGACGAACAGGCAGTTCGTGACTTTCGTGTCGGTCACGATGTAACATGAGATGGCGCCGCCGCCGTAATTGCAATTGTTGTCGATGAACTCGCAGCGGGTGAATTCGGTGTTCATATCGCCGGTGAACTTGACGGCGCCGCCTTCGCCGTAGGCGTGGTTGCGGATGAAGCGGCAATCGGTGAAGCGGGTCAGGGGGGCCGAGGGGCTGCCGGTGTTGTACGCGTATACGGCGCCGCCCATGCCGAGGTCACCGCCCGTGGCATCGTTGTCCGCGAGGACGCAGTGCTCCAGAACCGCGTCTGATCCCAGCAGGGCCAGGGCGCCGCCGTGCATGTCGGGGTAGTCGCCGGCGGTCTTGCCGTATTCGATGCGGCAATAGGTGAGATGGCTGATGTCGGAGGAGGAGATTCGGATGCCGCCCCAGCCGGTGGTTGGGGAGTCGGTTGTGAAGTAGATGGAGTCGTTTTCGGCGCCCAGGGCCTGGAGGTTGCCGTTTACGGTGAATTTGTAGTGGCCTTGGAAGTTGACTTCCACGCCGGGGTTTATTGTCAGGGTTTGGCCGGTGGGGATGGTGATTTCTCCGGTTACCTGGTAGGGGGAGTTGGGTGCGGTCCAGGTGCCGGATTGGGGGCCGGCTACGGGGGTTTGGGAGAATGCCAGTGTGGGTATGAGCAGCAAAAGGATGACGGCTGGGCTTTTCAATTTATGGCTCCGTGTGGGTTGGGGCGGCTTGTTGTGTTCGTTTGGGTAAGAGCCCGACTATTATATCATTATCGAGGATGGAGCGTCAAATCAGGTTGCCCAAGAAATGGGCGCATGCGCATCCGGTTCAGGGCCGTGGCTCGTTTGAGCTTTTTCCACGTGTAAATGACGGGCCCTCCTCCTACCGACGCCCCTTCTTCTTCTTTTTATTCCCTTTCTTTTTCCCATGTCCCAGCGCGCTCCGCGGCAACTCGGACAGGCCGGGTGTCATCGCCCAGCCGGACTTGAGGATACTCCCGGTAAAATCGGCTACGACGCCACCCCCGAGGGAAAAGTTGCTCATGGCCGATCGCGGCGGCTTCTTGCCGTCCATGAGCAACGGCAAGAGGTAGCGGTTGCGCTGCTTAAGGTCTCGCAGGCGCGTCACAAGATCTGTCGGGTCTGCGCCGGACCGAGCATCGAGAATTATCCGGACAACCGCCAGGAACAGGTGGTCACCGTGACCGGTCATGTATTCGCCCTCGTCGGGCGGGATGAGCGGCCCCTCGTCAACGGATCCCAGCTCGGGCCATTGCTCGAGCAGGGCCGCGACGTCCTTGATCCGGTCCCTGACCAGTAACTCGTTCACAACAAAATGCCGCACTCCGGGCATGTCGGACGGATGACATTTCAACAGCTCCAAACCGTAGTCGAGAGCGCCATCCATATGCCCGTCATCGACGTTGGTGAAGGCGGCGCCCGCCAAAGCCCGCAGGGCCGGACGGACTTCGTGGATCCGGTACAGATCCTCTTCTTCGCGACTCAAGGCCTCAAAATCGAATCGGCGGCGGGCAGCTTCGGCAGCCGCGCCGTAGAGGTCCCGCCGTTCGTCGTCAACGATGCATTCCTCGGCAAGGATGGTGAGGGCGTCGATACAGTCGGGGTCTTCCTGCAGGGCCTGGCGGGCCAGAACCTGTTTGCGATAACCGATGGCATCGTAGGCCGTGAAGCAGAGACTCCGGGCGCGCTGTTCCGGTGTGTTCGGCAGATCGGCGTCGGCGGTGACTTCGTCAAATGACTTGCCGGCTATTTTGTCGTTGAGTTCATCGACGTTCATACCGGCTGCGATATCGCTCATGGCCAAGCTCGATATGGCCGAGAACACACCTTCGTTGGCACGCGGGTCGGGTCTGATGCCCCATTTCATCGCGTCCTTGAGGGTGAGAGGTTCCAGGACATAAGGGAGCTCCAGAGTGAATTCACTATCGCGGGGACCCGTGGGGACGCTGATGGTCCAGCGACCGGTGTCGGCCATTGTCGTCGTGGTCCGCGATAGGGCGCGCAACAGTCCGGTCAGGTATTCAAGCTCCGTCGGCCCGGGCAGACGCGGCATTCCGTCCGGCTTCACACATATGAACAGCGGGAACGCCGACGCCGAGGCCAGGGGCATTCCATTGTCGGTCCATTCCGTAACCAGGTCCCGAAACTTGTTGTCGCGGCGCTCGCAATACGAAAAGAACCAGGTGGCCTCGTCTGCATCCTGCATCTTCCGCGGATCAATCCCGCATTGCATTTGATAGTGTCGCTCGGCGTCAGGGTAGAATCCCAGACCGTACTCCAGGCCCGCGTTGCCGAGAATTACCGCGTATTTCAAATCCGGTACGTCGAATGACGAGGCGATTGTGAGAAGATCCTGATCGCAGAACATCGTCCAGGGAGCGACGCGATGGAACTCCGCCGCCGCGTCACCAAACTCGATGATTTGGTCAACCGAAAGGTCTGGCGAGGTAAACAGGGAAATGGTCTCGACGTCGGATTGATGGCGGGACAGGTGAGCGTTCATATCGTCTGTTGCATCGTCGATGAGCGGCAGATCCGAGACCTGGGCGACTTCGATGTCGGTGTCCGCCAGCAGGTCCGCAAGATAGACGGCCGTTTCCTTGTCATCGACGCGGACCAGGCCGGGGCGGTAACCCGCGAGGTTGTCGTTGCAGGCGAAGGCGACCATCAGGTCCAGCAATTTATCGGGCGTGGCCGACTTGGCCGGGTGGATCAGGTCACCGGACGGTCCGACGACGTGTCTGCCCGGGCATCCCCATAAGCCTATGGAGTAGCTGCGTGGAGAAGAGTCGGTGGCGATGGACACGCCGGTCAGGGGGCGCCATCCGCCTTCCCAGATTGCGTCCGGGTTCAGGGGGAGTTGTTTTAGGCGTTCTATTCCGATGTCGATCATGGTGTATTTTCCTTCCATTTTCTTTTATGCGGCACTGTTGACCTGCACTCTCCGAAACCAATGGTGTTTTCGCTACCGCCTTGGGTACGGTATTCGTATAATTGTTGTGCAAAATGACGACAAGGGATACAAAATACTCGCTCTTTCCACGTGGAAACCCTGACTTGGGGGACTCAAGAACCACCGACAACCATGGGATATGCTCTCGGCTGGTATTCCACACCAGGCACCGATCTGGGTTATAAACTCACAGTTCTGCACAGTGAAGATGTGCTCGATCACGACCGTGGAGAAAAACATGGGAATGAAATGTATCGAATGCAACCGGACCAAGGGAAAGCGAATATGCCCACTCAAGGCAGACGCCCTGATATGCCCTCGCTGCTGTGCGACAATCCGCGGCCTGGAGTGCCTCGGCTGTAGTCACTTTGAATCCGCGATGGTGTACGCAGCTCAAAATAGATCAGGCGGACAGGGTTTTCCCCACATCGAGCGCAACCTGGAAACCGAACACGCTATCGACATAGCCCTGGATATGCTGGAGAACGAACAGCTTGTGGAAGCTGAAACGTTGATGAATGATCTGTACGCCCGAGATCCGGACAGCTATCTGGTGCTGTATGTCATGGGAACCCTGCTCTCTATGCAGGGACGCCCGGATGAGGGGATTCGATTTCTGAAGCAGTCGATCGAGAAATTTCCTTATTTTGCCGAAGCTCACTTCAATCTCGGCGTCAACTTCAAAAACCTGTTTGACATGTCCAATACCTTCAAGTCGATGCGCCGAGTTGTCGAGCTGGCCAACCCGGACCAGGATATCCACGGCCAGGCGAAATCCATCCTTAAGGCCATAGCTGAATCAGTCCGGCGAAATGATCAAGTGGATATGGACACCTACTTGGACACCCGCGACGTATTCGAGGAGGCCGTGGAATTCATGCAGGCAAAACGATGGTCCCTGGCAATCGGGAGATTCGAAGATGTGCTCAAGGTCCTGGACTCACATGTCCAATCCTTGGGAAATCTCGGGATCTGTCATGCCGGGCAGGGTGAGATAACACGGGCAATTGAGTATCTGGATAAAGCCTTGGCAATCGATCCTGATTATGACCTGGCCGCATCCAACAAGGTTCACATAGAACACCTTGCACCGGGTGAAAAACTGGATGGCGACATAAGTGTGACGGACTTTTATCAAGATCGCATGTTGGGCCAGTACAAGAAAGGGTCAGCGCTGCTGAGCCAAAGACAGGATGCGGCCGAGCGAGCCCTGCGTCTCGCCGCCGGGGAGAATCGTGATGGCGATGGTTGAACGTCACAAGTGGGTGTTCCGAACGCGCTTTCGCCGGAATGCGTTCGGCTGGAAGTCGCAGCCCGCCATCAAGCGGATCAAGGAAGCCGTCGCCGAGATCAAGAAAGTCGCACGTCGGGACGAGGTGCTCGCCGCCGATGGCGCGGTGATCTTTTTGGAGAACTTGTCGCCCGCATTGGAGCGCATCGACAGTTCGTCGGGAGCCATTGGCACGGCGGTCAACAACGCCATCATGGCGCTCGTACCTATCATCACCGAGGCACCGGCCGAGACAAAGGTCCGTGAGAAATGGATGGCGCGGCTGTTCGAGGCGCACGCCGAAGACCAGATCCCCTACATCGAGCAGCTCGCCGAGTACTGGGGCGAGCTATGCGCTTCTACTGAGCTGGCATCACACTGGGCGGACGAGCTCATCGGTACAACCCGGATGGCGCTTTGCCCCGACACTGAGCTGCACGACCACTTTCACGGCACGACGGCGTGCCTCAGCGCGCTCTACGCGGCCGGTCGCCACACGGACCTCCTCGATGTGCTCAAAGCAGAGAGCTTCTGGCCCTACCGTCGCTGGGCGGTGAAGGCGCTTGCGGCAGAAGGGAAGGAAACCGAAGCGATCCAGATTGCAGAGGACAGCCGCAGTCCATGGGCAAACGACCACGATATCGATAGCCTCTGCGAAGAGATCCTGCTCTCGTCCGGGCTCGTCGATGAGGCGTACCGGCGCTATGGACTTCGCGCAAACCGAGCCGGCACCTACCTCGCCTGGTTCCGAGCTGTCGCCAAGAAATATCCACACAAGAGGCCGGCCGAGGTCCTCGATGACCTGGTCGGATCAACGCCCGGAAAAGAGGGCAAGTGGTTCGCCGCCGCCAAGAGTGCGAAGCTCTTCGATGAGGCCATCGCCCTGGCTAAACGAACACCGTGCTCACCGCAGACGCTCACCCGAGCCTCGCGTGATTTCGAAGAGAAGAACCCGTCATTTGCGATCGAGGCCGGGATGGCGGCGCTCTACTGGTTGATCGAAGGCTACGGCTACGAGATCACCGGCCTTGATGTCCACGGCGCCTACTCCCACACCATGAAGGCCGCCGAGAATGCCGGCTGCGCGGACGAGACGAAGCAACGTATCCGTGACCTTGTGGCTGGGGAGGCTTTCGGTGAGCGCTTCATAACCAAGATCCTCGGCCGGCATCTGGAGCTTTCATGATGGCAAGACACAAAGGCACGGAACCCAAGTCAGACTCGTCCGACATCGCCGCCGCCCTCGCTGCAATGGATACCAACGAGCTACGCGAGATCATTCGTGACGTGCTCCTCGAACTCGACGATCGCGCCCATGGTCGTGTCGTGAGCGGCATCATCGAGCGCGCAACTCGCAACGCCTCCGGCTGGACGCCCCCGGGCCCGTCTGACGATGCTGTCGCCAAAGTCGTCTCCTTCGCCGAGGCTGCGAAGCGGGTTGGTTACGCCGACCCATCAGATGTGGATGACTACCTGCAGCAAGGCGCGAATGCTTTCCTCGGTAAGGACTACACCGCCGCGCAACAGATCTTCCGGGCGCTGCTTCTGCCGATCAGCGAGGTCGAGATCGACCTCGGCCAACACGAAATGGTCGACGAGGTACTCGGCACCGATGTGGACAAATGCGCTGCGCAGTACGTCGTGTCGATCTACATGATCTCCGAACCCGATCAGCGCGTTCAAGCCGTGCGCGCGGCCATCGCTGAGATGAGTGGGGTCGGACACTTCTGGGAGCCCCTCCACGAGATGGAACGTGTTGCCGTCGAGCCGCTGCCCGACCTTGATGAGTTTCTGCCGCGATGGCGGGCGCTAATCGAGGACACCGCGAAAACCGCTCGCCGAAACAACTGGGACACAGATCAGGATCGGTGGCTCCGCGAGGTCGTACAGCGCATGGAGGGTGCAGATGGGCTCGCCAAAGTCGCGCGTTCGACGAAGCGACCCGACGACTTGCATGCCTGGTGCCAAATGCTCGTAAAGTCGAGAGATTGGCAGGCCGCGCTGGCGGCGTACGATGAAGCCGCCGAGATCGTCACTGACAAGGAGTACTCGCGTGGTGACTTCCTGGACGGTGCCGCGCTGGCGGCTCAGGAGCTCGGTCGCAAGAATCTCCCCTCTCGGCTTGAGCGCGCGTGGCGAGAGGCCCCGAGCATGCTGCGGCTGTGCCGCTGGCTCGGTTCGGCTGGAAGCAGACGGATCGTGTGCAAGCACGCCGCCCAGGCCCTCAATGGATGCCCGGAAAAGGCGCACCGTCAGCGGGCGTTTCTCCATGTGCTTGTTGGCGACCACTCGGCGGCGGCGAAGCTGCTCGCAGCAGCACCGGGCCTCGGATGGTCCAACCCTGAGCATCCGGGCCATCTGCTGTTCCCTCTGTTTGAACAGCTAATGGGCGACAAGTCCCAGGGCATATCTCCAGACACAGCTCGCTTATCGGGGCGTAGGATGGATATCGACGCGCTCGAGTGGATGAGCGCCGATTCCAACGAACCTAGACTCGCGGCGCCCACCGTCCATGAGATCATCGAGCTGGCCGGCGCTGAGCAACCGCTACGGGAAGGCGACCGAGATGCCGTGCTCCCGGCAATGCGCAAAGCCGCCGAGAAGCGGCTCGCTGGCGTCACGGAGAACAAACGGCGCCGATCCTATGCTCATGCTGCACAGCTGGTCACGGTTTGCGCGGATGTCGACCAAACTCCCAACACCAGCCAATGGGTGGCCGATATCCGTGATGAATACCGACGCTACCCAGCACTCCAGCGTGAGTTCAATAACCACCTGAGGCGTGCATGAAGAAAGCACCAAAGAACCGCGAACATGAGCGACCGATCGAGCCGGTCGCGCCCGAGATGTTTGCGACCTACATTGATTTCATAAGGCCAGACCGGCGCGGCTGGTCAGGGTGTCGCTGGTTTCTTCGACAGCGGCGATTTTGGGGTGATTTGCGGCTGGGTATCTGCTATGATGGGCCATGAGATCTCCACCTGTTGGGTTGTGAATGCAACCCGTCTGCGGTTGCGGTATCTGTCTGTTAACAAATACCTTACACCAGCAGGTGGAGTCTTTCAACTGGGAAAAACGCTCAATTTAGGTCTCAGATATTTGTTCTGAAAGAACTTGGCCCTAAGCGCCGCACGCATGGTTTCTTCTTTGATCTCTTCCCAATCCCCCCGCAGATCCTCCGGATATCTCCGAAACCAGGACTTCCGCGCCATCTCTGGATCCCCCATCCGACTATCCCCCACATACTTCGACCACGAAGCATGTCGCTTCCGACCAAGCTCGGCCCGATACGCCGGATTAGCCGACTTTCGCGACTGGTAGTACATCTCCACGTGTGGCCACTCTTGCCCGTCCAACACGAAAGGTGCGGGACAGAAATTCGAGAGGAGGTAGAAGTCGGCCCGATCACGATTGCGGAACAGGATCCGACCGTCATCGGGAACGGGAGGAAAGGCGCACCAGGTACCGGTCCACTGCTGTCCAAGATAATCCACTCTTAACATTCTCCCCCCTGATTTCCCCCTC
>CAYYYS010000056.1:0-15631 GCA_964476155.1 uncultured Fibrobacteraceae bacterium
CCGCGAGGGTGGTCGGACCGTGGGCGCCGGCGTCGTCGCCAAGATCATCGAGTAAGGAAGAGGTAAGAGTCATGGCCAGGGATCTGATCATCCTCGCCTGCATCGATTGCAAGATGAGGAACTACACGAGCAAGAAGAACAAGCGTCTGCATCCCGACAGAGTGCAGTACAACAAGTACTGTCCCCGGTGCAACACGCATACGAAGCATAAAGAGACGCGGTAAGGCGTTCTGATCCGATCGGTAGGGGTGTAGCTCAGTCTGGTTAGAGCATCGGTCTCCAAAACCGAGGGTCGCGGGTTCGAATCCTGCCGCCCCTGCCATCCGGATCGACGAGGAGAAGCGACAGCATGTTCGCCAAGTTCAAACAGTACCTGAAGGAGACAGGGCAGGAGATGCAGCGCGTCTCCTGGCCGACCTGGGCTGAATTGAAGGAGTCGACCACGGTCGTCATCGCAACGGTGACCGTTGTGACCTTCTTCATTTTCATTGTCGATCAGATCATGAGCTTCGTGCAGAAGAAGCTCATCCTGATGACTTGAGCCCCGACGGCCTCCGGGCCGCCGACAGTGTGAATTAAGATAACGATACAGCCCCCGGTGAGTGAAACCGGCGCGGGTGTTTCTTTGTCTGTTATCCGGCGGCTTAGCCGCCAGCCCGTATCCGCGGGGAGGACGCCGTGGCCGACGAAAACAAGGATCTGCGCGAGGACTTGGCAGCCGAAGCGGTAGAGGACGGGGCGAGCGAAACCCCGGAAACGACCGCGGATGAGGCTGTTCCCGAGTCAGAGCCCCTTGGGGGTGACGATCTCTTCTCGTTCGATTCCGGCGACGAGAGTGATGACGCGCCCGTGGCCGAAGCCGAGGTCGAGATAGCCGAGCCCGATACCGACGACCCCGCCGGCGACGAAACGGTCGCCGAGGAGGCCGCGCCTCTGACGCCCCAGGAAATCCTCGAGGCGGAGAAGCGCGCCAAGGGCATGCGCTGGTTCGTGATCCACGCCAATACGGGGCACGAGGACAAGGTCCGGCGCAACATCGAGATGGCCATCAAGGCCAACAATTTCGAGGAACTCTTCGGTGAGATCCTGGTTGCGACCCAGGACGTCACCGAAATGCGCAACGGGAAGCGAACCACATCCAAGCGGAAGTTCTTCCCTAGCTATGTGCTGGTCGAGATGGTCATGACCAAGGAAACGCAGCACTTCATAAACTCGATCCCCGGCGTGACGCGCTTCATCGGTGGGACCCAGCTGCGACCGCAGCCGATCTCTTCCGATGAGGTCGACCGCATCCTGGACCGCACTAACAAGGCCGAAGAGGCCGGCAGCGTGCTGGAAATTCCCTACCAGGTGGGTGACAGCGTCCAGGTGATCGACGGTCCCTTCTCCGACTGGATGGGGATCATCAACGAGATCAATCATGACAAGGGCAAGCTCAAGGTCATGATCTCGATTTTCGGTTCGGAGACACCGGTCGAGCTCGATTTCCTTCAGGTGAAGGACGTCTAGCGACCGTTTATCTCGCGCGGAGTTCGGGATGTCTGGTCCCGGCCCCGCAGTTCCATCGGGTTACTCTCAACCGGGTGGATATGACCATAGAGTGGGAGGCCTCCGGGCCGCGCGGGTGCGCTTGTGGACGGCGCGATACCCATCCAGCGGCAACGGTATGGCTTCCGGGAAAGTAGCAGGAGCAAGCGAATGGCCAAGAAAGTCCTCGCTCAGATCAAGCTGCAGATCCAGGCCGGCAAGGCCAATCCCGCCCCTCCGGTGGGACCGGCGCTCGGTCAGCATGGTGTCAGCATCATGGAGTTCTGCAACGCGTTCAACGAGCGTACGAAGGAACAGATGGGCCTGGTGATCCCCGCGGTCATCACGGTCTATCAGGACCGGAGTTTCTCGTTCATTACCAAGACTCCTCCTGCTTCCATTCTGCTCAAGAAGGCGGCCGGACTCGAATCCGGCAGCAGTGAGCCGAGCAAGACGGTCTGTGGTTCGGTGACCCGTCAGCAGGTCCGCGAAATCGCGGAAATGAAGATGGTCGACCTGAACGCGGGTTCCGTCGAGGCGGCGATGAAGATCATCGCCGGGACAGCTCGCAGTATGGGACTGGAGGTCCGTTAGGAACACCGGTTCCAGACTGGGAAGACACGGCGCCGGGGCCCGCGCGGCCGCCGGCACCGGAGAAGCGGGAGGCGAAAGCCCCTTCGACCCATCACAGTCACAGGGAGTTGAAATGAAGCACGGCAAGACATGGCGGCAGGGAAAGGAACTGGTCGACGCGACCAAGACCTATACCCTGGAAGAGGCCCTGTCTCTCCTGGATTCCATGCCCAAGGCAAAATTCGACGAATCGGTTGACCTGGCCGTCAGGCTGAACGTCAACCCCCGGCACGCCGATCAGAACGTGCGCGGGACCGTCGTGTTGCCCAAGGGTACGGGTAAAGACGTGCGGGTGCTTGTCATCACGCGCGGCCCGAAGGAACAGGAGGCGCAGGATGCCGGCGCCGATATGGTGGGAGCCGATGAGTTCCTCGCCAAGATCGACGACGGTTGGACGGACGTGGACGTCATCATCGCCACGCCCGACATGATGGGTGAGCTCGGCAAGCGGGGCCGTATTCTCGGTCCGCGCGGTCTGATGCCCAACCCCAAGGTCGGCACGGTGACGATGGACGTGGAGAAGGCAGTCAAGGAAGCCAAGGCCGGTCGCGTGGAGTTCCGCGTCGACAAGGCGGGCATCATCAACGTCGCAATCGGCAAGCGATCCTTCAGCACGGACGATCTCCTGGAGAACGCCCAGTCGCTGTTCGGTAAGCTGATGCGCGTGAAGCCGTCCTCGTTGAAGGGACCGTATGTGAATTCGGTCTACATTTCGGGGACCATGACGCCTGGCATCCACATCGACCACGTTGCCATAAGCCGCTAGTAGGTAATAAACGTGCGGCCCAGAGGCCGCACGGTCAGATAGAAGGAGGGTGCCGCATGGCACGTCCGGAAAAAATCGCCGAAGTCGAAGCGATCGCCGGTCATCTCCAGTCCGCCCAGAGCACTGTTCTGGCCGACTACCATGGGATTACCGTCGAGCAGATGACGGAGTTTCGCGTCAAGTGTCGCGAGAACAACGTCGTCTGCCGGGTGGTCAAGAACCGCCTCGCGATGATCGCAGCCGACCAGGTCGACCTGCCCGAGCTCAAGGAGCACCTCACCGGCCCGATCGCGCTGATCATGGGTCCGGAGAGTCAGGTCGATCCGGCCAAGCTGGTCGTTGACTTCGCCAAGGAAGTTGCGGCGATGGAGGTCAAGGGTGGCTTCATGGACGGGGCTTTCATGTCCCCGGACCAGATTGTCGCCCTGTCCAAGGTCCCGAGTCGCGACGAACTCTACGCGAAGATGATGGGAAGCATCAACTCGCCGTTGACCGGCATTGTTGGTGTCACCAACGGAGTGATGAGCGCGTTGACACGCGCCGTCAATGCCGTCGCCGAGCAGAAGGCGTCCTGAGACCGGCGGAAGCCGCTTGAGAGATGATCACGATTACCCAGGCGTCCTCCGGGATGCCCGATACAAGGAGAGACAACAATGTCCGAAGAGATCAAACTGAGCGAGAACGGCCAGAAGGTTCTGGAGCTCATCGAGTCCATGACGGTCCTCGAGGCCGCCGATCTGGTCAAGGCCATGGAAGACAAGTTCGGCGTTAGCGCTGCCGCTCCCGTGGCTGCCGTCGCCGTAGCCGGTGGCGCCGTCGAAGAAGAGGCCCAGACCGAGTTCAGCGTCGTGCTGACCGGTATCGGCGACAAGAAGATCCAGGTCATCAAGGTCGTCAGGGCCATCACCGGCCTCGGTCTGAAGGAAGCCAAGGATCTCGTCGAGAGCGCCCCTTGCAATGTGAAGGAAGGCGTGACCAACGAAGAGGCCGAGCAGTTCAAGGCCCAGCTCGAAGAAGTCGGTGCCATCATCGACGTCAAGTAGTCAGCGAGCCTTTTATACCCCGTCCGGCCATGAGGCCGGGCGGGGGTGCTCGTGGTGCGCTGCAGTGGCGGCGCTACCGAATGTCGACAATTCCTCCCCGTGGTGAGGTACTAGGCCGTGGCAAACAATATCCCCGTCGACAAGTTCACCGGACGCAAGAGCTACTCCAAGATTCATAGCGACGACCAGATGCCGAATCTGTTGGCCGTCCAGTTGGAGTCGTACAACGATTTTCTGCAGACCGCCGTGCCGATCGAAAAGCGGCAGGACGTCGGTCTGGAGTCCGTGTTCCGGTCAATTTTCCCCATCGAGGCGACGCGGGGACACCTGGTCGTCGAGTACCAGAGTTATGCGCTGGGCGAGCCCAAGTACGGCATTGAGGAATGCCAGGAACGCGGCTTGACCTTTGCAGCGCCTCTCAAGGTGAAGATGCAGCTGGTGGTCAAGGATGAGGACGAGTCCGGTTCGTCGGAGGAGCTCCAGATCCGTGACATCCAGGAGAGCGAAGTCTACCTGGGCGAGCTGCCGCTGATCACCGACAAGGGTACGTTCGTGATCAACGGCGCCGAGCGCGTGATCGTCAGTCAGCTGCACCGCTCGCCGGGCGTGTTCTTCAGCGACGAGTACCATCCCAACGGGCGCAAGCTCTTCAAGTCGCGGATCATTCCCTACCGCGGGTCGTGGGTGGAGTTCAGCACGGACATCAACGACATGCTGTACGTGCATATCGATCGCAAGCGCAAGCAGCCGGTGACTATCCTGTTGCGGGCGCTGGGCTTCAGCTCCAACGAGGACATCATTCCGCTGTTCCACGAGGTCGATACCTTCAAGGTGCCGAACAAGGGCACGAAGAAGGCCGACTCGCTCGAGGGCAGCATCCTCGCCAGCGACGTGTACAGCTCCGAGACTGGCGAGCGCATCGCGCAGGCCGGTCAGGTCGTCGATCCCCTGTTGCTGGAGACCATTCTCGGTCAGGCCAATGGTGATCTGAGTGTCGTGTCGCCGGGACAGGTGACGCTCAACGAGCCCAGCCTCATCCTGAACACGCTGCGCAAGGATCCGACCACCAATCAGGACGAGGGACTGCGTCGTCTCTACCAGTTGTTGCGTCCGGGCGATCCGCCCAACGAGGAAGTCGCCAAGGCCCTGTTCGAGCGTCTCTTCTTCAACGAGAAGCGCTACGACCTGGCCGAGGTGGGCCGCTACAAGCTGAATCATCGCTTGTCCGAGCAGTACGAGACCGTCGGCGTCGAGCCGCCCAAGAAAACGACCACCACGCTGGTGCCCGCCGATTTCCTGGCCATCATCAACGAGATGGTCTACCTGTTCCTGGGCAAGGGCCAGGTGGACGATATCGACCACTTCGGCAACCGGCGCGTGCGTTCGGTGGGCGAGTTGCTGACCAACCAGTTCTCGGTCGGCCTTTCGCGCATGGCGCGCATCATCAAGGAGCGGATGAATCTCTCCGACAAGGAGAAGACCATCACGCCGGTCGATCTGGTCAACGCGCGGACGGTGTCCGCGGTGATCCAGTCGTTCTTCGGCAGCAGCCAGCTCAGCCAGTTCATGGATCAGACGAATCCCTTGAGCGAGCTGACGCACAAACGGCGTCTGTCGGCTCTCGGACCCGGCGGTCTGCATCGCGACCGTGCCGGTTTCGAGGTTCGTGACGTTCACTATACCCACTACGGCCGCATGTGCCCGATCGAGACGCCGGAAGGCCCGAACATCGGTCTGATCTCGAGTCTGGCCACTCACGCGCGTATCAACAGTTTCGGCTTCATCGAGACGCCTTACCGCGTGGTCGAGAAGGGTACGGTGACCAACAAGATCAACTACCTGACGGCCGATGCCGAGGACCACAACGCCATCGCGCAGGCCAACGCGCCGTTGAACAACAAGAACAAGTTCGTGAACAAGGGCGTTCTGTCGCGTCACCGGGGCGAGTACCCGGTGTTGCCGCCCAAGGACGTGAACTACATGGACGTGTCGCCGAAGCAGATCGTATCGGCGGCCGCCTCGTTGATCCCGTTCCTGGAGCATGACGATGCCAACCGCGCCCTGATGGGCTGCAACATGCAGCGCCAGGCCGTACCGCTGCTGCGGGCCGAGTCGCCCGTGGTCGGTACCGGCATGGAGAAGAAAATCGCCGTGGACACGGGGGCCGTCGTGGTCGCCGAAGACTTCGGCGTCATCGAGCGTGTAACGGCCGATTCGATCACCGTGAAGTACAACAATCCCGACAAGGTGAAGGCGAAGAGTTTCTTCGATGCCAGCGGGATCGTGGAATACAAGCTGAAGAAGTATCGCCGCAGCAACCAGGACACCTGCTACAACCAGAAGCCCCTGGTCGTACCCGGGCAGAAGGTGAAACGCGGCGAGGTCCTGGCCGACGGACCCAGCACCCAGGACGGCGAGCTGGCCCTGGGCCGCAACCTCCTGGTGGCCTTCATGCCGTGGGGCGGATACAACTTCGAGGATGCCATCCTGGTGTCCCAGCGCCTGGTCCGCGAAGACGTCTTCACCTCCCTGCACATCGAGGAGTTCGAACTCCAGGTGCGCGACACCAAGCGGGGCGTTGAAGAGGTCACGCGCGAGATTCCCAACGTGGGCGACGAGGCCCTGAAGAATCTTGACGAGACCGGTGTCATCTTCATCGGCGCCAAGGTCAACGCGGGCGATATCCTTGTCGGCAAGGTCACGCCCAAGGGCGAGACGGAGCTGTCTCCGGAGGAGAAGCTGCTGCGGGCGATCTTCGGCGAGAAGGCCGGTGACGTGAAGGATGCGTCGCTCAAGGCGTCGCCCGGCATGGATGGCGTGGTCGTCGACATCAACGTTTTCTCACGCCAGGATCGCGCGGAGCGCTCCAAGAAGGCCGAGAAGCGCAAGCTCGAGGGCCTGTTGCGTGACCGCGACCGCAAGCGCGAGCTGGTCGAGTATCTGCGGGCCGAGCGTCTGGGTGAGCTCTTCACGGGTGAGACGGCTCATCATGTGATCGATGCCAACACCGGCGAAGTGCTGCTCAAGGCAGGCCGCAAGTTCACCAAGAAGGTCGTTGAGGAAATGGACTTCTCCTGCGTCCACTGGGGACTGCCCCTGGTCAAGGACACCAAGCAGGATACCCGGATCCGCAACGTCTTCGACTCCGCCTATCGTGAGCTGGACCGCATCGACGTCGACTACGAGAAGCAGTGCGAACGCGTGCAGCGCGGTGACGAGCTGCCGCCCGGCGTCGTGAAGCTGGTCAAGGTCTACGTGGCGCGGCGGCGCAAGCTGTCGGTTGGTGACAAGATGGCCGGACGCCACGGCAACAAGGGCGTCGTATCGAAGATCATGGCCGACGAGGACATGCCCCACCTGGTGGACGGCACCCCCGTCGACATCGTGCTCAATCCCCTGGGCGTGCCGAGTCGAATGAACCTCGGCCAGATCCTCGAGACGCACCTGGGCTGGGCCGCCACCCGGGGCGGGTACAAGATCCAGACGCCCGTCTTCGACGGCGCAAGCATCACGGAGATCAAGGACGCGCTCGAGGAGCAGGACTTACCGCGCAGCGGCAAGACCACCCTGATCGACGGTCGGACCGGCGAGCCTTTCGACAAGGAAGTGACCGTCGGCACGATCTACATCCTGAAGCTGCATCACCTCGTGGAGGAGAAGATCCACGCCCGGTCGATCGGCCCGTACTCCCTCGTCACGCAGCAGCCCCTGGGCGGCAAGGCCCAGTTCGGCGGTCAGCGATTTGGTGAGATGGAAGTGTGGGCGCTGGAGGCCTATGGCGCGGCGAACTGCCTGCAGGAGATGCTGACGGTCAAGTCGGACGACGTGACCGGACGCTCCAAGGTGTACGAGGCGATCGTCAAGGGCGAGAACCCGCCCGAGCCGGGTATCCCCGAATCCTTCAACGTGTTGATGATGGAACTCAAGAGCCTGTGCCTGGACGTTGATCTCGAGGAAGCCCCTCAGATGAGTCAAAACCGCTGACCCTTCGGGGTACGGCGAGGAGGAAACGATGCTGGGTCTCAAGACCACCGAAGACAACAATCGCGCTGTGGACCACAACTCGATTGTTATCCAGCTGGCGTCGCCCGATATTATTCGTGACTGGAGCTACGGCGAAGTCACGAAGCCGGAGACCATCAACTACAGGACCTTCAAGCCCGAGAAGGACGGCCTCTTTTGTGAGCGCATCTTCGGGCCGGTGAAGGACTGGGAGTGTAACTGCGGCAAGTACAAACGCATCCGCTTCCGCGGCATCGTCTGCGACAAGTGCGGTGTGGAAGTTACCCAGAGCAAGGTGCGGCGCGAGCGCCTCGGTCACATCGAGTTGGCCGTGCCCATCGCCCATATCTGGTTCTTCAAGGGACTGCCCAGCCGCATCGGTCACATGCTGGCCATGAAGCTCAAGGACCTGGAGCGTGTGCTCTACTACGAGTCCTACGTGGTCATGAACCCGGGCAACACCGACCTCCAGCAGGGCGACATCGTCAGCGAGGAGGAGTGGTGGGACCTCAAGGAAGAGCATCCCGACTGGGAAGCCGAGTTGGAGATGGGCGCCGAGGCCATTCGGACACTGCTGAAGTCCCTTAAGCTCGACGACCTGGCTCCCGAGCTGCGTCTGCAGGCCAAGACCGAGACTTCGGTCCAGCGCAAGAAGGCCGTGCTCAAGCGCCTGAAGATCATGGAGGCGTTCCGCGCGTCGAACAACAAGCCCGAGTGGATGATCCTCGATTGTCTGCCCGTGCTGCCGCCCGACCTGCGCCCCCTGGTGCCGCTGGACGGCGGTCGCTTTGCGACCAGTGACCTGAACGATCTCTATCGTCGCGTCATCAACCGCAACAACCGGTTGAAGAAGCTGATCGAGATCAAGGCGCCCGGCGTGATCCTGCGCAACGAGAAGCGCATGCTGCAGGAAGCCGTGGATGCGCTGTTCGACAACGGCCGCCGCTCGCGCGCCGTCAAGGGCCAGGGCAACCGGCCCCTGAAGTCCCTGAGCGACATGCTCAAGGGCAAGAAGGGCCGCTTCCGCCAGAACCTGCTGGGTAAGCGCGTCGACTACTCCGGCCGTTCGGTCATCGTGGTCGGCCCCGAACTCAAGCTGTACCAGTGCGGTCTGCCCAAGACCATGGCCCTGGAGCTGTTCAAGCCCTTCATCATCCGCAAGCTGGAGGAGGAGGGGTACGTCCAGACCGTCAAGAGCGCCAAGAAGCTCGTGGAGCAGGAGCGTCCCGAGGTCTGGGACATTCTCGAAGAGATCATCAAGGATCATCCGGTGCTGTTGAACCGTGCGCCGACCCTGCATCGCCTGGGTATCCAGGCTTTCGAGCCGGTGCTGGTCGAGGGCAAGGCCATCCGCATCCACCCGCTGGCCTGTACCGCCTTCAACGCCGACTTCGACGGCGACCAGATGGCCGTGCACGTGCCCCTGGGTTATGAAGCCCAGCTCGAGGCGCGCGTGCTGATGCTGTCACCCAACAACATTCTGTCCCCGGCCAGCGGCGCGCCCATTGCGACACCGTCCCAGGACATGGTGCTGGGCTGCTACTACCTCACACTCGAGCGCCCCGGCGCCCTGGGCGAGGGCAAAGTGTTCTCGGACACGTCGGACGCCGAGGCCGCCTTCCGGGCCGGCCTGGTCGCCAAGCACGCCTTGATCAAGGTCCGCTTCGCCGACGGGGAGGACGGGGCGCGCGAGCTGCGCGAGACGACCATCGGTCGTATTCTCTTCAACCAGATCATGCCCGAGGGCATGGCGTACACCAACCAGCCCTACAACAAGAAGGCTTTGGCCAAGCTCGTGGGCAAGGTGTACAAGGACTACGGCACGACCGTCTGCATGTTTTTCCTGGACCGACTCAAGGAGCTGGGCTTCCACCACGCGACCGAAGCCGGCCTCACCATCGGTATCGACGACATCCTGATTCCCAAAGAGAAGGCCGACGTCATCGCCGTGGCCCAGAAGAAGGTCGACGAGATCATCAGCCAGCACCGCAAGGGTGTCATCACCAACCGCGAGCGCTACAACAAGGTGATCGACCTTTGGACCCAGGTTTCGGACGATGTGCGTGACCGCATGTTCGAGAACCTGTCCAATGACGACCAGGGTTTCAACCCGGTGTTCATGATGAACGCTTCGGGCGCGCGAGGCTCCGCCGACCAGATCAAGCAGCTCGCGGGTATGCGTGGTCTGATGGCCAAGCCCCAGAAGAAGGTGACGGGTGGCTTCGGTGAGATCATCGAGCAGCCGATCCTCTCCAACTTCCGCGAAGGCCTGTCCGTGCTGGAGTACTTCATCTCGACGCACGGCGCCCGCAAGGGTCTGGCGGATACGGCCCTGAAAACGGCCGACGCCGGTTACCTGACGCGTCGTCTGGTAGACGTGTCCCAGGACATCGTGATCACCGAACACGACTGCGGCACGCTCATGGGTCTTGAGATCTCCGCCCTCAAGGAGGGGGAGAAGACCATCGAGCCCCTGCGCGACCGTATTGCCGGACGAACCGCAGCCGAGGACGTCATCGACGAGAAGGGCGACTTCATCTGCGAATCCGGTGAGCTTATTGATCACGAATTGTCCGTGAAGATCGAGGAGGCCGGGGTCGAGTCCCTGAAGATCCGTTCGATCCTGACCTGTCGCTCCAAGCGCGGCGTCTGCGCCCTCTGTTACGGCTACAACCTGGCCGAGGATCAGCTTGTCGATATCGGCGAACCGGTCGGCGTCATGGCCGCCCAGTCCATCGGTGAGCCCGGTACGCAGCTCACGCTGCGGACCTTCCATATCGGTGGTACGGCCAGTCGTATCGCCGAGCAGAACGTCAAGTCGGCGGCCGCCAACGGCAAGGTCGTCTTCAACAACTGCGAACTGGTGACCAACAACGACGGCGATCGCGTGGCGATCAGCCGCAAGGGCGAGATCAACCTGGTACTCGAGTCGGGCATCACGCGTAGTCATATGAATCTGCCCTACGGCGCCCACGTGCTCGTCAAGGACAACCAGAAGGTCAAGCAAGGCGCCCCCATCTTCGAGTGGGATCCCTACTCCGACTTCATCCTGTCCGAGAAGGTCGGTCTGGTGCAGTACACGGACATCATCGACGGCGTATCGCTGTCCGTGGAGTTGGACGAGAAGACCCGCATGAAGCAGCCGGTCATCAAGGAGTCCACGGACAAGACCTTGCACCCGACGATCCGCATCGTCTCGGCCAAGACCGGTCGCAAGTTGACCGAGTACATTCTGCCCACCGGTGCTTTCCTGCTCTGTGGGGACGGCACGGAGGTGAAGGTCGGCAGCAAGCTGGCCAAGATTCCGCGTGAGGTCTCCCAGACGGGCGATATCACGGGTGGTCTGCCGCGCGTGGCCGAGCTCTTCGAGGCTCGCAAGCCCCGCGACGCGGCGATCGTGACCGAGATCGACGGTGTGGCGCAGTTCAAGGGTACGACCCGTGGCCTGCGCCGGCTCGTGATCGCCGGCGAAAACGAGGTCGAGAAGGAGTATCTGATCCCTCATGGCCGTCACGTGCGCACCTACGAGGGTGAGCGTGTGATCGCCGGCGATCGTCTGACCGAGGGGCCCATCAACCCCATGGATATCCTGACGGTCAAGGGCGTCAAGGAGGTGCAGTCCTACCTGGTGAACGCGATCCAGGAGGTCTACCGCCTGCAGGGGGTGAAGATCAACGACAAGCACATCGAGGTCGTGGTCTCGCGCATGCTCCAGAAGGTCCTGATCAAGAACTCCGGCGACACCGAGTACCTCGAGGACATGCAGGTGGCGCGTCAGGAGATCGAGGACGCCAACGCGGACGTCGTGCGGCGCAACCAGGAACTGCGGAAGAAGGGCGAGCCCCTGCTGGAGCCCGCGACCTTCGAGCCCCTGCTGCTGGGCATCACCAAGGCCAGCCTCAGCACCGACAGTTTCATCAGCGCGGCGAGTTTCCAGGAGACCACCCGGGTGCTCACCGACGCGGCCACGCGCAGCAAGCGTGACGAACTGCGGAGCCTGAAGGAAAACGTGATCATGGGCCACTTGATCTCGGCCGGAACGGGCCTGACCAAGTACAAGTCCCTGGCCATTGAGGACCCGGAGCTCGACATCGAGGACTACCGAATCCAGGAAGCCTATGCCGAGATGGAGCTTGCGGCACAGAGGGCCGAGTTGGTAGCCGAGGCGGGCGACGGGGAAACCCCCGGCGTCGCCGCCGGCTGACGTCTTCTTGAACATGACGGAGCCAGGAACCGGACGGAACCGGGAGCCAGGACAGGAAAAAGTCCCTCAACGACTTGACAACCGCCTGTCCGGGTTATACTCTTTCGCTTCTGTGCCGGACGCCAAGGTGTGTCCGTTGCCGGAGTAAAATCCCGGTTTTTACGACCGGATCGGTTAGCTCAGGAGATACCTAAAGTGCCGACTCTGAATCAACTAGTCCGCAAGGGCCGCAAAATAAACAGGGCCAAGAGCAAGAGCCCCGCTCTGCTTTCATGTCCGCAGCGCAAGGGTGTTTGCACGCGTGTCTACACCCAGACGCCCAAGAAGCCCAACTCGGCGCTGCGCAAGATTGCACGTGTGCGGCTGACCAACGGCATCGAAGTGACGGCCTATATCGGCGGTGAGGGACACAACCTGCAGGAGCACAGCATCGTGCTGGTGCGCGGTGGGCGCGTGAAGGACCTCCCCGGCGTGCGCTATCATATCGTGCGTGGCACGCAGGACGCCTCAAGCGTCGAGTCCCGTCGCCAGTCGCGATCCAAGTATGGTACCAAGCGGCCCAAGTAGTTAAGCGGCCCAAGTAGCCGATACAACAGTTCAGGTTCAAGAGACGGGGATGGAGCCTCCCCGCAAGGAGATACAGCATGGCCAGGCGGAGACGACCCGAAAGGCGACCCATCACTCCGGATCATCGTTACGGTGATCAGGTAGTGACGAAGTTCATCAACTACGTGATGCAGGACGGTAAACGCAGCATCTCGGAGCGGGCGATCTACAACGCCTTCGACATCATCAAGGACAAGACGGGTCAGGAGGGCATCGATGTCTTCCGCACCGCTTTGAACAACGTCAAGCCCAGCCTCGAGGTCAAGTCCCGGCGAATCGGTGGCGCCACCTACCAGGTGCCCGTCGAGGTTCGTCCGGAACGACGCCAGATGCTCGCCATGCACTGGGTTATCAGTTTTGCCCGGTCACGGCCGGAGCATACGTTCGCCGAAAGGCTGGCGGCTGAGCTGGTTCTGGCCAGCAAAAACGAAGGACCGTCTATCAAGAAGCGCGAAGACACACACCGTATGGCTGATGCGAACAAGGCGTTCGCCCACTGCCGTTGGTAAAGGTCCCTCTCGTTTAGCTCGCAAAGCGCAGACGACAAGGAAGTTTGACACATTCGCATAGCCCGAAATCCACCGCCTGGGGCGGGGGAAGTGGCAAAGATGACGGACAGGTCCGAACGGGACGACTGTGCGCGTCGGAAACATATGGGACGGGCAGCAACGGAGTAGACGTGGCACCCCGGCAGGAACTGGAGACGATCCGCAACATCGGCATCATGGCCCACATTGATGCCGGCAAGACGACGACGACGGAGCGGATTCTCTACTACACGGGCAAGGTGCATACTCCAGGCGAAGTTCACGAGGGTTCGGCCCAGATGGACTTCATGGAACAGGAGCGAGAGCGCGGCATTACGATAACCGCCGCCGCCACGACCTGCTTCTGGCGCGACCATCGCGTGAACATCATCGATACCCCGGGGCACGTCGACTTCACTGTAGAGGTGGAGCGCAGCCTAAGGGTCCTGGACGGAGCGGTCGCGGTTTTCTGCGCCGTGGGCGGGGTGGAGCCCCAGTCCGAAACCGTCTGGAGGCAGGCCGATAAGTACCGGGTTCCGCGCCTGGCGTTCATCAACAAGATGGACCGAGCGGGTGCCGACTTCGGACGGGCGGTCACGATGATACGCGAGCGATTGGGCGCGAACCCGGTATCGATTCAGATACCGGTGGGCAGCGGGGACGAGTTCAGGGGTGTGGTCGATCTGCTGACCATGACCGCCCGGTTCCCGAACGCCGAGGACCTCGGCGCCAGTTTCGAAGACACCGCCATACCGGCGGAGTTGCAGGACGCGGCCGCCCAGGCGCGCGCCGACCTGCTGGAGCGGCTGGCCGAGGTGGACGAGGAGATCATGGAGCTCTACCTCGAGGAGAGGGAGCCCGACCTCGACCAACTCCTGGCGGGTCTGCGACGGGCCACTCTGGGTGCCGAGATCATACCGGTGCTCTGTGGGTCGGCCTTCAAGAACAACGGCGTGCAGAGACTGCTCGACGCCATTGTGGATTTTCTGCCCGCACCGCCGGACTTGCCCCCGGTGGAGGGCTGGCGCCCGAAAGATCAGGCGCCCGAAGAGCGCTCGGTGGCCGAGGGACAACCCTTCAGCGCCATCGCCTTCAAGATCGTGACCGATCCCTACGTGGGCCGACTGGCCTATCTGCGGGTCTACAGCGGATCGTTGAAGGCGGGCGGGGTCGCCTTGAACGCCAATACGGGCAAGAAGGAGCGGATCCAGAAGATCCTCCAGATGCACGCCAACAAGCGTGAGCAAGTGGAGGTCGCCACCACCGGCGAGATCGTTGCGGTGGTCGGCTTCAAGAAGATCCGCACGGGCGACACCCTGTGCGCCCTGGAGAGGCCGATCCTCCTGGAGGAGATGAGCTTCCCCGAACCGGTCATCTTCGTGGCTATCGAGCCCAAGACGAAGGCTGACCAGGTTAAGATGGGCGAGGTTCTCACGGGCCTGGCCGACGAGGATCCCACCTTCCAGGTAAAGGTGGATCCGGAGACGGGTCAGACGATCATCAGCGGCATGGGCGAACTGCATCTGGAGATCCTAACCGATCGGATGCAACGGGAATTCGGGGTCAAGGCCAACGTCGGCAAGCCCCAGGTGGCCTACCGCGAGACGATCAGCCGAGCGGCGGTGGAGAATCACCGTCTCGAGCGCCAAGGCGCCGGCAAGGCCCAGTTCGCTCACGTGAAGCTGGCAGTGGAGCCGGCGGCCTTCGGAGAAGGGCAGACCTTCTCGAGCACGGTGAGCAACGAGTTGCTGCCCAAGGATTTCGTCGCGGCCGTCGAGGAGGCGAGCCTCCAGGCCTGCGGCAGTGGCATCCTGGCCGGATATGCGCTGGTAGACCTGCGAATCCGGCTGGAGGGCGGTTCCTTCGACGAGGAACTGTCCAACGAGATCGCCTTTCGCGCCGCCGGGGCCGAAGCCCTGCGCAAGGCGGTCCAGAAGGCCGGCCCGGTTTTGCTGGAGCCGGTGATGAGTGTGGAGGTGGTGGTCCCCGCTGATTACCTGGGCGACGTGACCGGACATCTCAACAAGAAACGGGGCCGGATCAGCAGCATGGAGCCCCGGGACGATGTTCAGGTTGTGCAGGCCGAAGTGCCCTTGAGCGAAATGTTCGGTTACGCGACGCAGGTTCGGTCGCTGACACAGGGACGGGCCACGTACACGATGCAGTTTTCCCGCTACGAGCGGGTGCCGGAAAAGATCGCGACGGAGATCACTCAGCGTTACATGGGCGTATGGAATCGCCCCTAGCGCCAAGAAGGAGGTAGCCAACCATGGCTCGCGAGAAGTTTGAGAGGACAAAGGATCACGTCAACGTCGGCACGATC
>CAYYYS010000057.1:0-13835 GCA_964476155.1 uncultured Fibrobacteraceae bacterium
ACTGGACGCCGTTCACCCACCCCACCTACGGCGAGATCGAGATCGGCGGCTGGCGCACGTTCACCACCCGCATGCCGCCGACGTTCATGATGCCCGAAATGCTGCACCGCAACGCCATGTACGTGCTGTGGACCGCGGGACAGGCGCCGCGGATCAGCGTCGAGGTCATCGAGACAAAGGACATGGGTGACGACCTGTGGCGGGTACGGGCGCGGGCGGTCAACACGGGCGCCATTCCGACCCTGTCGGCCAGGGCGCGCAACAAGTCGATCGTGCCGCTGGACGAGTTCCGCATCGCCGGTGACGGGATCGAGGTGCTGTCCGGCGGCGTGCTGCTGGATCGCTGGCACGACACGGTCGACGCCGTGGCGAAGCGCCCCCGCCGCGTACCCACCTGGGTCAGCGATTTCGGCACGCGCGAGGTGCAGTGGTTCGTGCAGGGCCGCGGCGAGGTGGCGGTCACGTATACGGGGGCCAAGTGCGGATCGCACACCGTGTCGGCGCCGCTCGAAAACGACTAGTGTTCTGTCAAACAGGAAATTGCTCCTGCGTTGACGAGCTTGGCAGCGAGGTCCACCATATGCTAGGGTCGTCGGGTGATATTGGTAATCTGCGTGTTTCGCGCACATTTCGTGATTTGACGGAGGGATGGACGTGATGAAGCGATTGGACACCATACCGATCTTGCTGGCCTTGGCCGCCATCGGCATTTTCGCCCTGGGGGGCTGCAGCAGCGATGATGGCGTGACGCCTGACGAAAACCCCGAGTTCACCGCCGAGGACGTCGCCAACCAGGCCGCCCTGGTCACCCTGGGCATGGCCCAAATTCTGCAAGATATGACCAATAAGTCCGACCCTGTTATCGTCAATGTCAGCATGGGGTACGTTTACGGATCCTACTGGGACGACGGCGATAACAACCGCGTTTGGACCGACTCCGCCAACAAACTCTACGTGGACATCAACGGCCTGCCCCACGACCTGGTAATGGACACGCCGGTGACCTTCGACATCACCGATACGGAAGGCCTGGCCAATGGATTCGGCAGCCTCGACTTCGCTACCTTCGATGTCGTGTTCACCATCGTCAGCGTGGCGCTCGACCAGGGCAACTTCCCCACCGGCGGACAGATACTCGTCGACTCCAGCGGCTGGGTCGCGACGATCGAGTTCTTCGGCGGCCACACCGCCACAGTGACCATCGGCGAGAACGCATGGGACGTCAACATGGACACCGGTGAGCTCACACCCCGGTAAACGGTGATCCGATAAAGATAAAAAAGGGGCGGGACCACACGGTCCCGCCCCTTTACATTTTCGGTACGCTGGACTAGAACCCGAACATCAGACCACCCGAGAATGACGTCAGGTCGCCCAGGCCGATCTCGCCGTTGAGCTTGAGACCGATGTTCAAGGTGGCGCCGATGGTCATGCGGTTCTCCTGGACACCATCGCTGGAGAAGGTGATCTCCTCACCCGTGTCACTATAGGTGTAGGACACGTCCATGCTGGAGGATTCCTTGGACACGCCGCCGTACACCGTCAGCACGGAAAAATCTTTGCTGGCCGCAATGTACAGGCTGTTCGCCGAAGTCTCCACGTACTCGCCCACGTCCAGGTTCTGCTTGAAGAAACCGACCTTCACATCGACAGGCAGCGTGGGCAGCCAGTAGTTGGCCGACGCCGCGAGACCGTAGCCCCACAGCTTCACCTTCACGCCTTCCTGCACCTCGATGTCGGGCAGCCAGCGGATCGTGGCCTCGGCGCCCATGATGCCGCCGATAGAGGCTTGGGGCATGGCCAGGGGCACGTACTCCGATTCGACCAGGCCGCTCAGCTCGGGCATGAGTTCCGTGTAGACGGGAATACCGTGGTAGTAGACGTCGATCCTGCCGCCATCGTCCGTGTTGCCGAAAACGGTCGGACCGGACATCACGGCCTGCGCCGTCTCGCCGTAGCCGATGTCGCCGGGATAATAACCGAAGGCCTCGTCCAGCGTCACCGAGGTGACCTTGCTGAAGGTCTGGTCGTTTTCGCTGAGCTTGGTGCCCATGACTTTCAGGCCCACTGTGAAGGTCAGCGTCGTACCGGGAATATGAGCCGTGTGATAGAGCGCGCTGTTCTGATTGATACCGAACCCGGTGACCAGCGGCGCCAGGTAACCCTCGGCGTAGGCCACGCTCATGTCCTCGAGCAATTCTTCGAGATCGTCTTCAGCCAGAGCCGTTCCGGTCCAGCACAACGCCGTCAAGGTCAGCAGCGTCAGGACCAGTACCCTTTTCCCCCATAGATTCATCGCAAACATGCGCACCCTCCCAGACTGGTGGTTGACGGAATTGAAAGGACGGTACCACAAGTGATATCCGGTAGACAACTCAATAGCGGAAGGGGGGCGGGGAACCGTGTCGAGAACAAGGCGGCTTGTAGGACCGATGGAGACTACGCGCCGGCCTTGGCCTCACCGGCAGCCTCACTCAGGAATTCGTCCCACTGGCGCAGAGCCAGATCCGAGACCAGCCGCGGCTCGGTTTTATCGTCCATGGCGCGCACGATGCTGTGCGGTTCCATCAGACCTTCACGCTCGCGTCGGTGACGCGACACGCCCGGCATCAGGGCGCTGACCGTGAGGAAAAGCCGTAACGCCCCGGGGGTCCAGGTGATGTGCGTCTCCTGGGGGCTCGCGCCTACATGGGCGCCGTATCGCAACAGATCCGCAACCTGGGCCGCATTCAGGGGGCCGGTGCACCATGTCGTCGACGGTACGGCGTGCAATCGAATAAAGCCCTGCTTGCGATAAGAGACCAGAACGGGATAACCGTCCGCGGTCGTCAAAGCGCCCAACAGACTCACCGAACGGAGACCCGCGGTGGATTCCGGCGGAAGGACCGACAGGACGCGCTGAACGTCACGCTTGGATAGAGGATGATACAGGGGCGATTCGACGGGCGTCACGATCACGCGAGCGGGACGCGTGGACCTCCAGGCGTTATCGTATCGATCCTCTTCGACCCGATCCCGAGTGCGAGTCGACTTTCCCGAAGATGAGTGGGTGTTCATCATTCCCTCCTTCCCCCAGGTCGCGACAATGGGGCAGGTCGCGACCGTTTCTGCAGCCATACTCGTCGGGACGACAAGCGAGCGCGCCGGTGAATCCGACGTGACGTGGCAATGAAAACTGGCAATTCCATCCAGTTTTCTTCGGTCCGAGAGCAACCCCTTACTCCCGTCCGGTCTTGCGATCCGTATAACCTCAAACCAACGGTTCGGCGGCTCTGGATCCTATAGCGGCAATGGTCTCAATCGGCGTCGGCTCTCGGGTGACAGCCGCTGTCACTTATTCCAGTATACCCATAACCCCAACTTGGAGCAAATCAGGCGATTCACACTCTTGTTTCAGGGCGGGAGCTTCGGCGACTCACGCGCAGGCTGAAATGGACCTGAGGAGATAGTCGGGCCATGGCGCCGATGTTGAACACGGGCTATCACAATGCCGCGTGAAAGGGAAGCGACTCTTTGATATCATCAAAATCAATGGTCTGTCACACCTTGTCGGGGTCGGGTTGCGGAATATCGCCGCAGATTTCACAATTCTCCGGGTTCTCGTCACGGCAGAAATAGCCGAATCCCTCCACCCAGTCGGCGCTGCCATGCGGACAGCGATCCGTGTACTCGATGAATTGCACGAGCCGGTCGACGATGGTCCTCGGCATGGCGTGTTCCATGCGGCAAGCCGCGGTTTCGGCCGTCTCGTCGTCCACCAGCAGGATGCGGACGAAGAAGTCGTGCAGAGCCTCGTGTCGACGAATCACGTCCCGGGCCTGGACCTCACCCGCATCGGTGAGTGTGACCACGCCATAGCGCTCGTAATTGATCAGCCCCAGTTGAGATAGAGTGCGGAGAGCCTGTGTGACCGATGAGCTGTTGACATTGAGGCGTGCCACCAGATCCTTGGAGCGGGCGACGCGCTTTTCCTCGATAACGTGATGAATGGCTTCGAGGTAGTCTTCTTGACTTGCCGTAAGTGAACTGTATGTCATGAGTTACACCTACCTCTGGTGAGGGACAAGAAAAGTTAGTCTCTCACCAAGATAGTGCAGTACACCGAACTGTCAATACTGGGGCAATCACATCGTGATCAATCGACGAACTCCACGGAGCGGAAGAAGCGCAGGACTTCGGGATCTTCGAACATGTGATCCCCATGATCCCAGGCCTTGATCATCAGGGTGCGCCCCTTGCTGAGATAGACTTCGATCCAGTAGAGTATGTCCGACGATTCACTGCTGCAGTAGAGGCCCACGCCCTCCATGCCGAGTCGCTTGATGGGTCGCTGGTGTGTGATGACGAGCTGTTGCTCGTTGACGAAGCTGGCCAGGTGCTGAGTGATCTTCTCGGGAGTGGCCGCGCTGCCGTCGGACTCCATGAACCATGCCGAGACGGAATAGCCGCACTCCTTGTCGCCCTTGATCGGCCCGAAGGTGTGGACCATCTCCAGGCCTTCCTCCGATCTTATCTTTCCGATAACCCGCGTGCGAACCTGGCCGATGTTGGCCGGCCAACGGACACGGAAGTGGCCGTCTATGTGGGTCACCGCGTCGGGGTCGGCGTATTCGGCCGCCGGCGCGGTCGCGGACTCGGAAACAGGCGCCCAATCGTCGGCGTCCCCGCTTTCATCGACGACGACGACCTGATCGCCGGCCCCGGTTGTCGCATCGTCCCGGTCGCCGTTGCAGCCGGTGACAAAAAGCGTCAGAGCCAGAACGAGCATCAATTTGGCAACCTTACCGTCATGCATGGGCTCACTCCTCGGACAACAAGTCCTCAACTTGGTTCAGCAGGTCGTCGAACAGATCGACCACCGCGGACACGGGCGCCGGCGTGGTCATGTCCACTCCGGCGTGCTTCAGGGTCTCGACCGGATAGCGGCTGCTGCCGGAGCGCTGGAAACCGAGATAATCATCGCGCTCGGCGTCGCCTCCCGCAAGCACGCGTCTGGACAGCGCGACCGAAGCGGCGAAGGCCGTCGCGTACTGGTAGACGTAGTAATTATAGTAGAAATGGGGTATGCGGCACCAGGTCCGGGCGCTCAGGTCGTCGTTCAGGTCCACGGCCGGCCCCCAGTAGCGCCGCAGGATCTCCATGTACATGTCGTCCAGCTTGTCGGCGGTGAGCGAGCCGCCGTCCTCCACCACGCGATGGGCGGCGTGCTCGAACTCGGCGAACATGGTCTGGCGGAAGACGGTGCCGTTGATCTGCTCCAGGTAGGTGTCCAGCAGGAAAAGGCGGCGGGACCGGTCGTCCGTCACCTTCAGCAGATGATCCATGAGCAGCAGCTCGTTGAAGGTGGACGCCACCTCGGCGGTGAAGATGGGATAGTCGCCATACACGTAGGGCTGATGTTTCGTCGCGTGCCATGAGTGCAGGGAGTGGCCCATCTCGTGGGCCAGGGTGAAGGTGTCGCGCAGCTGTCCGCTCCAGTTGAGCAGGATGTACGGCGGCGTGTCGTAGACGCCGCTCGAGTAGGCGCCGCTCCGCTTGCCGACGTTTTCGTGTACGTCGATCCAGCGGTCGGCGATGCCCTTGCGGGCCGTCTCGACGTAGTCGTCGCCGAGAGGGGCCAGGGCCGTCAGCAGAAGCTCGCACGACTCCTCGTACGTGAAGGCGAATTCGCCGTCGGGGAAGAGCAGTGCGTGGAGGTCGAAGTCGCGCAGGGGATCCACGGCGAGCACACGCTGCTTGAGTTCCGTGTAGCGGTGGATGCGCGGCAGGTTGGCGTTGACCGTCGCCACCAGGCTGTGAAAAACGTCCACCGGCACGGCGTTGTTGTGCAGGGCGGCTTCGAGTGCGCCGGCGTGGTTCCGGACGCCGGCGTAGAAGGCGTGGTTGTTGACGTTGGCGTCGAGGTTGGCGGCCATGGTGTTGCGCACGCCGCCGTATGTCGTGTGGAAAGCGCCGAACGCATCCTCGCGCACGCGGCGATCGGACGACCGCACGAGCCTGTTGTAGCGCGCCTTGGTCAGTCCCACTTCACGACCGGACTCGTCGCGGACCGCGGGAAAGACGAGATCGGCGTTGTCCAGGGCACTGAAGACGCTCGCCGCGCCACGGGCCATGGCACCGGCCGACGCCAGCAATTCCTCGCGGGCCTCGTCCAGGGTGTGGGGACGGCTGCGCCGGATGTCGTCCAGAAAGTGCACATAGAGACTCAGACCGGCTTCCTCGGCCACGATGCGGTCCAGGTCGGCGTCGGCGACGGCCAGCAGTTCGGGCTCGAACCAGCTCACGGCCTCGCCGACCTTCACGCCCAGTGCGCCCGCGCGTCCCCGGCGTTCGGTGTGGACGCCGACCCGGGTGTCCTCGTCGCTGCGCATGGCGGCGTAGACGCGTACGACCTCCAGACGGCGGCTCACGTCGTGCAGGGCCTCGACGACACGGAGCAGATCGGCGCCGGACCCGCCCAGGGTTCCCCTGAGAGACGGCAGCGTCTCGAGCGAGGCCTCCACCGCGTCGAAGGCCGTTTCCCAGGCGTCCCATCCCGCGAAAATACGGGAGAGATCCCACTTGTGATGGTCGGGAACGTCGGCGCGCTTCCGGGGGGCGGTATTGTCCGGGGCTTCGTTCATGCAGTCATCCTCGTGGGTCGCGTGGCTGGAGTTTTGTCAGGAAGCCAGGATATAAGTAAGAGGCCCGTCCTGCCAGCGGCAAGACGGGCCGTGTACCAGAATGAGTTTTTCAACAGCCTGCCAGCAGACAGGTACGGCCTGATGAATCACGATACGATTGCGACCGTTGTTCTTGGCGTTGTAGCTATTGAAGTAATCGATGTCGATCATCAACACGGACAGCTTGTGGCGACGGTTCTGGCAGCACTCGACCTCGCGATACAGGCAATCGTCCGGGTAGCGGCGATTATTGAGGCCGGTCAGGACGTCGGTGTGCATCTTCTCGCGGATGAGATTGTTCTCGAGATCCATGCTCTCGCGGGACATGGCCAGGTCCCGCGTGAAGTTCATGGCGTTCTGGACGGTCTCATCCTTGCGAAGCAGGAGGTAGACCATGTTGTTGAAGGCTTCGCCCAGCTCTTCGACCACGGTCGGACAAACGCCGCGATAGACGGGGCATTCCTTGCAGTCGTGAGGAAAGCAGACCGCATCGGCATTGGGCTGACGACGGTACTCGCCGATCGATTGCCAGCAGCGCTCATGCCCTTCGGCATTGGTGGAACAATGCCGGGGCGTGCCGGTCTGCCAGTCTTCCGCATGTTCGATATAGGGGTTCTCGAAGTAGGCCTTCTCCCCCGCGATCAATTTATCGAACAGGGGAATGACATCGTTCCGAATGCGGTTGACGAGAACCTCCGTCGCGCACTTTACGTATTGTCTTGCGTCATTCTTCAGACCGTCCATTGCATCAGACTGGTTGAAAAGCTAAAAAAGGGTCCGTGGACGGAGCCTCCATTCAAGATTATCTTCGACCGTAACGACACAGACCCTACAGATGTTAAGGAGAGGATATATGGGTTTGCTGGGCACACTTTTCGGCGGCACGGTGGGTTTTATGTTCGGTGGTCCCATCGGGATGATCATCGGCGGCGCCATCGGCTCCCAGGCCGGCGGCAACGTGATGGCTCCCGGCGCGGGCGCCCGGGGCCGAGGTCGCTCGCGTCTGGGCCAGACGGGCGCATTTCAGGATACGCAAACCACGTTCCTGGTTACACTTATCAGCCTGGCGGCCAAGGTGGCCAAGGCCGACGGCCAGGTCACCCGCGAAGAGGTACAAGCCTTCGACGCCTTCCTGCGCGACAATCTGCGCATGACACCCGAGGAACGGCGCATGGCCGCCCGTATCTTCAACCAGGCCCGCGACAGCGACATACCGGCCTCGCAGCTGGCCCGCCAGGCCCGCGGTATCCTTGAGCCCTTCCCCGACCGCCTACGCGATCTGGTCACCCTGCTGCTGCAGATCGCCCACGCCGACGGACATCTGCATCCCGCCGAGGATGCGCTCGTACGCGAGATCGCCCGCGATCTGGGCCTGAGTGACCGCGACTTCCAGGAGTGCCGCGCGCTCTTTGGCGCTTCCGGCCCCTCACCCGACTCGGCCTACGAAATCCTGGGCGTCCAGCCCGGAGCCAGCGAAGCCGAGATCAAGAAGGCCTACCGCAACATCGCCCGCGAGTATCATCCCGACGTACTGCAGAGCAAGGGGCTGCCCGCGGATTTCATGCAGTTCGCCAAGGAGAAGCTGCAGAAGGTCAACGGAGCCTATGATGTGATCAAGAAGACGCGGGGATTCTAGAAGGGGGACTCTGTGCCTGAACTGCCCGAAGTCGAAAACGTCGCCATCGCCCTGCGCGAGTCGCTGGTCGGACGACATCTGACCGGACTGCGGGTTCGTTTCGCGGGCATCTTCGAGCCGAACGCGCGGGCCTTCCGGCGCGCGGTTCTCCACAAACGACTCGACGGCGTCCATCGCCACGGCAAATACATGATCATGACCTTTGACCGCGACGGCGACGCGCCCGCCCACGTCATGCTGCACCTGCGCATGACCGGTCAGGTTTTCTTCTCGCCCGACTACACGCCGGACAAGCACGTGCACGCGACCTTCGATTTCGACGGGCGACCCGTCTTCTATCGCGACATGCGCAAGTTCGGACGCTGGACGCTGGTGGACGACGCCGAACGTCCGTCGGCCATCGCCCACGTGGGGCCGGACATGCTGAAGGTGCGGTACGCGGACTGGTCGTCGCGGATCTCCGGGCGCAAGGCGCCGTGGAAGGCCGTGCTGCTGGACCAGGGCGTGGCGGCGGGGCTGGGCAACATCTACGTGGACGAGGCACTCTTCCGGGCCGGCGTGCATCCGTTGGCGCGTCCGTCCGACACCGACGCGACAACATCGCGCGCCATCTTCGACGCCGCCAAGGGCGTGCTGCGGCTGGCCATCAAATACGGCGGCACGACCTTCATCGACTTCCGCGATTTCCACGGCAAGCCCGGCAACTTCCGACGCAAGCTGCGCGTCTTCAATCGCCGCGACGAAACCTGTGGGCGCTGCGGAGGGGTCATCGAGAAGATCGTGGTGGCGGGGCGGGGAACGCATTTTTGTCCGGGGTGTCAGTCGCGCTGAGTCATTTCCTATCCCTCATGCGACAATCGGCGGGGCGCCAATCCGGAGAGACCATCCGTCGGGCTACGCGCAGAACTACATCCTCGCGTCCTGCGCCGAGGCCACGTACTTCGTCAACCCGGCCTACCGGGCGAACAGGGAGGGGAGTTACCACACCCTGGTCGACCTGATGGGCCACGCGCACCTGGGCGGCAAGACGGTGCCCTATCTGATCGATGGACTCTACTCGGTCTGCCATCCGTACGAGCTCCAGCCCCAGCACTGGGGCGCGGAACCGTTCAATGGGGATTGGACCTCGAGCCTCTTCGCTTCGCAGGACCCGGTAGCCATCGAGTCGGTCCGTTTCGAGCAGATCCTCGTAGCGAGCGTATTGTTCGGACGTGTATTTGGTGTTCACCATGGTCGGGGCATCCGTGGGTAGTGGGTCCAGCGATGACGCGGCCAGATCCAACAAGGACCGCCCCGTTGCTTGCGGCGCCCGATGAGCCCGCTTGCGAGTCTCTCTTACCGTTTTTTCCAACTTGCGGCTGCTCGATCGCTCTGCCTCGGCGATCCTTTTCTCTTCACTTTGGGGCGTAGCTACCTTGGCCACTTCCCGCACCTTGGTCCAACCCAGCTTGCCTGACGCAACCGACTGGCGCAGTCGCGGCAGCTCTTCAAGCACCCCCGCAATCCCCGCCAACACCAACACTGCCCCCGCAAGCGTCCACCCGGTCACCGGCTCGGCAATAACCCACCAGCAAAATCACCAGCACGAAGCCGAGACCGCCCAGATGGGCATGACCGTCACCACGAGCGCGGCCAGGCCCGAGTCGGCGAGCTGCTCGGCCCAGGTCACCGGGCCGTTGCCGCCGACCCACATGAGCACACCCGATCCGGCCAACACGATCAACTCGCGTGGCTTCGCCGCAGGGCGTGGTGGGACGATCCATGTCAGATCTGGTCGGTCAGCAGCAGGCAGATCTCCTCGAGGCCCAGTTGGTCTTCGGAGCTGAACCGCGCCGGCTTCAACGAATTGATGAGCAGTTCGGCCATCACTTGACCATTGCGGAAGATGGGCAGAACGATCTCGCTCTTGGTGTCCGTGTTGCCGGGAACGTAGTTGAGCTCCTGGGTGACATCGTCCACGACCATGGTGATACCGCGCTCGGCGACCTGCCCACAGAGACCTTGACCGATGTGGATGATGCCACCGGGGTCCAGGCCAAGACCGCTCTGAGGACCCTGGATCAGCTGATGCTGATTGTCCGGATCGACCAGGAAGAAGGCGACGCAATCGTAGCCTTCGACATTGTCGTGCAGAAGAGCGGCAATGCGCTCCATCCTGGTCACGACCCTGTATTCCTGATCGAGGATACGGCTCGCGCCTTTGATGAGCTTCGCGAAGTCGGTCATGTCACAATCCCATCAGCTGCTGAACGTATTTGGGCGCGGGCGATCCGTACGACAGGAGTTCGTCGTGGAAGGCCTTCAACTCGAACTTATCGCCAAGCTTGTCTTCGGCCAGTCCCCGCAGTCGGTTGATCTCCATGTTGCCCACGTAGTAGGTGGACAGCTGGGTCGAACTCATCTGGGCGCGACGCCACTTGCCGGCCGCCTCGCCTTCCTCCTGGAAACCCTTGCCCACCATGAGGTCCATGGCTTCCTGTTCGGTCATGTCGCCGCAGTGGATGTCCTGGTCGATGATCGAGTTGATCAGCAGACGCAGGCGCATTTTGAGCTGCTGCAGTTTGAGCTCGGGGCCGCCGAAGTCGCGGTCGGCCATGAGCTGCTCGGCATAGGTGGCCCACCCTTCCACGAAGACACCGCTGCTGAACAGGGCCCGCACGGGTGTCGTCGAGGTGAACCGGTTGCTGTGGGCGAGCTGCAGGTAGTGGCCCGGCATCGCCTCGTGGACGGTCAGGTTGATGAGCATGTGGTCGTTGTACTCGCGGAAATAGGAGGCCTTCTGCTCGTCGGTCCAGTCGGCCGGCGGCGGCGAGATGGAGTAGAAGGTTTTCTCGTTTTCGGCCAGGGCGCCGGGCGCGTCGCAATAGGCGATGGCGACGCCGCGCTGAAATTCGGGCATGACGATGATCTCGACCGCTTCGTCAGGCAGTGTGACCAGATCGTGTTTCCCGACGAACTTGGTACAGTCGGCCAGATTGCCACGGGCCTGCTCGACGATGGTGTCGGCTTCGGGGTGGGTGTCGGCGAGACGGTCCAGCACCTCGCCCACGACCTCGTCCAGGGACAGGTCGACGATATCGGTGCGGTCCGGGTGGTACTCGCGGTACAGCGGCAACGAAAGGTCGTACATGGCGTCGCGGGTCTCGTCCAGATCGCGCAGGGCCGAGGTGCGGATCTCATCGAGGGTCAGATCCGACTCCAGGGTCATGCGCAATTCCGTCTCGAAGTGGTCGCGACCCACGCGGAATTCGCCGTTGGAGCGGGGCAGCAGGTCGTCCTCGAGCCAGCGGCCGAACTCTTCGAGCGCCGCGATGGCGCGGGCCCGCGGCCCCACGAACTCGCCGCGCAGGTCGGGCGCCTCGTCCAGGAAGGGCTGCAGATCGTCGAGGATGAGGCTGATGGTACCGTGGTTCTGACCGATGGCGGTCTCGGTATAGACCCGCGGCGGGTTGTCCAGAATCTCGCGGGCCGTGGCCATGGCCGCGGGGATGGCCTCGAGGCGGCTCTTCAGGTTCAACAGACGCTCACGCAAGGGAGCGAAATCACGCGCCACCAGACCGTAGATCGCGCCGCCCACGTTGTGCACCATGGGGTTCCAGCGATGGGCGCCGATCTCGTCGATGGAGAAGACGGAGAACTCCAGATGGTTACGCAGGATGGCCAGGTCGATGCGATTGCCCTCGCTGAGCTTGTCCGCCTTGACGCGCGTCAGCGAGTCGAGGTAGGCGGACGCCACGTGGCGACGGGCCCGTGCGGCGTCTTCCGAAAAATCGGTCAACCGGTGATCGAAGCGATGGTCGCCGTAGATGGTGGCCATCTCGGGATTCATGCTCAGCATGGTGTCGATGTAGCGGTTGGCGAGGCCCTCGAAGAGCTCGTCGGGCGAGGGGCCGGTGGCGCAGGCTGTGAGCAATGCACCAGCGCACAACACCAGGGACAGAAAGATCCGCATGACCGTTCCTTTCGGGAATACGAAGACGATGTCCGAACAGGGGATATTATGCACCCGGCGGAACCCGGCCGCTATAAAATGATGGAATGGAGATCAGGCCACGGTTTCCGTGCGCTGCATGGCGAGCGAAAGCACGGCATCCACCTGGCGTTCGCGACTGTACTCGACCCCGTCGAGGCCGACGTTCGCCACGCTCTCCGCGGGTTCGACCACGCGCGGCAGGCGCTCGGCGAAGGAGTCGAGCTCGGCTATGGTCACGGTCCGGGTAATGCGCAGGGCCGTGTCGATGATGGTCAACAGATCGCGGCCGACGTTGCTGCGGCGCATGTCCTCCACGTACAGCATCATCTTGTAGGGCATGACGCGCTCGATGTAGAGGGAGCGGGGATCGTCGACGCGGCTGAGCAGCCGCTCCTCGTTGCGGAAAAAGAGCGTGGCAGAATGCGTGATGCCCGGTTTGATCTGCAGAATGCGCTCATAGCTCCGGGGGAACATGTCCGCGTATTCGGGGACTTCGGGCCGGGGACCGACCAGCGACATCTCGCCGCGCAGCACGTTGATCAGCTGCGGCAACTCGTCGAGTTTGTGGCGACGGAGGTACCGACCGAGGGGTGTGATGCGGGCATCACCCTTGACGGTGAGCGTACCGCCGAGACGATCGGCATCCTGTACCATGGAGCGAAACTTGAAGATCCGGAACCGGCAGCCGAGAAGACCCATGCGTTCCTGCCGATAGAAAACCGGACCGGAGCTGGTGGTCTTGACGGCGACAGCGAGCAACAGGAACACCGGCGAAAGCAGAACAAGCCCCACCGCAGAAAAAAACAGATCAATTGTGCGCTTTATCATGAGAGCCCCCCCGGGCGGATCAGATCCTTCTGGGTTCGTTGTGACACGCTGCCAACAGCAAGCGATGTGCCGCAACGACGCCGGGCGTCAGCAATGTCGCGGGATAGGCTTCCTGCCGCCACGACATCAGGGGTTCGGCTTAGATGTGGGGGAATGATAAGCAGTTGCAGGGGCGGTGGACAAGAGTTTTTTTCACGCTAGTGACCACATAAACAAACTTGTTTCGCTTGTTGTCAAACGCCGCTATCGTGTGGTTTCAGCGGGCGCGAAACGGATGTCGCGCCACAAGTAAGAGATCCCCCGATACTGAAAGACAACCGATGCGTGATACGTTTTTACCCTTCTCCCCCCCCTTCATCGGCGAGGAAGAAATCGCCGAGGTCGTTGACAGCCTGCGTTCGGGCTGGATCACGACCGGACCCAAGACCAAGCGCTTCGAGCAGGAGTTCGCCGCCTATCTGAAGGCGCCGGGGGCGCTTGCGCTGAGCTCCTGTACCGCCGGGCTGCATACGGCCTTGGAGGTGGCGGGGATCGGCCCGGGGGACGAGGTGATCACCACGCCCATGACCTTCACGGCGACCGTGGCGGTCGTCGAGCACACCGGTGCGCGACCTGTGCTTGTGGATATCGAACCCGACACGATGAATATCGACCCGGTGCTGATCCGCGCGGCCGTGACCGACCGTACCCGTGCGGTCATCGTGGTGCACTACGGGGGACACCCCTGCGAGATGGA
>CAYYYS010000058.1:0-10339 GCA_964476155.1 uncultured Fibrobacteraceae bacterium
GCGGCCTTGAGAATGGCGCCGGCGATCAAACCGACAAGTCCCAGCCCGATCACGGCCACGCTCTCCCCCACCTGTACTTCGGCCTGGCGTACGCCCTGCATGGCGATGGCGCCGACGGTGGCGAAAGCAGCTTGTTCGGTGGGCAGGTAGCCATTTGCATCCGCAGCAACACCCTCGGCTACTTTGGGGATCCGACAGCACAAATTGACAGGAATCCAATTCACCTCGGCATGCGTGGCGAGCTCGCCGCCTCCGCAGGCCACCAGGTCGCCCACGGCGAACTCGGTAACGCCTTCGCCGACCTCGATCACTTCGCCGGCCAGGCTATAGCCCAGGGGTGTCCAGGAATCGAGGCGATTCATGACCTTGCGGTAGGTGGCCATCGGACCGAGCTGCTTGAAGGTATCGATAACCTGTTTGACCTTCTCGGGCCGCGCGCGCGCCATGCCCAGGTAGGATCGTTTCGAATCGTCAACCTTCATCTTCTCGGTACCGGCCGAGATGAGGGAGTGACGCGTACGGACGAGAACCCCGCCGGGCTTGAGCGCGGGCGCGGGTACGTCTTCAAGCGTCAGTGAACCCTTCTTGTAATTCTGGGCGATCTGTTTCATCGGTGGTCCTGGACCCCTCGAAAAATGTTCTGGTTATCGGGATTGCCACACGCACCGGACGCGGAAGGACGCGTCAACCTGAGTGTCGGAAACCCGATCCGCCTACTCGGTTGTGGTCGGCTGTAGTGCTTGTCTCTTTAGGAAAAAGGAGTATAAGCCGTTGTAAACACAACGTCAAGACAGCCGAGTACTGACAAGTCGCATGCTGTTTTGAGGAATCATGTCGCTGGCAGCCCCCTGGGGGACCGTGTATTTGTAGTCTGGTCCTGTGAACATGCTTACCGGCATGAAAAAGGCGGCCCCACGGGCCGCCCACGGCGAATCGCCTGATCTAATGCGCTCAGCCGAAACCGGCGTGTCCACAGCCGCCCCCGCCTCCGGAAGGCGTGTCACCACCGCTGGCAAAGGTGGACATCTGGCGTTCGACCCTTTTCGAGTCGCAGTCGGGGCACGGGACCTCTCCCGCCTCCACCTCGGCCAGGGTGGCCAATTCCTCGAACTCGCTGCCGCAATCGGCGCATTTGAACTCGTACATGGGCATGTCGGTCACCCCAAATCTTTCTTTTCGCCGTCGTCGTCCCGATCACCGATCGAGCATTGGTTGGCCGCTCAGGTTGGCACGCCGAGTCGGGGCAGCACCCAATGGACCAGCACGAAGTAGGCGACGATGATTCCCAGTATCTCCAGCATGAGCATAACGTCCCGCGCTAAACCTGCGTAGTTAATTGACTCCTAAGGTAACCTCGTTTCAGCATACGTCAAAGGGTGACAGAACACTAAAACGTCCCTTTGATCATGCCGCCATCCGCCGCCAGGCTCTGCCCGGTGATATAGCCCGCCTGCTCGGACATGAGAAAGGCCACCAGGGCCGCAAACTCGTCGGCTTCCCCGGTGCGGCCGGCCGGAATCTCGCTCAGCCACTGGTCGATGACCGTCTCGTGATCGGGCGCGCCCTGGGCGATCTTGGCCGCGATGAGCCGCTCGAGCGCGCTGGTCATGTGCAGTCCGGGTTCCACCGCGTTGACGGTTACGCTGTGGGCGGCTCCCACCAGGGACAGGTCCTTTACCAGCGCGTGCACCGCGGGACGGACCACGTTCGAGAGGGTCAGGTTCTCTATCGGCTGTCTCACCGCGACGGACGTGATGGCCACGATACGACCGTACCCCAGATCCATCATGCTCGGCAGAACACGCCGGCAGGTGCGCACGGCGCTCTTGAGAGTCAACTGGTAGGCCTGGTCCCAGTCCTCCAGCTCCAGATCCAGGAAGTTGCCCGTCGGGGGACCGCCGGCGTTGACCAGACAGAGACTCACCGGACCCAGGGTGTGTTCGACCTCGTCCACGAAGCGTTCCAGCTGGTTCGGCATGGCCATGTCCACCTGGGCCGACAGTACCTGGCCGTCACCGGCGGCCTGTACCTCCGCGGTCGCTTCGGCCAGATCCTGTGCGCCTCGCGCGCACAGGGCCACCCGGGCCCCTTCCCGCGCCAGGGTTACCGCCACGGCCCGTCCCAGCCCCCGCGATCCGGCCGTCACCAGGGCCACGCGACCTTTCATTCCCAGGTCCAAAGCGATCCTCCTTGCAGGCCCACCGGCTCATACCTTAGATTAGCGATTCCAATTATAATCGGATCTTCGACACATGCCCACCCCTACTGGAGATAACAACGTGGCCGATTTCAAGCGCACCCTCGTTACCGCGGCCCTGCCCTACGCCAACGGCGATATTCATCTCGGCCATCTGGCCGGCGCCTATCTCCCCGCCGACTTCTACGTGCGCTACCTCCGCCTGCGCGGACGCGATGTGCTCTTCATCTGCGGCACCGACGAGTACGGGGTGCCCATCACCCTGACGGCCGAGAAGGCGGGCATCACGCCCAAGGAACTGGTGGACCGCAACTATGAATCGATAGACGCCTCGTTCCGGGGCCTGGGCATGTCCTTCGATAATTTTTCGCAGACCAGCCGCGAGATCCACACCGAGACCAGTCAGGCCTTTTTTACCGACCTGCACTCGCGCGGACTGCTCAAGCAACAGACTACCGAGCAGTTCTACAGCCCGTCGCAGGACCGTTTCCTGGCCGACCGCTACATCGAGGGCACCTGCCCCCACTGCCAGGCCGAGAACGCCCGCGGCGACCAGTGCGAGGCCTGCGGCACGAGTCTCAGCCCCGAGGAACTGATCGAGCCGCGCAGCGTCCTGGACAACTCGCCCCTGGAGAAACGCTCGACCACCCACTGGTATCTGCCCCTGGACGACTGGCAACCGGCACTGGAGCAATGGCAGGCCGGGCATCCGGACTGGAAGGAAAACGTCCTCAACTACTGCCGCGGCTGGTTCAAGGACGGGCTGTCGCCGCGCGCCGCCACCCGCGACCTGCATTGGGGCGTGTCGGTGCCGCTACCCGATCACGAGGGCAAGGTGTTCTACGTGTGGTTCGACGCGCCCATCGGCTATATCTCGTCGACCCGCGAATGGGCGGTCGACCAGGGCGAGCCGGAAGCCTGGCGCACCTGGTGGCAGGACGAGGACACGCGTCTGATCCACTTCATCGGCAAGGACAACATCGTCTTCCACGCGATCATGTTCCCGGGCATGCTCATGCATCACAGCGAGAACTATGTCCTGCCCGACAACGTGCCGGCCAACGAGTTCCTCAACCTCGAGGGCAAGAAGCTGTCCACCAGTCGCGGCTACGCCGTGTGGCTGCCCGAGTACCTGGAAAAGTTCACGCCCGACACGCTGCGCTTCACCCTGTCGCGCACCCTGCCCGAGACCCGCGACACGGACTTCACCTGGAAGGGTCTGCAGGCGCGTCACAACAACGAACTCGGCAACAATTTCGGCAATCTGATCAACCGGGTCTTCACTTTCGCCCACAAGTATTTCGACGGGCAGGTGCCAGCGTGGACCGAGGACGACCTGACCGACCTGGACCGTGCCGCCCTCGACGAGGTGGCCGGCTGCCTGGAGCGCTTCGCCGCGCGCATGGAGAAGTTCGAGATCCGCGCGGCCATGGACGAGGCCTTCGCGGCGGGACAGGCCGGCAACCGCTACTTTGACGAGTCGGCCCCCTTCCGCAGCCGCAAGACCGACCTGGCGCGCTGCGGCGTTTCGATCGCCGTCGCCCTGCAGATCCTGCGTCAGATCGCGGTGATGCTGGCGCCGATCACGCCCTTTGCCATGACCAAGGTATGGGACTGGCTGGGCATGGAGACCGATCTGGCCGACGGCGGTTGGGAGGAGGGCCTGAAGCCCCTGCCCGCCGGACGGGCTCTGGGTAAGCAGGAGATTCTCTTTCCGCGGATCGAGGACGAGGTTATCGACGCCGAGGTCGCGAAGCTCAAGAAGCTTCTGGAGGGCCTGGACTAGTTACCGGGATCGACCTGTGTATCGGCGTCAGACGTGAGTCTGGCGCCGATTGTTTTGCGCAGATCCTCGGTCATGAAAGCGGCCGCGAGGGCCTGCCGGCGCATGACATCGGCTTCGTGCGCGGTGAGACCATGGACCTCGGCGGCGGCGGCGTACTCGCCGCGCAGATCGAGGCCGAAGAGCTCGGGGTCGTCGGTGTTGAGACAGCAGCGCACGTCCGCGTCCAGGAAGGTCCGCAGGGGATGGTCGGCGAGCGTCGCCACCGCGCCGGTCGCCACATTGCTGCCGGGACATAGTTCGACGAAGGTCCCCGACACCGCGAGCATGGCGATGAGCTGGGGGTCCAGCCCGGCGGCGGTGCCGTGGCCGATGCGCTGGACACCGATCGCCAGCGCATCGCTCACCGCTGCGGGGTTGCCGGCCTCGCCCGCGTGCAGGGTGGTGCCCAGCCCCTCGGCCCGGGCGGCGGCGAAGTGTTGCGCATAGACGGACGCGGACGCGGCGACCTCGTCCCCCCCCATGCCGAACCCGACCACGCCCAGCTGCGGGCCGGCCTTGCAGGCCGCCTCAAGCACGCGCCAGGCGGCGTCGGCGCCCCACTGGCGCACCGCGTCGGGCAGCCAGCGCAAGACGACGCCGTGGGTGGCCGCCACCTCGGCGGCGGCCTCGACCAGGGCGACCTGGACCGGCAAGGGATCCTGGCCGTGATGCTGCATGACCCCATAGCCGATGGTCACCTCGGCGTAGACCACCTCCTGGGCGGCCAGGGCGGCGCCCAGATCGAGGGCGGTGGCGTGGTAGTCGGCAGGCGTCCGCAGGACAGCCTTGACGGCCTTGATAACGTCCAGAAAGTCGGCGAAATCGCTCACGGGACGGTAACGGCCCGATTCGTCCAGACAAAGCCGCGGAATCTCGGGCAGTCCGTGACGTTCGGCGAGGGTCCGCAAACGCCGAGGCGAGACGGATCCTTCCAGGTGCACATGCAATTCGAGGGTGTTCATCGACCTATTATCTCCCCACGGCTCGGGATATGCTAAGGTTTCGGACATCCTACCGCCAAAACGGCGTTAGAGAAATCTCTTGATTACAGGCCGTAGCAAGTGCCATGATTGCACGCTGTTGAGTCCCCCGGCCCAGACCCATGTAGGAGCGTGTCCCCTGGTTTCAGTCGTCCGACAACACCGATTGATCACAATCCTGGCGATCTGCACGTTCCTGGTGCTGTTTTCCGTGTTCGCGAACTCCATGTTCCGCGACGACGAGCAGACCAGTCACGACCACGCGGCCTCCCTGGATCGAGCCGTCACACCCGACAGCACCGACATTCCAGCGGAAGCCCTGGTCCCCGCCGTGGACGGCGACTCCATCGCCGGCCTGCAGGCCCTGCCCGATTCCGTGGTCGAGGACGACCTGATCATCGGCCGCAACCAGACCTTCTACGAGGCCATGCGCAATCGCGGCGCCGGCCACGCGGACATCATGTCCCTGGTCAAAGCCTGCAAGCCGTACCGCAACCTGAGCAAGGTCCGACGCGGCCTCGCTTTCCAGGTCGCCGTGGCCGACGACGGCAAGATCCACCGCCTGCGCTTCGACCTGGAAGACGCCGAATCCTACATCGCTTTCCAGCGCCTGCCCGAGGGCGGTTACCTGGTTCACGAGCTGACCTACCCGGTGGAGCACCGCATCTGCGCGGTGGCGGGCACGGTCGACAACTCGGTCTACGAGAGTCTCAAGGACCTCGAGGCGCCGCCGGCTTTGGCCACCAAGATGAACGACATCCTGGGCTGGGAAGTGGACTTCCGCCGCGACGTCCGCAAGGGCGACTCGTACAGCATCATCTACGAAGAGATCCACCGCGACGGCGCGTTCGTGCGCACCGGCCCGATCCTGGCCGTGGAGTACACCAACAAGGGTGTGACCCATCGCGGCTTCCGCTTCGAGGTTGAGGAAGATCGTCCCGCTTACTTTGACGGCTCGGGTCTCAGCCTGGAGAAGCAGCTCAAGCGCGCGCCGCTGGAATACTCGCGCATCTCCAGCAGCTACACCCATCGCCGCTTCCATCCAGTACACAAGCGCTACATGCCCCACTGGGGCGTGGACTACGCGGCGCCGGTGGGCACGCCGGTCGTGGCCGCGGGCGACGGCGTGGTGGCCGAGGCCCGGTACAACAGGAACAACGGCCGCTATGTGAAGATCAAGCACAACAACCAGTCGTACGAGACCTACTACCTGCATTTTTCCCGCTATGCCAAGGGGATCAAGAAGGGCGTGAAGGTGCGGCAGGGACAGGTAATCGGTTATGTGGGCGCCTCGGGCGTCGCCACCGGGCCGCACCTGGATTACCGCGTTAAGAAGGATGGGAAGTGGGTCAATCCGCGGCGTCTGAAGTTGCCTGCGAGTAAGCCGGTGCCTGAGGATCGGGTGGCGTTGTTTAATCACCAGGTTGCGCTGTACAGTTATTGTTTGAGTGCCCAGCCGATGAGTTGCGAGCCGCATGAGGTTGTTGTGACGTTGCCGTTGCAGGCTCCGTTTGAGGAGGCTGCGGCGACGTCTTGTGCGGGGTCGATGGTGGTTTCGGCGCGGATGGTGCCGTAGAGCTTATAGTTTCTGGACAATACTGATTCGAGACAGCGGAATCAGCCCCAACGGCTGTTAACCTCAGGTAGTGAGATAATTCCGTGGTGGAAATACGTGGCTACTCTAATGTTGGTCGGGATTCAGCGACTACGGCCCAAGGGCATCAGCGCCAGGATTTCGTGATCTACCTGGAGGCCAAGGACTTTCTGCACATCTCCGTCATCGAAGGCGCCCACGATCACGGTCGCCAGACCGTTGGCCGCAGCCTGCAGATACACGTTCTGGGCGGCGTGCCCGACCTCCATCTGTACGTAGCGGCGGGCCCGCTTGCCATACTTTCGGGCCGTGCGTTCGTAGACGCCGGCGATGGCCAGAACGGCAGGTGCATCCCTGACACATTCCTGTCTGAGGGAGGCTGAGAATAGCGGCCGGCGCAAATCACCGCTCTTGACCAGAACCAGATCGTGCGGCCGGGGGCGGTAGTGGTACACGCCTGCCGGAAGGTCGGACACATCGCCCACCACCAGATAAACTTCGAGCGGATAAAGTGCACCGGCTGAAGGCGCGGTTCTGTATCCGGCTGGGTCGTTAAACCCCTGGGCGGACCATAGAATCTGGGCCACATCTTCAAGCTTCAAGGGTCCGGGCGCATACTCCCGGATCGACCGGCGCTTCTGCAACGCCTCTTCGACCGAGAGTTCTCCTTGGCGGCGAGGTTCGGGGAGCTTCACTTGCTGGGCGGTGGACCACCCCACACCCGTTTCACAGTCAAACAGGACCAGCAGGGGAAGAGCGAGCAGGAGCCTTCGCATGTTCGACCTCCGGTTAACCGTTGGACGAGCAATTGCAGCAAATACCAATGTCTTAAAATAATCCTTCTGTTGCCAATATCATTTCGCCGGACGTCAAGTCGGATGGGATTTTCAGGAGGAGCAACTATTCCCCTTGGGGGATAATCCTGTGCCTTCTAAATATTCGTCCACCCTGATATTCAAGGAGTTACGACATCCGTCCGATAACACCTAATTATGCTCAAACTAGTTCTGCAAACGCTGCTCTTGGCGTTCAAATCACACCAAACACTCGCCGCCGAGAACCTCGCTCTACGTCATCAGATCGAAGTCCTACAGCGCAATTCTACCAGACCTGCGCTCAGATGGCGAGATAGAGCATTATGGGACATCCTCAGCGTTGTATGGCCCGACTGGCGGAGATCCCTCTATATCGTCCAGCCTGAAACAGTGATCCGCTGGCACCGCCGAGGCTTCCGCTACTACTGGAGGTGGAAGAGTCGCTATCGCTGGCCAGGTAGGCCGAAAGTGCCCCGGGAAGTGCGAGACCTGATCCGCCAGATGTCGACGGCCAATCCTCTATGGGGAGCACCACGAATTCACGGCGAGCTACTCAAGCTCGGCATCGACATCAGCCAGGGATCGGTATCCAAGTACATGGTCAAGCTCGATCAACCTCCTTCCCAGTCCTGGCACACCTTCCTGACCAACCACGCCAAGGACATCGTCTCGATCGACTTCTTCACCGTGCCGACCGTCACTTTCGGAGTGATCTACGTGTTCTTGGTCCTGGGCAACGCTAGGCGTCAGATCATCCACTTCAACGTGACCACCAATCCGACGGCCACCTGGACGGGCCAACAGATAGCCGAGGCGTTCCCCTGGGATACGACTCCGAGCTACCTGATTCGCGACCGGGACAGCATCTATGGGTCGATCTTCATGCGCAGGGTCGCGGCCATGGGCATCAAGCAGATCCGAACCGCGAAGCGATCCCCGTGGCAAAACCCATATGTCGAGCGGGTGATCGGGTCGATCCGGCGGGAATGCTTGGATCATGTGATCATCCTGCGGTCTTCCCCCTCATAACTGGTCCATTTGAAGCGTTAGTCACCTGGTGTAGACTGAGCCCCAGGAGGACTACCGATGCGATCAAGTCGATTCACAGAAGAGCAGATCATTCGAGTGCTGAAGCAAGGCGAGGCCGGTGTCCCGACGAAGGACCTCTGTCGCGAGCATGGCATCTCTGAGCAGACCTTTTACCGCTGGCGTCGCAAGTTCGGCGGCATGGATATCCAGGAAGCCCGGCGCCTGAAGACCCTCGAGACGGAGAACAAGAAGCTCAAGCAGTTGTTGGCCGAGCAGATCCTGGACAACCAGGCCTTGAAGGTGATGCTCGAGACAGCAAAAAACCTCTAGGGCCGTCGGAGAAGAGGGAGCTCGTCCGTGCGGCCACAAGTCAGCTTCCGATCAGCGAGCGCCAAGCGTGCCGCATCGTCAAGCTGAACCGATCATCCTGTCGCTACGTTAGCCGGGGCCAGGATGACAGCGAGCTCAGAAAGAGGCTGAGAGAGCTGGCGGCCGAAAGCCGCCGCTACGGTAGCCCGCGTTTGGCGGTTCTGCTGCGCCGAGAGGGGTTCACCGATAACCATAAGCGCATCGAGCGGGTCTACCGGGAGGAAGGATTGCAGGTCAAGAAGCGCAAGCGGAAGCGAACTTGCCGTTCGACGCGCACGCGTCAGATCGATGTCCCGGATCAGCCGAACCAGCGCTGGTCCATGGATTTTGTTCATGACGGCCTTGCTGACGGCCGTCGGCTACGCTGTTTGACGATCATCGACGACTACAGCCGGGAGTGCCCGCACTTGGAAGTAGCGACATCGATCAGCGGGGAACGGGTCGCCCGCGTTCTGGACTACCTAGCGTGGTCTCGTGGTCTACCGGAAGAGATCGTCGTGGACAACGGCCCGGAGTTCGCCAGCCTAGCCATGGACAGATGGGCCTACCAGAACGGAGTTTCGTTGCACTTCATCGAGCCGGGCAAGCCGAACCAGAACGCATTCATCGAGAGCTTCAACCGCAGCTTCCGTGACGAATGTCTCAACGACAACTGGTTTATCAACCTGGCCGACGCGACCAGGAAGATCGAGAAATGGCGGCTGGAATACAACCGATTCCGGCCTCACAGTTCGCTGGGTGATCAGACCCCGGCGGAGTTCGTAGCTAGACAAGGAGACCAGGAGATACTAACACTTGGAGTGGACCATCAAGAGGGGTAAGACCGCTCTAAATATCCGTTTCCGCTAACCATTTGATTACAGGCACTTATACGGGCGCAACTCGGCGACCAAGCCGAACTCTAAATACTGAGAATTTTCCGTGGAGAAAATGCCTGGCTCCCCGAGTGGGACACGAACTAAACACATGTGATTAACAGCCCCCCATTAAATCCCCTCACCGCCGCCGCCCCACCGCCGCCATCATAATCGACTGACAAGATATCGTCAGATTCCGATCGATCTCCACCAGACGCCCATCCGCGGGATACCATGCCGTGGGCCGGCCGGTACCGGCATGCAACCCACAGCGGATCACGGTGCGTGGCGACACACCCGGGCCGGTGGCCCAAATCTGTATCGTGGTCTGCGGCTGACGCTGGGGGTTGTCGATGGTGGGCTCATAGACACGCTCGATAGCCAAGCGATCCAGGAAGTGAACCAGGTCGGTGGCCATGAGCTTCATTTGCCGCGGATCGGGGGGATCGATGGGGTGGGTCAGGACCCAACCACGGTCGGTATTGGCAAAGCGTACAAGGCCCAGATCCATGCGGGACAGGGCAAAGGAATCGGCGGTGGCCAGGCCGCGGTCCAGCAGATCCGTGTGCAGGTACTGGGATAACCCACCGGCGCATTCGCGCGGGATTTCGCCGGGCAGGACCACGCCATTGGCAAAGCCGTCGCGCCAGGCCTGGGCCCGGTTCTCGGTCTC
>CAYYYS010000058.1:10439-13307 GCA_964476155.1 uncultured Fibrobacteraceae bacterium
AGCCACCAGCGACCGCCGGGGTCACGGGCGGCCAGATCCCAGTCGTCGTGATCGGCAAAGCGCAGACGGAGCGTGTCGGGATCGTCACGTTGGAAACCGGGCCACAGCATGCGGGCCCGAACACCGTTGGGCAGGGCGTGAAGGTTGCCCACCAGATCCTCCCCGACCATGAAGAGCTCATCGGATCCGGCGCCGGTTGCGTAGAACAGGCCGGAGGCCGGATTCTGGACGCCGATCCGCAGGCGTGAGGCATCGCCGTCGACCGTGAGGGACACTGAGAAGATCCCGGCATTGTCGAGTCCGTAGGTCTCGGACGATGTGCGCCAATCGGCATCGGCAACGGCGTCGGTTCGCAAGGTAGTGGTCAGGATGTTCAGAAACGCGGTCATGCCGTCGGTGTCGGCCAGGTCGGGACTCACGCCGTCCAGTCGCCACCCCTCGGGCGTACGGTCGAGCGTGGTCAGTCCGTTCGGTCCCTGCACGGCGCAGGCCTGTACTGATTCGGGGGACGTGTCGAAGATGAGCCGCGGGCCGGCAGGTTCGCCGCCGCCGCGCCACAGCCAGAGGGCGGCCAGGACGAGCAGAACCAACAGAGGGTAGACGCTGCGGGGAATGGTTGAGCCGCGGGCGCCCATCAGTGGAACCGCCGCCGCCGCACCACGACCATCACCGCGATCAGGCCGGCGACCAGGGGCCAGGCCACGGCGCAGCCCCAGCCCAGGAGGTTCTTGCGCTCGGTACTGAGGATCAGGGGTTCGCTGAACGTTGCGCGGGCGCGCGGGGCGATCAGCACCTGCTCACGGGCCAGCCAGCCCATCATGTTCAGGAGCAGGTCGCGGTTGCCGTAGAGGTTGAGGTTGGCGTTGGTGACGAAATCCGAATCGCCCACGATCACCAGACGCGATGTCTCCTCATTGCTGAAAATGGACGGGGGCAGCGACGGTCCCGCCTCGCCATGCATGCTGTCCAGTGAGGACAGCAGCGCGTTCTGCTCGACCATGTCGTCTTCGTCCAGACCCAGCATATCGAGTTTGTAGTCGTCGAAATACTCGTCGCGATCGACTTCCAGAGCCACGCCGAAGGGCAGCGGTCCGGGGATGTCGACCGTTTCATCGAAGGAGAGTTGTCCGTCGGCCACCGAGGCGATGTCGCTCTCGGCCCAGCTGCGCGTGTCCGATCGCAGGACGGTGCGCGCATCGACGCCCAACAACGCCTCGGCGCGGGGTTTGAGCGATTGGGTAAAGGGGAAGAACGTGGCCATGCCCGGCAGGCCACGGGTTATTTCGTGTTCACCGTATTCGAAGAGGACCATCACCCGTTCGTCCACACGCAGGCTGGCGTTGGCGCGCGAGGCGGTGATCAGGAAGTCGTCGCCGAGAACCACGTTATAGCGCGACACCCAGTCGGCCACGCTCACGGGCGAGCCGGGATCGAGCAGGGCCAACACGGCGCCGCCGCGCGCGATGAACGCATGGAGCGCTTCGAGTTCCTGGGCGGCGAAGTCGATCCGGGGCGCGGCGATCACCACGACCTGGGCGTCGCCGGGGACTTCGGGTTTGTCGGTCAGCAGCAGCAGGCGCATGTCATAGCCCTGACGGCGCAGCGCCGCGTCGAAAGCCTGATAGCCCGTGCGATCCTCGTCGTCGAGACGGTGTTCGCCATGGCCCTGCAGATAGTAGACCACGGGCTGGTGGCCGATCATCACCCTGAAGACGGCGTTGATCAGGGACGACTCGTCGGGGTCGAGCAGTTCTCGGCGCCGGCCCTCCCCTTCGACGATCACCGCACGCGCGGTGGTCACACTCATCTCCTGCACGCGGGTCAGTTCCACGTCCGGGTTGATGATCTCGTAGGTGATGCGGTCGCTACGATCGGCGAAGGCGGCCAGCATGACCTCGGTTTCCTTGCGCTTGGGATCGAGACGCTGGTAGAAGGCCGTGATCTTCAGGTCCACGTCCAGGGCGTCGAGTACGCGCGTGGTCTGGGGGGCCAGGCTGTTGCGCTGATTGCGCGTGAGGTCAAGGGTGTGGGGCGAGCGCGCGGCCAGCACGTCGAGTATCAGCAGCAACAGGACAAGCACGAGTACCGGCGCCCAACGGCCCAGGCGGCGGTTGCCGGCCAGGCGGCGCCCTCCCAGCGACGCGGTGGCGGCGGTCAGGCCGAGGGCGATCCAGCCGACGAACCAGATCACGTCGCGACTGTCGATCAGGCCGCGGGCGAAGCGCGTGAAGTGCGTGTTCAGGGACAGACGGTCGGCCAGGAACGCCAGCGATTCGGGCAGGTGCGGTTCCAGGTTGCCCACGGTCGTCAGGATCATGAGGAAAGCGAACGTGAGGATGTAGCTGACCACCTGGTACGGCAGCAGGGTCGAGAAGAAGACGCCCCAGGCGATCATGGTCGCCGACGCCAGCACCAGACCGATCATCGCCGAAATGAGCGGCCCGGCCTCGGGTCGACCGAGAATCCCCGTCACCGCGAAGAACAGTCCCGCCCCCACGAGCAGCACCAGCCCCACGACCAGGCCTGCGAAGAACTTGCCTATCACCCACACGTGATCACCCACCGGGTAGGTCATCATCAGGCCGTAGCGACCCGAGCGGTACTCCTCGGAAAAGAGACGCATGGTGACCGCCGGCAACATGAACACCAGGAACAGGGCCATGTTGGTGACCAGCGGCTGGAAGACACCCGACGACAGGTTCAGGGCTTCGCTGACCTGCTGGCCCGACGAGAGGGCCGAGTGTGACAACTCGGCATAATCGAACAGGACGTTCACGAAGGAGAAACCGGCCAGGGCCAGAAAACCGATCACGACCACCGGCGACATGGCGCTGTGGAAGAAGGCGGCCGTCTCGCGGCCGGCGATCG
>CAYYYS010000059.1:0-13013 GCA_964476155.1 uncultured Fibrobacteraceae bacterium
CTCGGCCCGGGAAAGGCGGGGTTGAAAAAAGGGGGCTTATGGGACAGGCTCTAGGTATAAAAAAGACTCGGGACAACCCCCGCCGGCAATCCCGAGTCAAGGAACCCGACGGTGAGCAGCGCTCGTGCCCGGTCCCTGCGTTGTATGGGAAAACCGCGCCAGGCGCTGTTCTTCCCCGACCACTCATTGTCGATCCGGACGCTGTGCATCACGTCCGGGAGGAAACTCGACACCCGTAACGATACCCCTTATGTGTCACGGAGTTATCACGATAAAAACAAATATTCGGGAGGACAGGTAAGAAGTTCCCTTACTTGTGTTCTGACAACCGACATTATTATGGTTGTGTGATATGATCGTGATACTCATATGCGATGCTTATCAGCAAGAATCGAGAGGTGAACCACTTGGTGAGTCAGCTGAACCGACGTGTTCTGCTCGTGGAAGACGATTGCGACCTGACCGAGGTCGTGACGCTGCACCTGCAAAACGAGGGCTACGAAGTTGTCGCGACCCATGACGGGCGCGCGGGACTCGCCGCCTATGCCTCCGGCAACTGGACCGCGATCCTGCTGGACTGGATGCTGCCCGGCCTGTCCGGGCTCGACGTCCTGCGGGATATTCGTGAGAAAGACCGCCAGATTCCGGTCCTCATGCTCACCGCCCGCGGTGAAGAAGCGGACAAGGTTCTGGGACTCGAGCTGGGCTGCGACGACTACATGACCAAGCCCTTCAGCCTGCGCGAACTGACAGCCCGGCTGAACGCCCTGCAGCGCCGCGCCGAGCTGGCCCGTGACATTGCCCAGGGATCAAGCGAGAAAAAGATTCTCGAATTCGATTCCCTGGAGATCGATCATGTCAAACGCAAGGTGATCGTTCGCGGCGAGACGGTGAAACTGACCTTGAAGGAGTACGATCTCCTGTTCACCCTGGCATCCCATCCGGGGCGCACGTATTCGCGGAGCCAGTTGCTCAACAAGGTCTGGGACCAGGACACGGATGTCTACGAGCACACGGTCAACTCGCACGTCAATCGACTGCGGGGTAAGATCGAAGAGAATCCCAACCGCCCCCGGTACATCCTGACCGTCTGGGGCATCGGGTACCGATTCACGGACGATTTCTAGGAGACGCGCAATACACATGTCGGGCTGGACCTTCCACAAGACCCTGCACTTCCGGATCACGGGGCTGTTCCTGGCGCTGCTGCTGCTGCTGTTCGTGGGATATTACAAATGGGTCAACCGAACCATCTACGAAGTAACCTGGGCGCCAGGCGAGCAGGCCTGGTACGAGGAACGCCGGGACGCCGAGATGGACAGCCTCGCCGCCCTGCTCGGCCAGGAGTCCACCGACGACACCGCGGTGCTGGCTGACTACGGGCACCTGATCGCCGACTTCGACGCCGAACTGGCTCTGGTCGAACCGGACGGAGCCGTCATCAGCTCCACCCGCCCCGACAGCCTCACGCACGTGCTGCGCTTTGTCGATCCCGCCCTGCTGGACTCCATGTCCCTGGGCACCTGGGATTACGACACCTATCCCGAGCCTTATGACATCGACGACTTCGTGAACCGCATCACGGCCGTTGTCCCCGTCCAGATCGGCGGCGACACATTCACCGGGACCTATGGCTGGCTGGTGGCGAGCTTCAAGCCACTGCAAGTCCGCACCCAGGATCTAGACGACGAGGACCAGATCCGTCAGGTCCGCGGCGTAGGCGCCATGCTCCTCTACGCCTTTATTTGCGGGCTGGTGATCATGACCTGGATCAGCCGGCGCATCCGGGCCCTGTCCGCCGACATGTCGGCCTTTCGCAAGGGCAACTACGCGCACCGGGCCAGCGAGGGCGACAGCGATGAGATCGCCACACTCGGCGGCGACTTCAACCGCATGGCCGAGCGGCTCAACGATGTCATCGCCCAGCTGAAGCAGTCGGAGGAATACCGCAAGCAACTTGTGGCCAACATCTCCCACGACCTGCGCACGCCCATGGCCAGTCTGCGGGGTCACGTTGAAACGTTGACTCTGCACCTCGAAGACTTGTCGCAGGAGAAACGTGAGCACGCCCTGAACACCATCGCCACCAACACGGACAACCTCGAAGCGCTTATCGAGCGTCTCTTCGAGCTGACGTATCTGGAGAGTGGTCGTGTGGAGTATCGGCGGGAGGCATTCTCCATCGTGGAGTTGGCCTACGAGATCATGACAAGGTGCGAGAGCCACGCCGACAAGCGCCGGATCTCCCTGCACTGCGATGTGGAGGGTGAACCGCCCCTGGTGGACGCCGATCCCCTGCGCATCGGCCAGGTGCTGCAGAACCTGGTGGAGAATGCGATCAAGTTCAATCGTGAGGGCGGCGAAGTCCACCTGCGCGTGGCCGGACACGACACCGGCGTCGATCTGGAAGTACGCGACACCGGTATCGGCATCGCCACGGAGGATCTGCCCCACGTTTTCGAGCGCTTCTATACGGCCGAGAAAAGCCGCACCGACAGGGGCTCTGGCCTCGGTCTGGCCATCGCCCACCGTATCGTCACCGGCCATGGCGGCGAGCTGACCGTCGATAGTCGCGAAGGCGTGGGCACCGCATTCCACTTCGACCTGCCGGCAGCGGATATCGATTTGTCCGAATGATCAGTCCCGCATAAGCTCCCAGGCCACTACCGCACCACCGGTCACGGCCAGGCCCAACAGCCAGGCTGCATCCGCGCCGCCTCCCAACAACAGCTTGCCGATCCCGAAAGTCAGACCGTAGGTCATGGCCACACCGGCCACCCAGGGCCGCAAGGTGGCGAAAGCCAGGCCCGCGCTGCGTACCTCGGGCTGCAGGGAAGCCACGGGTCCCCAGGCGCCGCCCGGCCGAACCCGTTTCCGGAAGTCGCACAACTTCGCCATGTCGACGGGTCGGGTAATGAAAGTGGCCGTTAACCAGGCGATGATCGTCACCGGCACCAGCACCAACGCCTTGTGATGTGTCGCCAGGGCGAGATCCCCGAAGCGGGCCGGTGTGGCGAAGAGTTCGTACGCCGCGCCGTTCTGCGCCCAGGCGACGATTTCGAATCCCGCCGCGACCACGACCGATGTTCCCAGCGCCGCGATCTCGCTCCAGGCGTTGATGCGCCACCAGAACCAGCGCAGGATCAGCACGGGACCGATACCGGCGCCCATGGCCCACACGAAGAGCCAGGCCTTGCCGATGGACGTGAGCGACAAGGCCACCAGCACGGCCAGGCCGAGCAGGACCGCCACGCACACCTTGGCCGCCAGCACGGTCTCCTTCTCCCCCGCGTCGGGGCGCAGGAAGCGACGGTAGATATCGTTGATCAGATAGCTGGCGCCCCAGTTCAGATGAGTGTCGATCGTGGACATGAAGGCCGCGAAGAACGACACAAGCAACACGCCCAGCAACCCCGGTCCGAGCACTTCGAGCATGACCAGCGGATAGGCCGCCTCCTCGCTGGCGCCCTCGGGCACCGCGGGAATCATGACCAGCGAGCACAGGGCCACGATGATCCAGGGCCAGTAGCGCAAAGCGTTGTTGGCGATCACGAACCACAGGGTGGCGCCGCGGGCGTGGCGTTCGTCGCGTGCGGCGGCCATGCGCTGGATCAGGTAGCCGCCGCCGTCGGCGTTGTGGCTGGCCCACCACATGACCGTCACGAAGATCGCGAAGCGGAACAGGTCGGACTCCAGGCCCATCCCCCCGCCGGGCACAAAGGCGAGAGTGCCATCGGTGAACAGCGGTGTATCCACTAGCTTCTCGCGCAGACCGCTGAGACCGCCGACCCGGCCGAGGGCCGCCACCGCCAGGGCGATCGATCCGACCATGGCCAATACGAACTGGATCACGTCGGTCACCACCACGCCCCAGAAGCCGGCCAGCAGGGCGTAGCTCAGAGCCAGCGCGGCACCGGCGGGAATCGCCACCTCGCGGGGAATATCCAGCACCATCTCGGCGACCGTGCCCAAACCCAGCAAAACCCAGCCCATAACGATCAGGTTGTAGAGGATGGCGAAGTAGCCGGCCTTGAAGCCGCGCAGGAAGGCGGCCGGCTTGCCGGAGTACCGTATCTCGATCAGTTCGTTGTCGGTCACCACGCCGGCGCGGCGCCAGAAGCGCGAGAAGAGAAAGACCGCCAGCATCTGGCTCATCACGTAGTGCCAGCCGAACCAGTTGTACCAGATGCCGTCGTTGCGGATGAAACCGGTGACCGCCAGCGGCGTGTCGGCGGCGAAGGTCGTGGCCACCATGCTGGTGCCCAGCACCCACCAGGGCAGCGAGCGGCCGGCGAGGAAGTACTGTCCGGACGACGAGGAGGCCCGGCGCCGGAAAGCCAGCCCCAGCCCGACCGTGACGCACAGGTAGAACACGATGACGACCCAGTCCGCGACATGGAGTTGAGACACGCGATTCCTCCAAAACGAGCGAGCGGCAACGACGACTCCGCGACGCCACAGTATCGGCGAGACAACCGGGTCATGGCGAGGAAAAACCGAGGACCCGGTCCAGGGGCGCCGGATTGTGACACGGGCAGCATGAACCGACCGTTCTGGACAACGGCCGGGTGTTGGAGGTGACCGACGGCCAGCGAATCGTGTGGGAGTACTACAATCCCTATCGGGCCGGCGAACAGCGCGAACTCATTGCGGCGATTCTCGATATGGAAATTCTGCCGGATGATCGGATGACTCTCTGGTTGTACGAATCTTCGACCGAGATTGATTTCCATGCGCCTTAAGTGATATAATAAACTGTACGTTGATTAATCATGTTTCGCTGACAAGACTGTCGGCGAGAGCGGGTTTGGTTGCCGGTCTGTTCGTCCCCGGCGACGATAAATGAATCGGAGGTCCGATGATGTCCAAACTAATGATGGTAATGGCACTCGTCCTGGCGGCCGGCGTTGCCGCAGCCCAGGGCGTGCTGATCAACGAGGTCGATGCCGACACGGAGAGCACCGACATCCTGGAGTTCGTCGAGCTCTTCGGTGATGCGGGCGCCCCCCTCGACGGTCTCGTGCTGGTCTTCTACAACGGAAACGGCGACGTCTCCTACAGCGCTTTCGATCTGGACGGGTTCAACCTGGACGCCAACGGGTTCTTCCTGCTCGGCAACGCCGGTGTCGTGCCCACGCCTGCGATCATCTTCCCGTCGAACGGCCTGCAGAACGGCGCCGACGCCGTCGCGTTGTATACCGGCGACGCGGCCGACTTTCCCAGCGCCACACCAGTGACGACCGCGAACCTGCTCGACGCCGTGGTCTACGACACCGACGACGGTGACGACGCCGGCCTGCTGGTGCTGTTGCCGGTCGGCGAGCCCCAGCTCAACGAGAACGGCAGCGGCGACAAGGACGCCCACTCGAACATGCGCTGCCCCGACGGCGGTGGCGGCGCGGGCGCCACGTCCAACTTCTATCAGTTCGTCGCAACCCCCGGTACCAGTAACGATCATGCCTGCGAACCGGTGGGAAACGAGGATATGAACTGGGGTGGTCTGAAGGCTCAGTACCAATAGACTGATCTCGCGATTGTCGTTGGCGTTGCCGTTGTAGAACCCGGTGGCCATCTGGGTGACGACCGGCGTGACGACCAGCAAACACAAGGCGAGCACGAGTACACTCCGGACTCCCGCTCGCATGGCCAAGCTCTTGGGCATGTATGTCTTCGTCGCCTAATTCCCGATCACACGTCGCGAACAATCCCCCGGTGCCGAATGCGCGCCGGCGGGATCCGCGAACGTCCTATATGTCATGGGAGTTATCGGTCGATCAAGAGTCGGCCTTGAGCAGTTAAAACGCCGTTATCAGCGCCGGATCAGCCTAACGCGCCCCGAATCGTCTCGGCAGCCTGGGCCAGGGCCGGATCGATGTCTTCGGGTCCCGGCAAACCGGCCTGGGCGGTGTTCGGACGCCCACCGCCGCGGCCGCCCACGCTCTGCGCTATGGCTTTGACCAGATTGCCGGCATGCAGCCCGGCCTTGACCTGATCGGCCGTAACAGTGACGAGTAGGGTGGTCTTGCCGTCCCACTCCGCGCCCAGGGCCACCACGCCGCTGCCGAGCAGGTCTCGAGCCCGGTCACCCAGTTGCATCAGGGCGTTGCGGTCCTCGGCATCCACGCGAGCGGTCAACACTTTCACACCGTTCACATCGACGGCGTTACCCACCAAGGCGTCCAGGGAATCCGCCGCCGCAGCCTGCTTGTTTTCGCGCAATTCGCGAACCAGGGCGTCACGTTCGGCCAGCAGGGCGGTCACCAGGGCGGACGGATCGCCGTCCTGGCGCAACGCGGCCCTCACGGCCGCCAACTCGACACGTTCGGCGGCGCCCAGGGCCAGGGCGGCTTCACCGGCTACGGCTTCGATGCGTCGGACGCCGGCGGCGCTGCTGCCCTCCGCGGTAACACGGACCGGACCGATATCACCGGTGCGGGCCACGTGGGTCCCCCCGCACAGTTCCAGGGAGAAACCGTCCGTTGTACCGGGGATCTCGATCATGCGCACGGTGTCGCCGTACTTCTCGCCGAACAGGGCCATGGCGCCGCGTTCACGGGCCTCGTCCAGGGGGATATCGTCGTGGACGACAACCGCGCCGTTGGCCAGCACCTCGCGATTGACCAGTGTCTCGACCGCCACGATCTCGTCGGGCGTCAGGGCCTGGTCGTGGTGAAAATCGAAGCGCAGCTTCTCCGGCCCGACCTCGCTGCCGGCCTGGGCCACATGGTCGCCCAGCACCTGGCGCAGGGCGGCATACAGCAGGTGCGTGGCCGTATGGTGGCGCATGATGGCCACGCGGTTTGCCGAGACGGTCAGGGTCACCTGGTCGTCGTCGGCCAGCAGGGCCAGAAGCTTGTCGGCGTCGGCGTTGACGACCGACACGGGGCCGGTCTCGTCGGTGACGGTGGTCAGGATCTCGAGGGTGGCGCCGTCGGCGGTCATCAGTCTGCCGCCGTCGCCCACCTGGCCGCCGGACTCGGCGTAGAGGGGTGTTCGCTCGAACAGGAGTTGCGAAGTGTGATCGCCGGCCGTGCGCACGCCGATCACGCGCGTGCGTTCTTCCCGTGAGACATACCCGGTAAACGTGGAGCGGAAACGGGCGACGTCCTCCCCATCGCGCACCGCCTGCCAGGTCCCCATGCCGGCCATGAACGCGCGGGCCTTGCCGCTGGCGGCGCGCTGGCGCTCCATGTGCTCGGTGAAGCCGGCCTCGTCCACGGTGAATCCGTCCTCCTCGGCCAGGACCCGCGTGAGATCCAGGGGAAAGCCGAAGGTGTCATGGAGCTTGAAGGCGTCGGCGCCGGAGATCCGCTGGTCCGCCGTGCCGTCGCGCATGTCCGCATAGACCTGCAGGCCCCGGTCCAGGGTCAGGTTGAAGCGTTCCTCCTCGCGACGTATCACGTCCAGGACACGGTCCTTGCGCTCGACCAGTTCGGGATAGGCCGCACCCATTTCGTTGACGACCACTTCGGCGACGCGCCACAGGAAGGGTTCGCGCAGACCCAGGCTGCGTCCGTGGCGGGCGGCCCGGCGCAGGATACGACGCACCACGTAACCGCGGCCGTCGTTGCCGGGGGCGGCGCCGTCGGTGATGGCGAAACAGCAGGCGCGCGCATGATCGGCGATCACCTGCATGGAGATGCGGTCCTCCCCCTCGGGCACGCGTCCACTCAGCTCGGACATGAATCCGATCAGGGACGTAAACAGATCGCTCTCGAAGTTGCTGCGCACCTTCTGCACCAGGGCCACGAGCCGTTCGAGGCCCATGCCCGTATCGACACTCAGCATGGGCAGCGCGTTCATCTTGCCCGTCTCGTCGCGATCGAACTCCATGAAGACGTGGTTCCAGATCTCCAGCCAGCGGTCGCAATCGCAGACGCCCAGGGCACAGCCCTTCGGGTGGTCGCAGGCCATGTCGGCGCCCTGATCGTAGTGGATCTCCGAACAGGGTCCGCAGGGACCGGTATCGCCCATGGACCAGAAGTTCTCGTCGTCGCCCTTGTCCAGGTCGCCCAGGCGCTCGATGCGCGCCTCGGGCAGCTTGATGTCGTCGCGCCAGATGGCGTAGGCCTCGTCATCATCTTTGTAGACGGACGCCCACAGGTACTCGGGATCGAGCCCCATATCCTTGGTCAGAAATTCCCAGCCCCACAGCAGCGACTCCTTCTTGGCGTAGTCGCCGAAGGACCAGTTGCCCAGCATCTCGAAGAAGGTGTGATGGCGCGCGTCGCGGCCCACTTCCTCCAGGTCGTTGTGCTTGCCGCTGACGCGCATGCACTTCTGGCACGAGGCCGCGCGCACGTAGTCGCGTTTTTCCATGCCCAGGAATACCGACTTGAACTGGTTCATGCCCGCATTGGTGAATATCAGGGTGGGGTCGTTCTCGGGCACCAGCGACGACGAGTCGACCACGGTGTGGCCGCGTTCGGCAAAGAACTCGAGAAAGCGGGCGCGGATCTGCTTGGCGTTCAACTGATATCCTTCCAACGGACGAATCGCGAGCGCCATCCGACCGGACGGCGTCATCGCGCTGGGCATGAGCGTCGTGAGCGGCTATTGTAAGCATGCACTCTGGCAAAATCAACACACGCGGAGGTCTCATGAGGATATCGCTGATCTTCGGAACGCGGCCGGAGGCTGTTAAACTGGCGCCGGTGGCCCTGGCCTTGGCCGAGGCGCCCGACCTCGAACCCCACATCTGCGTCACGGCCCAGCACCGTGAAATGCTGGACCAGGTCCTCGAAGTCTTCGGACTCGTGCCCCATGTGGACCTGGATCTCATGGAACCCGACCAGACCCTGTCCGGCCTCGCATCACGGGCCATCGCCGGCGTCGACGCCTATCTGGCCGAACACCGAACCGACATGATCCTCGTACAAGGCGACACGACCACGGTCCTATGCGCCGCACTGGCCGCCTTCCACAGCGGCATCCCCGTGGGACACGTGGAGGCCGGCCTGCGCACCGGCGATCTGCGTGCCCCCTTTCCCGAGGAAGCCAACCGCGTCCTGACCTCGCGTCTGGCCGACCTGCATTTCGCTCCCACGGAGACCGCGCGCGACAACCTGTTGCGCGAAGGCATCCCGGCGTCGCGCGTCATCGTGACCGGCAACACCGTGATCGATGCCCTGCACCTGGCGCTGGAGCGTGTGCGGTTCGATCCGCCGGACGTGCCCGGTCTGGCTGCCTCCGTCCTGGAGAACGAACGGTCCCTGGTGCTGATCACCGGACACCGACGTGAGAATTTCGGATCGGGCTTCGAGTCGGTCTGCCGCGCACTGGCCACATTGGCTGACCGTTTCCCCGATCGCGACTTCGTCTATCCCGTGCACCTGAATCCACACGTGCAAGCGCCCGTACACTCGTTCCTGGGCGGGCTGAAAAACGTACACCTGATCGAGCCCACCCCTTACCTGCCCTTTGTGCGACTTCTTGACCGCGCCGAGCTGATCATCACCGATTCGGGCGGCGTTCAGGAAGAAGCTCCGGGGCTCGGCAAACCCGTGCTGGTCACCCGGGACAAGACCGAGCGACCCGAGGCTGTCGAGGCCGGAGCGGTCAAACTGGTGGGTACGGACATGGAGAAGATCGTCTCCGAAGCCACCCGGCTGCTGACCGATCCCGAAGCCTACGCGGCCATGGCCAAAGCCGTGAATCCCTACGGCGACGGCCAAGCCGCGTCGCGAATCGTCGAGCGGTGCCGGCTCTATGCAGCAGGCGGTCTGGAAGTATGAGTCAGGCCGATTCAGGATCATCCCGCTGGCGCATCGTTCTGGTCTGCGCATCGCTGACCGTGCTGGCCGCGCTGTTGTTATACATTTCGCATCGGGACGCCAGGAGCCGCATCCTGCAAGTGGAGCGATTGATGGTGGCCGAGGCCCGGGCCATATCCGTCATCATCGCCGAAAGCAGCACCCACGGACTCGAAACCTACAGCCGCTGGGAAAACGAACTGAACCGGCGCCTGGTGGACAACGCCCGTTGGATCGCAAGCCACGATTCCCTGCACGACACCGACGCCACGACACTCGCTCTCTTCGCCCGCGAGCATGGACTACATCGTATTCTCGTCTACGACGCCGAAGGCAACCTGGAAATGACGGATCGTGGCGTCCCCGGACAATCATCCCGAGCCGACTCCCTGCCCAACACATTCCTGTCACCACTCCTGGACGGTCGCGCCGACGTTCAGAAACTGGGTTTTCGTACTGCACGACGTGACAGTGCACTGCGCTACGTGGTGGGCGTGTCGCGACCGGGGGGCGGAGCGATCGTGGTGAACGTCGAGGCGGACAGTCTGGAGACAGCCCGCGACGAAATGAGCCCGGGGCATTTGATTCGTACGCTGGGCGCCAGTCACGGCGTCAGATATGTGGTCATCCAGAACGCCCACGGAATCCTGGCCGCCTCCGCGGGTGTCAGCGGGTTTCCCGCCCCGGGGGATGATCCCGCCCTGCACCCCCTGACCAAGGGCGCCCCATTCGTGACCCACGAATACGACTCCCCGGCCGGACCGGTCTTCGAGGTCTCGCGCGTCATCTCCCTGGGCAAACCCGGCGACGCGCTGCTGAGGATCGGCTTGAACAACGACGTCCTCGAAGAGGTCAGACAGGATATTCGCCGGCGCACGGTCATCCGCGCCGTCATTCTTTTGTTCAGCGTACTGCTCGCCTCGTCCCTGCTGATGGCCTGGCAGCGACAGGCTACGCTGGGCAAGGAAGTGAATCGTATCGAACTCGAACTGCGCGCACGGGAAGAGGAGGCGCGCCGGGCCGAGAAACTCGCCGCCATGGGAGCCCTCGCGTCCGGCGTGGCGCATCAGGTTCGCAATCCGCTCAACAGCATCCACCTGATCGCCCAGCGGCTTGGCCGTCAAGCGGACGTGGACGATATGGTCAGGGAACAGTTCGGGGTCATCCAGGGCGAGAGCGCCCGCATCGAGGCGATCATCCAGCAGTTCCTCAAATTCGCTTCGCCACGGCAGCCCAGACTCGAATCACTGCCCCTCGGCGAGACGGTCAGGAACGCGGTTGCCACCTTCGCTTCCGCTCACGAGACCAGTAACATCGACATCCATCAGGATATCGCGGACATCACGACGACCTTGGACCGGTCCTTCGTCATCGAGATCATCGAGAACCTGCTGCGCAATGCCGAGCAGGCCGGTGCCGGTTCTGTTCGTGTCTCGCTGGAACGACGCGGACAAGACGCGGAGATCGCCGTGACAGACGACGGTCCCGGCATCCCCGCCGACATGCGCAACCGTGTCTTCGACCTCTATTTCACGACCCGTCGTGACGGTACGGGACTGGGCCTGAGCCTGACCGCCCAGATGGTTGCGGCCATGAACGGCACCATCGCCCTGGACGACACCGTGCCCCTTGAAGACGGCGCCCGCTTTGTAATTCGTTTCCCCCTGGAGAGGAGAGTCCGATGATACCAGGCGTGATCGTTGTCGTGGATGACGAGGCGAGCCAGCGCGAGACCCTCGCCGGGATTCTGAGCGATTGGGGCCACGAAGTCCACGAGGCCGCCGATGGAGAAGCCGCGATCGACTTGATCGGGAAGCGGTACGTGGACCTGATACTCACGGACCTGCGCATGCCGGGCGTGCCCGGCGACGAATTGCTCGCCCGAAGCAAGGAACTGATGCCGGACGCGGCCGTGGTGGTGATGACCGCGTACGGAACCGTCGACGTGGCCGTAGCCGCCATGAAGGCCGGCGCCGCCGATTTCCTGACCAAGCCCATCGACCTCGATCAGCTTGAGATCGTGGTGCGGCGAGCCTTGGCCACGCGCGAACTCATCCGTGAGAACCGCACACTGCGGCGGCGGCTGGAAGAAAGTACCGCGGGATTCCGCATGCTCGGCACTTCCGAAGCCCTGCAGGAGGTTCTTTCCCGGGCCGCCCGTACGGCGGAAACGGATGCCTCGGTGCTGGTCCTGGGAGAAAGCGGCACCGGCAAGGAGCTGTTGGCACGGTCCATCCACGACCTGAGTCGCCGCGCCGCGTATCCGTTCGTGGCCGTCAACTGCTCGGCCCTGCCGGAAACCCTGCTGGAAAGCGAGCTCTTCGGCCACGTCAAGGGCGCGTTCACGGGAGCCGACCACGACCGCAAGGGCCGCGTGACGGAAGCCGCCGGTGGCACGCTCTTTCTGGATGAGATCGGCGACATCTCCCCGGCGGTCCAGGTCATGCTCCTGCGCTTTCTGCAGGATCACGAATACACGCCCGTGGGCGGCGATGGCGTCCAGCGGGGCGATGTGCGTCTTCTGACGGCCACCAACCGCAATCTCGAGGCCGCCATCCGGGACGGCCTCTTCCGGGAGGATCTCTACTATCGCCTCAACGTCGTCAACCTCGTTCTGCCCCCCCTGCGGGAACGACGCGAGGACATCCCCGAACTCGCGACCCATTTTCTCGAACGCTACGCCGGACGCTACGACCGCCCCGCACGCACCTTCAGCCGCGAAGCCATGGACAGGATCATGGTCCATCCCTACAAGGGCAACGTACGTGAACTGGAGAACGTCATCGAACAAACCGTCGTCATGACCCGTGGCGAGGTTATCCACGAGCAAGACCTGCCACCGGCCCTGATCGATCGCCAACCCACGGATGATGCTCGACCGGGAACCGGCGAGGTCGACGGAGACCTGCCGGCCTTCCTGGACCGTATCGAAAAGAAGATCATCAACGAAACCCTGGCCCGCTTCCACGGCAACCAGAGCGATGCGGCCCGGCATCTGGGCCTGACCGAAAGCGGCCTGCGCTACAAGCTGAAGAAGTGGCGAGACTCGGCTAATATCTGACAATGATCAACGGCCCGTGCCCGCAGAATTCTGCGAATGCCGAACTGGTCCTTCGTAGAGATCTGCGAAGTGTCCTGACTCGTACACGGGCACGAACCTCTCACCTCACCGTAACATCTTCAAACATAACATGTTGTACTTGACACCTAGGGGATATGTCCTTGACTCCAGTGACCCCAACGGGTAGTGGTTTGATGCAT
>CAYYYS010000060.1:0-12428 GCA_964476155.1 uncultured Fibrobacteraceae bacterium
CTGAGGATAAACGCTCATTCTTGCCAAGCGATAAAACACCCCCCACAATGGCCATAGCCTGTTGGAGGACTCTTCATGACAGACATCGTATCGGTCGTTATCGTCGCCTTCGCCTGGTGCACGCTGCATTCGGTATTGATCACGCGTGCATTCGAACGAGGAATCCGAACATGCTGCGGACGGCGAGCCGCCTGGCACCGCCTGAGTTACAACATGATCAGTGTGGCGACTCTGGCATGGTGCGGACTTGAGTTCCGTGAACGACCCGGTGAGTTTCTCTGGGCCTGGCACGGCTGGTGGCAGATCCCCCGTCTGGCCGGTCTGGCGTTAGCGGCCTGGTTCCTGTGGCTCGGTTTACGCGCCCACGATAACCGGTCATTTCTGGGCTTGCGTCAAATCGCCGACATGCGCGCCGATCGCCCCGTTGCAACGCCCGTCCTGACCCGCGACGGTGTGCTGGGACTCATCCGTCACCCCTATTATTTTGCAGGCCTCCTCGTGATCACCCTGTACGCCGACTTCAGCACCACGACCGTAGCGTGGCGCGCCGTCTTCGTGCTATACCTTCTGCTGGGCACCTGGCTAGAGGAGCGCAAGCTGCTGGCCGTGTTCGGCGACGCCTATCGCGAGTACAGACGAGAGGTGCCGGCCCTGTGGCCGCGCCGCCTGAAACCCTGAAGGAGCGTCACACCGCATGTTCCGTGACCAGTATCCCCTCTACCTCGCCAACAGTCCCCTGCAGCCCAACGCCGACCTGTCCGTCACTCACAAGGTGAGCGGCGAGACGGTGACCCGGGTCGCCGTGGCCGACGCCGAGACTCTCGACCGCGCCATCGCCGCCGCCCACGCGGCCGCGCCGGAAATGCGCCGGTTGCCGTCGTGGCGACGTCAGCAGGTGTTGCAGTCGTTCGTGGACGCCCTGACCGACCGCCACGAGGAGCTCTCGCAGGCCCTGTGCGTCGAGGCCGGCAAGCCCATCCGCGATGCCCGTGTCGAGGTCACGCGCGCCGTCGATACCTTCCGCATCGCCGCCGAGGAAGCCGTGCGCATCCACGGCGAGATCATGCCCCTGGACATCAGCGAGCGCGCCACCGGTTACGAGGGACACATCAAGCGTTTTCCGGTGGGACCGTGCGCGTTCATCACGCCCTTCAACTTCCCGCTGAACTTGGCCGCCCACAAGATGGCGCCGGCTCTGGCGACCGGCTGTCCGTTCATATTGAAGCCCGCCAGCAGCACACCCGTCTCGAGCATCCTGATGGGCGAGATCCTGGCCGAGCAGGGCCTGCCCGAGGGCGCGTTCTCCATACTGCCGTGCCGCGGCGGGGATGCATCGCCCCTGGTCGAGGACGACCGCATCGCCCTGCTGTCGTTCACCGGCAGCCCCGCTGTGGGCTGGGATCTCAAGGCACGCTGCGGCCGCAAGAAAATCGCCCTGGAACTGGGCGGCAACGCCGCCTGCATCGTGGACGAGGGCAGCGATCTGGACTATGTGGTGCCGCGTCTAGCCCTGGGCGCCTACTACCAGTCGGGCCAGAGCTGCATCTCGGTGCAGCGCGTGATCGCCCACGCAAGTCTCTACGACGAGCTGCGCGAGCGCCTGGCCACCGCGGCCGCCGAGCTCAAGACCGGCGATCCCGCCGACGAGGACACCTTCCTGGGCCCGCTGATCACCCACGACGACGCCGACCGCGTGTCGGCCTGGATCGCCGCGGCCGTCGACGGCGGCGCCACGCTGGTGTGCGGCGGAGAGCAGGACGGGCCCTTCGTCACGGCCGCCCTGCTCGAAAACGTGCCGCGCGAGGCCGATGTCTACGCCGGCGAAGTCTTCGGCCCGGTCGCCACGCTGGAACGCTTCGAAACCTTCACCGACGCCGTCGCACGGGTGAATGACTCGCGCTACGGACTGCAGGCGGGTGTTTTTACCCGCGACCTGGGCCGCGCCCGCTACGCCTTCGACCACTGCGAAGTCGGCGGTGTGGTAATCGGCGACATCCCGAGCATGCGCGTGGACAGCATGCCCTACGGCGGCGTCAAGAACTCGGGGTTCGGCCGCGAGGGTATTCGTTTCGCCATGGAGGAGATGACCGAGCCGCGCCTGATGATGATCAACGGCGACTACTTCAGGATCGAGAGGTAACGACATGTCCATCAACAAGCTGATCACGGTGGCCGTCTTGACGGTTTGCCTCGCCTGGATCCTTCCCGCGTGCACGAGCAAGGAAGACCCGCCGGATACGGTCGACGGCGATGTGGCTGAGCACGTGGCCGTCTGCCGCGGCGCCATGCAAAAGCTGGGAGTCGCCCTGAAGACCAAGCTGGAGACGTCGGTGGCCGATAGCGGCCTCGTCGGAGCCCTCGCGGTCTGCAACGTCGAAGCGGTGCCCATCGCCGAGACCATCAGCATCGAGGAAGGCGTGATCGTGGGACGCACCAGCCTGCGCATCCGCAACCCCCGCAACACGCCCGACGACTGGGAACGCGGCATCCTGGCCGAATTCTCCGTTCGTCGCAAGAACGGCGAAGATGTCACGAAACTCGATGCTTGGGTCATCGACGAATCCGACGCAGGACACCATACCTTCAGATACATGAAGGCCATTCCCACCGCCCCCTTGTGCCTGTCCTGCCATGGCACCGCGGTAGAAGACCAGGTTGCGGCGAAGATCGCCGCGCTCTATCCCGAGGACGCCGCACTCGGTTTCACGGAAGGCGACATTCGCGGCGCCTTCACCGTCGTCAAACCCCTCGACTGAGGACTTTGCCATGGAACGCCAGCAATTCCAGAGAGCCTTCCTGCTGCTGTTGACCGTCGCCATCACGCTGCTCTTCGTCAGCATGCTGCGACCGTTCCTGATGGCTATCCTGCTGTCGGGCATATTCGCCGGCCTGGCTCATCCCCTGTACCGGCGGCTGCTCCGACTGCTAAGAGGGCGCCGCAACCTGGCGTCGCTGCTGACCATGGCGATCCTGGTCCTGGCGGTGCTCACGCCCCTGCTGGGCATTCTCGGCATTGTGGCCGGCCAGGCCCTGCAGGTCAGCGAGTCGGCCCTGCCCTGGGTAGAGAAACAACTCAGCGAACCGGACCGACTGGTCGAACTCCTCGAAGGCCTCCCCTTTGCCGAACACCTGGAACCCTACCGCGAGCAACTGCTCACCAAGGCCGGCGCCCTGGTCGGCTCAACCGGCGTTTTCCTGTTCAACAGCCTGTCGGCCACGACCCGCGGCACGGCCAACCTGCTCTTCCAGGTCTTCATCCTGGTCTACACCATGTTCTTCTTCCTGAAGGACGGCGAATCGCTGCTCAACCGCGTCCTCTACTATCTCCCCCTGCGCGACGACGACGAGCGCCGCATGCTCGACCGCTTCACCTCGGTCACCCGCGCCACCCTCAAGGGTACGCTGCTGATCGGGCTGGCCCAGGGCACGTTGGCCGGAGCCGCCTTCGCCGTGGTCGGCATCGAGGGCGCTGTCTTCTGGGGAACGGTGATGGTGTTGATGTCGGTGATTCCCGGCATCGGCACGGGGCTGATCTGGCTGCCTGCGGCAGTAATCCTGATGGCGTCGGGAAGTATGGGTGCCGGTGTGGGGCTCGCCCTGTTCTGCGGCCTGATCGTGGGCAGTATCGACAACGTGTTGCGCCCGCGCCTGGTCGGACGCGATACGCGGATGCATGATCTGTTGATTCTGTTCAGTACCCTTGGCGGGATCATGCTCTTCGGAGTGCTGGGGTTTATCGTGGGGCCTATCGTGGCGGCCGTATTCGTTACCGTTTGGGATATTTATGGGGTGGCGTTCAAGGAGGCTTTGCCGACGGTTCGGCCCTTCAAAATTGATTAACAAAGTTTAACAAACCCCCAGGGAACCCCCATCGTATCATCGTGTATCCTGTCGATGTGCCATCCGTCCCCTCGGGCCTGCCGGCGCTCTGCGTACGGCCGGGCCGCAACCCCTGACGAGGAGTTTTAAAAATGAGAACCTGGAAAACGATCATCCTGCTCGCGGTGTGCCTGTCGCTGCTGGTCGCCGGCGCGGCTGTGGCCAAGGAATGCGAGAAGAAGGTCAAAGTGATGTGCGCCGCCCCCGGCGACGAAAAAGAGATGAAGGTCGAGGTCATCGAGACGGACGGCAAGGCCCATGTGAAAATCTGGCACATGGAGGACGGCAAGGAAGTCCTGTTCAAGGAATTCGACGCCGACGCGGACGGCGAGCAAGTCCTGAAGCTGGACGGCGAACACAAGATCATGATCTGCGGCGATGACAAGGGTGAGTGGACCACCAAGATCTGCGACGGCAAGATGATGTTCCACGGTGATAACGACGAGGACGTCTACTTCGTACACAAAGGCCACGACCTGGCGTGTATCGGCGAAAGCAGCACCTACCTGGGTGTTCAGCTGTCCGATCTGAGCGACGACCAGGCCGAGTACTTCGAAGCCAAGAACGGCGCCCTGGTCACCGAGGTCATCGAGGACTCCCCCGCCGCTGAGGCCGGCTTCAAGATCTACGACATCATCACCAAGATCGACGACGAGGAGATCGCCAATCCGGGCGACGCCGTGAAGGCCGTCCGCGACCACGAAAAAGGCGACAAGGTCAAGGTGACCGTCCTGCGCAAGGGTAAGAAGAAGGACATCAAGGTGACGCTCGACGAACAGGACCTGCAGGCCTATGCCTTCGGCAAGGGCTATGCGCCGTTCGTTCATCAGGAGCATTTCTCGGGTAAGGGCGCCCACGGCAAGGCCCTGAAGCTGCACCACGAATTCTTGACGCCCCACGCACCGATGAATCATGATGAGCTGGAAGATCTACGCGCAGACGTCGAGGAACTGCGCGCCATGCTGGAGGAGTTGAAGGCCGACAAGAACTGACCCGACTCCTACAAGCATGGACTATTGCCGAGCCCCAACTTTATCGTAAGGGCATGCCATGACATGTAGGACATTGCTGATCACAGCGCTCGCAATCGCGGGCGGCTTCTGCTGGTACGACGACGGCGTGATCGCCGTGGCCGCCGGCCGCATCGGCGATACCCTGATACTGTCGGGCAACATGGGCACCGGGTCCAGAGGTAGTACCAAGACCGAAATCGTGGGTAGCGTGTTCGGCCGCGACTTCGAATCGCTGGCGAGAACCGAGGAGGAGATCATTACTTACGAAGAGGACATGCTCGAGCGGGTTGCCGAGCGTTTTCCCAACGCGGAAGTCCACTTCATGGCCAACCATAGAGACATACCCCGAGTCCAGGCGGGGCTAGACGGAAACCTGTGGGTCACCAATAGCCGCGACGGGCGACCGGACCGGGAGGATGTGCTCCGCATCGACGATGTCTTCGACACCACCGGTCAGTGGTTGCGCTGTGTGGAAGTGCATAATCCGCATCCGGACACCAAGGGGAGGTTGATCTTCCTGTCCGGCGATCGGGTCCTGCGCCGCGTTCTGCTGGACGAGGATGGTGGCGTGCACGATGAAGAGTCCGACACCGAGACCGAGCGCGGTGTCATCTGTTACCGACTACGCCGGAGTGACTAGACCTTGCGCAGACTCCTCACACCCTGGCGCTGGCCGCTCAGCCTCGCGACCGCCCTGCTGGTCCTGCTCCTGCTGGCGACAGGGGCGGCGCGCTTCTATCCGGCCGGCGACCTGTCCCGCCTGGTGCATTCCGTTCCCGACGCCCTCCCCTTGATCATCATGGGCGAAGTGATCGTCATCCCCGACGCCGAACCGGAACCGGACGTTGATGAAGAGACGGAACCGCCTGAGCCCGAACCCGAGCCCACCCTCGTGCGCGAACTCTGGCGCAACTACATCGTGACCCTCACCGACGACGATACCGACGGCGCGGCGCGTCTCGAGTTGTCGCCCCTGCTCTCCGACATGGCCGATATCTCCTTTTTCGTCATGCCGGACACCTCTGCGGCGGCCCGGCTGCTCTGGTCCGTGAGTCTGCAGAACGCTTTGCGGGGGGATTGGCTGCGGGAGGGGATGCTCGGTGACTACCGGTGCGAAGCCGGGGATTTCCAGTCGCGCAAGAAGTCGATCTTCAACGAGTCCTGGCTCGAAGACGCGGACCTGCGCTGATCAGCAGGCTGCTAACGCCGTCGGAAAGCCATGACGCTGCCGCCCGGACGCTCCGGCTCGAACGCCGCCCCCGCGAAATCCGCGTGATGGGACACCAGGTCGAAACCCAGATCGGCATGGAGAGCCTGGCTGTCGGCGGCCAGGAGCGGATAGAGGGTTTCTTCGCCGGTGAAGATCGTGCGCTCGTTCTCGACCAGCCGCGTACGGAAAACCAGCGACCGGTCGGAGATCTCCAGGTACTCCCGCTGAAAAACCACGCCGTCCAGGTCCCGGTCCGGAAACACGAAGTGGCCAAGGTCGAGCAGGGCGTCCCAGTTGACTGTCTGCACGAGCCAGGGCGCGCCGGCGGGCATCTTCCCCTGCAGGGTGGACAGGGTTTGCCCCAGACAATCCCGGTCCAGGTGCGCGGCCACGTTGCCGAGACAGAGCGCGCCGTCGAAAAAACCGGGCAGAATACCCACGTCGGCCAGATTCAGGTGATGGAATTCGGCATCGGGATACCGGGCGCGAGCGGCGGTGATCATTTCTTCGTCCAGGTCCAGTCCCACGGCATCAAGCCCCACTCCGGCCAGTTGACCGCAGTAGTGGCCCGGACCGCACCCCGCGTCCAGGACGCGGGCGGGCGACTTGGGCAAATGTTCGACCAGATAGGACAACACCGCCTCGCGGAAAGGAAAGATGCGCTCGTAATGGGCGGCGAAATCCGAGTAGAACGACATGTCTCATCCCTCCAGAAGATCGATATAGGCGCCTTCGACCAGATCGTCGGCGCCAACGCCCAGCCGCACCATCAGGTCATGGGCTTCGGCCTCGCCCGCGGCGATGTCTTCATCATCATCGAGCACGACTTCCAACTCCATGAACGTGCCGAGGCCCGCCACCTCGTCCAGATGGATACGCGTGCGACCGGCCATGAACAGGCGACGGGTCTTGCGCACCTCCCCCCGCAGGCCCAGGGCGCCGGACAGCGCGGCGGTCAGGCCGTCGGGATCGTCGATGGATACGATGCCGTAGTTGGACGTCTTGGGTCCCGAAGCGTCGCTCCGCTCGTAGTAGATCAGCTCGCTGCGCTCCGGCGAGAGCCGACGCAACTTGAGACGCCCGCGGGGCGAGTTGAAAAACGTATCCGCCTGAACGATGACTTCGGGCGCGGCGCCCGCGATCTCCCGCGCGCGCCGGGCGAAATCCACCTCGTCACGAACCCAGGCCTTGATCTCCACGTTGCGTTTCATGGCGATACGCCTCTCACGAGCCGGGCCGCGCCGATCGGCCGGTTGAGAAATATCTGAAAGAAGACGGCGCCCACGCCATAGGCCGCCACGTCCAGAGGATCGGACGTGAAGGCGGCATCGACCAGAGGCAACGCCAGTTCGAAGACCAGTGTAACCATAATCCACACTACGACGATCTGGACGACTGGCAACACATACCGATCGTGACCGACCCGCCAGGTACGGTGCACGGCCAAGACCAGGGCCAGTATCAAGGGGAGACAGAGCAGGTCATCCAGCCAGGCGTCGGCCCAGGTCAGACGCAGGCCCAGCAACCGCCCTCCCTGGTGCAATCCGAAAACCGCGGCCAATACGACGATCGGCAGACGGCTAAGGGTTCCCATGACGTCAGATCTTCAGCACGGCCACAATAGTCATTACCGCGGCCAAGGTGAGAAAAGTGGTGCCGAATCCGTCTCGCCAGGTTGTCTTCATTGCTCGTCCTCCGTCAATCCCGCTGGTGATCACCACCCGGGGGCGGTATGCTGCGCTCGACATCGATACGATACATCAAGGAGGTCCGTCTTGCGCGCGTTGATCCTGTCCGTCCTGCTAATCACGGTGGCCGCTTCCGCCGCCTTCGCCGACCTCCGCACCGGGCTGAACGACCCCCTGTACGCCAACGATCATCTGATGTCGCCACCCGGCGCGGCCGGTGGCGCGGCCGGGGCCTTCTACAATCCGGCCGCCTGGGCCGCGAGCGGACGGTCATCCGACGCCTTCTGGTTCAACGACGCCAATCGCCCCGACAAGCACCTGGACAACTGGGGCTTCTCGTTCGGGCGCAAACTCGGCTTCGCAGTCCGGCACAACACCGTGTGGACCGGACCGGGTGACTTCGCCGGCGTCACCGACTGGCAAGTCGGCCTGGCCTCGGGCGACCGTCGCTCGCACACGGCCCTGGCCTGGCGCTGGTCCACCGGCGACCTGGACGCGGTGCCCCGTGAGAAAGCGATCGCCTTCGGACATATCCGTCGACCGGGCCGCGGCTTCGCGGTGGGACTCGCCGGTGTCGAATCCATGGAGTCGAACGCGCGCCACGGCGCCCTGGACCTGTCCTGGCGCCCCCTGGGCAAGCCCTGGCTGACCTTTTTCGGCGACTACGTGCTGCGCGGCGGCGAACGATGGAACGGCGGCCGCATGGGCGGCGGTCTGACGATCCAACCCGTGTCGGGATTGCGTCTGGGCCTGCGCCTACGCGAGGATCCGACAGGCGACGACTACTTGCCCACCTACAGCCTGGGCTTCACCTTCGGTCGTGAGAGTTTCAGCGCCCTGACCACCCACGACGCCGACAACAACCGCCTCCATACAACGTACCTGCTCGAGTCGAACGCCCCGCGCGCGCCCCTACCGATCAAGCCCCGCCTGTTCGCGCCGCCGGCCCGTTACGTCGCCCTGGACCTGGAGAGCCGTCGCCTCACCTACCAGAAATACCGCTTGTTCGACGATGTCCGCCTGCCCTGGCTCGACCTGGCACGAGTGCTGGACGCGATCGGGCGCGACGACCAGGTCTCCGGCGTGGCGATCAACCTGGCCGGCTTCTCCGGCCGCCCGTCCCTGGTCTGGGAGATGCGCGAAACGCTGATCGAACTGCGCGACGAGGGCAAGGAGATCCACATCCACCTGGATCGCGCCGGCATGCTGCTCTACGCCCTGGCCGGCGTGGCGGATCGGTTGACGATCGACCCCGAGGGTATGCTCGACCTGCACGGCATCGATCTGAGCCGCACCTACATGCGCGGGCTGCTCGACAAGCTGGGTCTCGGCTTCACCGCCCTGCAATACTTCGATCACAAGACCGCCGTGGAATCCCTGTCGCGCCACGACATGTCCGACGCCGACCGCGAGCAGCGCGGCCGCATCGTCGACGTGATCTACGAGTGGCTGCGCGCGGCAAGCTGCTACAACACCGATCTGTTCGAGACGGATTATGACGAGATCGTCAACGAAGACGTGCTCATCTACGCCGACGAGGCCGTGGCCCTGGGCCTGGCCGACGACGTGGCGCGCTGGCACGATCTGGGCGACTGGCTCGCCAATCAGCACCACGCCGCGCTGGTCGCACCCGACGCCTCCCTGCTCCTGACCCACACCGATGAGCGCTGGGGCCGCCCTCCCACCGTGGCCGTGGTCTACGCCGTGGGTGTTTGCGATATGGACAAGGGCATCGAGGGCCGCGCCACCAGCGCGTACATGCGCGGCCTGGCCGCGGATCCCGATGTGGCGGCCGTGGTCCTGCGCGCCGACTCCCCGGGCGGCGACCCCCTGCCCAGCGACCTGGTGGCCGAAGCCGTCACCCTGCTGCGCGAGGCCGGCAAGCCCGTGATCGTCAGCCAGGGCGACGTGGCCGCCTCGGGCGGCTACTGGATCAGCATGAACGCCACCGAAATCCTCGCCACGCCGCTGACGATCACCGGCTCGATCGGCGTGATCAGCGGCTGGCTCTGGGACGAGACCATGCACGAGAGCGCCGGGTTGAACGCCGACGGTGTCTCGCGCGGCGCCCATGCCGACATTTTCCGCTCGGTCCGCTACCCTATCGGTCTCTCCGTACCCCACCGCGACATGACCGAGCCGGAATACGACATGGCCCGCGACCGCATCCTGACCATGTACGACCGCTTCGTGAAGGCGGTGGCCGCCGGCCGCAACCTGGACGAGGACCGGGTGCGCGAACTGGGCGGCGGCCGCGTGTGGATGGGCGGAGACGCCGTCGAAAACGGCCTCTGCGACGGAGTGGGCGGACTGGTCGACGCCATCGCCCGCGCCCGCGAGCTGGCCGGGATCGATCCCACTGACGAAGTCCTGCTCCGGGAGTACCCGCGGCGTCCGTTGTTGGAATGGCCCAAGATGACGCTGCCCATACCCGGACTGGCCCTGAGTCTGTCAATGCCGTCGGCCCTGCTCGCGGTGAATCCCGAATCCGACGATGCGACCGAACCGGATGAGATCGGCTTTCTGCGGGCCATTGCGGACGCGCCGGGCTCGCCACGACTGATGCTGACGCCGGGGTGCCTGCCGGAAGACTGGAAACAGGCGCGTTAGCAGGCCGTTGAGACCCCCTCGGCCTTGATTCACGAGAGGACGCCATGGACGAACTGTCGTCTCTCGAAGGCGACATGGGCGACGAGATGGACGACATACCCGACTTCGCCAACTTCGACAAGGTCGACTTCGAGAAGAAACTGAAGAAATACGATGTAGAGCTGAAGTCGTACAATAACGGGATCAAGGACGGCGTCATCGTCACCAAGCTCGACAACGGCGACTACCGCCTGGAATCCGGTGACAGCGAAATCGTCTTCGAGGAGGACATGGAAGAAGCCGTACCGGAAACCGAACCGAGCATGGAAGACATGCAGGCAGCCATGGCCAACGCCGGCAAGTCCATGGAGATCATGGGCAGGCTCATGGCCCACAGCCCCGGTCTTTTTTTATCAAACCTCGAGCCGGTCCACTACGTCAAAAGGATATCGCACGACACTCAACCGAGGATCTCGATCCATGCAAGCCGGACAGGTAAAATAACAAAGGCTGAACCCGGACCGACGGGACCCCGACACGGCCGTGCCCGTGCGTCGGGCCCAGGCCGGTGATCAGGAGGCGTTCGGCGCTCTCTATCACCGGCACGTGGATAGGGTCCACGGCCTATGTCTGCGCCTGACCGCCGACCGCGACACCGCGGCCCAGCTGACCCAGGACGCCTTCGTCCGGGCCTGGCGGAACATCGCCGGCTTGCGCGTCGTACACGAACTACTTGGCCAACACGACTTTCCGCGTCGAGGAAGCGCGCCCCGCGTCGAGACATGCGAAGTAGGTTCCCGAAGGCACCGGGGAACCGTCGTCCGAGCGTCCGGACCAGCGTACGCTCTGTTCGCCGGCCGCCACGAACCCGTCGAGCAGGGTCGCCACGCGCCGACCGGCCACGTCGAACACGGCCAACTCGACCGAGGCCGCAACCGGCAGGTCGAAACTCAACGTGGTCGCCGGATTGAACGGGTTGGGCGCGGCGGACAGCGCGGCGACGATCGCCGGTGGGCCCGCGACACCCGTGTTCGGATCATGTGCATAGGACAGGACCAGCTGATCCATGCTCGTGGTACTGCCATAGCAATACCCCGTCACCAGCAGGGTGCCCTGGTCGGTCATGAAGATGTCCTTGGCCTCGTCGGTCAGACTGTCGTCGCCGTCGTAGCGCACCGACCAGTTCGACTCGCCGAATTCGGGCTCGAGGCCCAGCGTCGCCACATCCCAACTGGTGCCGGTGCCGTCGCTGAAACCGGAAACCAGGATCTCTCCGTCCGAACGGATGGTCGCGCAGGTCGCCACGTCGTACCAGCCCTGGGGACCGGCGTATGTCGAAAGCCATTGGAAGTCGCCGGTGGCGCCGTCGAATTTGACGGTCATGAAGTCGCCGGCGGTTACGCCCACGACTATCGGGTTGCCCGCGTCGTCGAGAATCATGTCGGCGGGATCGTCGGCGGCCGTGCCGTTGGTGTAGACCTCGGTCCAGATCACCGTTCCGAAGACGCCGTCATACTTGACCAGCGTGAGGTCGTAGGACGTGGAACCGCCCCAGGTCTTGCAACAGGTGATCACGTCGCCGGCGTCGTCGATGGCCACCCAGCCGTCACCGCTGGCATCGTTGACCAGTTCGATGTCGTGATTGGCCCATTCGGTGCCGCCGGTCGCTCCGTCGTACTTGACTACCATGAAGTCGGCGGTGCTGTCGGCATTCAGGAGCAGGCCGACCGCAACGGGGTTGTCGTCGGGGCCCACGGCTATGTCCAGGCCGCGATCGTCGAGACGATCGACGCCGCCTTCGGTCTCGTCCCAATCAATCGCGCCGGTGGCATTGTTGATCCGGAAGGTGGCGAACTCGTCCTCACGAGCGGTTATCCAGGCCCGGCCGGTGATGTATGCGTTGCCGGCGCTGTCGAGCGTCATGGCGTAGACCGATTCGTTTTCGGCGCCTGGCGAAGCGTAATGGAGTGACCAGAGAACCTCCCCAGTCCCGTCGTCGAGCTTCACGACGACGATATCATCTCCGTGGCCTCAGCCGACACATCCGCA
>CAYYYS010000061.1:0-12307 GCA_964476155.1 uncultured Fibrobacteraceae bacterium
TCTGACAGATTAATTATTGTGGAAAAGATACGGAAAAATAAAGTGGTGCGTTACAATCACAACTGCCAGACTACCCTCGCTACCGACGTCGTCTTTTGCCTTCGCCGCCGGCAGATTATCCAGGAACGTGGCCATCGGGGTTCGACCCTGACAGCGTTTGCCCTGGTGGGTTCGTCGAGTATTGTATTTCTCCATCCAAGCGTCCAGATCTTCCTGAAGCGCTTCCAGCGTTTCGTAGATCTTCTTGCGGAACGCGATCTGGTAAAACTCGTTTAGACACGTCTTGTTGAACCGCTCGCAGATCCCGTTGGTCTGCGGATGCTTGGCCTTCGTCTTCGTGTGGTCGATATCGTTCAACGCCAGGAACAACTGATACTCGTGAGTGTCCGGTTTGCCGCAGTACTCGGTGCCTCGGTCGGTCAAGATCCGCAGCATCGGCACCTCGTGTTCGTCGAAGAACGGGATCACCCGATCGTTGAGGATGTCGGCCGAGTTGATGGGATGCTTGCTGGTGTACAACTTGCCGAAGCCCACGGCGCTGTAGGTGTCGATGAACGTCTGCTGGTAGACGCGGCCAACGCCTTTCAGAGTCCCGACATAGAAGGTGTCCTGGGAGCCGAGATAGCCCACGTGTTCGGTCTCGATCTCGCCCCACGCGATCTTCTCGTCCTTAGCCCGCTCCATGGCCACGAGTTGCTCCTCTGTCAGCACGGCACCGGTCTTGGCAACGTGGGCCTCAAGAGCTTTCAGGCGCTTCTGGAACACCTCCAGGCCATGCCGGAGCCACACGCCACGGACACCAGCGGCCGAGATGAAAACGCCGCGCTCACGCAGTTCATTGGACACACGTTTCTGACCAAGGGAAGGGTCTTCGATGGCCAGGTCGAGGACGGCTTGTTCGACCGCCGGTTCAACCCGATTGCGGATGTTTGGTTTACTCCGACTCTTCTCCATCAGAGCTTCCATCCCGCCTTCGTCGTGCGCGCTTTTGACTCTGTAAAAAGTGTCGCGGCTGTAGCCCATCACGCGACAGGCTTCCGACACATTGCCCAGGAAGGACGCAAGCTCTAGCAATCCGAGTTTGTTCTTGATAAGTTTCTGTTGGACGGTCATGGCGGTTCCCTTTCTATTCTGAGTACTTGGTAGTCTCAGATAGGGTAGCCGTGATCGTCCTTTCATTGAAGAACGAAGTGTCAGATTAAGTCGGAGCTAATACAGATCAACGTAGCCAGGGCTTATTCGAGAACCATGTCGTATTTCGCCCTCTTCGACTAAGCCAGCTTCCATGGGACATCCACTCCCCATGACTGTAGCTTATCCTCTAACTCCCGTCTTTCCCGATTCCCTTTAAGTCCCTTCTTGCCAACTTCCAACCATCCCGCCCCTCGAGCAATCTCCTTCGCTCGCTCCGGTTCACCAGCCCCAACCGCCGCTAAAATCTCCCCCTCAATCCGCGACAACCCCGTAGCATGGAACCGATAATCTAGAAACGCTTCCCAAGTCAGCGGCACCCACTTCGCTACGATCTGCTCGCCGATCACTGTCGCATAATCGCGAATCTCCTTCTGTGCATGCCCATCCATGCGCAGGGCCAGAAAGTGCAACAGATTGTGCAAGTCGATCTTCCAATAAGCCTCGGTATACGTGCAAAGGGGGAGGTCCTTGCGGGCCTGCTCACGGGCGACACCTTGGTCAATGCGCTCCTGATAGGTCGCCCAGGCAGCGTCCTGTGATTCCTTTTCTAGGGCGCTTAAATCGGCGCCGACCGTCGGGTCGACCGGCTCACCACTGCCCTGCTTGTTCTGCTGAGTCTGAGTGCGCCACTGGTCAGGCGCAGTTGTCTGGGCGGAGTCGATGGCCACCGAATAGCGCGTGGAATACTCGTTCACGGAGTTGTGTGTGACGATCCCATTGGCAATGAAGTTGTGATGCGGCCCTTCAACCTCAAGGTCGTAGGTCTCTTTTTCGCCAACATACTTAATGCTCTTGATTCGAGACAGGCGGGTCTTGGTCAGTTTATTCCAGGCAGTCCGAGGTCTTTTCACCCACTCTGCCTTGACTGGAGGGCCTCCAAGCTTCTCGACATAGGCCAATTCATCTCCGGCTATCTCCCGATGGCACTTCCCACATAGAGTCGTGAGATTGTTCTCATTGCGTGCTTGCTCGATATCAGCCCAGACAGGAACGATGTGATGACAATGGAGATCTGAAGTTCTCTGGTGGCAAAGTTGACATGTCCACTGATTACGTTCGTGAATCCGCGGGGCAGCTTGAGTTGTCCAACGTCCAATTGACTCGCGGTCTGAGGAAATGCCTCCCTTCCAGAAGTTCGATGCTGGACCCGACCTCGCTACTCTGACTGCGGCAAGTTGCTTGGGCGTTGGTGGTCTGCGACCGAGCTTGTATTGCTTTCCCTTGTTCCAAGCTGGTCTGGAGCGACCGCCCTTTGCATGTTGAATCCCGTAGAGTTTCAACCACTTGCGAACCGTATGATAGCTGACGCCACAAGCTTCAGCGATATCGTCTATCTTGTGGTTCTTGATGTTGTATTGATCGTTAAGCCATTCTTTGTCCTGGTGCAATTGAGGGACTTCTGCTTCCTGGCCATTGATCTGCAGGTAATAATCACCCTTGTTCCATATGGCCAATCCGTCCCTGTTGACTAAGGAAAGCCGTTCTTTAGCTGTACTCCAGCCGTCCGAGAACAGGAACTTGTGGTCTGCAGTTGCTTCGATGACCTTGCCGTCTTCCAACTCGAATCGGAATACCGGTTTCCTCCCGTTCTTATAAACATTCACCACTTTGGTATGCTGGATTGCCAGAGTGTCATCATTGGCCTGACGCAACTTCATCTGCTTCACTCGATCTCGTCTGAAATATGGGTTTCTTTGCTTGTCGGGCCTTTGGGTGTTACTGGTTGGTTGAAAACGTTGCCAAATATCTTCTATCTTTAATTTGTATAGCTGATTTCCCCTACGCCCGATACCTCCTGGCAAGTCGAAATAGACTTCTGTTCCTTCGGCCAGACAGGCCGTTCTATGTCGTATCCACTGCCGCCAAGCATCCATAGGCACCCGCACATGCAACTTCAACTCACACATCTCAAACGGCGTAGTATGCCGATGCCTCAACAAATACCGAATCAACCCCCGGTCCTCACTGACCTTCTTGGTCCCGGCCCCATAAGAAACCCGCGCAGCCTGCACGATCGAAGAATCGTCCCCCATATAATCGACCACGCGCACGAACCCGTCGTCCAGTACGGGGAAGGTCTTGCCCAGGATCTCATCGAGGGCAGGGGAAGCGGCGCGGGTGATACGTTCGGCTTCGGGCTGCATGAGGCTCCTAGTTGGTGAAGGCGTTGTTGATGGCGTCCGATACGATTCCGTCGTCGGCGTGCTCGGGCAGAGTGACCTGCAGACCGTCGTCACGCTCCATAGCCTGGCGAGCTGCGAACTCCGCCCCCTGATTCCGAGCCCACGCCCGCCGCGCGATCCCGTTGTTAACATCCCAGTTCAACATCATGTTCAGCCGCCGCGTGGCGTCATCGCTGCCGTCGAGCACCATTCCAAACCCGCCGTTAACAACCTCGCCCCACCCCACGCCGCCGCCGTTGTGGATACTCACCCAAGTGGCGCCCCGGAAACCGTCCCCGATCACATTCTGGATCGCCATGTCGGCGCAGAACATCGAGCCGTCATAGATGTTGGCGGTCTCGCGGAAAGGCGAGTCGGTGCCGGAGACGTCGTGATGATCGCGGCCCAGCACGACCGGCGCGGTAATCGTACCCGCGGCGATGGCCTCGTTAAAAGCCTGGGCGATTTGGCGACGCCCCTGCTCGTCGCTGTACAGGATACGTGCCTGGCTGCCCACAACCATCTTGTTCGCCCCGGCCGCGCGAATCCAGCGCAGGTTATCCAGGTACTGTTCGCGGATCTCATCCGGCGCGCCCGCGGCCAGAGCTTCAATCACATCCCCGGCGATCTTGTCGGTCGCCGCCAGATCGGCCGGATCACCACTGGTACACACCCAGCGGAACGGCCCAAACCCGTAGTCGAAGCAAAGCGGCCCCATGATGTTCTCGACATAGCTCGGGTACACGAACCGACCGTCACCGGTAGCGATGTCGGCGCCCGCGCGGCTGCACTCGAGCAGGAACGCGTTGCCGTAATCCCAGAAGTTCGTGCCTTTCGCGACGCACTTGTCGATCGCCGCGATGTGGCGCAGCAGCGAGGCCTGCACCTTGCCTTTGAAAGCCTCGGGGTCGGCGGCCATCATGGCATTTGCGTCGTCGTAACTCATGCCTGCCGGGTAGTAGCCGCCCGTGTAGGGGATGTGCAGGCTGGTCTGGTCGCTGCCCAGTTCCACTTCGACGTCGCTGACGGCCAGTTTTTCCCACAGGTCGACCACGTTGCCCTGGTAGGCGATCGCGATGGCTTCCTTGCCGGCCTTGGCGGTACGGATGCGGTCCAGCAGCGCGTCGAGATCCTCGTACACCTCGTCGACCCAGCCCTGCTCGTGGCGTTTTCGAGTGGCGTCAGCATTGATTTCCGCGATCACGCCCACGCAACCGGCGATCACCGACGCCTTGCCCTGGGCGCCGCTCATGCCGCCCAGACCACTCGTTACGTAGAGCTTGCCGGCCAGCGGATCCTCGATACCCTCACCGCCCATGTAGATGCGTCCCGCGCCGAGGATCGTGATCGTTGTGCCGTGCACGATACCCTGCGGACCGATGTACATGTAGCTGCCGGCGGTCATCTGGCCGTAGCTGGTCACACCCAGGGCGGCCATGCGGGTGTAGTCGTCGCCGCTGCTGTAGTTGGGGATGACCATGCCGTTGGTCACGACCACGCGTGGGGCGTCCTCGTGGCTGGGGAACAGGCCGAGCGGGTGTCCCGAGTACATGACCAGGGTTTGCCGGTCGGTCATCTCCGAGAGGTAGCGCATCGTGAGCAGGTACTGGGCCCAGTTCTGGAAGACGGTGCCGTTGCCGCCGTAGGTCACCAGCTCGTAGGGGTGCTGCGCGACCGCAGGGTTCAGGTTGTTCTGGATCATGTGCATGATCGCGGCGGCCTGTTGGCAGCGCGCCGGGTACTGGTCGATGGGGCGCGCGAGCATGTCGTAATGGGGGCGGAAGCGATACATGTAGACGCGGCCTGTGTCGGCCAACTCGGCGGCGAACTCGGGTGCCAGCTCGGCGTGCATATGGGCCGGGAAGTAGCGCAGGGCGTTGCGCAGGGCCAATTCCTTTTCGGCGGCCGACAGCAGCATGGGGCGGCGGGGCGCGCGGGATGCCGCGGGATCGACCGGCGGTGCCTCGGGTAGCGTCTCGGGCAGGCCGGCACGGATCTGCGCCTGGAAATCGCTCTGGGCGGTCGGGTTCATCGTCATCCTCCGGACGGTGGTCGTTTGCGAGGAGGACTACGATAACATGTGGTCGGGGCGTCTTCCAGCCGCAAACAGCGACAGGCTTGACCGTAGCGCCGCAGACTGCCACAATCCCCGGCATCGTCACTCGAAACGGGGGGAACGCCATGAATCAACTATTCGATCGCATGCTGCGGGCCGCCAAGCTCGATTCCATGCTCTACGAAGAAGTGGAACACGACCCCACCGCGACCGGCCAGGCCATGGCCGTGGTGCTGTTGTCGTCGGTGGCCGCGGGTATCGGCAGCCCCATGGGCGGCGGGCTGGGTGCGATGGCCGTATATGCCGTGATCGCCCTTGTTTCGTGGCTCATCTGGTCGGGTGTGTTGCGCGTGGTTGGTTTTATTCCGCTGCTCGGCTGGCTGGTCGGCCTGCTCGCCGCGGTCTGGATGCTGGTGGTCATGGTCATTGCCGTGCGCCAGGCTCTCGACTACCGGGGGACCGGTCGCGCCATTGTTGTTTGTCTCATTGGCTGGGTTGTCATGATGGTCATCAGCCCCTTGGTGGGTGGCCTGATCTTGCATTCATAGGGAGTCGTCAAACATGCGTTTTCAGCCTGTGCTTCTGTTGATCGTCCTGTGCACCCTCGTGTTCGGCTCGGTCGCGGAAGCCCGCGACAAGGACCGCGCCGTCTATCGCGAGCCCAACGAGTATCTGATCCTCGACGAGATCGTCGCGCGGCGGGATTCCCTCGCCGCGGCTGTCGATTCCCTCCAGGGTCTTGTCGACGATCGCTACACCGACGAAGCGGACCTCAAGGACGCGGCCGACCGCTCCCTGCGTGTGGACTGGGACAAGATCAAGCGACCCAAGAGCCCCGACGACTTCAAGACGGTGCTGCCGCATCTGCCGCCCACGCCCCAGTTCTACACGGGCTCCTGCTGGGCCTTCGCGGCCACGTCGATGATGGAGTCGGAAGTGATCCGCCAGACCGGCGACCGGATCAAGCTCTCAGAGATGTGGCTGGTCTACTGGGAATACGTGGAGAAGGTGCGCCGCTGGGTGCGTGAGTACGGTCACAGCCCGGTGGTCGAAGGGTCCCAGAGCGATGCGATCATCGACATCTACAAGGCCTACGGCGCGGTGCCCAAGGACGCCTACGAGGGCGTACTCTTCGCCGACAACCGCCACGATCATCACGACATGATGGACGAACTCGAGAGCTTCCTCGCGTGGGCCAAGACGAACGACGTGTGGGACGAAGACCGTGTGATTGCCGGCGCCCGCCGCATTCTCGACACACACATGGGACCGCCGCCGGAGACTTTCACCTGGCAGGGCCGCAAGTGGTCGGCCCGCTCGTTCATGCTCGAGGCCCTGCGCCTGGACATGGGCGCCTATGTGGGATGCGTTTCGTTCATGGAACGTCCCGGCTACACCTTCGGCGAGACCTGCCTGCTGGACGTGCGGGACAACTGGCGTCGGAAGGAGACCTACCTCAACCTGCCGATCACCGAGTTCATGCGCATGGTTCACGAGTCGGTCCGCCGCGGCTACGGTCTGGTGATCGGCGGCGACAACTCCGAGCCGGGGATGGACGGCCAGTACGACGCGGCCGTGGTCCCCTCGTGGGACATACCGGCCGACTTCATCAACCAGGACAGCCGCGAGCACCGCATCCGCAACAAGCAGACCGGTGATGATCACGGGATTCATGTGGTGGGGCATACGCGCAAAGGTGGGAGGCAGTGGTATCTGATCAAGGACTCGAATCGCTCGAGCCGCCTCGGTACGTTCAAGGGCTACTACTTCTTCGATAGCGACTACATCAAGCTCAAGATGCTGTCGATCATCGTTCACAAGGACGTGCTGCGGACCGTGTTGCCGCGCTGAGTTGGCCGATTCGATAAAAAAAGACCCGCGAGCTTGGTACTCGCGGGTCTTTTATGGCTTCGGGCGGGTCAGTCCAGCCCGTCCTGCTCCCGTTCCGCCACGATACCCCGCCGCGCCAGTTCCTCCAGCATGCGATCGCCCGAAACCAGCGTCTCCTGGGGATGCGTGCCGGGTTCGCGAATCTCGCGCGAGGCCAACATGGCCGCCACGATAGCTGTCGGGAAACCCGTCATGCGCATCATGGCGGTCAAGCCGGTGGTTTCGTCCTGCCGATCGACGATGCGGATGCGGCGACTCACGCGCTGACCGTTCTCGGTACCCACCGCTTCGGCCACCAGCAGGATCAGGTCGTCGCCGCCTGTGGAGAGCGATTGTTCGAGACAGGCCGCCAGCACATCGCGCGGTCGGACGGTCGTCTCTCCGACGGTCACCGTTTCGGACGCGGTCAGCCCCAGATCCATCAGCAGCTTGATCTGATCGCGGTGGCCGGGATAGCGGATGGTCTTGTAGTCGAGGTTGCGCACGTATCCGGCCAAGGTCTTGGGCAGGGTCGAGCAACCGCCGGAGGTCTGGAAGGCTTCGAGGGTCCCGAAGCCCGGGAACTCGAGGCTCTCAAGCTCGGACATCCCCGGTACCGTCGTTCGCTCGCCGTCGCGTAACACAACGCAGTCCTCGATGTACTCGTTGATCAGGCCCTGCACGGCGAAGACGATCTCGTAGTTCAGGGGCGGGCGCGGCTGCCGGGGGAGGCCGCCCACGCGCAGGTGTACGCTCTCGCAGGTGTCGAGACCGTGGGCGAGATAGTAGCCGAGAAGACCGGCCAGACCGGGCGCCAGGCCGCAGTCGGGCAACACGGTGACGTCGGCGGCGAATGCCGCCTCGTCCTGGGCGAACTGCTCGGCCACGATGTTGTTGTTGCCGCCGAGGTCCAGGAAGTGGGCGCCGTTCGCGATGGCCAGCCGGGTCAGGTCGGCGTTGAACCAGTAGTTGACGGCGCTCACGCACACGTCGGCCTCGGCCATCAACGGTGTGATCAATGCAGCGTCGGTCACGTCGCCGGCGGTGTGGGCCACGCGGGGGTCGTCGAGCCAGGCGGCCAGTTCGGTAACGGTATCGGCGTCGCGATCCACGATGTGCAGGCCGGTCGTGCCCTTGGCGTGACGCAACAGGTCGTAGGCGATGGCGCGGCCCTGCAGGCCGGCACCGAGCAGCAGGTATCTCATGTCGTCCTTCCGGTTGATGGCGCGGCGACTCTACACCTCAATGGGTGTTGAATCCACTGCTCCCTGCCATTGTGTGTCTTTAGCTGGCCCCTCATTACGGTGCGCCAACTGATGACAAGCCGAACACAGTACTTGGAGATTGACCGGCTCGTTGCCGCCGCCCTGTGATCGTGGATGGCGATGGTGGACTTCCAGGAAGCGCGTTCGACCGCAGCCTGGTGTTTCACAGCGGTGGTTGGCTTTGATCATGGCGGCCTGACGGGCTTTCGGCGGGATTGTCGAGCGGTTGGGTTTGCCTGGCTCCTGGATGACGGCATCGCATTGAACGACTTCGGTTGATACGGGCTTGGGACCGCGGTCGGTTTGCACCTCGGACTTGCCACACTTTTTACACGTGGAAACTACGACTTGATAAGGCGGGCTGGAGACGGCCTTTGCTTCGGACTTTTGCGCAAGCTTCTCCGCAAAGTCGTTCAGCGCGGCGAGCAACAACTCGGCGCGGTCCATTCCCCGTACTGACGAGTCTTTTCGGTTGCCTAGTTTGCGGATCGTTTCGAACAAGGCTTCATGACGGGCGTATTGTTCGGCCGTGAGTTTTGTGTTCACTGAGACCGGAGCATCCGTGGGCAGCGCCGGCGAAGGCTCGTCTAGATCCAGCGCAGGCAGCTCCGCAGCTTGCGGCGCCAGGCGGGCCCGCTGTCGTGTCGCCCTTACCGTCTGCTCCAACTTGCGACTGCTCGATCGCTCCGCCTCGGCGATCCATCTCTCTTCACTTTCGGGCGTCGCCACCTTGGCCACCTCCCGCGCCTTGGTCCAACCCAACTCGCCGGCCGCGATCGACCGACGCAATCGCGGCAGCTCTTCAAGCGCCCCCGCCAGCCGCACAAACTGCGACGTCTTACTCGGCGAGAACCCGAGTGCTTCAGCGGCATAAACCTGAATGGATGAGTACCCAAGATCCCGATACAACTTGCGGCTGAGAATCTCGCCGAACAGAAGAACCGCGTTCTTTTCGGCTCGTTGGAGTTCACTCAGGGCCGTTTCAAGGCGAGCATGGATTTCGGCAGCGGACATAGAAAGACCTCCCGGAAAACGTGCGTTTCGCGGGAGGTCGAAACGGGTGCATTCGATGGAGATAGTATAGTCTAAGACGGCTCATCGCGCAATAGATAACTATATTTAAATCAACTAGTTAAACAGAGTTGCGGGCATGATATATGCGCGCCGCAACACCCCCCATTCGACTAAAGATATCACTCCCATCCCCACCTGCAACACCCCATCCATCCACCCACCACCAGCAAGTCGAATATCCGCACCCCGCCACCGCAAATTTCCAGCCCCCCAATCTCGTAACTGCCTTTGACGCGAGACACGCCCGGAGCTACACTCCCCCCCGACAACCTATCGCTAAATACGGCCAAGGAGATGAGATGGACGCCAAGCTGTTGCAGTCCCGACTGCTGGAGTTGATTCGGCGCACTTCGTGCGAGCTGCCTCCCGATATCAAGCGGGCGGTCGACAAGGGGTGGCGCAAGGAGAAGGCGGGCACCACGGCCAAGTACGCCTTCAGCGTGATCCGCGACAACATCATCCTCGCGGGTGACAAGTCGCAGCCCATCTGCCAGGACACCGGTACGATCATCTGCTATGTGGACCGGCCGCTCTGGATTACCGAGGCCGACTTTCGCAAGGCCTTCGAGAAGGCGGTCGTGCAGGCCACCAAGGTCGGCTACCTGCGGCAGAACTCCGTCGACTCGATCACCGGCAAGAACTCGGGCAACAATCTCGGGCCGGGCAGTCCGACCATCCACTTCCACGAGACCAAGGCCAAGAGCATGACCGTCCGCATGATGCTCAAGGGCGGCGGCTGCGAGAACGTGGGTGTGCAGTACGCGCTGCCCAACACCGCGCTCGGCGCCGGTCGCGATCTCGAGGGCGTGCGACGCTGCGTCCTGGATGCGGTCCACAAGGCCCAGGGCAAGGGCTGCGGCCCCGGCGTGCTGGGCGTTTGCGTCGGTGGTGACCGCGCCTCCGGTTTCGCGGCGTCGAAGGAGGAGTTCTTCCGCGCCCTGGACGACAAGAACCCGGATCCCACCCTGGCGCGGCTGGAAAATCGGCTCGTCAGGGAGGCCAACAGTCTGGGTGTCGGCCCCATGGGCTTCGGCGGCGAGACGACGGTCATGGGCATCAAGCTCACCCATCGCAACCGGGTGCCGGCCTCGTTCTACGTGTCGATTTCCTACATGTGCTGGGCGTACCGGCGCGACGGCTGCAAGATCTCCGAATCCGGCAAGGTCACCAGCTGGCTCTACAGCTGACCCGATAGAAAGGACCGCTCATGTTACTGGAAGCTCCATTCACCGAAGCCAAGCTCCGCAAGTTTCGCGTGGGCGACGTGGTCGAGATCACCGGGCTGGTTTATACCGGACGCGACGCCGTGCACAAGTACCTGCACGAGGGCGGCAAGCCACCGGTCGACCTGACCAACGCCATCGTCTACCATTGCGGGCCCGTGGTCGTGCGCGAAAAGGGGAAGTGGGTCGTCAAGGCCGCCGGGCCGACCACGTCGATCCGTGAGGAGCCCTATCAGGGGCCGCTCATGGAGCAGTATAGAATTCGCGGCGTTATCGGCAAGGGGGGCATGGGTCCCAAGACCCTGGCCGCCTGCAAGAAGGTCGGGGCCTGTTATTTCCACGCCATCGGCGGCGCCGCGCAGGTGCTGGCCGAGAGGGTTGTCGCGGTGCCCGACGTGCACATGCTCGAGGAATTCGGCTCGCCCGAGGCCATCTGGGAGTTTCAATGCGTAAAGTTCCCGGTAGTGGTGACGATGGACTCGCACGGCAAGTCGCTGCACGAAAAGGTCGAGGGTGTTTCGCAGGCGGCATTGAACCGATTGATCGGATGATCGCGTTGCGATCGAGGAGGCATCGTGTCCACTGAACATGCGACACCCCCGCGTCATGACGGCTCGGTCGTCTCCCTGGCGGGTATCCTGAATATCCTGTGGCGGCGCAGGCTGATCATCGTGGCTTTCACGCTGTTCGGGCTGATAGCGGGACTGGTCTACATCAAGATCACCAAACCGCTGTATCGATCCGTCGCCACGGTCAGGCCCGGCATCACCAGTTTTGACGACAAGGGTGCGCCGCGCCGTACCTGGCAGATCAAGGACATCGTGCGGTGGTACCGGTCCGGGTTGTACGGCAAGGGGCTCAAGCAGCGGATGGGCTTGCCCGAGGACGCGTACCGTCCGGACATCATGGCCGAGTTCATCCCCCGCGGCGTGGGCATCCAGGGCGGCGACGTGATCACCCTGACGACCCTGAGCACGTCCCAGGACCAGGCGGTGGAGATCCTCGCCGCATCCATCGAGACCTTCAACGAGTACGCCGAGATCAACTCCGTGGGTAACAGCCTGTCCCTGGCTCGCACCAATCTGCAGAACGAGATCGAGAACCTCGGCAACGACCGGGAAAACATCACCATCAAGAAGGATCTGCTCGACCTGCCGATCGCGCGCAAACGCCAGGAACTGATGGGGATCGACATCGATCAGCAGCGGCTTGATCTGGCCGTCCAGGAACACCTGGCGAAGCAGCGGCTTCGTGACGACAAGGCAGACATTCTCAACGCGGGCGTCGATTCCACGCTCACCGGCCTGGCGCAGATGTCCCAGCTCCTGGAGCGCATGCGCGAGAAGGATTCCCGCCAGGGCGAGATCGACTCGACCCTCGCGGCGATCCCCGAGACAGAGCGTCTGCCCTTCCTGTGGTGGGAACTGGCCCAGGACAAGACGGCCATGGCCGGGCGCATGCTCA
>CAYYYS010000062.1:0-10024 GCA_964476155.1 uncultured Fibrobacteraceae bacterium
CCCCCAACCACCTCATTACAAGTGAGGAGCTCTACCAGTTGAGCTACGCCAGCCCATTCCTGACACAAACAATTCAGCCTGACACAAACAATTCAGCCTGACACAAACAATCCAGCCTGACACAAACAATCCAGCCTGACGAAATGGACACACCACAAGGAACAGAGGCAACCTCTTGGCTGCCGCTTTTCCAAAAACCCACCGATTTCGGCGGGCCTCGCAATATATAGGGGGAGACGCGCAAGTGTCAAGATAAAAAGGCATCAAGACAGGCGAACGAGCGTTCCTGACGGGCCGTCTTCGACCAAAAAGCCCTTGGCCTGGATCTCGTCGCGCAAGGCGTCGGCGACCGACCAGTCCTTGGCGGCGCGGGCCGCGTCACGATCCGCCGCCAACTGCAGGATTTCGGCGGGAATCTCGTCATCCTCACCGCCGGCCAGCGCATCCAGCCCTCCACGGTGCAAACCGAGAATATCGACGGCTTTGGCGAAGAAATCCCAGGCATCCTGGAGAAGATCGGCGTCCAGAACCGCATCACCCGCGGCGCTGTAATACTGGTTCAGGTCTTTCACCAGGGCAAACAGGCCTCCCATGGCACCTGCTGAGTTGAAATCGTCGTCCATGGCGGCGAAAAAATGCCGGTGATGCTTGCGCAGGGCCTTGGCGAGATGCTCCCCCGGCTCCGAAACAAGCCCTTCAGGCACGGGATTGGCCCCGGAAGCGCGTTTTTCTCTCAATTTGACCATACCGCGCTTCAGGCGATCCAGGGCGACCTCGGCTTCGCGCAACCGGTCCTCGCTGTAGTCGATCTGGCTGCGAAAATGGGCGTTGAGCAGATAAAAACGGATCACCTCTGGCCGGAAGGCCTCAAGTACATCACCCATGGCGAAGAAATTGCCGTCAGACTTGGACATCTTCTTGTCGCCCAAATACAACAACCCGTTGTGCAGCCAATAGTTTACGAACTTTTCACCCGTACCGCAGCAACTCTGGGCGCACTCGTTTTCGTGATGGGGAAACAGCAGGTCCCGACCGCCACCATGGAAGTCGAAGTGGTTGCCCAGAAATTTGGTCGACATGACCGAGCACTCGATATGCCATCCCGGCCGTCCGCGTCCCCAGGGCGAGTCCCAGCCCGGCTCGCTTTCGCCGACGGCCTTCCAGAGGGCGAAATCAAGCGGATCTTCTTTCTTTTCACCCACTTCAACACGCACACCGCTACGCATATCGTCCACATGACGCCCCGACAGGAAGCCGTAGTCCTTATAGGAGCGGACGCGGAAATACACATCGCCTCCCGAGGCGTAGGCATGGTCCTTGGCGATCAAGCCGTCGATGAAGGACACGATCCCGGGAATATGGTCGGTTACCAGGGGATACTCGTGGGCCGGCTGGATATTAAGAGCCTCGGCGTATTCGTGATAGAGGGCGATGTTGCGGTCGGCCACCTCGCGGTATTCGATCCCCTCTTCGGCGGCTTTCGCGATGATCTTGTCGTCGATGTCCGTGAAGTTCTGGATGTGGGTGACGTCGTAGCCCAGGTACTCCAGATAGCGCCGCACCATGTCACAGGCCACGAAGGCGAACATGTGTCCCACGTGGGGCTTGTCCTGCACGGTCATCCCGCAGACGTATATGCCGACCTTGCCGGGGTGGATCGGCTCGAATTGCCGCCGGGCGCGGGTGACATGATCATACACGTGCAGGGTCATCAGAGACTCCTCGTTCTGCGCAGGGTGTCACGGCAGAGGTCGGTCAGCAACTCGGCGAAACCGATCCCCACCGCCGCGGCCGCCTTGGGAACCAGGCTGTTGCCCGTCATGCCCGGAATGGTGTTTACCTCGAGACATGTATAAGTAGTCTCGTCGAGACGGAAGTCAACCCGGACCACGCCCCGACAACCCAGCAGATCATAGACGCGGCGGGCGTCGTCGCTGATCTTCTCGTAGAGGGGTGAATGGACCGGTGCGGGACAGAGGTAGTCGCAGGCGCCAGCGGTATACTTGTTGCCGTAGTCGTAGAAACCGTCGCGCGGCACAATCTCCACCAACGGGAGACGACGTCCCATGAAGATGGCGGCCGTCAACTCGCGCCCCGGCATGTAGGTCTCGAGCAGGATGCTGCGACAATCGGCCGACGCCTCGTTGAAGGCCTTGTCGAAGCCCTTGGCGTTCTCGACGATGCGTACACCGACACTCGATCCGCCGCTGTTCGGCTTGATGACCAGGGGGAAGCCTATTTCCTGTTTGGCGCGCACGCGCAGCCGGTTCAGGTCGAGAACCTCGTCGCCCCCGGTAACCGCACCACCCGAGGACATCGGCCGGGTTCCTTCCCCTTCCCAGCTTACGAGCAACCAGTCGGGTGTCGGCACGCCCGCGCCCCGCAGGATGCGCTTGGTGGCCGACTTGTCCATGGCCACGGCGCTGGCCCGCGGCCCGGACAGGGCGTAGGGTACGCTCTTGAGATCGAGCAGGGCCTGCAGGTGGCCGTCTTCGCCGTCGCCGCCGTGCAGGGCCGGAAAGACCACGTCCCATTGGTCGAGATCGGTCATATCGATAACATCGGCCACCGAATCGATGACGCGGGCCTGGACCTCGTGGCCGGCCCCGGCCAGGGCTTCAGCTACAGCGGGTCCTGATTCCAGGGATACGTCCCGCTCGGACGAGTCCCCCCCCATCAACACGACGATCCGCAGGGTGTTGTTGGTCTTGTCGCTCACGATCCTCCTCCCCCGTCGCCGGAGGGTTCCAACAGGGCCACCGCCATGGCGGTCACGCATTCGCCTCGGCCCTCGGGTCCTACACCTTCGCCGCGAGTCGCCTTCACCGAGACTCGGCCGATTTCCACACCCATGGCCCCGGCAAGGGCGCCGCGCATGTCTTCGATGCGAGGGGCCAACCGGGGGCGCTCGGTTATGACAGTCGTGTCGACATTGGCGACACGCCAGCCGGCATCGGCGATCAGCACGGCCGTTCGCGCGAGGAGATCAAGGCTGTCGGCGTCGCGCCAGGCCGGATCGGTATCCGGATAGTGGCGACCGATGTCACCCAGGGTCGCGGCGCCCAGCAGGGCGTCGATGATGGCGTGCGCGAGGGCGTCGCCGTCCGAATGGCCGACCGGCCCCACGTCGCATTCCGGAAAAACGACACCGCCGAGACGGCAGGGCCTGCCGACCGCCAGAAGATGCCGGTCCCATCCCGATCCAATCCTCACGTCATTCACTCCAGGGAGATGTTGTCCAGTTGTATGACGGTCCGCCGCTGCACGCGGCCCGTGAATAATAGCAGACTGTCGATATCGTCCAACCGGAATGTCCGCCCCTCGACCGCGGCCGCCGCCGCCGCCAGGTCGAGCTCGCACCGACGCCACTGGTTCGTAAGGTGGAAACTCCCGCCGCACCAGGCACTGTCCTTCCGGCCTTCGAAATCGTCCAGCCGGACCGTCACGGTGCCCTGCTCGCCGTCGACCACGCGGGCCTCGAAGACGAATTTTCCGTAGCCACTCCAGTCGCGGGGCATGCCTTTGAGGATCACGCCCGGCCAGGCGTCCGCGGGCTCGCCCGTGAAGGACAACACGCGCTGGCCGTCATCGAGCCGGGTGAAGGCATAGTCCACGCCACTATCCTTGTTTTCACCCCACATGACCAATTCGCGATCGTCCTCGAAGTCCGCCAGCAGCGGAAAACGCTCCCGCGCCAAGGCTTCGCCACGGATCAAGCCGGGCATCTCGCGTAGCTGGATGGGTAACACCGCAAGACCGGCAACCATGAGCACCACGCCCCAGTTCCGTCCGCGCAGTCGCTGAAGAATCAAGCCCACGGCCGATATCACACCCGCCAGATCAACCCCCGCGTCCTGCAGACGGGGATGGCGTCCGACGAAAAACTGTGGGATCTCGCACCCGGCGGCCAGGACGAACGCCGCGAGCGCCGCCGCGCGCAAACGGCCCCGCAAGGGACCGAAATGATAGAGAACGAGCGTGAGCCCCATCGGCAGGCCGAAATGTGCAACCACGCCGAAGGAGCGCAGGACCCTGATCCGCTCGAGCTCGTCGGGAACGGGCACCACGAACGGCACCAGCAACAGCAGAGCGCCGAGCAACCACACCTTCGCGCCCCCGCGTCGGATCGCCGCGATCACGAGGTGGACTCCGCGCCGACGCGGCAGATGGAAAAACGATACTTGCCGTTGGCTTCGCGGGGAATGCGGTCGACGTAGACCACATCGAGCCGGAGATCGGCGCCGAGGGCGTCGCGGAAGAACGCGGTCAACGCCTCGACCGTCTCGTCGCGCCAATCGTCGGCGCGGACCAGGTTGACCGTCAGCCGCGAGACCTCGTCCTGCACCACCTGCAACTGGCCGATGCCCGGATAGCGGGTCAGGGTGTTTTCGATCAGGGAGATACCGGCCACGCGACTCCCGTCGGCGGCGACCAGAAAGTCCGCGACGCGTCCCGTGACGGCGCGCAGCAGGGGGTGTGGGCGTCCACAAGCGCAGGGCCGATCGTGCCAGACACCGCGGTCACCCACCTCGTAGCGCAGCATGGGCATGCCGAAGTTGACGAACTCGGTGATGACCAGCCGCCCGTCCTCGCCCGGCGCGCAGGGCGTGCCGTCGTCACGCAGGATCTCCACGGCCACGTGCTCGGCGTTGATGTGCATCCCCGCGTGGCGCTCGCATTCGCAGGCGATCAGGCTGACCTCTTCGCATCCATAGCGATTGGTGACCGGACGGTCGAACACACGCTCGATCACCTCGCGCTCGGGCTGGAGCAGCATCATGCTCGTGGCGACGATGCCGTCGGGACGCAGAACGACACCCATGGCCTCGATCATCTCCGCCAGCAGGAATATGGAGTGGGCGTGGCCGTAGAGCAGTCCGGGTCTGGCGCTGCGCCATTGCTCGGCGAACACCCGCACCGCCGACTCGTCCAGCTTCATGGTGTCGAGAAAGATGACGCGGTCCTTCAGGGCGCGTCGCAGGCGGTTGCGCAGGGTCACCGGTTCGGGCGGATTACCCCAGATGGCCGCCATGGGTTGGCCGAGTCGCCAACCGCTCCAGACGTCGGCCAGCAGGGCCGCGCCGTTACGTCGTTCCACGCCGCGCGCGTCGCAGTACACGTGCAGGGCGACACCGGTCGACCCGCCGGTCTTGGCCGGCACGAGATCGCACCGTCGGTAGCGGTCCGAGATGATCTCGTCCAGATGCTCGCGCACGTCGATCTTGGTGAGCAGCGGCAAGGCGGCGAGGTCACTCATGGTCCGTACCGCGGCGGGGTCGATGCCGGCCGCGTCGAAGCGTTTTCGGTAGAAGGGCGAAGTGGCGGCGGCGTGTCGGACGATCCGGTTCAGGCGCTCGGCGCATCGATCCGCCAGGGCCCGGGGCGTGTCGAACTGGTCCAGCTCCAGCCGGCGATACGTCCGCAGGCGCACGCTGCGTTCGTACAGGTCCCAGGCGGGCTCCACGATACGACCGACGAACCAGTCGGGCACACGGACCGGGGCGCTCATTTTCGGGGTGTCCAGGTGACTTGCTGTTCGCCGCGCAGAAACCGTATCAACGCATGGCCGGCCGCGCCGTTGAGCAGACAGAGGTAGAAGGGGAAGGACAGGGGCATGGGCAAATTGTGCCGCCGCAGGCCGTAGCCGAGCAGGGCCGCGGTATAGAACGCGATCTGCAGGATGAACAGGACCGTCCATACGTCCCCCGACCCGAGCAGGGCCGCATTGGTCAGGAACACCGCCACCTGAAAAACCGGCGCCAGATAGCGCAGCCACTTGTGGGTGAAGAGTTGCCAGGAAAACAGGCCGTGACGGAACGGGTCGAGCAGACCGGCCTTGTCCCGCAGGGCGTGCCAGGCGCGCAGGGCCACACGGGTGCGCATACGGAATTCGTCGGACGCCACCGAGAGGCTTTCTTCGTAGAGCAGGGCACCGGGCTGGTAGACCACGCGATAACCGCGCTCCACGACGCTCAGCGGCAGGATGAAGTCGGGTTGCTGGTCGTTACGCATGGGCTCGTACAGGTTGATCCGCACCGCGTCGATGCCGCCGTCGACGCCCACCACCGAACCGAGCCGTGTCTCGAGGCCGCGCAGCGTGTTCTCGTAGCGCATGTAGGCGGAACATCCCTCGCCGGTCAACGAACCGTCCGGCGCCTTGTAGACCATGCGGCCGGTGACATAACCCACTTCGGGGTCGGCGAAGGGTTCCACGAGATGTGTCAGGGCGCTCGGTCCGTACAGCGAGTTGGCGTCGGAGAAGACGATCAGGTCGCCACCGGCCTGGGCCGCCGCCAGGTTAAGGGCGCTGGTCTTCCCGGACCGCGGTTCCTGTCGCAACAGGCGAATACGGCCGTCGCTCTCGTCGGCCACGCGGCGCACGATGTCGTCGGTGCCGTCGTCCGACGCGTCGGAAACGACGATGATCTCCACCCGGTCCGCCGGGTAGTCCAACGACACCTTGTTGCGAAGGGTTTGCTCGATGCAGTCGGCCTCGTTGAAGGCGGAGATGACGATCGTCACCGAAGGCGTATAGGCGGCGGCCTGAACACCGCGGCTGCGCACGCAGGCGATCAGCGCACAGAGCAGGGGGTAGCCGGCGTACACGTACACCAGCAGGATCAGGCATAAATAGAATATTAACGCCATCCACTCCACCTTCAAACCACTCCGGCCGCGCGCAGCTCCTGCGCATAGTGTTCCTGGTGACCGCCCACGCAGGCGTCCCAGTCAAAACCCTCTTCGGCAACAGCGCGTGCCCGCAGGGTCAGCATCAGCCGGGTCTTCTTCTCCTCCACCAACCGCGACATGGCACTGGCCAACGCCACATCGTTGGCGGGCGGGACCAGCAATCCCGTCTCGCCGTCCCGCACGACTTCCAGATTACCGCCCACCGACGTCGCCACCACGGCGCACCCCCGCAGCATGTACTCCAGGACGGCGTTGCTGAAGCCCTCCGAGTCCGAGCACATGACGCCGACGGCCAGCCGGCCCAGATACTCGGGAATGTCCTCGATGCGACCGGCGAACACCGTACTACGGGCGATGCCCAGGGCCACGGCGAGCTCTTCGTACTCGGCCCTGTACTCTCCGTCCCCGATCACATGGAACGTCACTCCGGGATGACGCACAAGCACGCGCGCCGCCGCACGCAGGAAAAGGTCCGTCCTCTTCACACGCCGGTTCAGGTTGCCTACGATCCCGATCGCCACGTCCGATTCGAGATGCTCCTCGAACCGGTATTCATTGGTATCGACACCATTGTAGATGACCTTAACCCGGCTCGGATCCAGCCGATCACTGCGGCAGGCCATGTTCTTGACGGCCTGCGAATTGGCCATATAACCGGTTGCGAACGGATAGGCCCGACGCATCAGGAATTCCTGCGTGGGCGTACGCCAGAACCCCAAATCACGAAACGAGATCAAACGCACGGCCGCCCCGCCCAGCCGCGCGGCGGGCATGGCCAACAAGGTCGGATCCTGGAAGAACGATTGGACGATCGCGACGCCTTCGGTCTTGATGAAACGCGTCAGTCGGCGCGATGCCGCCATGCCGCCGGGCGACAGAATCCGTTTCAGGCCCAGTTCCAGACACGGGCAGTCCACCTCGTCCAGGTAATCGCTCGAGGGCCGCAGGGTGCACAGCAGCGGCTCGAAGCGCGAGCGGTCGAGTCTGTTGATCAGACCGACCAGCTGCTTCTCCGTGCCACCGCGACCGATGGTCTCGATGCAATACAGCACCTTCTGCGAGGCCATGTTCCTCTCCCATTCCCTGTCCGGGCGTAGTCAACGCGGACTCCGGCCCAGGCCCGAACGATGGGCGAGGGTTCGGTGGAGACACTACGCGGCGCCAGTTTGCCACACGACCGACGGGATCGAAAGATGTTTCCCGCTCTCGACAAAACATCGTTGTTGGTTGATCTTCCGCGGAGATCATCAGTCCATCATGAGAGGATCCGGAGAGACGATGAGCGACACACCGCTGGTTTCCATAATCACCGCCACATACAACATGGCCAACTACGTGGCCGACACGATCGATTCGCTGCTGGCGCAGACCCATCCGGCCGTGGAATGCGTCGTCGTGGACGACGGCTCCACCGACCACACGCAGGACGTGCTGGCCCGTTATGCGGATGACGCGCGCGTCAAGATCGTGCGCCAGGAGAACGCGGGACAAACGGTGGCCAAGAACCACGGCCTTCGCGAGGCTTCGGGCGATTTCATCGGCTTCTGCGACGCCGACGACCTGTGGCGCCCCGACAAGCTCGCGCTGCAACTGCCCCATTTCCAGGACGAGACGGTCGGCGTGGTCTACGGAAACTTCCAGTTCATCGACGGCGAGGGTCGTCCCATCGCGACCGACCGGCCGGCCACCTACAGCGGTCGCATCACGGACAAGCTGCTGGTGGACAACTTCGTCCATTTCCCCACCGCGTTGGTCCGCCGCGAGATCATCGACGCGGCTGGCGGCTTCGACGAAGCCCTGTCGATGGGTATCGACTTCGATCTCTGGTTGCGCATATCCGTCGATCACGACTTCCTGTACCTGCCCGACATCCTCGTGGACTACCGGATCTGGTCGGGCCAGATGTCCCACCGCACCGGCGAACGCCTGGACAACGCCTTCAAGCTGATGCACCGCTTCCTCGCCGACCACCCCGACAGCGTGAGCGAAGCGGCCCGCCGCCGGGCCTGGTCGTACACCTATGTCTCACGCGCACTCTGGCGAAGACGGCAGGGGGAGCGAACCGGGGCTGTCGCCGATTTCGGCCGCGCCTTCGCGCAACGCCCCTGGGATCGCCGTCTATGGGCCTCGATCGCTAAAATCCTGCTGCACCGGTCCCTATAGATACCTGCAACAGTCGACATTTGACCCCGATAGTGGTATACTCTGGATTCCCTTTACGCAAAATGATCGCAACCATGGACGAACCAACAGAGGCGCCCATCTTTATGATATCCTGGACTATTCGATTCATGGGACTGCTCACGCTGGCCCTGCTCTGCACACCCCTCTACGCCGGCTCCGTCCAGACTCTCTGGCACGAACCCGTGACCGACATCTACAACGAAGACCGCGTCGACATCCACTGGACCTTCAGTCCGGGCACCGACTCGGTACAGGTTGATTTCAGCGACGGGGAAACCATCACCATCACGCCCGATCTGGAAACGGTCCGACACATCTACCGCGACGCGGGACGCTACGACCTGACCCTGACCCTCTGGGAAGACGGCCTACCCACGGTACACGACGAACAGGATTTCGTGGTGGTCCGGCAACGGCCCATCCCCGGCGACAACTACATGTTCGTCCACCACTCCACGGGCCGGAACATGATGCGCGACAGCGGTGTGCGCAGTCTGATCTCACTCCACAACGAGCGGCACGACACGGCCATCGAGCTGTGGGATCACGATTACCACAGCGGCAACACCTATACCGGCATCATCGAACCCGACAGCACGGTCTATCCCGACTGGTCGTACGGCGTGGAAGCCAACAACATCGAACCGTCGGGTTACTACGAGATTTTCTGCAACGACAGCGCGTTCCGGGACTCGCTCTTCAGCCGTCACGACGTGATCGTGCTGAAGAACGACCACTCGACCGGCGACATCACGAGCGATGGTCAGATCGCCTCCTACCAGAGCTGGTACCTGGAGATCCGCGACGTGATGGACCAGTTCCCCGACAAGCGGTTCATCCTGGTCTCCGGTCCGCCGCGGCGTCCCGAGGACATCACCAACGCCGAGGCCGACCGCGCGCGAACGTTCTACGACTGGCTGCAGGGTCCCACGTTCATGAACGGCCATCCCAACATCTCTTTCTTCGATCTCTTCGACGCCCTGGCGTATCCCGACGACCCGTCCCTCCCGGAACGCAACACGCTGCGCTCCGAGTACCGGCGACCGTACATAATGACCGACAGCCATCCCAACACCTACGCCAACTCGGTGATCGGCCCGACCTTCGCCGACATGCTGATCCGCGTCGTGGATCCGAGTTGGGTCGCCAT
>CAYYYS010000063.1:0-9535 GCA_964476155.1 uncultured Fibrobacteraceae bacterium
GGCTGCAGGTGTACGCACAGTGATGTGTTCAGCCGAGCAGTACTAATAAGCCGTGCGGCTTAATCATCTTCTTTCCCCCCGTGGGGAAAGTCGCGGCGGATTGTTTGCAAAGATGTGTCTTCTGATGCCCTCTATATTCGGTCATTAACGACACCGTATTTTCGGTGGCTATAGCGCGATGGAACCACCTGTTCCCATTCCGAACACAGAAGTGAAACGTCGTTGCGCCGATGGTACTGCACGGGTGACTGTGTGGGAGAGTAGGACGCTGCCGGATTCTTCGGGGCGTCGGCTGAAAAGCCGACGCCCCCTTTTTTTGTCTACGATTCACCAATGTTGTTGTAGACTGTGCGCCGAACGAAATTCTGTTTCCTAGGCAGCTGAGAAAGGAGACTCTAATGCCTCACCTCGTACGACATCTTCCCCGCCTGGTGCTACTCGTTCTTTGTCTGGTACTTGCCGTTCCCGCCGTGGCCGGCTCACAGCTCTTCGCCGGCTTAACCATGCCCATGGGTGACCTGAGCGACGGCGCCGACATGGGCTATCACGGTGGCGTGTCCATGCACTTCCCCATTGTCCCCTTGACGTTTTCCGCCGGTCCGACTGTGATCTATAGTCGGATGCCCGGCCCCGGCGATGATACCAGCGTCTCCTATCTGGAGCTTCTGGCCACCGCCACCTTGAGCATTCCCGCCGGCCCCATGCTGCATGGCGGTTTGGGCTATGCAATGCCGAGCGTCAAGTTCAACGGCATAGATCTGAAGCCGGATACTGAAGCCGTTGAAGCCGTCATCGTGATCGGCACTGGTACCAAGCTGGCACTTATTGAGGTCAAGGCTCTCTGGCACCATGTTGGTGATTCGAATTTCGTCACGATCTCCGCGGGGCTGGGCTTCTGACGGATTACCTGATCCTGTTGCGGTGGCTCGTCCCCGCGGGTGCGTCCGATGCCAATCGATCAGACCGGAGAGTTTAGCGTGAAATCTACGCAACCAGGGACTGTTGGGGCATTGCTCGTGGATGTCCTGGCGTCGCTCACCGAGGGTGATACCGACAACACGGTCGGTCGCATCAACGAAGCAGAGATCTACAGACTATTGCGGACTGCCGGGTTAAGGACGTGCCGGTCTGCCGTGTTGCCGGTTTCGGCGGATAGCGCAACACGAAGCGCGTGGGCGCAGGACGCCAGAGCGCTTTACGCCGATACGGGGCGACTCGTGTTAAAGATCCTCGGCCGGGAAATTCTCCACAAGAGCGACCTGGACGGCGTCCATATCCTGGATCCGAGTTGCGACGACGACCTGCTCGCGGCGGCCGATGAAATGATCGCGAATCTGCAAACCGCCGCGCCCGGAGCCTGCGAGGGCGTGTTGGCCACGGAGTTCGTTACTCACGGCGCCAACGTACCGGGGCAGGAGCTGTTGTTGAGCGTCAAACAGGACGACGCGTTCGGCCCCCTGGTGATCGTTGGGCTGGGCGGTGTGCTGACCGAGTGGTACGGCGAAGGCACGGACGGCCGCAGTCGGTTGATCCTGCCGGTCGCAGGGCTCACCCGCGAACGGGTTGCGGATGTCATCTCCGGTCATCCGTTGCTTTCCCTGCTTTGCCGTCCGTCGCGACTTTACGGTGATCCGCCTCTGGATGTGGCACGACTGGTCGATCCGATCATGGCTTTGGCCGGATTGGCGTCGGCCTTTGGGCCGTCAGTCGCCGGCGTGCCGACCCTCGAGGAACTGGAGATCAATCCCGCCGTTGTGCGGAACGGGGAGCTTGTGGCCATCGATGGCGTCGGGCTCGTATCCCGGCGCAAGTGGCCCGTACCCGATCGGCCACTGGCCTTGCTGGATAATCTGCTGAAACCCCAAAGCGCCGTGGTTCTGGGCGTGAGCGCGGGTGGGCATAATCCCGGCCGCCTCATCATGAACAACCTGCAGCACTCGCACGGGATCTCCGCCGAGAATCTGTACGTGGTTCATCCCAAGGTGTCGGAGATAGACGGTGTGCCCTGCGTTCCGGACATTGCCGATCTGCCCGGGAAAATGGATCTGGCGGTGGTGTGTATTCCCGCCGAGGGCGCGCGTGAAGCCATCGCCGACATCGTGGACCTGGACGCCGCCGCGTCGATCATCCTGATCCCGGGCGGGTTTGCCGAGTCCGGCAACGCTGATCTGGCGGGCGAGATCGAGGCCAAGCTGGCCGAGGGACACGCGAAAGGTGACGGAGGCCCCGTGCTGGTGGGCGGCAACTGTCTGGGGATTGTCAGCCGCGACCAGTACAATACCTTCTTTTTACCGTCCTACAAGTTGGCATTCGCCGAAGCCAGCAGCGGCGCCAACCTGGCCGTGGTGAGCCAGTCGGGCGCCTATCTGGTGACCTTCGCCAGCAACTACGACGGTGTGATCAATCCCTGCGCAAGCATCAGTTTCGGCAACCAGATGGATTTGACCGTCGCCGATTTTGTCGCTCATTTCCTGACCGTGGACGACGTTAACGTCATCGCTTGCTATGTGGAGGGGTTCAAACCCGGTGACGGGGACCGGTTTATCCACTATGCCCGCGAGGCTGCGGCTTTGGGCAAGCAGGTCATCGTTTTCAAGGCGGGCAAGACCGAACTGGGCGCCCAGGCCGCCGCGAGTCACACGGCATCCTTGGCAGGTGACTACGACGTGGCTCAGGCCTGTCTGGAAGAAGCGGGCGTGCTGGTGGCCGAAACCCTCGAGGCTTTCGAGGATCTCCTCATGACTTTCACCATGCTCATGTCCCGTCCGGCCCGGGGCAATCGGCTCGGCGCCATGAGCAACGCGGGTTTCGAATGCTCGGTGATGATGGACGTGATGGACGGATTCTCCCTGAAGCCTTTCCCGGACGAGGTCAAAGCGGCGCTCGACGAGGTGTTGCCCAGCTTTGCCCATCGCGACAATCCGGTCGACGCCACGCCCATGGCGAACACGGCGGCCTACGCCCACTCGATCGCGGCGATCATGGCGAGTCCGGAGATCGACTGCGCCATCATCTCGTCCGTGCCCGTCACGCCGGGGTTGAATAACCTGCCCGCCGATCCCGACGGTCGACATCGTGAGGATCTCACGAGCCCCGATTCCCAGGCGGAGTCGTTTATCCGGATTCTGGCCGGATCCGACAAACCGGCCGTGGTCGTAATCGATTCCGGTGCACTCTACGATCCCTTGTGCCGCCGGGTCGAGGCCGCGGGGATACCGGTATTCCGAAAGATTGATCGGGCCGGACGCGCCCTGGCCGCTTTCGTCGGCCGTTGCGTGACGCTGCCGACCCGACATGAACAGGGGACGAGATGAAGAAATTCTGGATCGTAATCATCGTGCTCGCCATCATGGCGGGCGGCATCCTGACGGCGGGTTGGCTGCTCATGCGCCAGTTGGACCAGGACGCGATCGGTCCCACCAGTGGCGTACTCCATTGGCATGTCGACGGCGCCTATGCCGAACGGCGCGATCAAAGCCCCGTCGGCCTCGTCATGCGAGGCTATCGACCCGTGATGGCCGAGGTGACGAGTGCCCTGGGACGCGCCGCCCGGGATGACGGAATCACCGGCTTGTTGATCCAGATCGATGGTGCGCCCATGGACTGGGCCAAGCTCGAGGAATTGCGCGACGGCGTCGCCCGTTTCGCGGCGAGCGGCAAGCCCGTGGCGGCCTGGTTGACCAACGCCGGGGCGCGCGAGTACATGTTGGCTTCCGCGGCGGACATCGTGGCCATGCCTCCCGAGGGCGCCCTGATGATCACCGGCGCCAGCGCGGAGATGAGTTTTCTGGCGGACACACTCGATAAATTGGGCATGGAAGCGGATTTCGTATATGTGGGGCGCTACAAGTCGGCGCCGGAGAGTTTGACGCGCACGTCGGCATCGGATCCCCATCGCGAGATGATCGAATCCATCGTCGATGATCACTACCAGGGATTGCTGGACGTCATTTGCGACGGGCGAGGGCTGTCACGCGATGTCGCCGCCGCAGTGGTGGATCGGGGCCTGTTGGACGCCCGGAGCGCGGTCGTGGCAGGTCTGGCGGACACTTTGCTTTATTTTCCCGAATTAGACGAATTCGCCTTCACCGACGACAGCCGTACCGATATGAACGACTACATCCTCGCCGGCGGCAAGAGTCGCGGGCCGGATGTGGCGCTGATCCATGTGTCCGGCACCATCGTCGATGGCGAGTCTTCCGATGGTTGGCAGGGGTCGACGGCCGGCAGCCACACGGTGGCCGAGCGGATCCGTGACGCCGCGCAGGACGAACGGATCGAGGCGATCCTGCTGCGCGTGGACAGCCCCGGCGGCTCGGCCAGCGCCAGCGACGTGATCTGGCGCGAGGTGACCGAGGCCCGGCTCCTGAAGCCGGTTGTGGTGTCCATGTCCGGCTACGCCGCTTCCGGCGGTTATTACGTGTCCTGTGGGGCCGATTCCATCTTCGCGTCTCCCGGCACCTTGACCGGGTCTATCGGCGTCTTCGCGGGGAAGATCGATCGCCATGGATTCTTCGCGAAGATCGGGGTCCGCCGCGAATTCGTCACGCGTGGCGAGAACGCGTTGCTCTTCAGCGATCACGAGATCTTCAATCGTGACCAGCGCCGGTTGTTGCAGACCCACCTAGATGCTTTCTACGGACGATTTCTCGCGCGCGTGTCAGAGGGGCGCGGCCTGGATCGCGACGCCGTTCACGCGGTCGCGCAGGGTCGTGTCTGGACCGGCCGGCAAGCGGTAGAAGCCGGTCTGGTCGACGGACTTGGTGGTCTGGATCGGGCCCTGGACTCGGTACGCAGACTGCTGGGAGAGCCTGCGGATGCACCGTTGACACTGCGGACCCGGGAGCGACAGCTCGGGTTGCTGGAACGGATGGTCCTGAGGGCGCTGCAGGAAACTGCGGTCTCCGCATCCTTGTCTCCCCTGGGGCCCGAGCTCGAATCACTGGCGGCCGGCGGTCTCCTGTACCAGGCCGAGATGTGTGACGGTCGTCTATTGGCCTTGATGCCCTGGGGCCTCGATTTCCGTTGAGCGACCGTACCGGCCGAGGTCCATGCCCGCCGGCAACGCCTGCAACAAAGCCACGGCCCTCCGCTCATCGGCGGCGGGCCGTTCGACCATGGGCCCGTAGCGGCAGAGGATATGATTGCGATCGAGGCTGTGTCCCCACAGCAGTAACGCATGGGCCAACTCGTGAACGAAGCCACGTATGGCGTAGCGTTCATCCACGGGATCGTCGTAGGTGTCACCGACCCGGATGCGCAAACGGAGCGCCCGCCCCTGGTCGTCCCTTTGGACGAGATTGGCGCTCATGGGCGGACTGAGGTTTCCACCTGATAGGTGCAGCAGGTGCGCGCCCAGCGCGTTTTCGGGTTCCCACGAGAACAACGGCGTGTCCTCACTCTCGTTCCAGATGGCGATCGCCGCGCGAAAGCAGGCGCGCAGATCCACGGCGCCGCTGACGGCCGAGTCGGCACTCACGGGAACCGGGGTGCGGTACCAGTGGGTGACGTGCTGGTCGAAACGGGGCGCCGTCAGTTCCTGCAGCAAGTGCACGAGGTCGTAGTAGTAGGGTGAAGTAACCGCCTGGCGTCGCAGGGGGAACCAGACGCCGGGCGCGGGTGTATCGGGGCGGATCTCGAACTCGTGCCACACGTCGGGTTGAGCGGGGGTGAGTGTGAAAACGGCCGGAAGGACATCATCGTCGCTGGCAAGTCGCCAGGCCCAGTTGTCGCCCGCGATCGACAGCCGGGCCGATCGTGTTTGCGCCGTGGCCGGGTTGGACCAGATCCAGTCCGACTCGCCGTCGGGAGTATTCAACACTGTCGTCAACTCAGGCGGGAAGTGGCCTTCCCTCAGAATCACCGTCGTCGACGGCAAGACGACCCGGTCGATCGGAGAGTCGCAAGCCGTCGTCATCATTATCGCACCGAGCAGTAGCGGTAGTAATGAACATATACGGACACGCCAAGCCAGAATCATGTCGCCAACCTCCAGGGACAGCGTCAACCAGCGTCGACATCCGGCTCATCCGGGTAAACGATGGTGGGCGCGTGGTTGATGTGAGATTGATATAAAGGGCCACTTGCGCTAACTTCAGCGTGATTTGGTGCCAAAACTCCCCACACTCTGGGGCGACCAGCAAGATCGAGGCTTAATAATGACGATGGATTCCTATTCGGACGACGAACTGGACGAGTCCGGCGGCTTCAACCCGGCCGATCTCCTGCGCACGTTCCTGCGGCGCAAGTGGCTGTTCATCATACCGTTCGTGGTTTGTCTGGGTATGGCCTATGTGGCCATCAAGACCATGCAGCCCATCTGGTTCTCCGCAGGACAACTGCGTGTGATTCGTGAAGCCACGGCGTCGCGTACGATCACCGAGGGTATGCCGCGATACCGGAATTCCCGTGATGCCGACCGCGAGACCATGACCCTGATTCGCACCATGGTCACCAGTCCCGTCTTTCTGGAACGTGTGTTGGTCGATCTGAACCTGGGTCTTGCCGACATGATGCCGGATCTTGCCTCGTCCCAGGGCATCCCGTCGGGACAGCCTGCCAATGGCGTGTACCTGGACAAGATGGTCACGGTCCTCGAGAAGAGCCTCCGGGTCAATAATGCCGATCCGCAGATCTTCACCATCGGCGTGCGGCATACCGATCGCGAGTTGGCCTTCCGGCTCGCCACCAAGGTCCTTGAGAATTTTCTCAAGGAAGAGCAGGCGGGACGTCTCGAGCGATCGACGACCTCTCTGGGCTTTCTGAACGAACAGCGGACCCTCTATATCGAGCAACTGGAGGACGGCCAGGAACGTCTGACGGAATTCCAGCGCTCCATGCTCTCCACGTCGCTCGTGGGCAATCCGGTCAACGAACAGAATCTGCCCTTGGCCGAAGGACTGATCTCCGACGTGAATCGCCGTGTCGGTACGCTCGGCAATACCGACATCCCGCAAACCAGGCAGGCGGCCCGCGATGTGCTGCCGTCCGTCCAGCAGGTGGCCGACCGCGTCGCCATGGAGGCGGACGTGCTGTCGCTCGTGCGCGACGTTTCGGATCTCGAATACGATCAGATCGTCGCCACCTTGACCGGGCGACAGAGCAGCGAAGCCCAGAACCTGCTCGGGGCGATGCGCCTCTCGCTGGACGCCCACCTGGGACGACGGGTCCTGGAGGATCATCCGCAGCTCGACGGAGCCGATCGGCGTGCAGTCACCATCTACCTCTATGCGCTTCAGTATCACCAGGCCCTGAGCTTTGCCGCGAACCGGTTCGGCGGCGAGGTCGCGGACTTCCGCACCTTCGTAACGCGTCAACCCGAACAGGCCGCCAACCTGAATCGATTGCAGAGCGAGGTGGAGACCGCACAGGACATACTGCAGAACATCGAGCAGGACATTTCGCGCGAGAACCTGAGCCTGGCCGCGAGCATGTCGGAAATCGGGTATCGCATCGAAGTGCGACGTGATCCCCGCGTCCCGCTGGGGCCTGTCGAGCCGGACAAGAAGAAGCTCGCAATGATGGGCTTCGCGTTGGCGTTGGCCATCGGCGTGGGGCTGGTGCTGATGGCCGAGATGTTCGACCGCTCCTTCAAGTCGGTCCGACAGATCGAGTCGGTGCTGAAGCTCAAGGTGATCGGTGCGCTGCCGATCGTGGACGACGGGCCCTTCGAGAATCTGCGGCGCCGGCGGGTACTGCTCTGGTTCACCATCGTCGTGAGTGTGTTGACCCTGGCGGCCGTGGGGCTGCTCTGGGTTTATCCCCGCTTCCAGTAGGATCGGGTCATGAAGCAGACACGGGAGAGTTCGTCACGATGAAGAAGCGCAAGGGACTGGACTTCGACATCGAATCGCCGTTGGCGATCGAGTTGCGACGCGTGATGATCCGCATCAACCGCGAACTGGATCTGGAGCGCAAGCGCTGCATCATGATCACGAGTTCCGAGCGGGGGGAGGGCAAGAGTCTTTTCGCCCTGCATTTCTCGCAGGTTCTTGCCCATCACATGCAGAAGCGAATTCTGCTGATCGACGGAGACATGCGCCGCCCGGTTCAGCACACGGTCTTCGGCACCGGCCTGGCTCCCGGTTTCGCGGAGCTGCTGCGCGGTGACAATGCGGACGTGCAGCCCCACAAGACCATCCTGGCGAATCTGGATTTCCTGCCTGCGGGACAGGCCGGTGAGAACCCGAGCAAGCTTCTACAGGAAGATCGGGTGCGGACCGTATTCAAAGACATCAAGCAGGATTACGATATCGTGATTCTGGATTGTCCGCCCGTGGTGCTCGTGAGCGACCCCCTGCAACTGGTGTCGGTCGTCGACGGCGCCATCTACCTGGTGTTGGCCGGCCGGACGCCCCGCGACATCTGCGAGCGCGGTGTCAACATCCTACGGAGTGTCGGTACCAACATTATCGGCGTTGTGGCCAACAACCTCGCCCAGGTGCTGCCCTACTACTTCGATCACAAGTACTACGGTTACGGTCAGAGGATGCGGAAGTCCAGGGACGACTGAGTCGTCGGTCCGATGAAAATCAGAAGGAGGATGCCCGCGGGCATCCTCCTTCGCTGTAGAACCGTATGTGTGCTAGTGTTCTGTCAAACAGGAAATCGGGGGTTGGCGGGCTCACGAACGGCCATCTGCGGCGTTGCACTCCCTTGAATTAGCTGCGGCTAGTCCTGCGGTCGCGCGTCTTGCATCTGACCACTCGTGAGCCCGCCAACCCCCAATTTCCTGTTTGTCAGGGCACTAGTCGGCCTTGACCTTGAAATCCTTGGCCGCCCAACCCCTGGCCACGACCAGAATCACCGTGGACATCATGGCTATGAGGCCAAAGTAGAGCCACATGCGCTCCGGGTCGCGCGCGCCCTCGGCGGGGCAGAAGCGCTGGATCATGTGACCCGAGTAGAGGGGCACCAGCATCTTGGTCAGGAACCAGGGCAACTGGGCCACGCCCATGTACTCGCCCGTGCGGCCCTCCGGCGCGATCTCCGCGGCGAACTGCAGGAAGCGGGGCTGCCAGATGGCTTCGCCGACGGTCATGACGAAGAGGTAGGCCAGCAGCGTGTAGACGTTCGTGCCAAAGGCCAGGAAGAAGGCCGGCGCCGCCATGATGAACGTACCCACGAGCATCAGGTTGTAGATCTTGTTCTTGGTCGTGGCGGCCGCGATGATCGGCAGAATGATGAAGATCAGCAGCGGATTCAGGTTCGAGAAGAACTCGTACTTTTCGCCGATGAACCCATCGTAGGCGCGTGATATGTACTGGGGCAGGATCAGCCAGTTGTACGTGAACAGGGTCTGCACCGGGATCAGGGCGAATATGAAGAAGGTGAACTTGAGATCACGCAGCGGGTGGTTCACGAAGTAGTTTTTGGTTTTTTCCGCAAAGGACACCGGCTTTGATGGCGCGGCGGGTTCAGCCGGGGCTGTTTCGGCCTTCTCGCTCGCTCCGGAATCGGCGTCGCGTTCGGCCTGGGCCTGTGCACACCTGTCCAAGATAAAATTCTGATCGATGTATGAAGAAGCCCTCCGGCA
>CAYYYS010000064.1:0-9287 GCA_964476155.1 uncultured Fibrobacteraceae bacterium
GATTCCCTACGGGCGGTGGCTGCGGTTCATGTTGCCGTTGTGGGGGCTGCTGATGGGGTTGTCGGCGGTGTTTTTGATGATCGCGGTGGCGATCGATTATTCCTGATTCAGACGGTGTTTGGCATGGGTTCGGGCGCGTTCCAGGAACGCGTCACGTGCGGTGGTGTCGTCCAGGCCCTCGTCTTCGATGATCGACAGGTCCGGGCACATTTCGCGCAGGGCCAAGGCGAAGAGTCCGTTTCCGTAGGACGGGTCGGCGTTGCGTTCGGGATAGACCGGCGTGCTGTCCACGCCACAGCTGGGCGAGCGGCTCTTGAGCACGATCCCGTCCAGCCCCTCGGCCATCAACTCCACAATGCGCCGCCGACACCAGGCGTTCATGCGCTCGGTCCAATCCTCGCCCGACTTCACGCCGACCATGCGCGGCGCTGCCGGGTCGCCGATCAGGTCCACCGGTTCGCGCGGCACGCCCATGCCCAGGTCGGTCTCGGGGCAGAGGGGTACCAGTTCGGCAAGGCGCGACAGATCGTCGCGCACCCAGACGTGAGGCTTGGTGTCGCCGTCGTAGCGGACGCGTTCGCCGAGAAGGCAAGCGCTGACGGCGATGCGGATGAGTGGTGTGTGGGCCATGTGATCCTCCGCCCGGATCATAGGATCACCGGCAGGGATCGCGCCAGATGAATCCGCGCCGTCGTCACGTCGGCCTGGTAGCAGAGGGCCTCGACGCCGGCCGCTACGGCTTCGCGCAACGCGGTCCCGTAGGCCGGATCGATATCGTCCGCCGGCGCGAAACGCTCGGCATCGGCTCGCTGCACCACGTACAGCATGACCGCCCGATCGCCGGCCGCCACCTGGGCCGTGAGCTCCCGCAGGTGCTTGCGTCCGCGCTCGGTCACAGCGTCGGGGAAGAGGGCTGTGCCGTTGCGCGTGAGAGTGACGTTCTTGACTTCGACCCAGCAGCGGTCGGCCCCGCGTTCGAGCAACAGGTCGATCCTCGAGTTTTCACCGTAACGCACTTCGCGTCGCAGGCTGTCGTACCCCTGCAGCTCGGTGATCACGCCGTCCTCCACACCCTCCTGCGCCAGCCGGTTCGGCACCATGGTGTTGATGCCCACCAGCACGCCGTCGGCCTCGATCAGCTCGTAGGTCCACTTCAATTTGCGTTCGGGTTTGTCGGCGGGGGAGAGCCACACCGGGCTGCCGGGCGTATTACAGCCCAGCATGGTCCCGGTGTTGTTGGTGTGGGCGACGACTTCGCGGCCGTCGCCCAACTGAACGTGGACGAGGAAGCGTTTCTCGCGCTTGATCAACGTGCCGCGGACGAGCGGCTCGGCGAACTTCACGATTCCTGAACAGGATGCGCCTTCACCCAGCGATCATAAAACACCAGCCCCACCGCCGTCGACGCCGCCAAAATCGCAAACACGATCCACATCACATCAGGCTTGTCGATCCCGCCGCGCTCCACCGGTCCGAAGTGCCCGTACATAACACCCGACAGCAAACCGCCGAACAGATGCCCCAGCGCGGTGCACCAGTAGAAGTAGCCCATGTACATGCCGACCTTGCCCGGCGGCGCGATGCGGCCCGCGTATTCCTTGCTCTTGGGGCTGGCCATCATCTCGCCGATCGAGAAGACCAGGATCGCGACCACGATGATCCAGCCGCTCATGCCGATGATGAAGACCAGGAAGCTGATCACCGTCACCACGACGCCGTTGATGATCGTGTTCAGGGGTTTCACGTTGCGCATCATGTACGAGATGGCGACCTGGCCGATGATGATGCCGAAGGCGTTGAGGTTGATCATGTGTTCGGGCTTGATCTGGTTGTTTTCGAGGACGCCCTGGCTCCAGTTGACCGTCGAGACGCCCAGCGACTCGAAGATGCCGGTTATCCAGCCCGCGGCCGGCGTGAGGGCCTTGATCACGTCGGTGGTGTCGCCGTAGTCGCGGATATACTCGGGTAGGGTGAGGAAGATCTGGTTGAAGCTGGTCCAGAAGCCGGCCATCAAGAGCAGGAAGACCATGTAGCGTCCTTCACCCACTTTCATGGGCTGCAGGAACCAGGGACCCACCCCGGCGCTGCGCCCGCTCATGCGCAGGAACACGTCGACGATCAGGTTCAGGGCGATCCAGCCCAGGGAGATGGGGCCGATCAGGCCGAAGGGCCACCACTTCGAACCCATGACCAGGAACGTCAGGACGCCGGAGATCAGCAGGAAGAAACGACCGTTGCCGACGACCTCCACCATGCCCTGCATGATCTCGCCCAGGCTGCGATCCTCGGTCTTCGCCTTGTCTTCGGCGGTGCGCGGGTCGCGATAGGTCAGCAGGCAGGTCAGGGCCAGGACGCCGATCCAGATCGCCGAAGCCCAGAACACGTAGGTCCAGCTCCAGCCGCGCACGATGCCGGCGATGATGGGGCCGAGGAACCCGCCCACGTTGACCATCATGTAGAAGATGCCGAAGCCCATCGAGCCGGTTTTCTCGTCGGTCGTTTTGGCAACCGTGGCGATCACCACCGGCTTGAACATGCTGTGCCCGATGGCCACCAGGAAATAGACGGCGAAGAAGCCCCAGAAACTCGTGGGGAACTGCAGCAGGACGTAGGCGGGCGCCATGATCACCGTCGAGGCCAGGAACATCGACTTGTAGCCGTAACGGTCGGCCAGCGCGCCGAACACGGCGGGGAACAGGTACAGGAAGAATGTCACCACGCCCTGGATGACGCCGCGGTCCTCGCTGCTGAAGCCCAGCCCGCCGTCGGCGATCGCGCCGGTCAGGTAGATGCTCGATACGGCGTAGAAGCCGTACCAGCCCATGCGCTCGAAGATCTCCATGACGTTGGCGGACCAGAAGGCGCCGGGAAACATCCGGAAGACCGAGGTCTTGGTGGCGGACATGTAAGCCTCTTTCTGCTGCGAAAAAAATGCGTGGATTCACGCAGGTGTTCGTGTGTCGGTCAAGAAACCGCCCGGTCGCTCGGGCCGGGCGGTTCATGATTGCGCATTTTCCATGATACGACCGATTCAGGTTCAGGTCAATCGGGGTCGATCAGGATGGGTCGATCAGGATCGATTCAACTTCCGGCCATCGCACAAGTCTGATGCCATGACTCTCACCCTGCTGATCACCACCATGAACGAGTGACAACTGACAAGTCAACTCTGTGGCAAGATCGGCAAAATATCGCAGCCACTTCAGTGATCCAGGAACGACGGTCGCGCCGGATTTCACTTCCACTCCATGTAGTTGATGCTCGCCTTCGATCAGAAAATCCACTTCGTGACCGTGATTATCCCGCCAGAACGTGATTCGGGGATTTTGCCCTCGATGAACTCGTGCCTTGAGCAACTCCGTGAAAATCAGGGTCTCGAAGAGCGGACCCCGCAGAGGGTGCGCGGCAATCTGGGTGACGTCGGTCACACCGATCAGCGAGGCGGCCAGACCCGGATCGAGAAAGTAGAGCTTGGGAGATTTGACAAGGCGCTTGTTGAGATTTCGGTGATGCGGAACAACCAACTGAATGATGAAACTGGTCGCGAGCAATGACAACCAGCTACGGGCGGTCTTTGGATCGACACCGGCATCCGATGCCAGTGAGGCATAGTTGACGAGTTGGCCGGTACGGCCCGCGCAGAGCATCAGGAAGCGTCGAAAGAGAGAGAGATCCTGTACGGCGCTCAAGTCGCGGAGGTCTCTTTCGAGATAGGTTTGAACGTAGTTGTCGTACCAGGTCGTAGGATCAACGTCCCGGTCGTAGATCGGTGGATAGAGTCCTTGCCAGAGCAGATCGTCCGGGGCATCGGGGCATCGCTCCACCGTCGTGAGTTCCCCGATCGAAAACGGGAGCAAGGTCAGGGCGCCGACCCGTCCGGCCAAGGATTGGGAGATGCGGGCGTTCATGCCGAACTGCTGCGAGCCGGTGATCACGAAGCGGCCCATGCGACCGTCCTCATCCACTTCGGCCTGTAGGTAAGAAAAGAGCAGGGGACACCGCTGGATCTCGTCGAGGATGACGCCGTCGGGATAATGGCCGAGGAAGCCCAGCGGGTCGTCTTCGGCCAAAGCCAACTCGGCGGGCCGTTCGAGGTTCACGTACGGCAGGTGAGGGAAGGCTGCTCTCGCCAAGGTCGTCTTGCCGGACTGTCGCGGGCCGGTCACCGAGACAATCGGAAAGCCTCGGGTAAGGCGGTATAGATGTTCTGTGGCGGTTCTGGGAATCATGACGTAGCCTCCGTACAAATCGGGACACCTATTCCCGATTTGTACAGTTTTCGACAAGAGATGTCAAGGCTGAAGATGTTTCTACAGACTGTGGCTTCCGATCTCGGTGTTCAGATTTCCCCTCAACCGCGTTTTCTGAACAGATAGACCATGTACTTCTTGTGGATCGCGAACTGCTCGCCGGTCCTCATTCCGGAGAAGTGCTTGCGCTCCATCTTCGCCAGCTTCTTGCGCAGCTTCCAGCGGACGAAGCGCGTGAGCTTTGGATAGCGGTCGGCGGCGAGCAGGAACACCAGATCCCAGATCGGATGCAGCAGTTCGTTGGAGAACGCGTCGACGATGTCCATGGTCGGCGCGGTTTCGGCGGTGATGTCCCGGGACGTGACCAGATCCATGGCGTGGCGGGTCTGCTCCTGCTCCCATTCCGGGAACGAATGCCCGCCGCCCAGGAGACATTCGCCCGGTGCGTGCGTCTTGAAGAAATCGGAGATCATCAGGCAGCCACCGGGATTCAGCAGCGCCAGTGCGCCGGGGACGGATTCGTTCATGGGCAGGTACTGGAAACTCTCACTGAACAGGATCAGGTCGTATCGCTTGTCCGTTTCGAGGTCCTGGAAGCGGCAGGTGAAGATCTCGCTCTCGTCGCCGAGCAGCTCCCGGACGCGTTTTGGCAGGATACGGCCCGGCGCCACGCAGTCGACCGCGTAGCCACGGTCGAGCAGGGTTCGGGCGAACTGGCCCGAGCCGCAGCCCACGTCGAGGATGGTTTTTACGCCGTCTTCGATGTGACCGGCCAGGAGCTCCGTGTAGTTCTCCTGAGCCTGCTTGAGGTTGGCGATGTCGCCGGCGAGGCCGTCGGTGAAGAGTCCGTAATGCAAGTGGTCGGTCTTCAGGAAGAACTTGAGCAGGACCAGGCCGATATCGAGCCCGACTTCCTTGGAATCGACTTTCTTTACTCGTCCCATGAGCACCGTGTTCCTGTTGGGGCCGCTTTCGTCTGTGAGCGGCGACTATACAGGATCGGCGTCAGGATGGCTTCCCCAACTACGGACCGGTTATCCACATCCACGGTACCACGTGGTACCCCATTTTTGATGTGGGGTACTGCCTGTGGCCCCCCAGGTGACCCTGTTATTGATGTGAGCGACTGCCCACATCACCCCAGGGTTAGTAGTCGGCCTGCAGCTTCTTTTTCACCAGCGCCTGCGACGCTTCCAGCCGCGTAAACCGTTCCTGCAAGATCACGTACCCGAGCGCCATGGCCAGGGCCACGCCGAGCCAGACCTGCGCCGTCGTCAGGGGCAGCGCCTCGGCGAAGCGGCGTAACGTGATCATCAGCCAGGACGCCTGCGCCCAGATTCTCGTGTCGGTGAAGGGGGTCGGCAGCGCCAGGACCGCCAGGAGGGTGAGCGGTGCGAAGGCACCGACCAGGACCGCTTTCGACCGGATCCACTCCAGCGCGCGGCGGTCGTAGGTCATCGACGCCACCAGGGCCAGGGGGAATTCGACGAGCATGAAGAGCACGATCAACAGGGCGAGCGTCTTGGTCCGTAGATCCGAGCCCCGACCGCGGGAATCCTCCAGGGCTTGGGCGCGGTACGTGTCTTTCTCATCTTCGGGAGCGTCCACTTCCAGGTCGGCGTATTGGGCCGGATCGGGCGGCGCGTCGCCATGAACGGCAGCCATGGCACGGCCTATCTGCAGGGCGTCCAGGCGCGGCGAGGTGTCGGGACCGATCTCGTAGGGGTTGTAGATCACCGCGTCGCTCCAGAGCACGATACGCGTACCCTTCGGTGTGTAGGTCTCGCCCCAGGGCGTGGTGATCGCTGGTGGTACGCCGTCCAGCGCAATCCCGCGGAATTCGTAGGGCACGTCCATTTCGCCGTTCTCGATCTGGATCATCGCCGTGGGCCGGGTCTTGCTCTCCTCGATGATCACGCCCAGGCCGATGCCCACCAGACAGGGGATCATCATCGGCAGGACGGCGTGGGCGAAGATCAGCCTTCGCGAGATAGGCCAGGCGTCCACCGGATGTACCCGCAGTATCGACTGGTTCCAGGCGCCGAAGACGAACATGAAGAAGTAGAACAGTGCCAGCAGCGTATCGGAGCCGCGGTAATAATTGATGGTCAGAATCAGACCGTAGATCGTCAGGCAGAAGATGAAGAGCCATCCGAGCCAGTGGTTGTGCATGAGCCGGAACAGGGTGACGTGCAGCAGGGTCGGCGAGGACCCGTTGCGTGGATAAGCGGTGGCGGCGCGGGGCGTCTCGATGATCTCGGTGGGGCCGGGCGCGAGGGGATCATCGGCGACGGTCCCGTCGGGCTCGGTGGCCTCCAGCTGGAAAGCGCGCGGCAGATGACGCCAGGTGCGATATCCGATCAACGTCGCCGCGACCAGCATCGGTCCCGTCAGCCATGCCCCCCTTGGTCCGAAGACCAGCAACAGCGCACCGAACACCCAGAGGATGATGGTATAGGCGACATACCAGGGTGTCGTTTCCAGCTTGCGGCGGCGCGGAGCCGGCGCTTGCAGCAACATGAGCATCAACAAAAAGACCGAGGCCACGCGCAGCGCGCCAAACCAGACGACCGGAATGACGAACAGCCCCCGCCCGGCCTCATATGACACGCCGTTGACCAGGGTCATCATCAGCAGGATTACGCCGCAGCCAATACAGACGGACATCATGCGCGCGACCCAGAGCGTACGCGCCGCGATGGGCAGGGCCATGTGGAGGCGCGGCGCCCGCAGCCAGTAGTGTGAGCCGATCAATCCGGCCAGTAGCACGGCCCACACGGTGAAATTGTACATGAGCCAGGTGAGGGTTTTGCTGTCGGGACTGAACAGGGGAGCTGAACTCTCACTTGAGCCGATGGCGCTGATCCACACGGCCACGCCCAGACCGATCAAGGCGGGGGCAAACAGGTTGTCGGTGCCCTGGTCACGCCTCAACAGCAATCGGATCATGATTGCCCATCCGCGATCTCGATGAACATTTCCTCCAGGCCAAGACGGTCGTAACGGCCTTCGCCGATGTGCAGGTGCGTCTCCACGGCCGCGCGCGCCCGCTTGGGATCCAGACGGATCACCGCGTGCAAACCTTCGATGCGATCGCGAACACCCAGACATTCGGGCATGTGCTGCAGGGCGGCCGCGCGACCCTCGGTATGCGGCACGATGGCCACCGAGACGTTCTCCTGCATCTCGTCCAGCGAATCGTCCAGCAGCACCTGGCCGTCGTGCAGCATGACGACGCGGCCGGCCATGCGCTCCACGTCGCTCATGTGGTGGGACGAAAAGAGGATGGTCGACCCCGCCTCGTTCAACAGCTGGATCGACGTCTCCAGGAAATCGCGCCGCGCCGCGGGATCGAGACCGCCGGCGGGTTCGTCCAGCACCAGCAACTCGGGCTTGTGCGACACCGCGCACAGCAACGCCACCTGCCGCGCCTGTCCCTTGCTGAGCTTGCTGATCTTCTTGTTCCAGTCGAGCTGATAGCGGGCGCAGAGTCCCTCGGCCATGAGGTCGTCCCAACCGGGGAAGAGACCGCGGTGCAGCCGGATCACGTCGCCGATGGCCATGAACCCGGGCAGTGTCTGCTCCTCGCTGACGTAGCCGATACGGCGCTTGATCTCGATAGGATCGCGCGTTGGATCCATCCCGAAGACGCGCACGCTTCCGTGCTGCGGCTCGATCATGCCCATGGCGATGCGGATCAACGTGGTCTTGCCCGCGCCGTTGCGGCCGAGCAGACCGACGACCTCGCCTTCGCCAACTTCGAAGCTGACCCCGTCGAGTACGTTCTCGCCCCGTTTGAAGGCGCGCCGGATATCGTTGAATTGCAGGACGGACATGTCTATTTCTCCTCGGACTGACGGTCGAGCATTTCGCGAAGCATGGCGACGGCCTCGTCGGTGGGCACGTCGAGCTGCTTGATCGTGGTCACGGCGGCCGCGAGACTCTCGCGGACCTGGTCCCGCTTCTTGGTGCGGGCCTGTGCGGGCGCCAGGGTGCCGACTACCAGCGGCCGGCCGGGCCGCCGATCCAGAACCCCATCGCGCTCCAATTGCGCATAGGCTTTGCTAACGGTCATCGGGTTCACCCCCAGCTGCGATGACAGGTTGCGCGTCGACGGCATCTCGTCGCCGGGCGCGAGCCGACCGCCGGTCACCTGCAGCGTGATCTGCTCGATCAGCTGCCGGTAGACGGGCACGCCGCTGTTGGGACTCAGGACGATGAACATTGCGTGTGATCCTTCCGTGGTCATTCGTCGCTGAGAGTGTCATACGCAGGCGAACTGTATTAGTTGCATAATACAGTAATACGGTGTTCGGGTTTGTTTCAACCCCCTAGATGATTGTTTTATGGCCGGTTGCGCCGATCCGGCCTTGTCATATAGGATGGCCCGGGCGAAAAATCGACGAAAGGAACCGAAATGTCGCGCAGATTGCTGATTGGATACGGGATCGTACTGGTGATTGCCCTGGTGGGGTTGGGGATTCTGGGGGATGAGGACGAGGCCAATCTGGAGGCGTTGCTGGAGGCCGACCGGGCGCTCGCGGCCCTGAGCCGGGCGGAGGGACCAGGCCCCGCTTTCGCCGCCTATCTGACCGACGACGCGCTGCAGCTGCCGGCCGGGCGTGGACCGGTGCGTGGTGTAGCGAACATCGCCGCCGGATTCGAGGGCGCGCCGGGGCTGACCCTGGATTGGGCGCCCGAAGAGGGCGGCGTGGCCAAGAGCGGTGATTTGGGGTGGACCTGGGGGAGGTATACGACGGTGTCTTCTGGTGCGGACGGCGGGGCGGTGACCTCCATTGGGAAATATCTCAACATTTGGATCAAAGATGATGATGGGAACTGGCGAGTACTCGTGGACATGGGGAATAGTGACGAGATGTAGAAAGAGTTTACCCGTATAAACTCCAATCTGAATAATAAAGGCCCCGGACAACAGCCCGGGGCCTCCCTCCCTCCAACTCCCGATCTATTTGATCAGCGAGATCTTCTGGGCATCGACGCCGTCTCGCGTCTCCACGCGGACGAAGTACACGCCGG
>CAYYYS010000065.1:0-8798 GCA_964476155.1 uncultured Fibrobacteraceae bacterium
TGCTGGCGCCGGATTACCAGGGGCCTTCGGCGGATCGGGTGGAGATGCCGCCGGAAGAGGCGCCATGAGTCGGGACGTGCCCTCCTTGCGTCACAACTTCCTGTGGACGCTCTCGGGGAATATCATCTACGCCGCTTGTCTGTGGGGCCTGTTGGTCGTGCTGACGAAACTGGGATCGCCCGGTCTGGTCGGCCGCTTTTCCCTGGCCTCTGCCGTAGCCACCCCCATTTTCGTATTCGCCAACCTGCAGTTGCGGGCAGTGCTGGTTTCCGACGCACGGGACGAACACGAATTCCGCGACTACCTCGGTGTTCGGTTGCTCATGTTTCCCTTGGCTTTGGCGGTGATCGCGGTAGCGGCCGTTCTGGGCTACAGTGGCGCACAGGTCGCGGCCATCATGCTGTTCGGTCTGGCGCGCGGGGTCGAATCCCTGAGCGACATTTTCTATGGTTATGCCCAGAAGAACGAACGCATGGACCTCGTCGCCCGCTCGATGATCATCAAGGGCATCGCCTCTCTGGCTCTCTTCGCAGGCGCATTCTACTGGACAAGGGATCTGTTGCCCGCCCTTGGCGCCATGGTGGCGGGCTGGGTCGTGCCGTTGTTGGTTTTCGATATTCCCCGCTGCCGTGCGCACATGAGCGGCGTGGGCGAGTCTCTCGCCGGATTGCGTCCGCGCTGGCGCATGCCGTCCGTGCGCGGCATCGTGTGGACGGCCTTGCCGCTGGGGCTGGTCATGCTGATGATCCAGCTGCGCAATACCATCCCCCGTACACTGCTCGAGAACGGACACGGGGAGGAGATGCTCGGTATCTTCTCGGCGCTGGCCTATATCGTGATCGCCGGCAACATGGTGGTTCTGGCCCTGTCCCAGTCCAGTATCGCACGTCTTTCGCGCGCCCATGCGGCGGGTGACATGGACGCGTTCCGGGCGACGGTGATCAAGTTGGTGTATGTCGGACTGCTGATCGGCGCCGCAGGCGTGGGTGTGGCCAAAGTGGCTGGTGGGCCGATCCTGTCCTTTCTCTACGATCCCGAGTATGCGCTCTACGGCGACACGTTCCTGATCATCATGGCCGCAGGTGGGATCTCGTATGTGGGCAGCCTGCTCGGCGCTCCAGCAACGGCTATGCGGGCTTTCGGCGCCCAGCTGAAAGTACACTCCGTCAACACGGTCGTTCTGCTGGCGCTGGGTTGGTTTTTGATTCCCCGGTACGGCATGACGGGCGCGGCCTGGACCATGCTGGGCGGCGCGACGACCGTCACCGTGTCGTATGCTTTCATCGTGGTGCGGGGGATGGCCGCTGCGCACCGCGGCCCGACCAATGTTGGAGGTGAGGCATGAGGGACGCGGACTTTCCCTGGCTGGTAGTATTTCTAACCGTGGCCTTGGTGTCGGTGCGCCTGTCGCGACGTATGTTCGGAACCTGGTTTTCGCCGTTGACCATGTACATTGGCATGAATGCCCTGTCGATGGCCATGTATCATATAAAGTGGCTGGCCTATCACGAGGTTTGTGTCGCCACGCACCTGATTTTGCTTGGGTCGATGTTCGCTTTTTACGTGGGATCACACAATGCTCTGGGACGAGGTTTCAAGCCCGAAAGTCTCCGGGCCGCCCCGAAACCCGACTTCGCCAACCTCGATCATTTCTTCTACATCACGGTCGTCATCTCTACGTTCGGGTGGATCCTGGCGTCGATGATCCTGGTGTCGAAATTCGGATTCGGTGTATTGGTTCGCAATATCTGGATGCTCCAGAACGAGTTCCAGATGCAGTTCATCGGCTACCTGAACATGCTGGGCATCCTGGTCCTGCCTATACACGTGATTCGGTATCTGCACGGCCGTACGCGACCCCTCGACCTGTTATTGGTGGGATCGGCCCTGTTTGGCCTGCTGCTGTCCGGGATCAAGGGCTATCTCGTCGTCTCGACCATCGGAGCCATGGTGGTTTGGAGCGTTGTGCGACCGGATCGTTTCCGCCCAGCGCATCTGATGGGGGCGCTCGGCGTCCTGCTCATGTTCTTCATTGTCTATTCAGCCCGTATCGACGTCTTTGTCTCGAATTCATTCGCCGGAAGCGAAGTGTCGCAAAAGTTCTCGTATCTGCAGCGTCCGTACCTCTATTTCACGGGGAGCTGGCCGGCCTTCGAATCGGTCATCACGGGCATCATGCCGGACCAGCCGCGCTGGGGTTTCGTCACCCTGCAACCGCTCTGGAAGCTGCTGAGCGGTCTCGGTATCATCGAATCCGTGCCTCATGTTTTGCCGTTCAGCACGACGGGCGTATCTCCCTTCAACGTCTACGCGTTCGCAGGCGAGGTCTTCTGGGACTGGGGGCTGACCGGCTGTCTGATATTCTCATGGCTGCTGGGTCATATTTCGACACGTCTCTACCTGAGGGCGCGTCGGTGTCCCTACTGGGGGCACACCCTGGTGTATGGTGTGGTCGGCTATGGCGTCTTCATGAGCACCTTCGCCTACTTCTTCCGCTTCAACATGATGTTGCTGCTGCTCTACACCTACATGTTCGGCTTCGTGCTGCCGCGCGGCGGGATCTTCGTCGATCGGAGATGGCGTGGGTGATGCGCTTCGCGTGATGGGCTTGACCGCCGGACGCAATGTACCTGGTGCGCGTTTTCGTGTGGGGCAGTTCGTTGCGCCGCTGCGAGACCTGGGTATCGATCTGCACTGGTGTACCGCGCCTGTCCGCAAACATCCGCCGCGCACGAAACTGCTGCGACCACTCTGGTTCCCGGCCTCGGTGGCCGGGCGCATTCCAGGCGTGATATCGACCTGGCGCGCGGACGTCACCCTCTTTTCGCGCGAACTTGTTTCGACCTTCGTCACCCTGGAGCCGTTGACGCGCCGGCCGCGGGTTTTGGATGTGGACGACGCAATCTGGATGCGTCGCGGCGGCGCCTACGCGCGTCGGCTGGCCGGTCTTGTCGACGCTGTCATCGCCGGCAACGATTTCGTGGCCGACTGGTTCGGGAGTCGTTGTCCCCGGGTGGAGATTCTACCCACGGCCGTCGATACGCAACGGTTTCAACCGGGCGGACCGGGTGCCGACGAGGACGGCGACGTCGTGCTGGGCTGGAGCGGCACGTCGACCAATTTCCCCTATCTCATCGGCCTGCAGCAGGCCCTGTTACGAGTCATGCGCGAACGGCCTCGCGCCCGTCTGGCCATCAGTTCTGATCGTCGGCCCGCGATGCCCGATCTACCGGCGGATCGTGTCACCTACGTTCCGTGGTCCATGGGCTCCGAAGTTCCGTTCCTGCAGTCTCTAGACGTGGGGTTGATGCCCTTGGCCGACGACGACTGGACTCGCGGCAAGTGCTCCTACAAGATGCTGCTCTATCTGGCCTGCGGGACACCCGTGGTGGTCACGCCCGTGGGTATGAATGCCCAGGTCTTGGCACAGGACGAGGTCGGTTACGGGGCTGCGGACGAAGACGACTGGGTCGCGGCCCTGATTGCCTTGATCGATGACGCGGCGTTACGTCATCGCCTGGGCAACCGTGGCGTTGAACTGGTGCAGAACCACTACAGCATGGACATCGTCACGCCGCGGCTCGCGGCCTTGCTGTCGGACGTGTCAGGGGTAACGTCGTGATGCGAAACACGCGACGGGAACCGTGGCAGATCAAGCCTGACTGGGATCACTTGGGGGGCTATTCGCCATACCTGGACCCCGCAGGACGTCCTGCCACCATGGATTTCGCGACAGCCCTGCAGGGCGTGTCGGGCTCCCCCGCCATCGACCCCGCGGCCGTCGTCGCCTACCTGGCTTTCAAGTATCTGCTGGGCGACCGGACATTGGTTGCGGGCCTGAATCGCGCGCCCTGGATGAGCGTACCCGGCGACGAGGACGATTGGGCTACGTTGCCGCTGCCGGAGGCGGGTACACGCAAGCCCCCGGTCGCGGAAATAGCCGAGGCGTTACACGATGCGCTGCTGGAAGAGTGCCGTGAATATGTGGCCGGCGCCGGTCGCGTGGGATTGCTCCTGAGCGGCGGTATGGATAGTCGGATCGTCGCCGGCGTATTGCGGCAGATCCAGCTCGAGAATGGTGGCGCGCCGGATGTTCTCGCCCTGACCTGGGGATTGCCCGACACCCGCGACGTCCTCTATGCGCGCCGGGTGGCCGACGGTTTCGGTTGGGACTGGGAGCACTTCCCGCTGACGGCCGAGTCGCTCTGGCGCAATGTACTCTGGGTGGGTCATCATGGTTGCGAGGTGGCGCCCGTACATCTGCATGCCTTGCCCGATGTCGGAGCGCTCGAAGGGCTCGACGTGGTGCTCGCCGGCAGTTACGGCGATTCGATCGGTCGCGCGGAATTCTCGGGCCGACACCTGACTGCGTTGCAACCTGTCGATGCGGAGCCGCTCGATCCATTTGGAATAGTACGCGGATCGGTTCTGCGGTCGGTACGACCGGAGATCGCCGCGGATGCAGGCATCGGTGATGCGCAATGGCCTCAGCTCGGCAAGCTGCGGAAGCTAGAAATCGCCCAGCAACTGCATTACATGCGCCGCAAGCTACAGAGCTGCATGGCCACCGCCCTGGGCGAGACTCGCTTGTGCCAGCTCTTCACGTCGCCGCGTGTCGTCGATCTGATGTGGGGTCTGTCACCCAGCGTGCGCGACGACGGCATCTATCTCTCCCTGTTGCAGCGGCTGGACAACGAATTGGCGGAGATTCCCTGGGCCCGCACCGGGTGCGCCTTCGGCGGCCCCGACGAGGGGTCGAACAGCACACCGAGTGATGACGCACCCCGCCAACATCACCGCTACGGCGCCTGGCTGCGTGAGGATCTGGGCGACGAAATAGCGGCGCGGGCCGGAAGCAAACGCGTGTTGGAGTCGGGTCTCTTTATTCCAGGCGGATTACGCCGTCTGTTGAAGATCTGGCGCCGCGGCCGAACGATCAGCGTAGGCCTGGTCGACGAGATCGTCTGCTGGCTGGCGAGCTTCGACGTTTTATTGGAGACCTATCGAATCGAGGGCATACCGGCAGGACGACCTTCGCCTGCGGATGAGATGCGTAGCCTTTACGGTTCCGCCCGCGCCCAAGCCTACACGATCATCAGGAGCAGGCTACGTGATTGACGGACGGACAGCGAGTCGACCCGACACGCTCACCATTCTGGTGACCAACCTGGATCGCGGCGGCGCGGAGACCCAGGCGGTTCGTCTTGCCTTGGGCCTGCGTTCGCGCGGATGGCGCGTGCGCATGGTTTCCCTGTTGTCCCCTCGCGATTTTGTCGCTCGGCTGAACGACGCTGATATCCCCGTGGTTGCTCTGCACCTGAATGGAATTCCGAGCCTGCCCGGCGCCCTGTATCGCCTGTGGCGTGAGTTGCGGCAGCATCGTCCCGAGGTTCTGGCGACCTTCACCTATCACGCCAATGTATCCGGGAAGGTGATCGGCCGGCTGGCCGGTGTGCCCCGCGTGATAGCCTCGATCCGGAGCGAGTTCTTTGGTGGACGACTGCGGGATCGTCTCGAAAGCCTGACCGGCCGCCTGGCGACAGCGACGATTACCAACTCGCGGCACGTGGGTGAACGCCTCGTCGAGCGCGGTGTGGTGGATGCTCGCAAGCTCGCGGTCGTAACCAATGCGGTTGCCCCCGCGGTGGCGATCACGCCCACGGAGCGCAGCGAACTGCGTCGTGAGATGGGCGCAGTAGACGATGGTCTGCTGTGGCTGGCGGTGGGTCGATTCGAAACAGCCAAAGATTATCCCAACCTGCTTCGGGCCTTCGCTCGGCTGGTGGACGAGCGACCCCGCTCACGTCTTGCCATCATCGGCTATGGCGCCCTAGACAAAGTGGTTCGCGCGGGCGTCGCCGAAGAGGGTCTGGATGAGCAGGTCCGGGTGTTGGGACGTCGCGACGATGCAACGCGCTACCTTGAGGCCTGCGACGCCTACGTCCTGTCGTCGGCCTGGGAGGGGTTGCCCAATACGGTGCTTGAGGCCATGGCCGCCGCGCAACCCGTTGTTGCGACTGTAGTGGGCGGCGTGAAGGACCTGTTGGACGATGGTAAGGCCGGCCTGCTCGCCCCCCCGCGTGATCCGGTCGCCCTGGCCGACGCCATGGTGCGTCTCGACGCGCTTGGCTCCGAGCAACGGGACGTCATGGGGCGCCGAGGCTTGGAAATCGCCACGGCGCGCCACGGTGTCCAGGCCACGCTCAATAGGTGGGAATCCGTCCTGAGAGACGAAGGGGGAGTCGGCCATGTCTGAGCGACCTCACCGCCTTCTCATCCTGATCCCCGAAGACTGGAACGTCTGCACCCATCGCCTGCCCCTAGTACGCACCGCGTGCGAGGCGGGCTTCGAAACCACTGTCGTCACACGCGTGCGCGACCACGCCACTCCCATCCGCGAGACGGGCGCCGACCTGATTCCCATGCGCGTGCAGCGCGGTTTCCACGGCCCGCTCGCGGAAGCGGCCGGCCTGCGTGATCTCGTCGACATCTATCGCCGGGTGCGTCCCGACATCGTGCATCACATCACGCCGAAATACGTGCTCTACGGTTCGATCGCCGCGCGCCTGACCCGCGTTCCGTGTGTCGTGAACGCCTTGGCGGGCTTAGGCACCGTCTATACATCCACCGGTCAACGGGCCGCATTGAGACGCAAAGCAGTCTCCTTGGCCTTCCGCACATTGCTGCGCGGACGCGGGTCGCATCTGATCGTGCAGAACCGGGACGATCGGGTCTTTTTCCACGACATCATCGGGTTGCCCAAGTCATCCATCACCATGATCCGCGGCGCGGGTGTCGATGTCGAAGAATTCAGCCCGGCCCCTCACGAACCGGAGGCGCCGATCCGCTTCGCCATAGTCACGCGACTGCTCGGCGACAAGGGCGTGCGCGAGTCGGTCGAAGCGGCCCGTATCCTGAACCAGCGTCGCGACGACGTGCGCATCGTGATTGCCGGGGACGGCGATTCCTTCAACCCGTTGTCGATCAGTGACGAGGAAATTACGGCCTGGGCCCGGGAGGGCGTCGTAGAGATGGCGGGCCGCGTGGATGCGGTGGCGGATCTGCTGCGGACCTGCCACGTAGGGTTGTTGCCCTCTTACCGGGAAGGACTGCCCAAGTCCTTGCTGGAGGCCGCGGCCTGTGGTTTGCCGCTCATCGCCACCGACGTACCCGGCTGTCGTGAGATATGCCACGACGGTGTCAACGGGCTGCTCATTCCGCCCCGTGATGTGGACGGCATCGTAACGGCCGTCGAGAGGATGGCGGATGACCCCGAAATGCGTCGACGCATGGGTGAGGCGTCGCGGCGCATGGCGGTGGAAGAGTTCAGTCAGGAGTTGGTGAACGGGCGGACGATCGACTTGTATCGTGAGCGTCTTGCGGAGCGGCCGCGGCGGGATTGATGACCTGTCAGCGCTCGGTTGTCGAGGCGCGGATCCGGGTCACCGTGATCACGGTCAGGATCAACGACACTCCCACGATTCCCCAGAAGATCAAGATATCCAGATGTCCTTCTGCGGCCCGGGCCGTAAAGGCACCGCCTGCGCAGGCTGCCATGGCCGCCGTGTACAGCAGTGTCACGCGCGTGTGGGTGGCGCCGGCCACGACCATGCGCTGGTAGACGTGGCTGCGATGGGCCCGGAAGGGGCTCCGACCTCGCAGCGCCCGATTGATCAGCGTGTATGAGGCGTCGAAAAGGCAGGGCCAGATCAACAGGGCCGGCAGCCAGATCGGCGTAGCGGCCCCCGGTCCCGCACCCTGATGAACCCGCAGTACGGCCAGGGCCAAGATAAAGCCGATAGGCAAGCTCCCCACGTCGCCCAGGAAAACACGTGCCCGCGGGAAGTTGTTGTAGAGAAATCCCACTGCGCCGCCCGAGAGCAAGGCTAAGGGCAGGGCCAGATCCGGATCGCCGCCCAGGATGCCGAGGATCGACAGACTCGCCGCGCCGAGCAGGGTCTGGAAGCCCGCCAGCCCGTTGATGCCGTCCATGAAGTTGAACATGTTGGTAAAGCCGACCACCAGCACCCAGGTCACCGGCCAGGCCGCGTCGCCCAACGCGAATTCGCCAAGCCCGGGCAGGTCCACCGATTCCAGGCTCAGATCCCCCATCCACAGACAGAGAGCCGTCACCAGGCCTTGCACCAGCAGGCGGGTCAGCGCGGGGAGCGAACGCAGGTCGTCGATGAAACCAAGGACGGCCAGGGCTGTGGCGCCCAGTAAAAGAGCGGGCGCGAACCCCGTCGTCGAAACGGCGCTGAAGGCGATGAGGACAGACGTGCCGGCCGCGAACGGCATGAGCAAACCGATGCCCCCGCCCCGCGGTACAGGTTCCGTGTGACTGCTGCGCGCATTGGGAACATCCAGGACCACATGGCTGGCGAGCAGGCGGATGACGGCGGGGACGAAGACGAAGCTCGCCGCTGCGGAAACCAGAAAAATGAACAGGATCAGGGACATGAACGTCTCCGCAAGTTGCCGTACCGGGGTGCTTCGCTTTGGTTATCAGCACAGTAGTCCTCGACCCAGTCCCGGTCCACAAAGAACTTGTCAGTGCATCGGCTGATGGTACAGTGGGTTTTCGACGCCGACACGGGACCGTGTCGGACGTTTTGGCTGTCATGCAAGCCGCCGTCTCCCGGCGCGAGAGAGAAGCAGAGATGCGCTCAAAATCAACCGGCTTCGCCGCTGTTTTGTTCGTCTTGTCGGTCCTGTTCGCGACGGCTGTCGCACCTTCGGCCACGGCCCAGGACCTGACCCCCGAAATGCTCGAACGCGCCGCGCGCCAAAGCGGGCTT
>CAYYYS010000066.1:0-8796 GCA_964476155.1 uncultured Fibrobacteraceae bacterium
AAACTGGGGTCACCTGGGGGGCCGTGATGTGGATAAGTGCAACCATGTCTACCCGCCCATTCATGTGCTATCTTCCCCCCACGGAGGAACCACACAATGCCCGAGCGAAAAGTAAAACGCCTACAAGCCGACGAAACCCTCATCTGGGGCCTGCACACGGTCACCGAAGCCGTCGAACGCTCCCCGCGCACCATCGACGAGATCTACGTGATCAAGGGCAAGGGCGGCGACAAGCTGCAGACGCTGATCGACCTGGCCCGCGCCGCCGACGTGCGCGTGCGCTTCGAGACCGGGCTGGCCATCGCCGGCGAGGGACGGATCAATCACCAGGGTGTGGCCGCGCGCGTACAGCCGGTCGCGACCCTCGACGAAGACACGTTTCTCCAGCGCGTGAACAACCTCGTCGAAACGCCCTTCATCCTGGCGCTCGATTGCATCCAGGACCCGCACAACTTCGGCGCCATCCTGCGCTCGGCCGCCGCGGCGGGCGTGCATGGCGTGGTCGTGCCGCGTGATCGCAGCGCGTCGCTGACCGGCGTGGTCGCCAAGATTTCCGCCGGTGCACTGAGTCACCTGGACGTTTGTACCGTCACCAACCTGGCCAACGTTCTCGACAAGCTCAAGGAAGCGGGCGTCTGGATCTACGGCACCGTCAAGGACGGCGGCGAAGCCATCCATGACGTGGATCTGTCCGACGGTGTGTGTCTGGTGATCGGCAACGAGGAGAAAGGACTGCGCCCGTTGGTGCGCAAGCGCTGCGATTTTGCAGTCACCATTCCCATGCCTGGCGAGCTGGATTCGCTCAACGCATCGGTGGCCGCCGGCATCGCCATGTTCGAAGTGGTCCGACAGCGGCGGGGCTGACCCACCGACCTGCAACTCTGGGCGACCTGTGGGTTGCTGAAAGAAACGGCGGCCGGTTCAAACGCGAGGGCCTGTTGGCCTACGGCGTGGAGCAGAGCCATACCATGCGATTCACACTTCTGGACACGGGCCAGAGCATCGGCGCCGACTTCGACGCGACCGTTGTCCCTCCCGACCAGGCCCAAGGACCCATGATGCAGGCCCTCATGTCCAGCGAGGCAATTGATCAGAGACCGGGATATCATCGATTCGAGCGTATTCAGTCCTCAATCTTCTCCCCGATCATCCGATGCCTGATAGAATAGGATGTAAGTAGAATACTTACGCCCCACGAGAACCGCACAGCCACAAGGGAACCGCGATGAGCACCCCCTCGACCCGATTACGCACTACCCAGAAACTCACCTTCGACGAAGCGTGCGAGAGGATCGACAAGCGCTTCAGCCACGTGAAGGACAACACGTTGATGTCGCTGATCAAAACGTGGGTAAAGGAAATCCTGAAGGAGACGGGGTGCTAGCATGAGCGAGCCCCTGATCACACGCAATGCGCTGCTGAACAAGCTGGCCACCTCCGAACGGTATCCCAGCGTCCCCAGCGTCGCTATACCGTTCATCAACATGGCCAACGACGAAACAACCTCGTTCGGAAAACTGTCTGACGTCATCGAGACCGATCCAGTGCTGGCGGCGCGTATTCTCACCGTCGCCAACTCGGGATTATACGGCTTCAGGCGCGAGATCAAGTCGATCACCCACGCGCTGGTCATGCTCGGCTGGAACGCCATCAAGATGATCGCACTCGGCTCGTTGATCCTCGCGCGCATGAGCGACGACGACCGCATTCTCTTCGACCATTCCACACGCGTCGCCCAGATCGCGCGTTTCATCGCCATCGAGGCCAACCTGTACAAGATCGAGGAGTTCGCCGTGGTCGGCATGCTCCACGACTTCGGCATCAGCATCCTCAAGACGCTCTACCCCAACGAGCACGCGGAAGCCGCCAAGCTGTCCATCGAGAACGCCGTGCCTCTCCATCTGGCCGAGCGCGAAGTGTTGGGCGTGGATCACGCCATGGTGGGCGGCTGGACGTTGCAGGCCTGGAACCTGCCGGAGACCATCACCGAATCGGTGGCGCGGCATCACACATACGACCCGGACGACTACCACGCGCGCAAGACCGCCGTGATCCACGTGGCCGACGTCTTCGCCTGCGCCACGGACTACCTGGGTCCGACCTACGAAATGGTGCCGGAGGTTTCACCGGAAGCACTGGAAGTGATGGGATTCACGAACGCCGAGTTGAAGGACCTGCTCATCGCGGTGATGAAGATGGAGTTCGAGCCGATCGTGATGTGATCGGCCGCCGGCTTGTCCGGTTAATTCTCTGCCTACCCCGCCGCCGTCACGGTGAGCCCACCCATAGCATGCAGCTCAGCCATGTGACGCAGGTACTGCCCATCGATGGCCTGATAGAGCCGAACCGGCACCAGGGATCCCTGCAACACGCAGTGCCTCAACTTCCGGTACCGGTGTATCGTTCTGAACTGCGCCATGTTCTGGGAGTCGACTCCCCGGCCCAGTCCGGCCAGAACAAGCAGGGGGACCCGCGCTTCGGCGACAGCCTCCTCGATGTTCTTCTGGATCGGCCGCTGATCGGGCGCGAACAGCACGACGTCGATCTCCGCCAACAGCGCCAATCCATCGGTCTCATGATGGCTTTGATAGTCGTACCAGCAGCGTTTGGTGAGCTTGGTTCCCAACGCTTCCGAGTCGCCCCAGGTTTCGGCCGTATAGATGGCCAGGATCCGTTTGGGCGTCACCACATCCCTGTAAAGTTCACGGTAAATATCCAAGCTGCCGGAGATCATTGACCGCAGGTATTTGTGATGCGTCTTGTAGACGGCTTGCAGATCCACGATCAGATCGGCAAGCGCATAGGACAGGTCCGATCCATGGAGCTTCGCCAGGGGTCCACACCGTGACACGAACGGTGTGAGGTCATCGCGAGCCGGCCCGGCGTCAGACACCATCGCGGTCAGAAACGCGTTCAGGGCCCGGGTGTGGGCGACGAACAGCCGCTTCACGTCGGGACCGACATCGATATCGGGATCGACGGTTTGTCGCGCGTATTCGAAGAGCGTCGGCAGAAGTCTCGCGATCGGGGCTGGCAGCGTCTTGAGTGGGATGGGTTTAGGTGTCGATTCACCCACGATGTACCTCCGTGCATTGCGGCCTGAGGGGTCATCAAGGGTGACGTAAGATCTATCGTTTGCTGGTGTTCGGTCACCCCTGCGCGATTTGACTGCGTAAATTGATGAGTCCTCGTGAGAGAAGGCTGTCTTCGATGGTTAATTATTACACTAATATCACATACTGTTCACATGAATTATATTCATGTATACTGGTATTGTACTCATAGTCCTTGTGCCACAAGGGGGATGGATGGATCTGCAGAAATTACGCGGGTTCTATTGGACGGCCCACTACGGGACCGTATCCGGCGCCGCGGAGAAAATGCACATCAGCCAATCGGCCGTCAGCCACCAGCTCAAGGCCCTCGAAAATGAACTGGGGGCCAAACTCTACGAGCGAACCCGTCGTGGCATCACCCTCACCCCGGAGGGCGATCGGCTGCTTGGGTACGCGCGAACCGTGGTCCACTCCCTGTCGGATCTGCGCAACGAGTTCGACGACCTGCGGGGCGAACCCCGGGGAACCGTGCGCCTCGCCGCCTTCAGGGGCATCACCATCTTCTCGCTGCCGGACATCGTCCAGCGCTACCACGCGCAGCACCCGAACGTGCGCCTGGTTGTCTCGAGCGAGATCCAGGACGGGGAGATCCTGCGGCTGACGTCCACCGGCGAGGTCGATCTGGGCATCACGACTTCGTGGAATACGTTCGACGGACTGGAATACCTGGAGTTCGCCTCTTACGAGATGTACGCCTGCATGTCCCGGGACCATCCCTGGGCCGAACGCCGAGCCCCCCTGACGCTGCACGACCTCGCCGCACAGCCCTTGCTGCTCTACGAACGGGGCACCGCCATCCGCACCCGGATCGATCGACACTTCGCGCGGCAAGACCTCCAACCCGAGGTCAGTATCGAGGCGGGCGGCTCGAACGCCATCCTGGAGTACGTGCAACGCGGCATGGGGGTGGGCATTATCTCCGGCCTGGTGCTGGATGGGGACCAGGATCCGAGAGTTCACAAGATCCCGGTCACTGATCTGTTCGGACATCTCGGCTATGGGTTCGTGTTGCGGTCCGGGCGGTATTTGCCGGCGTCGATTCGGGCTTTTCTGGCAGTGGCGGGGGTTGGGGCGGAGCGGTTCGGGTGACAGACAAAGGCCGTCTCCCCGTGGGAAGGCGGCCCATGACACAGTAAAAAATACGAGTCGGGACCTTCCTCAAACTTCGATGTTGAAGGCACCGCCGGCCTTCTCGTGCCGACAGGGATCTCTCGTTTGGAATTGGCCGTATGATTGAAATGCGATCGGAGAATAGAGGACTGCGACAAAAAATGAAGGTGTTCCGTGATTATGATGAAGGGCTGCAATGGCTCTTGAAGGGTTAACGCTTCGCCCTACTTCACCAACACCATTCGCTTCGTCTCGCTGTACGCTCCGGTTTCCAGACGGTAGAAGTAGGTGCCGGATGGGAGTTGGCGGCCGGCTTGGTCCCTTCCTCGCCAAACGATCTTGTTGAGGCCTTGCTGAGCCACTTCACGGTCAAGCAGCATATCCACCAGGCGGCCGGACAAATCGAAAACGGAAAGGGTGACAGGCCCCTCGCTCCGCAGGTCGAAGGAAATGGCCGTATGGGGATTGAAGGGGTTCGGGTAGGCATCACCCAGCGCTTCCACGACAACCGATCCAGACACGTCCGACGTATCGCACACCGGATCCGGTCCCGTGTAGATGAAGTCGTCGTCGCCTTCGGTGGCCATGAGCCAACAGATCGTGTCGGCCTTCACCGCAGGGTCCAGGCCCGCATAGGCGGCGATCAACTGAGCCTTGTCCGCCACGGTCGGGGTTTCAACCACGAGAATCTGTTTCTGCCACTGGTCCTCGGGGGCGACATTGGCCGAACTGATCAAGACGTCCCCCAATTTATCGACCAGTATTTCCTCCGCGCGAGCCGGCGTGAGGGGAGTCCCGAGCGGCCAGATGAAAGCGCGCGTGATGCTCACCCCGATCTTGACGCCGTCGATTTCCACCAACAGGTCGGTCATCTTCCCTTGGGGATCGATGTACAGAATCTCGGTCTCCGTCTTCAGCAGGATCACGTCCTCGCATTGAGACGAAATTTCGAAGGCGAAGATCTCGGAGTAGATGGAGCTGCCGCCGGCATTGCCGTCGGTCCAGATCTCGGTGGCGCCCGGCGACATGTATTCCGGTACATAGTTGCAGGTGTTGACCAGGATGGTCGTGTCCAGCAAATGGGGTGACGGGTCAATCAGTTCCGTATCGAGGATTCCGCATTGGCCGCTGACGATGATCGAGTTGGCGAGGGTGGCGGCCGGGCTTGTGGCGACGAGTACCAGTGCAAGCACGACGGCCGGCAAGTGCCTGTTCAGGGCACCCATCATCGCGACCTCCATATCGGTTTCTGTCGAACAGGATTTATCGTCTAATGTGTGATCATAGCACAAACGGGGTGGAGCGAGGGGGCTGTATCGGCTCTCCGATCTCCCGCCGGTCGGCGATCCCGACCTGGCGCTGGTCGCAGGCCGGATTCCACAGGGCGTCGTGTGCCTCATCTCGGCGCTCGCCATCCACGGACTCACGACCCAGATTCCCCACGAGATCCACCTGGCGATCTCACGGACGGCACGCTACCCGACCCTCGACATCTTCCTCGAGGCCATCTCCGTCTACAGGAGGCGGCGCGGCGCGTCCCTGCAACTCATTCTCGAATACTCTCGGACCAACCGGGTCGACAAACTGATCCGACCGTACCTGGAAGCCTCCACATGAGCTCGAACCTCGCCGCCTCGATCCACCAGCGCCTCTTGAACCACGCGCGGAGCGAGGGACGGCGCTTCAACGAGGTTCTTCAGCGCTACGCCCTGGAGCGGTGGCTCTATCGTCTTTCCATCTCCAGCCACGCCGACCGATTCATCCTCAAGGGCGGGCTACTGCTGAGCACCTGGGATCTTCCGGTCCAGCGACCGACGAAGGACATTGACCTGCTCGTCGGCGCCACGAACGATCTGGACGGTGTCTGTGACATGATCAGAGAGACCGGAGATGGACAAGGAACAAGATTCAACCCCCGCAACATTTTTTGTATTTTTTACCACTGCCACAGGGGCAAAGGGAATTTCTCGCGGGTTTGGTTTTTTTCCGGGACTTATTTTTAGTTGTTTTGCCCTGCAGTAAACTCTGTCGTCCAGCTTCCTTGATGAGCCCCTCCCTTTTACGAAAGGTTTTTTCCACATGGGGCACAAATTCAAGGAAAGCTGCCAGGATTTCTTTTGCTTTCATTTTTGTAACTGAAAAAGTCTCCTCTATTTCCGTTTTGCCTGAGAATTTCCAGGAGGCGTCAAAGCAATCTTCCAGGGAAGAATGCTGAGACTCCTTTTCCTCTCGCAGAAAAACCAGACTTACTTCCCGGCAATCACATCTTGGGTTGGGGCAATAGTTGTCGTCGACATAATAGGTATGTCCATTGTGCTGAAACTTGAATGAGGTAGTTTCAATCATCCCACTCTTCATCCCGGCCCCTCCTGTGGTGGCATCGGAATAAGAAATAAGCTTTCCCTCAAGGACATCCTGCGGCTCAAGACTCAGCAAGGATAATTGCACCCTTTCTTGCAGTTCTCCGGTGAAGCCCATGGTCAAAAAATCCCGACCTTCGTCGTTGATAGTGGCCAAATAGGTTTCAATCAGGTATTTGTCTTCAGGGGAAATATCAACCTCGGGAAATAGCTCGAAGGTATCGATATCGATGGATCCGCAAACCAGTTTCTGATTTGGCAATGGTTTGTGATCCTTGTCAATCGGGACAAAGGCAAGGTGGCAAAAGTTGCAGTCGGGATTACCGCAGGAAGAGGGATGAATGAGGTATCGTCCACCATCGTCTGGCATTTTGAATATAACTCCAGGGGTCTCGTGGACAGGGGTTTCTTGGGGACTGGACCGTTTAGCTTGCTTGTTTTTCATAAATGCACCAAATCCTTCCTTTTGGTTATATCATGTCTCGGTACGACATAGATTCCCCCGGGCAAGCCCGGGGCCCTTACTGCTTCAGTTCCATCCGGAACTGACCTGAATCCTGGTTCCCTTGGTGCTCCACATACCGCTTGATCGTTTCCTCGTCGATGCCGACACTGCTAACAAAATAAATGGGAGGCACAGCGAACTCGATTCTGAGAACATTCTGAATGGCTGGCCTCAATATCCATCATCCTGACATCTCGCTCGAATCATCCCACACGCACCCGATGGGTACCGCCTGCAGGCTCTCGCCGAACGGAAGCACATCCTCTCCGTCATACAGCACGACCCCCCGGACGAAGCGCTCGCCAGCGGCGGACTGGATCTTCTTGATGCCTCGGAAATCCTTCGCCCTCACGGTCGCCGACAGCTTGATCTCGACGGCCGCGACCTTGTTCGGCCCGAACTCGAGCACGAGGTCCACTTCCGCGCCGTCCCGATCCCTGAAATGCCCGAGCCTCGGCGGCCGGGCACTCCAGCCGGCCTGCCGCCTGATCTCCTGGACCACGAACGTCTCCAGCAGGTGACCGCATCGCGTCCGGTCCGCTCTCAGATCATCCGCCGTCAGGTCGAGGAGGGTGCAGGCGAGGCCGGTATCGCCGATGTGCAGCTTCGGCGACTTGACCAGCCGGCTCAGGGCGTTGGAGTGCCACGAGCGCAGCCTGTGGATCAGGAAGATACGCTCGAGCAGCGTCACATACTCCCCGATCGTCGGCCGGCTGAGACTGAAGGGCGCCGCCAGGTCCGCGAGGTTGAAGATCTGCGCGGTCTCGGCCGCCGCCGCCGTCAACAGATCCGGCAAGACTTCTTGCCCGCGGATACGGGCCATGTCGAGGATGTCTCTCTGGACGATCGTCTCGATGTAGTCCCGGCTCCAGGCCTTGCGGCGGGCGTCGGTCGGACGGGCCAGGGCCTCTGGATATCCGCCGGCCGCGACGATCTCCGCGATCCCGTCCCCGAGCCGCTCCGTCCGGCGCCACTCGAAGCCGTCGGTCGAGAGCCGCTCCAGAAACCGCGACTCGCGGCCGAGCAGCTCGCAACGCGACAACGGATGCAGGCGGATGATCGCCATGCGTCCCGCCAGAGAGTCGGACAGCTTCGGTAGCAGCAGGACGTTCGCGGACCCGGTCAGGATGAACCGCCCCGGCGTCCGCTCTCGGTCCACGACCAGCTTGATCGAGGTGAACAGCTCCGGAATCCGCTGGACCTCGTCGAGGATGACGCGCTCCGGCAAGCCGGTGACGAAACCGACGGGGTCTTCCCGCGCGGCGGCCAGGACGCCTTCATCGTCAAAACTGAGATAGACGTGACCGTGCGCCTCTCCCAGGTGCCGGGCGAGGGTTGTCTTGCCGCATCGCCTCGGGCCGTGGATGAGGACGACCGGAGAGTCCTGCAGGCTCTCCTCCACGCGGGGCTGGATGAATCGATCGATGTAGTTCGGCAAGTCCATGCGAGCGTTCAACTTTCGTCGTGAGCCGGAAAACCGGCCCCACAGTAATCGGCTAAATGAAAAGTAGGGCGCCGGCAGATTGTAAACTTAGGGGCCGGCAAAATGAAATGTTTTTCTACGCAATCGCGAAATACGGCCGAAGAGGCGGGATTATGATCAAACTACTCTTCGGCTTCCTGGCCTGTATTTACACAGATTAACACTGTCCTAAATTGAGCGTTTTTCCCAGTTGAAAGACTCCACCTGCTGGTGTAAGGTATT
>CAYYYS010000067.1:0-8363 GCA_964476155.1 uncultured Fibrobacteraceae bacterium
GATCTGCTCGCGGCGTTCCTGTACGCGCAGCTCGAGAATATGGAGACCATCAACCGGCGCCGGGCTGCCATCTACGACTACTACCTCGAGGCTCTCAAGCCCCTGGAAGACGCAGGACGACTCAAGTTACCGACCGGCCATCCGGACTGCGTGGGCAACAACCACCTGTTCTATGTGATTCTAGAGGACGAGACGACGCGCAACGCCCTCATGGACCATCTCAAGTCCCACGGCATACTCTCCGTGTTCCACTATCTGCCGCTGCACCTGTCGCCGGTCGGGCGCAAGATGGGCTATGAACCGGGGAGCCTGCCCGTGACGGAGTCCGTCGCCGGTCGACTGCTGAGGTTGCCTTTCTACTTCTCGCTCACACGAGAGGAGCAGGAGGAAGTGGTGAAGCAAATCGGGGAATTCCTGGGGATCTGATTGCTGTTCGGATAGGCCGGATTACCAGTCGATCCTATGGATCTCGACGGTTCCGTATACAGGGTCCTCCACCTTCGCTACGAATACGCCCTTTTCCGCCGCGAGTCCTTCGACCCGTTCGCGAACGTCCTGGAGTGCGGTTCCCTTGCGCTCCCGGCCTGTAACGCCTCCCCTCGTCTTCCAGATATCGCCGTCGTACATGATCACGTACTCGGGCCGGAAGGTCTCAAGATCCGTGGCATAGGTATACTGCGTGCGGTACGGGTGTTCGTGCAGGCCGGTCCAGAAGGTCATTGAGCCCCAAACGCGCGCGCCGACGGGAAGATGTTCGTCGAGACGTGCCGTGAAACCAGCATAATCGTTATGCCGGTTCTTCCAGACCACCCAGGCGTCACCCGCGAACTGGTTGCCCAGGTATCCCAGGCACAACAGGACGCCTACAACAGCGGGTAATCCCGCACCCCGGATCCGGTTGGGGATTTCGCGCCACGACCGATTCGTCGCTCCAGTGAGATTGCATAGGAACACGGCGACCAGAATGGAAGCCATGGGCATGAGAACGGTGAAGTATCGCGCGGTCTTGTTCACGATGAGGAAGGGGAACAGGACCAGGTGCACCAGCACTGCGAGCGCGAGCAGGCGTAAGGCCCTGTTTCCGCGGAACAGGGCCCACAGGATCGCGGTCGCCTCGAGCAGAACGATCAATGCCCGTTTAGGGAAAAAGACGTACTGGGTGTATCGCGCCGACTCGGCCTGGATGGTCCGCAGCAGAACATTGCCCTCGGCCAGCGGTTGAGCACGATTGCCGATCTGAAGCAGGAAGTGTTCGAATCCGTTTCCGGCGTCCTCCAGAAAGACATAGATCGCATAGGGCAGAAAGCCTATCACCAGATACGCCGCGAACAACCAGAATATCGACTTCAGTACGACACCCGGCCCCTGGTGGACCAGGAGGATCACGAACAGGGATGTGGCGCCCAGAGCAGTATTGGGATGAACATGGAGGCCGATGCCGATCAACAGGCCAGACAGGGCTATGAAGCCGTGCCGCTCCTCTTCCAATCCACACAGGAGAAAATACAGGCCCGCGAGGGTGATAGCTGCGACCGCCGCCTCAGGCCTGACCGTAGCCGCAGACACGAAGGCGACGTTGTTGAGCATGAGCATGACCGCAGCGAGCAGACCGACGACATCTCCGAAGTAGCGTCGCGTCAGAAGGAAGGTCAACAGTACCGCTACCAGGCCGGCCGCCACCGATACAACACGTCCCGCGTAGATCCCGAAGCCGATGATCTTGAAGGCGCCGGCCAGAAGGGCGTAGTAGGTCATCTGCGGATCGAGGAGATGCTCCTCGCGAGCCAGTGAGCCGCTGAGCACAGGATTGTCGATCCGGCCCTCGAAGGCGAGACGCGACCCGGGAATCGCTTCCCACGACTCATCGACCCACACCTTCGGCCCCGTGTCGATCCAGACGAACATCAGGATGCCGTAGACGACAAGCAACAAAAGGAACAACTTGTTCAATGATTGTCCGTTCGATGCGTTCATTCGGATCCCTCTCCAGCAGTTGCGTGAAAACCGTCACCGGCTGCCGATGAATAATCCCATAAGGACAATGCCCAGGCCGAGCCACTGATTCCACTTGACCGGCTCGTCGAACACCCAGACCGACAACAGCGCCACGAGCAGAAAGGACACGCTCATAAAGGGATAGGCGTAGCTGAGGTTGAAATGGCGTAGCGCCTTGATCCATGAAAGAGCCGCAATCACGGCCGATGCGAGACCTGCTACGATGAATGGATTCATGATGTAATCCATGATTGCTGGGCTGCTCTGGGCCTGCTTCACGCCGTGTTTGACCAGCACCTGGCCGAGTACGGTGAACACGATGCAGCCTAATATGAAGATGCCGTTCATGGGTGTCGCCTCGCTTGCGCTCGGGAATCGTCGAGATCAATATGAGCGTATCGACAAAGGATACCGGCCTCGTCGGTGACCAGTACCACGACACGAGTGGCTTCTCCGTCCCGGCTGGTCACGGGAATCCGGACTCTCGCGTCGTAGCGTCCATCGCTCCGAACGGACGTATAGGATTTCATCCGTATGCTCGTCACGACGGCGTCTCCTGGCAGGAAGCCTTCGAGCACCATCTCGATCGCGGTGTCCCCATCAAACGCAACCACGCGTTCCTCCGCAGCTCCCGCGGTCATCAGGCTGTTGACGTGGATCGTGAAAAAGGACTCGGTGGGTACGAAGCCCTCGCGTGTCCAGACCTTCTGCACGATGTAATTGTGTCCCTGTGTCGACACCTTGATGGACGTACAGCCGCGTTCCGCGAAGAAACGTTGGACGTGGCGGACCATGTCGCCGTACACGCCGCCGCCCGCCTGGCTGGGGAGTACCCCGTTTAGGATGATCTCGGCCTCATCGTCCACCTGAGCACAAGTAATAAACCCGATGCTGGCACCATCCCGCACGACAAGCCAAGCGAAACGGTTGATCTTCTCGTCCGTCGCATAGGCTCGGGCCCATTCCTGGTAGCTGGTCGTGAGATCACGGCTGAACAGCGGGTTCGCCGTGTAATGATTCGTGTAGCCGGAAAAAATCTCGGCCACGAGGTCGTCCATCGTATCGTAGTGATCGGGCGTAAATGCGACGTAGCCCAGCTCTGGATTGCGCGGTAAATGAGGGGCGTGCCTTCCCAGATCGCACGCATAATAGACTAGTGAATCGGCCAACTGCCAGGGATATCCGAGTGTGTCCAGATACTTCAGCTGATCCTGGTTCTCGCACGGTAGCCTGAAGATGGCTACGTCCATGCGCGAGGCCGCAATCTCGTTGGAGAGATCACCGGAAATGGCGTCGAGCACACCGCGGTGGATCTTCAGGCCGAACCTGTCGCTTTCGTGAGGTGCGTAGGGCAACTGGGCCATGGAGGATATCTCTCATGAGGGAAACGGGTGGCGAGTGGGAGCACTTCACCGACGATGCCGGGAAGGGATGATATCACGAACAACGTATTGCGGACAATTGCTCACGTTGATGTGGATACGGCCAATGTACTCGCCCAGAACGCCGACTGTCAGCAGTTGCACTCCGGATAGGAAGGCGACAGTCACGATGGTCGATGTGTAACCGGAGATCGGTATGTCCATAAATAGCTTCTTGAACAGTATGTAGAAGCCGAAAAGGAAGCCGAACATGGAAAAAAGGATGCCGATGATCGAGGCCACCTGCAAGGGGCCTATCGAGAAATTGGTCGCCATGTTTAGCGCCAGGACGACGAGCTTGCGTGTAGAGTAACCGCTGCGTCCGGTGGCCCGGACATGGTGCTCCACGGTGGTGTTCCCGATGCGAGCCGTGTTCCAGGAAATCAGCCCGTCAAGAAAGGTGAAACTTCGTCCATATGCGAGGAGCCGCTTGGCGACCGCCTGGTTCATGATCCTGAAGGATGTGAGGCGGCCCTTGGTGTTGAAGGTCTTCCGGTACATCCACTGGACAAGTTCCGAGCCGAAATTCCGGAACCAGGAGTGCTTCTTGTCCTCAGGTACGCCGTAAACGACATCGTATCCTTTCCGGACCATGTCCAGAAGCTTGGGAATTTCCTCGGGGGGATTCTGAAGATCGTCGTCCAGGGTAACGACGTACTGCCCGCAAGCGTGTGCTATGCCACACATGATGGCGTTGTGCTGACCGAAATTGCGGGTCAAGTTAATGCCAGTGATCCGGTCCTCCGCCGCCGCCAGTCGTTTGACATGATCCCACGATCCGTCCGGGCTGCCGTCATTGACATAGATAATCTCCCACTCGTCATCGGTGAGTGGATCAAGCACGGCTCTCAATCGGCTCGTCAGCTCATCGAGCGTGGCTGTGCTGTTGTACACAGGCACTACGACGGAGATCAGGGGGCAGTTCATGTTCGACATCTCGGTCATGGTCTTCCCGGGAATAAACCGGTCGTGTCTAATCCAAGACAGAACGGTGGATAATCTACCACCGCGTATCCCTGGTGGCGAGTGGAAAACAGCCGCAAAAGCCGCCGCCGGTCCCCAATCGGGCTACCGGCGGCGTATCAGCAAGACGTATACCATCTTCGGTAATCGGATCGACTCCCGCCATCCAGCTTTGCTGTGGCCGCGCGGGATTAGCCTGTCCGAGGCCGTCGCCCCCCTACCGAGACCGATACAACGACTTCACGTCCCCCCAATCGCGGCGCTCGGTCACGATGGGATATTCCGCACCGAAATTGGTGATGCCGTAGTACTCCTGGATGGTGTCGATGTCGTTCGACGTGTTGTCGGAACCGGGATAGCGGCCGGCGGTGGCCACGCCCGCGCCGAGGGCGTCGTCGGATTCGGCCGCACCGCAGAGATCCTCGACGCCGGTGACGCAATCGACGTTGCCGGCGCAGTGGTCCGCGTCGTAGGGATAGTCGCCCAGCTCTTCCCAGACCAGGACTTGGCCGCAGCCGGGACCGGTGTCGTAGGTGTCGAAGCCGTCGTCCTCGTAGGTGGTGTACAGGGTGAAATTCACCTGGATGCTCATGGGCGGACCGGCCAGGCCCACGTCGGCGAACGCCACGGCGAACTCGTAGTACATGCCGCCCTGGTCACAGGCGACCCAGCCCGAATCGGCCGCGTCCACGCCGTTGGTGAACTGCTTGATCTGGCCGCCAGCCGCGTCGGTGAGCGCCGCGTAGCCGCCGGTGCTGACGGGCGCTTCGACGGCGATGAAGAACTCGGGATCCCAGCCGCAGAAGTCCACGCGCTTGGCCCAGGGCGCGTTCAATGTGGTCGCGCCGGTGACGTTGTCGGTGTCGATGGCGACGAAGAGGTCGCCACGTTCCCACAGCTCGTTGGGTCCCTGCACGCCGACATAGAAGTGAGTCGAGTCCCAGGCGAGCCACAGGTGACGGATGTCCATGCACTGACCGCCGACCAGCGGATAGTCGATGTAGGGATCGGCGTCGATGAAGTAGTGAAAGGCCGCACTCTCGTCGAAGTGGTCCGACGTAGTCCCGCTGCCGCCGTAGGGGCTGGAGTGGGTCGCTTCGGTCACGTAGCCCCCGCCCGGGAAGATATTGACGCCGTCCATGAGTTCCAGGTGATAACCGGGCAGGACCAGCGGTCCCGGAGCCCAGGCCGACAGGGCGATGCCGAGCAGAATGACCAGGATGAGTGGGGTGCGACGCATGATGTCTCCTCCTTGTTGATGGAGGTCACAACTCATGACGTCAATATTTATGTTGTTTGTGCACTTCTACTCGTTTTGACGAACGCAAGCAATGGCCTCGGCGGTCCCGATAGCCCCGAAAAAACCAGCTGCCGAGCCCCGAGGGGTTGACAACCGGTTAAAAAAATCGGTATGGATCGGAGACGCCGACTACATCCCCGCAAACCGCTCAATCGCCCGATCCGCCATATCCTTCAGGAATCCCCATTTGAGCCCGAACACCAGCGTCGGCACCGCCAGCACCGCCATCGTCACGTAGTGGAGCGGCGCGATGACGACCTTCGGGGCGTCCTCGGGTGCCTTATCGAAGTACATGGCCCGACCGATCTTGAAGTAGTAGTAGAGGCTCACCACGCTGTTCAGCACACCGACGATGGCCAACCAGTACCACTCCTGCCGCATGACTTCGGCGAAGATGTACAGCTTGCCGATAAAGCCCGCGGTGGGCGGCAGACCGGTCAACGAAACCAGGAACAAGACCATCATGACCCCGGCCCAGGGGGCGCGGAAGCCGAGCCCCGCGTAGTCGCTCAGGTGCTCGCTCTTGAGCGAGTTGTTCACCGCGACCACGAAGAGGAACGCGCCGAGGTTCATCAGGGCGTAGACCATCAGGTAGAAGAGGATCGCGGTCAGGCCCTGCGAGGTGAGCATCAGGAAGCCCATGAGCAGGTAGCCCACGTGGGCGATGCTCGAGTAGGCGAGCATGCGCTTCACGTTGTCCTGACGTACGGCGGCCAGGTTGCCGTAGGTCATCGTCGCGACCGACAGCACGGCGATCAGCAGCGGGAAGTCGACCTGTCCGACGACCGGCGCGAGGGTCGTGTAGAAGAAGCGGATCAGCAGGGCGAAACCGGCGGCCTTGGGCGCCACCGAGAAGAAGCCCGCCACGGGCGTGGGCGAGCCCTCGTACACGTCGGGGCACCAGAAGTGGAAGGGCACCATGGCGATCTTGTAGCCCATGCCGGCGAAGATCATCACCGAGATGGTCAGCAGCGCCAGGGGGTCGGCGGCGCCGGAGAGCAGGGCCGCGCGGATGCCGTCGTAGGTCATCGCGCCGGTCAGGCCGAAGATCAGCGACAGGCCGAAGAGCATGACGCCCGAACTGACCGCGCCGAAGATCATGTACTTGACCGAGGCTTCGGTCGCCCGCAGCGAGTTGCGCATGTAGCCGGCCATCACGTAGCTCGTGAGCGATACGAGTTCGAGCGACAGGTAGAGCATGATCAGGTCGCGGGCCGCGGCCATGACCATCATGCCGCCGGACATCAGGGCGATCAGGGCGTAGTATTCGCCCTTGTGCTCACGGCCCTTGCCCATGATCTCCTGGCTGACCCACGAGAGGAGCACGGTGATCACGGCCACGAACGCGAAGATCACGCGGAAGAAGGCGGCCAGACCGTCGACGACCACCAGGTCGCCCAGGATCGTCCGGCTTTCGGCGTTGAGACCGGCCACCGCGAAGGCGAGGGCCGTCAGACTGCCCGCCAGGACGATCAGGAACGGCACCACCGGGCGCTTGCGCGCGATGATGTCGCCCAGCAGGGCCAGCAGGAAGGCGCCGAAGAAGATCGCCTCGGGGATAAAGCCCCCCATGTCGGACCAACTCGGTATGTTCAGCATTTCCAGACTCACCGGGACATCTCCCTGCGACGGCCGCGGCTAACCCGCCACGACCTTGACCAGATGGTTCAGCGACGCCTTCATCAGATTCAGGACCGGCATCGGGTACACGCCCAGCAGCAGCACGATGATGCCGATCGGCACCAGCGTGAAGAGCTCGCGGGACGTGATGTCGGGCAGGTCGTCGTACTTGTCGTTCTTGGGACCGAGGAACACGCGCTGCAGCATCCACAGCACGTAGGCCGCACCGATCACGATACCGATGGCGCTGATGATCGCGATGGTCCGGTGCACCGGGAAGGCGCCCAGGAAGACCATGGCTTCGCTGACGAAGCCGCTCAGGCCCGGCAGGCCGACCGCCGCAAAGAGCGCGAACGAGAAGACCGACGTGTACACCGGCATCTGCAGGCCGAGACCGCCGAAACCGTCGATGTTGCGATGGTGGGCGCGATCGTAGATGACGCCCACGCAGAGGAACATCATGGCCGTGATCGTGCCGTGGTTGAACATCTGGAAGACGGCGCCGTTGATGCCCGTCGAGTTCATGGCCGCCATGCCCAGCAGCACGTAGCCCATGTGGCTGACCGACGAGTAGGCCACCAGTTTCTTCATGTCCGACTGCGCCATGGCGCAGAACGCGCCGTAGATGATGTTGATGCAGCCCAGCACGGCCATGGGGATCATGAAGTTGACCGCCTGGTCGGGCAGGATCGGGTAACTGATCCTCAGGATGCCGTAGGTGCCCATCTTCAGCAGCACGCCGGCCAGGATGACCGACACGGCCGTGGGCGCCTCGACGTGGGCGTCGGGCAACCAGGTGTGGAACGGGAAGATCGGCACCTTGATGGCGAAGCCGATGAACAGGCCGATCCAGATGATGAAGCGGATGTTGGACACGTCCAGGATCCCGCCGTGGTTGGCCTGGTCCATCATGTGCAGCATGTTGAACGTGTGGCCGCCCGTTTCGGGATCGGTCACGTTGTAGTAGAAGGCGATCATCGCCAGCAGCATCAGCACCGAGCCGGCCAGCGTGTAGAGGAAGAACTTGATCGCCGCGTATTCCTTGCGCGGGCCGCCCCAGATGC
>CAYYYS010000068.1:0-6338 GCA_964476155.1 uncultured Fibrobacteraceae bacterium
AGTTAATTCAACCCTCAACTCGCTGCATCGCGGCTTGAAATGAACCCGGACTTCCCCTACCATGTCATCCGACATTCAGATGAAGTCCGTTTTCCCAAACTCAGAAATGGCCCGATGACCCTTTATTTCACACACACCAACCCATCCCAGTCTGTACGGGATCTAGCCCGCTTAGCCGCGGTCTTTAGATTACATTGCAGACTCGGGGGATAGGTGTGCCCGCCAGTGTAGCCGTTCCAGGCTAGACTCGACACCACGATCCTGAACCAAGACAACCTCCCGAGCTCTGCCGGACAAACCGGCGTTGCGCCCTTGTGCGCGACATGGCGAGAGGTTGGGCTATGCGGATCGATTCGAACAAACTGCCGGAGAAGGGCAATTCGCGGAAGTCGCGGCGTCAGCGTCGCCGGATTTTGGCCGAGCATCGTGATGCTCGGCGCAGGCGGGAGCGGCTGAACAAGCTCCATGACGAGCGGGAGCTCCAGAAGAAGGTGCGCCGACGCCTCAATGATTCTCGCAACACTCACCACGCCGAGGTCGAGAAGCAGATTCTCTACTACTTGGACGGCAAGGTTTATTACCGCCCCCGCATGGACGTCCTGGCGAACGTCCTGCTCGAGCGAGCCCCTCGCCTTTTCATCGAGCCCAACGGTCTCATCCTGAGTCGGGTGATTCGTCAGAGCTGGATCCGTCCGCTGGATGACTGGGTTCCCTTGGGGCGGGGCCGGCGCAGCCAGTTGCGCTCGCTGGTTGATCACCTGATCGTGCGCTATCCGGTGCCCGCGTTCATCAGCCGCGCATTCTTTGACCCGGACACTCGTGACGTGCGGGCTTGCAAGGTGGCGCCGCTGTTTGCTCACATTGCCCGCGGTGGGAGTATCCGCCAGTGTGTCGAGACGAGCATTATCTCTCTGCCGATGACCCGACGCATGTGCCATCTGTTCATGCAGTCCCCCGCCAACATGCCGCCCCTGCTGGCCCTGATCTGCGCCATGGTCCAGGGACACGGAGGTGACCAGGCGCTGGCCCAGGCGATCCACCAGGCTCGTGTCTTCGAAAAGCGGGGGCCGAAGGTCTTCTGGTCCGACGTGATCCACTGGTTCTGCCGTCAAACCGATCTCGATCTGGTCCAGGTCGGGCCGATGATCGACTACATCGAGTCCCGCTACCGCCGGGACAACACTTTCGAGATGAAGGGCCGCACGGTCAAGGCCATGATCCGCGGGATGGAAGCCTGGCATCGCGACCTGAACCTCGAAAAGCGACTGCATGGTGTCAAATTCAAGAGGTCCGGGTTGTCTGCTCGGGCCTGGACCGTCAAGGCGAGTGGCAACAACGGCGCCAAAAGCAAGGATGAGTGGACCATGAGCGAGATCCTCTGCAGCAAGGATCTGGTGCGCGAGGGGCGGGCCATGGGCCACTGTGTGGCCAGTTACGCTGATAGCATATCTTCGGGGCGCTGCGCCATTTGGTCGTTGAAGTTCAACAACTCGCGGTGTCTGACGGTCGAGGTCGGGATGAGTGACAAAGAGGTGGTTCAGGCGCGGGGGAAGTACAACCGGCCGGCCAAGGGTCGGGAGAGGGCTTTGCTTGGCAAGTGGGCCAAGGCGAACCAGCTGAAGGTTGGGGATCTGTCTGGGGGGTGGTGATTATTTAGGATAAACCGATTGCGCAAATCCACGTAAACCCACTCGCCCAGTCATCTACTCTCAAGCAAAGTGTCCCGCATACTCGAACATTTCACGCATGTCCGCGTCCGACCCTTGCTCGGCCTTTATCATAATCGCCCGATGCACACACCCAACGAGAATCCCGAAGCAGAAGAAGCCAAACCCGATCTGGGCGTACAGCTTGAACAGGTCCACGACCAGATCCTCGGCCAGCGGACCGAGGATCCATCGAGTGAGCAAGCCGGCTCCCAATCGCCCAAAGATACCGACTATGTAGAACAGGATAAGAAAGAACTGAGCCTGGTCGCCTAGTTTCGCAATCCGTCCTCCACACCCCTTGAGATAGGCAACCATCCGTGAAAAGACGATCCAGACGCCAACGGAATTGACAAACGGAACCAACAACAATCCGACGGCCTTCAATGGCCCGATCGAATAGTCGGGAAAGAGCCCCTTGAGGTCTCGGTGTATCTGCACGGCCCACAATCCGAATGCGAGCAGAAACAAGGCAAAGACGACCCGGCCGAGGCCGGTGCTCGTCTCGAACAGGTGCAGCGCCCACGAGCTCTCACCGCCCGAGTGCACGAAGACGGTGAGACCGAAAAGTGTACTCAGGCAGACCAATAGGGCCGCTGAATAAAGCACGATCAACAGCAGTGAAGCAAACCGGGACTTCGCCTCATATGGCATGCGTGCGATCCTCCCGTCAACTCGACCTCTTCAACAACAACGGTGCCTTCTGGTCCTGCAGCACCGCATCGAGGAACTTCTTGAACTCGGCGTACTTGCCCGGATGAACATGATCACCGTCGAATACGACCTCGTGCCGGGCGAACAGCTTTTCTCCGTTCAACTCGTAGCTGGTGATGTACCTGCAGTCGCCGAACCTCAGCTCCAGGCCCGGGGGGATCTCGAACACCTCGTAGCCATCCGGGATCTCGAGTGTGAGTTCCTCGGTGATACAGCTTCTGAGGCGATGAAGATCGATGGGGCTACGGCGCTCTTGCTTGGCCACGATTCGGCTCAACTCCCGGGAAAAACGATGTTCCCAGGGCACTCTGCCGATCAGGAAAGCGCCGGAGTTCTGAAAAACCATGGGGGCGCTGAAAATGTAATCGAAGACAAGGGCACTATCGATCTGGGCTTGGTGGAGGACGCTGAAGGTGTCGAGTACCGCGCCGGGATAACTTGCCACGAGGCTCACGATCATGTCCTCACGCAATTCACGCGCCGTGAGATTATCGAGCCAGGCCCGCCGTGGTGCGGTCTTCTCCATCGAGAGATCTTCTGCCCGACGGCGAACGCGGACGGTCCCGTCGGCGGCGACAACCGCCTCACTGAGAACGCGGCTGGGATAGTCTTCGACCCTGTCGGCTGAGATAACCGTGAGCTGGTCCATGGACGGATCGGCTATGAGCGCCAGCCCCCCGGCCAGTGATTCGGGAACCTGTCGGCTCGTGCCGTACTTGACCGTGGGATCGAACCAACGGTAACCACCCGCGTCGTCCGACAAGCAGACGATGACGTGATTGAAGCGCGGCGACGGCAGCATCTCGACGGACCGGCTGCCCCAGGTGTCGATCAGGGCAAAGCGCGCGCCTTCGACTCCCGAGGCCTCGAGCATGGCAATCATCAGGCAGGACTTGTCCTTGCAATCGCCGAAACGGGCTTTGAGGACTTCCTCCGCCTCGCGCGGTATGTGCGAGCTCATGTAGAATGGGACCGAGACGTAGTTGATGTCCTGGGAGACGAAGCGAAAGATCCGCTCGATGATCTCGTCCCGACTTCCCGCGCCCTCGCAAAGCTCGAGCGCCTTCTCCCTGACAACACGGCTGACCTCCGCTTGTCCCTCGGCAAGATCACTGTACCAGGACGCGATCGTTTGCCAGGAGGGAACCGTCGACAGGTCCAACCAGGCCTGATAGGAAAACGAGTTCGTGGCGTTCGCTTCCAGAAATAGGCCGTCGATATCGCGAAGCGCCCAGCGCTGGGCCACGAAGCCGTCCGCCAGGCTGTCGGTAATCGCTTCGACCGGCTGCCCGTGGGCGGCTGCGTTGTGCAAGGCATGATCGATGTCGAGCCGTTCCCGGGCAATGAGCTCATAACTGGATTCCAGACAGGGATCTGCAAAGGCGAACGGATGCTGGTCCCAGGCCTGTCCCTTGAGCGATCCACCCTGGAACTGCACGGACTGGTAGTGCAGAACGACGACATCGCCCGGCTCCACATTCTCGAAATGGGCTTCATTGCCGTACATCGTGGCCTCGTGCTCGGTACCGTCCGGCTTGACGGTCTTGTTTTCGATAACGGTGAGACCCAACGGGTGTTCATCGATCCAGTGCTCCTCCCACGCCTCCACTCCTGCAGACGTCAGGATCTGTACGGCCACGAAGTAGTCCAGAAGGCTGACGTCGTCCTCGAAGAAGAGGCGGCGCTTCAATTCCCGCAGCACCACGGCCCGTGCGCCCTCGTACTCGCTCGGTTCCGCACGGAGGGCCATCACATCTTCCAGATCCGGGCTCGGGAGGTATTCGCGATAAGAAGTGAGGCCGGCCAGGGTTCGGCGCTTGTCCCGCAGGGCGAAGTTGCCCGGGGCGATGTTGAGCGCGTCGCCCAGGAGCTCGGCGGCCAGCGCCTTGCCGTCGGACACACCCTGATCCTGATAAGCGTCGTGCTCGGCGAAAAGGGCCTTCTGGTAGAGCAGGCCCACGTTCTGCGGAAATGACGCCAACGCCGTGTCGATCGTTTCCATCGCCCGATAATAGTCGCCCTTGGCGATCAGGCTCCGGATCAGATCGGAGTAGAGAGACGAAAGATCGGGGAGGTAGTCGAGCAGGTCCTCGATCGCACCGGTCGCTTCGGCGTATTCGTCCTGCTTCAGCCTCTGCAGGAAGCTGTAGAGATGGCTGGCCATCGGCGGGCGCCTGCGGACGGCCTGCTTTTCGTACTTCTTGGCATCCTCCGCCATGCCGCGCATATCGGCCCACTTGGCGAGGCTATCGTACCCGATTGGCGATTTGGGCATCTCCTGGATGAGATAACGGGCCAATCCGTCCACGGCTTCCAGGTCGTACTGTCCCAGCAACGCGCCCAGCTTCATCTGCAGAGCCCAGAGACAACGCGGTGCATCGGTCAGCAGGCTGTCACTGGCCGCCAGCGCCGTGTCATGCTGCTTCTTCTGCAGATTGTCCTGGATGTCGACGAGTCGAGGGAGCACGAGAGACGAATCCAGGAGCGCCGCGGACGCCATGACGCGCCGGCTGTCATCCTCCTCGTCCAATGCGTTGTATGCGATTCCGCACGCCACCAGGAGCGCGGCGGTATTGGGAAACCTTGATTCGATGCGACGGCAGAGTCCGAGAGTGCTGTCGGGAGACTGAGTTCGCAGGGTTTGGCGCAGGGCCCAGAACGCATCCTCGGGATTGCCGCCGCCGTCGAGAGCACTCTCGGCCAGTTCCGCCAACTTCGAATGAAACGCGGGCCGCAGCTCGACCGCATCCAACGGGGGCGCGTCCGCCACCATGAAGGCGGCGCCAGGCTTGACCTCGAAATCAACACTTTGCCCGTCAAGGCTCGACACCGCAAAGCCCAACACGCTGGTATCTTCCCGGTTCGACAGTTTGGCCGCGATCAGATGCGGGCCCGCATCGAGACGGACATTCCAGTGGGCGACTTCCATGCCGCCGCTTCTGCGGTCGCCCTCGAACAGGAGAGAGCCATCGATCCAGAGATCGATATCACCATCGTGCGTGAGTGAGACGAGATAGCGGCCCGACCCGGGAATCTCGATGACCGTGCGCAGATAGGCCGTCGTCTCTTCGCTCTCGTGGAAGTAGTTGCTCGGCCGGATGGTGCCGAACAGGGCCGTAAGCTCAGGAATGAACCAATGGATCGTCTGGTTGTACTTCCCCTGGAACGGCTGCGGGCTTACATGCCAGTTCTGGATGTGCATCTTGCCATGACCGGCTCCGGACGTGTTGTCGAAGGGCCCGAGCACCACCCAGGATCGCACGTAATCGAGTTTCTTGGCCAACTTGCGGCAATCCCGGAGATCGCCGCTGCTGAGTGCGTATTGCAGCCGGTTGCTCAGACCGAGACGATGGTCGATCGGCGACAGATCCTTCTGCCCGGAGAGCCGCTTGGCGAACTTGTGCAGAGCAGAGTAGTAGTTGCGGGACTCGAGCCCCGAGTAGGCGTCGATGGTCGAGGGGAGGTACCAGTCGCAAGGGGCGCCCTGGGTACGTTTGCCGTACTTGTCGAGCGTCTTCGCAATTCGATCGTCGTTGCCTGTCAGGAGTTGAGTCAGCAGGAGACCGCGCCAGGTGTCCGGGTAATCGTCGTCCCGCTCGAGATCGGACAGGAAGAGCTGTTCGGCTTGCTCGGCGTCGTTGGACCAGAGAGTGGACCAGGCGTCGGCCGGGATCTCCTCGGCTCGGGAGACCGGTAGCAGGGTCAGGATTGTCAGAAGGGGCAGAGACAGGAGAACAAGAGCGCGGCGCATATTGAGATCTCCCTACAGCGTTCGAGGGTGTCGTAAACAACCACGGAGAGTGTCCTAAACTTAGTTGAAACTTGATGCGGCCTCCGGCCTCTGGTAAAACTTTTAGTAACCAAAACCTAAATTGAGCGATTCCAAAGATTGAAAGACCCCACCTGCTGGGCTAAAGT
>CAYYYS010000069.1:0-5904 GCA_964476155.1 uncultured Fibrobacteraceae bacterium
TCTTGCATCTGACCACTCGTGAGCCCGCCAACCCCCAATTTCCTGTTTGACAGAGTACTAGTATCGAATCGTCCCGAAGACCTCGACGCCCTCGAACGCGGGCTCGAACTTGCAAACGCCACCCGCGCAGAGATAGCCGCCCAGGCGTTTACCGGCCCACAAGGTGAACAGGGCGCCGTTGTTGGTCACGTAGCTGATCTGGGCGGCGGGGAACGGACCGTCCTCTTCGAGAAACTCCCGCTGGGCCGCGGTCTTGTCGTTGGTCTCGATGATCGCGGCGAAGGTCCAACGCGGCGCCACGCCGTACTCCAGCGTGGTGAACTGCTGGTCGTAGGCGCCGATCCCGCCGTACACCGTTCCGGGATCCTCCACGTGCTGCTGCTCGAACTTGAGCGTCCAGGACCGGCTCGCCGCCGCGTGCCAGGTGATCTCGCCCACGGTCGTCAGGTATTCCAGGTCGCGCAGGTAGGTCTCGCTGTGGACCGCGCGCCAGTCGGCACCCAGGCGGATCCGGAAATTACCCATGTGTTCGTTCTCCACGTGGGCGTAGTACTCCCGGAAGAGCTGGTGTCCATCGCGGGTTTCGAGGAGGCTGGCGTTGCCCACCGCGCTCCAGTCGCCCGACCCGGCCCAGGTCAGTTCGCCCTGTATCCCGCGCTCGTCGTCGTTGTCGCTCAGATAGGGCTGACGGTTCATCAGCGTGTAGAGGTGTTCGCGGGTGAGCGAAGGCGGATTGTTCAGGGGCGTGCGGCCGTCGGCTTCGTCCAGGATGGTGAAATCCCGGTAGTCCATGACCTCGGCCGACAGGCCGAACGAGCCGGCCAGGACCGTGACGCCGGCGTAGAAGGCGTGTCCCCAGGTTTCCGCGAAATCGCCGCCGGTCGTCTGCTCCCAGTGCCGTCGGCCGCCGTACTCCGCATACAGGTTACCGCGCTCGATCCCGGCCTCGACGCGGCCGGACACGGCATAGTCGCGCAGCAGGGCGCCGTCGCGGATGGGCGTGTCGGGAGCCTGCCAGGTCATGGCGGTCAGACCGACCTTGGCGGATTCGTGCAGGTCGTAGAGGCCGTCGAAGCCGCGAATGTCCAGGTCCAGGTCCGAAGGTGATCCGCTGAAGACGGTGGCTTGCCAGGGGCCTTGTCCGCCCCGCACCATTACGCCGTCGAGGGCCGTATCGACACGGATCGTACGGTTCTCGTAGGCGGCGAACAGCAGGCCGCGACCGAACATGCCGTAGAAGTGGCCGACGCGGATCTCGAAGTCGTCGTCCGTGAACTCCACGAAGCGATGACGGATCTCTTCACCGCGGTCACCCTCTTCGGCGGGCTGTCGCGCGTTCAGCAACGCGCCGAAGCGGACGGCGCCGCGGTTGTAGGAGAGGTCGAGCCAGTTCTCGAAGATCTCCGTTTCCGTCGCGGTGTGGTAGGAATACTCGAACTGTTCGGTGACGTGGATTTCGCCGGATGAACCGGCGGCCGCGGCCGGGGCGCCCATCCCGGCAATGGCTTCGTGCAGCTCCGCTTCGTCGCCCTCGCGATAGCCCACGTGCCGATAGATCTCGTGTCCCTGCGCGTCCAGCAGCACCAGGAAGGGCAGGGTGCCGGGAACCTGCATCTTGCGTTGCACGTCGCCCGACGTGTCAAGGACGACAGTCAGGTTGTCGTAGCCCTTGGTCGCCACATAGGACGGCACCTTGTGCACGCTGCGCGGCGAATCGGCGTTCACGGACAGGACAGTCAGCTCGCCCGCGTATTCAGCGGCCAGCGCGTCCAGATGCGGCAGCTCCTTGAGACACGGTCCGCACCAGAGTGCCCAGAACGAGATCAGCACGGGGCCACGGTCCAGTTGGTCGTGCAGACTTACCGCGTTGCCCGCGACATCTTCGAGGGTCCAGTCGGGTACGGCATAATCGCCGGCTTGGGACTGCGGCGTCATCGCCACGACCAGCAGGCACAGACACAGGGCGATGCGTTTCATGAGCAGACTCCGTTCTATTTCACGAGTGACATCTTGAGGGTGCGCGACTCGTCACCGGCGTGCAGGATGGCCAGGTAGACGCCGCCGGCCACGGGGCTGCCCGTGTCGTCGCGACCGTTCCAACCCAGGTGGTGGTCGCCCGCCGGCAGATGGCCCGCAAAGAGGTGGCGCACACGCCGGCCCAGGACATCGTAGATGTCGAGGCTGGCGGCGATGGTCCCTTCGCCCGTGAGACTGAAGACGATCTCGGTCGCCGGATTGAAGGGGTTCGGGTGCGCGGTGGCCGCGGCCAGTCGCGGAGTCGGCACACCGCCGCCGGGAACCGCTACGGTGGTGTCGTCGAACCAGTCCAGCACCGCGGCCATCAAGGCGTCGCGTGAGCCGCCGGCGCCGATGCCTTCGAAGCCGAAGCCCAGGGTCACCATGCGTGCGTCGCCGCGGGCGAAGCGTATGCCGGCGCCGTTACCGGGGGAGTACTCCAGACTCGCACGCGCGTTGCTCACGGGTGTCAGCACGTCGGGATAATCCTGGTTGCCCGCGCCGTCGCCGCCCGCCAGCGAGAAGGCGAGACCGTTGCCGACGGGATCGCCCGCCAGGCCGGTGATGCTGCTGTCCTGGGCGTCATCCGCGGCGTAGACGGCGCCGGTGTAGTGTTGATACCAGGTTGCCGAAGCCAAGGTGCGATGCGGGCTGAGGGGATCGCAGAGGCTGAAGGCCAGATCCTGGCCGGACAGCAGCAGATCCCCGCCGTCATCGAGGTAGGCGCCGATCTGGTCGCGTTCGATGTTGCTCAGACCCGGCTGAGACCCCTCGGTGTTCCAGACGACCTTCGAGAAGGTGCCGAGGTCGTCGCCGTCGGGACGGCCCATGACCGCAAGATCCCAGGTGGCCCAGGTTCGGGCGGCTGCGTCGAGGGCGTCGGTGAAGTAGGAGGCGTACGTGCCGTCGGTATCCACAAAGAGGACGTCCTGGCCCGGGGAGATCAGCACAAAGGTACGGCTGATCGCCACCTCCCGCTCGGTCTGGCTGGTGCAGGTTACGGTGACCGAGCCGGTGTCGGTTGTGGTCAGGGGCTTCACGTCGGCGGCGATCAGGACTTCCTCGCCGGGGGCGAGCGTCACTTCGAAGTCGGTGACCCAGGGCGGATAGCACGAGGTCCCCGCGCAACCCGACACTTCCCAACCCGGCGTGTTCGCGTCCAGATGAATGTCGTAGGTATCGGTCTGGGTGCCGGCGTTGACCAGCCAGCCGTCGAAGCGATACAGCACGTCCACCGGCGAGACCGTGCCGTAGCTCTCGGCGTAGTAGTCGGCGGCGTAGTCGGCGATCGGCGCCGTGGTCGCCGCCTGCAGCACTTCGAAGCTGTCGAAGTCCTGGACCCAGGCCAATACCTGCAGATCATCGTGTAGCCAGGCGGCGTTCAGGGTTGCGGGCAGGGTGAAGGTCAGGGAATCGCCCTCGCCGATGGTGAAGGTGGTGCCGTTGAAGCTCGGCAGAAGGGTACGCATGCTCCAGTGGAAGTCGGTCTCGCCGTTGTCGCCGGGCGGCGTGTCGAAATGTTCCAGTTCGTCGACGAGGGCCACGTGCAGCAGTAGTTCGCTATCTGGTGGTACGGCCACGGCCTTCACGCCCACGTCCACGGTCAGGTCCGCACCGACCAGCGTATGCGTCACGGCGACGCGCAGGGGGCTGAGCCTGTCGTGATGCTCGGTGATCGCGGCGACCAGTCCGTCGTAGTCCCCCGGGAAGGGCGTGTCGATCCCGTTGGTTCTCAGGTCGGGCGCACTGGTGATATCGTAGTAGAGGGAGCGGTTGAAATTGTTCTTCATGTTGGCCAAGTAAAAAGGATCGGCCGATTCTGGCCAGTTCAGATGAAACTGGACGTTGAGCACCGCATTGTTGCCGAGCGAGTCGACGACCTGTTTCGTGACCAGATTCGCGTCGGAGCAGCCTGCGCAGCTCACGTTGGTGAAGGTCTCGAGCAGCACGGTGCGGGGGACCGGGTGTGCGATGGCGGACACCGTCAGACAGAGCAGTAAGGCTATCAAGATGTAGAGTCCCGGGTGTTTCATTGCTGTCCTCTCAGGTGTCCGGATTGCGTGGCGCCGGCCTGCAGAACTTCGAGGGTCTGGCCGTCCTGCACGAAGGCTATGGCGATCAGGTTTTCGGGCACACCGATCCAGGTGCCCTGTCGAATCACGTCGATCTCGAACGAAGCCGTGGCGTCCGGTCCGAGCGGCAGGGGCGACGAATCGCCCAGGATGAACTCGCGGCAGATCCAGTGGAACTCGTCCTCGCCCGCCTCGTTTTGCGGTTCGTCGTAGAGGATGGGGTTTTCGACGATGGCCACGTTGAGCACCGCATTCGGGTTGGTGATCTCGCGCGTGGCGATCAGGTCGACGGTCACGGTGAAATCGGTCGCGGCGAAATCGGTCACGTGCACGTCGATGGCGAAGCCGGGATCCGTCGAGAGAGCCCCTTCCAGGAGCGTCACGAGGTCGCCGATCGCGGGGTATCCGTTGGGTACCATCGTCAGGTTACCGTCGAAGAAGAGGGTGGGGGCGGCCCAGTTCCAGTCCGTGTTGTTTGCGTATACAGTCATGCGGGCCTGCAGCATCGCCGGGTTCTGGGCGTAGTGCTGGTCGCTGGGGAAGGGACCGCTGTACTTCAGGCCCAGCATCTTGTTGGGGCCGAAACCCTTAGCTTCGACGTTGCCCAGCATGGTGTTCATGGCGGGGCAGCCCGTACAGTGGATGGCGGACATGTACTCCAGCAACACGATCTTCGCGGCGGTGAGCGTGAAGTCGGCCTGGCTGTCGCCGGCCGCCGTCACGGTGATCTGTTGCGGATCCGGATCGTGGAAACCGTGCCGGGCCACGGTCACCTCGTAGGTGCCGGCGCCCAGCTCGAAGGTGTGCGGCGTGATTTCGCCCGCTTTGACGCCGTCGATCAGGATCGTGGCGCCGGCGGGGATCGAAGTGACCGTGAGTGACCCGTTGAGGCCTTCGTCGTTCAGGACGAAGTCCGCGGCCGTGTTCTGGCCGGCCGTCACGGTGACGTCCAGCGACGCGGGCGACGGCGTGAAGCCGGGCCTCGCCAGGTGGACCGCATAATCCCCGGCCGCCAGTTCGAAAGTGTGCGGGGTGATTTCGCCCGTATCGCCGCCGTCCAGGTGGATACTTCCGCCGGCGGGAGTGGACGTCACGGTCAGGGTGCCGGCCGGCAGCATGTCGAAGGCCGCGGTCGCTGGTACGTCGGCCGTGACGTCGACGTCGCGGGGGCCGCCGTCGGCCACGTGTTCGTCGAGCCGCACCTCTACTGTATAGGCGCCCACGACCAGTGAGAAGTCGTGGGGGGTGGTCTCACCGGTATCTTCGCCGTCGATCAGGATCGCGCCGCCTGAAGGCGTGGAGGTCACCGTCAGCTCACCGAGTTCAGCCAGTTCGAAATAGGCGTCCACGCGTCGTCCCGCGGAGATACCGAGTTCCCGGGACTCGGGAATGGTCATATGACCGTTCAGAGCCGCCGCTACGGTGAGCCGGCCCACCGGTCGCAGGTAGTCCATGGGTGTGACGTCGCCGGTTGCGATGCCGTCGATGGTGATATCGGCCCCGGCCGGATCCGACATGACACGTAAGGTCCCTGTCGGTTCTTCGTGCCCGCACGAAGACAGCAGGCCGGCCAAGGCAATGATCAGCACGGCAAAGAGGTGCTTTGTAGCCATTTACATACCTATCTCGGAAACGCAGTGTGCGAGTTCAGTGGGGGGATCGAATTGAGTGCATATATTTTACATCTTATGAGGGGGGGCGTCAATGTGTGGTCAATGTGTTTCGCACCCACTCAGGAAAATTCACGTTTTAATCAGGTATTTGAGGCATTTGCGATGCGAGTAACTCCCTGTACCCATGTGGGTTTCAGGGCCCA
>CAYYYS010000070.1:0-5413 GCA_964476155.1 uncultured Fibrobacteraceae bacterium
GGTTGACGGCGACGATCGCGGGGATTCTCACGGCCTAGCGGGACATGAGCACCAGCCCCCCCCGCACACACAGACTGACCACGATCCCCAGCAATCCCCCCGCCAAGACCTCCCGCGGCGTGTGCCCCAGAAACTCCTTCAGTTTCCGATGATTCAGATTGTGGTCCGGCGCCAGCAATTCCCGCACGATCTGGTTGAGCGCCTGGGCCTGCAGACTGGCCGACTGGCGCAGACCCGCCGCGTCGAACATGGTGATGAAAGCGAAGCAGACGGCCACGGCGAAGGTCGGCGAGTCCCAGCCGGCGATCATGCCGATGGATGTCGAGAGACCGGTCACCGTCGAACTGTGGCTCGAGGGCATGCCGCCGGTCGAGAAGAGCATGGGGATATGGGCGTGGCCGCGACGGGGCCAGTCGCGGATGAATTTGATGAACTGGGCCAGGAAGTTGGCCAACAGCATGGCGATGATGGCCTCGTAGCCGGTGCCGAGGATCCGGTCAGCAATGGTCATGACGCTCCTGCAGGGACAAACGTGGGCGGGCCACCGTTGTGCATACGCGCACAAGCTATTCTTCAGGGGACGTATCCACCACCGTCGCATCGATCATCAGTCACCGTCGGCGGCGCTGAACCCCGTCTCTACCCGAATCGCATCGAGCCGGGCGGTCCGATCCCAACCCCACAGATCGAAATACTCCGTCTTCCCCTCCAGACGATGACACGCGACGAAGCGCTCGGGAAAATCCGCCGGGAAGATCGGATCGTGGGGCGGATACCAGTTGGAGATCAGGAAGGGCTCCTGTCCTTTGGGCAAAAGCCAAAGGTCGACCTTGCCGCTGTTGATGAGATCGAGTGTGGCTTCAGGAATCGGTTTGTCGGCGCGGCACGAATCCATCAGCGAGATGATGTCGATCAGCAGGGGTTCGCCGGCGAACGTGAGCAGAGAGCGCTGGTTGGTCCAGTGAAAGAACTGGTTGTCACCACCGTAGCCCATGCCGATCTCACGGTCGGGATAGGCGGCGAGGATACGTTCGATGTCCTCGGTGATGCCGGGCGCATCCCGCATGAGCGAGCTGGCCAGCCGGGCACTGCGATACCCCGGCACGAGACCCGACAACAGGGCCGACACGATGAACGCCGCCACGATGCCGTTGCTCCTGGAACTGCGCAACTCGGGAATGATCAGACCCCGGATCCCTTCGGCCGGCCAGAGTCGCGCCGCGAAAACCATGTTGACGGGAATCAGGGGCATCAAGTGCACCTGACCCGCGCCCGGCTTCATGGCCAGGAAGACGATCGCCAGACTGCCGACCGCCCAGGACAGGATGAATTTCCGGCGCACACCGGCCTGATCAGCCGGCGCCCGTTGCGCAAGTAGCGGAACAAGCACGGGAATCGCGTAGAAAACGGCCCGGGACATCAGGTGAGGAAAATCCCCGAACTGCAGGCCGTGATGGGACGAGATGAAGAGCCAGTCGTAGTAGTGCGTCAGCGAGATCCCTTCGTGCAGAACAAAGGGCAGCAGGACGACCACACCCCCCAGACCCAGGGCCGACAAGGTCGCACGCCAGCCGTGTTGTTCGTCCAGCACGGTGAGAATGGGCAGCAGGTACAGAGCCGCGTGCAGCTTCTGGTTGACGGCCAAGCCCAGTCCCAAGGCCGCGCCCAACACCGCCAGAACAATTCGGGGCGATCCCGCGCTGTACAAGCCCAGGCAAACCGCCGCCAGCAGGTAGGCGTCTGGTCGTACTAGCATGAACGCATTGCCGCAGTTCCAGTAGAGCAGCACCGTCACGGTCGTCATGCCGAAAGCCAGGGAATTGGAGGCCCAGCGGCGCAACGTCAGAAAGAGCAGGGTCAGCGATCCATACAGGGCCAGCAGGGCGCCGAACTTCGAGGCCAGCACCGTCGGGCCTAACAGTTCCAGATAAAAGGCCGTGGTCAGATAGACACCCGGCCCATAGAGAACGCTGTACTGCTGGGCGGCTTCGGGAGTGTGGTAGAGCTCGCCACCGGACCTCACCCACCAGGAAACCGACGCGATCATGGATTCCACATCACTCGTATAGCCGGCGTGGAACAGGTACCAGAGACAGTTCAGAAGAAAGGCCATGAAGATTGCGATGGAACCCAGGACCAAGACGGGACGAATCCGCAGCCAGAAATTTTCATCCATTCCCATGGCACCGGACCGGGGCCTGAAGCGGCGGTACAACAGCCACAGCCCCAGAAGCACGGCCGTCGTATACAACGGGTGCCTGGAGCACAGGATAAAGAAGTCGAGCACCGGACGTATCGTCATGAAACTCCAGCCGTGGACGGATGAGAGTCAGGCTGTTCCAAGATCGGGCAGCCAATACCGTGGGGGCTTGATCCACCAAACACTATGAGAGTGCCCCAGGAAAAGGCCGTGTATCATAACACGTTTACCCCCGCCGTCGATCGCCCTCGATACTATCATGTTTTGATGTATAATCAACTTCTTGTAGTCAGATCGTACATGAGCGCAAGCAATTCCCGACTGGCGGGATAGGTCCACGAATAGGCATCCATCCGTTCCCAGAATCTCGCGACTTCACCGTATCCCGAACGCTGGTACAACATGGCCTGCAGGAACATGTCGAGTTTGTCGGCGTCGTGCACCAGCCTGGCCTCGGGTGTCTCGGCATCGGAAAATTCACGCCAGAGCGCGCCCCAACGGTCGGCCGACCGGGTTCCCGCCGTCATTTCAGCGAAGATGGCCGTTTCCGCGTCCGTCTTGGCGCCTGCGGGAAAGTGGCGCGTAGCCGGCGTGGGAATGTCACCCATGACGGCCTCGGGCAGGTCGTGCAGGACAGCCATGGCCAGAGCCCGCTCCCGGTCGAGGGGTTGGTCGATCAGGTCCAACAACAGAAGCGTGACGAAAGAAACGCCTTGGCTGTGGCCGGCGATACTCTCGGGATTGGTCACGCCGCGCATGAGCCAGCCTGTGCGCGGCAGGGACTTCAGACGCGCATTGTGGATGAGCAATTCGAGCGTGCCGCGTAGTTGATCCTTGTCCATGTTGTTACCTCCCTGTTCGACACCGAAACAGTGTGATAGTCTAGCCGCGCTCTCGCATCGACACCATCCCGAACTTCGAGGTTTCCATGCCCCGGGTATCACTGACGCCGCTGACGTCCTACGGTTTTTCCACCGACATCACCGTGCGCACGACCGACCTGAACTACGGCGGACACCTGGGCAACGACCGCCTGCTGGCCCTGCTGCACGAAGCGCGCGTGGCCTTCCTGGCCGCCCAGGGCTGGACCGAGTTGGCTTGCGGCGGCGTGGGATTGATCATGAACGAAGCCGCGCTGCGTTTTAAGCGGGAGGCCTTCGCCGGGGACGTGTTGTCGATCGGTGTCGGGGTCGCCGAGATCGGTCGCGCCGGTTTCCGTCTCTCCTACCTTGTCACACGTGTTGCCGACGACGAGGTTATCGCCCTGGCCGAGACGGGGATGGTCGGCTACGACTACAAGGCCGGCAAGGTCGCCCCGCTACCCGCAGACGTGCATACCCGACTGGAGACGCACTGAGATGGCTGACTCGGAACGCATTACCAGCCTGCAGAACCCGCGCGTCAAGCGCCTGGTCAAACTGCGCGAGCGCAAGCATCGCGACCGCGAAGGCCTGGTCCTGCTGGACGAACCGCGTGTGATCCGTCGCGCCCTGGACGCGGGTGTCTCGTTCACCGAAGTCTACATCTCCCCCGAAACGGGCACGCCCGCGGACGCCGATCTGGCCACCGAACTGGCCGGTACCGGCGCCGAAACGATCGAGCTGGCCGCCAGTGTCATGGCCAAGGCCGCTTATCGCGATCGGCCCGCCGGAGTGCTGGCCCTGGCGACCCAGCCGACCCACACTCTGGACGAGCTCGACCTGCCCGCCGACGCCCTGGTGATCGTATTGGAAAACGTGGAGAAGCCCGGCAATCTGGGCGCGGTGGTGCGAACCGCCAGCGGCGCCGGTGTGGACGCGGTCCTAGCCTGCGGCGTTGGCGCCGACCCCTGGAACCCCAATGCTCTTCGTGCCTCGACAGGCGCGATGTTCTCGGTGCCGGTGATCGCGGCGGACGCGACGGAGATCGTCGCCGCCTTGCGTGCACGGGCTCTCGCCCTGACGGCCACGACTCCCGACACCGACACCCTCTACACCGATCTCGACCTGACCGGATCGGTCGCCCTGCTACTCGGGGCCGAGGACCAGGGCCTTTCGACCGACCTGCTCGCGTCTGCCGACCATGCATGCCACATCCCCATGAAAGGCACCGCCGACTCGCTCAACGTGAGCGTGTCGGCGGCGATTCTCGCCTATGAAGCCCGCCGTCAACGGGACTGCGGCTAGCGAGCCGCACCTGTCCCTTCCATGAGAAGGCTCCCCTCTGTCAAGCGAGTTCACGACATTTATGTGGCCAGCCTGCGCGCCATCCTTCCATCCGCACTCTTGTTGAGCCGGTCATCTGGCTCGGTGCATTTTGGGGTCCGGCGGGATCTGGTGCTCCCATCTTCTTTTCTGTCTCGCCATGGACAAGTCCACAGCGGATAAAGGGACAGGCCGCAGTCACCAGGACCCGGCGGTCAGGCAAGGTCCGCATTTTGTCGTAGCCGCCACTATCTCTTACGCCGCTGAGATCTCATCAGCTGGAGATCCTTGCAACGGATTGTAAGATTTACCAGTCTTCAACATGCTCAACATCATCACCGCCAGCCTACGAGCCACAGCTACTCGAGCTCGCTTCTTGGCGTTCTTGCTTCCGCGCGCGGCGAAATGATTTCGACGGTGGCGTTGCCAACACCGACATCGATCCGCGTATCGCCTGTTTCGTCGAATTCGACGGGGATCTCGTGGCGACTGGTGGGCGGTTTTGTCTGTATCGGCTCCGATCTGGGGGTTTGCGGTCAATATCGGAGTTTTAGGCGGGCAGTGAATTGGCGTGGTCGGATCTATGGTGGTAGAATGGGTCTCGTGATTCGGGTGAGGGGGCCGTCAGGATGGTGGACTATGCGTTTGGATTGCCTATACCCAAGAACTCATCGTCCACGCTGTCCACAGCTTTACCAATTGTTCTTCTACGATACTCATCGGGAATCGTGGGGTAGGTTTTCCATAATGGTGTTTTTTGCCCTACACCTATTATATTCTCGGTCGATAGAAGTGCCAAGGTCAGCGACGGACCCTGATTTCCCGACCGTTTTTGAGTAAGAGGAACACGGCATGTCGCCATCTGGGCCCTTGGGCCCGGATGTAATATGCCCAACAGACCCGATCGGTGTGAAATGCTCTTCAACTCACTGCAGTACCTGATCTTCTTCCCGCTTGTTGCCGGAATCTACTTTCTGATGCCTCAGCGTCGGCGCTGGATACTACTATTAACAGCCAGTTACTACTTCTA
>CAYYYS010000071.1:0-5323 GCA_964476155.1 uncultured Fibrobacteraceae bacterium
AGCCCCTGGTTGTGGTCCAGGTGGTCGTGGGTTCGAATCCCATCATCCACCCCAGACATTCCCCGGACCCGCGCGGTCCGGCGCCGATCGGAGACGACATGTGCTCCGGTCGATGGACGGCGCGGCCCCCACGGTGGGGCCGTTCGTCTTGCAGGGATGCGTCCCGTCCCCTTGAAATCGGTGATCGACGAACAGTGCGGCCGCCCGGTCGCGACAACAGGAGGAAGTTCATGGCCAGTGTCAACAAGGCGATCATCGTGGGGAACCTGGGACGGGATCCGGAGATGCGTTACACGCAGAACAACACGCCGGTGGCGACGTTCAGCGTGGCGACCACCGATCAGTGGAGCGACAAGAACGGCGAGCGCCAGGAGCGCACCGAATGGCACCGCGTGGTGGCCTGGGCGCGTCTGGCCGAGATCTGCGGCCAGTACCTGCAGAAGGGCAAGCAGGTGTACATCGAGGGTCGCCTGCAGACCCGCGAGTGGGAAGACAAGACCGGTCAGAAGCGCTACACCACCGAGATCGTAGCGCGCGAGATGCAGATGCTCGGCCGCGCAGGCGATGGCCCGGCTCGTGAATCCTACAGCCAGCAGCAGCCGGCCCGTCAGGCCAACCAGGCGGAGCAGGGCGGCGGTAAAGAGGCTTTCCCCGAGGCGCCCATGCCCGGTGCGGATGACGACGATCTGCCGTTCTGATCGACAGTGTAGAGGTTAAGCGGCGGGGCGCCCTGATCGGGGCGCCCCGTTTTTGCTTGATCTGCTGACAAGACAATATCGGCCCCTCCCTCCGAGAATAACCCGTCCTCTTGACAACCGTTACCATGAGAGGTAACATATATATGACGAAAATCCGCCGCGGAGGATACGCATTTCTCTCTTGGGTCGGTGATCATTCTCCACGCCATGTTCATGTCTACAGGAAAGGCCAGTTGGTTTTGAAATGGGACCTCGATAACGGAAAGCCGATGGCCGGGAAACCGACGCGCCATTTGCTGGCATTGATTCGGGACCTTGAAGCCGAGGGTAAACTATGAAAATCCGATCCGTGAGCCCCAACAACCGGAAGCGCGTTTTTGAAGTAGGGACTTGGCGTCAGCCCTATTTCTTTCCGTATTCGAAGGCCCATCCTGCTCCGGACGCCGAGGATCCGATTGTGGATGTCTTTGTTGATGAGGAGCTTGGTAGAGAAGCTTTTACATATATACTGGCTTCGGGAAAAGAGGGCACCGTTCATATCGAACAGGTTCTTGAATACAACCAAGACCCGAACTACTTGCGCAATCAGCTTCTTTACAAGTTAACGATAGAGGCACAAAAGCGTATCGAAGAGAGCAGCTTGTCGAAGCGCGAGATAATCCGTCGGCTCGGTACCTCGCCAGCGCAGTTTTATCGACTTCTGGACTCAACCAACTATCGCAAATCAGTCGACAAAGTCCTTTCTTTACTGCATGTACTCGATTGCGAGATAGACCTTGTCGTACGGAACAAGAGCGTTTGAGATCGGGATGGCAGGAGACGACATGCGATCCATACTCATCATCGGCTGTCTGTTCATCACTACCGCCGCCACCGCCGGCTGGACCCCCACGCCCATGGGCCGCTGGGACATGCCCGCCGACCGGGGCGCCGCGGTGCGGGTGGTGGCGAGCGACGGGTTGGCCCTGATCGCCGCGGACGACACCGACGCGAACAACAACCCCGGCGGGTGGTTCTGGACCGTCGATGTGAGTGACCCCGATGCGCCCGCCGACGGCGGCGAACTGGAGCTGACGGGTGTGCCGACCGACATCGCCCGCCACGGCGACATCGTCGCGGTGACCTGGTACCACCAGCGCACCAACCGGGGTGCGGTGGCGTTGATCGACGTGAGCGATCCCGACGCACCGTGGTCGGTGGCCGAGATCACCGTCTTCGGCGCGCCGGAAGCCGTGGTCTGGAAGACGCCCTACTTGTTGGTCGGCGTGCGGGGGACCGGCGCCGCCATCGACGATCACCTGTTGGTCGAATATGTGGCCGACCCGGCGACGCCCGTCTACATCGGCACCGAGCCGCTGCCCTACGCGACCATGGCCATGACCCTCGACGGCGACCGGTTGTACCTGGCCGGCGACGCCGGCAGCCTCGCTCAGCTCGAGTGGCTGGACGTCGCCGATCCTACCGACATCGGCATCGAGGACAGCTACGGCCTGAACTTCTACTTTACATCCCTCGACGCCGAGGGCGACCGGCTGCACACCCTGCTCACCGACGGCGCCTACGTGCTGGTCGATCTGTCGCTGGGATTTCTCTGGTTCCGCGGCTCGGCTTATCTGGACGCACCAGCCACCGGTCTGGCCCGTGACGGCGATGTGCTCTACACAGCCGGCGGCGACCTGACCGTCATCGACGCCGCCGATCCCGACGCCCCGTTCATCGCCGGGTCATACGCGGCGGGAACCGCGGTCGATGTAGCGGTGACCGATCAGTTTTGTGTGATGCTCGACGCGGGAGGTCTGTGGACCTTGCCGTTGTACGACGAGTCGACGCCCGTGGCGGTGGCTGATTTCACAGCGACGGCGCGCGACGGCGGTGTGGACCTGCGCTGGCGCGCGGACGAGGTGGGGGAGACCGACTTCCAGCTGAACGGCAAGCTGCCTGGTCGCATCTGGCCGATCGCCGTACGACAAGACGGGCCGGGCCTGTTCTCGGCTCGGGACACCGCGGTTCCTGTCGGCGAGGTCGCCTACACGTTGGCGATCCGCAGCGGGGATCGGTGGCCCACGGTCGGTGAGACCGCCGTGAGGCTGGCGCCTCCGGCGGCGACGGTTCTGCACGATCCCTACCCGAACCCCTTCAACCCACGGGTGACGGTTCCATTCGACCTGGCGACGCCCGGGCCGGCCAGACTGACCGTGCACGATACGCGCGGCCGACAACTGGCGACATTGCTGGACACCACGCTCCCAGCCGGCCGGCACCATATCGTGTGGAACGGAATGGACGCGACCGGTCAGCTCGCGCCTTCGGGCACCTACTTCATGCGGTTGGAAGCGGGAGAGTCCTCGCTGGTCACCAAGGCCGTCATGCTGCGATAAGACGCCACGCGATCAGCATGGCGGCGAATCCCCCTCCGTAAATCACGGGAATCAGGAGCAGCAGCAGGGCGCGTCCGCCCGAGCCGGTGGCGTGGACCGCGATCAGCTTGCGGGTCATGACGATGCTCAGCACGATGGCGATACCCATCAACACCAGCGAGATGATCGTGATCACCGTCCCGATCCAGGCGGGTGGCGGCGTGAGCTGGAGGGTCTTGTCGATGAGACCGCTCGCCGTGTCGATGCCGAGCGGGTCAACTGCGACATGCTCCCAATAGGGTATGCGCGAGGTCATCTTGAGCAGGGCCTTGACGATGTGGGTGGCCGCCATGATGGGGATGAACGCCAGACCGAAGCGGCGCAGGTAGTCGACGACGGGCAGGCGGCCACCCGCGAGGCGGAAGAGGCCGTAGGGCAGCATCCAGAAAACGGTCGGCAGCAGGACGAAGAGCGTCAACGATTTGACCAGACCGAAGGTGCCGGCGCCCGCCAGGCCCAGGCTCTGGGCGATCTGGTTCGGCGTCCACAGCAGCAGGGTCTTGGTGACCGACCATTCGGTGAAGACCTCGTAGACGACGAACCCGGACACGATCAGGCAGAAGATCGCCTGCGCCGACGTCATGGGTTTGAGGTCGAGCAGATCCTTGAACCAGGGGCGTCGGAACCAGCCCGGGTTGGGCCGTCCCGGTGTGCCGGGATCGTAGCGGTCGCAGGCCTTGAGGCAGTGGCCGCAGAGGATGCACGCGGTGCTGTCGTGCATCACCGACGGCGCCAGGCCGACACCGCAGCTGCGGCTCTGGAAGTCGTAGGCGGTCTGCTTGGCGATGCAGGACTTGTCGTCGCAGGTCTTGCAGGTGGACTTGTCGCGCACACCCCAGCCGAACGGCGCCAGTCGGGCATAGAGTCCGAGCAGGTGCCCCACCGGACAGACGTGGGCGCAGAACGCGTTGCGCGAGAACAGCAGGCCGGAAACCAGCGCCGTCGCGAAGAGGATCAGCATGTAGACGGCCATGCGATACGGCACGCGATGGATCGACAGGGTGTGGATGCCGATGAACAGGATCAGGACGTAGAAGCCGGTCATCACCCAGCCCGAACGCAGGACTGCGGGCGGCTTGCGCTTGAGCCCGATCCTGGCGGCCAGTGACGTGACCAGTTCCATCGGGCAGACCAGGCACCAGACGCGACCCAGCAGGGGAGACGCCAGGATGATCAGGGGCCACCAGTAGGACCAGACCACGAGGTTCGCGAGGTTGGTGTTGCGCAGGACCTTGGCGAAGGCGGGGTCGTTGGTGTCGGCGAGCAGGCCGCCGATGATCAGCAGGACGAAGACCGCCAGGGCGAGCAGCTGGAAGGCCAGGGGGAACCAGGTGTGGCGGAAGAGTTTGTTCATGCGCGGGTTTCGCAATGACGGTACAGGGAACACGCGTCGCACTGTGGGGCGCGGGCCTTACAGGTCTGGCGGCCGTGTTCGATCAACAGGTGGCTGACGTTGACCCAGTCATTTTTGGGGATGCACTCGTTCAGGTCGCGCTCGATCTTGACGGCTTCCTTGGGCCCGTGTTCGGTGAGGCCGAGCTTGCCGGCGATGCGGCCCACGTGGGTGTCGACGACCACGCCGTCGGGGTCGTCGAAGGCCACGCCGAGGACGCAGTTGGCCGTCTTGCGGCCGACGCCGGCGAGCTTGATGAGTTCGGACATGGTGCGGGGCAGTTCGCCGTCGTGCTTGGTGACGATGTCGGTACAGGCGCCGCGGAGCGATTTGGCTTTTTGGCGGAAGAAGCCGGTGGAGCGGATGGCTTCCTCGATTTCTTCCTGGGTGGCCTCGACGAAGTCGGCCGGGCCGGGGTAGGCGGCAAAGAGGTCGGGGGTGACGAGGTTGACCCGCTTGTCGGTGCATTGGGCGCTGAGTACCGTGGCGATCAAGAGTTGGAAGGCGTTGGCGTGGTCGAGGGAGCAGCGGGCGTCCGGGAATTCCTTGCGCAGGATGCGGATGATGGTGCGTGCGCGCTTTTTGCGGGTGGGGAGGTCGAGCATGCGATATCTTTCTGGCTCGGACCGCCGGATCGAGGGCCTGAGCGCCTTGACAAAAGGGAAGGGCGTTGCTAGGTTTCGGTGCCCGCGAGGGAGGATAGCATCCGATCTGGTGGGTTTAAAACGGAATATCGGTGCGCCACTAGCTCAATTGGCAGAGCAACTGACTCTTAATCAGTAGGTTCGGGGTTCGATTCCCTGGTGGCGTACCAA
>CAYYYS010000072.1:0-4807 GCA_964476155.1 uncultured Fibrobacteraceae bacterium
ATCTACACTAAACTATCGAGGGGTGGTTGTCTCAAGCATGTTGGCACAGAGGGCCAGCTCGGGCTTCAGCTCAAGCTGCCTCTTTCGCTTTCCCATCCTTCTTGGTCTCCGCCCCCATTGCTAGCCCAAATCAACCCCAACCGCGTCATTGATGGTTGAAATCCCATTTCTACAATGCAAGAATGAACATTCGGCCCACCCGAAACGACGGAAAATCCCAGGAGGTCCCCCATGATCGTCGGCGTCATCGGCTCCGGCTCCATCGGTCCCGATCTGGCCTACGGCTTCGTTTCCGCACTCGCCGGAACTCCCGGAGCCCGTGTCTACCTCCACGACATCGAGCAGGATGCCCTCGACGCCGGTATGGAGCGCATCAAGGGCTACGTGGTCAAGGGCGTGTCCCGCGGCAAGCTCCACCCCAAAGCGGCCGCCGCCATCGAAGCGGCCCTGGTACCCACCCTCGAGCTGGCCGATCTCGCCGACTGCGACTACGTGCTCGAGGCCGCCACCGAGGACCTGGCCATCAAGAAGATCATTCTGAGCAACCTCGAAGCCGTCGTCGGCGACGACTGTCTGATCGGTTTCGCCACCAGCGGCCTGCCCCGCTCGCGGATCGCCGCCGACACGCGTCGGCCCCAGCGCTGCTTCGTCAACCACCCCTTCTTTCCCGCCTGGCGCGCCATGCCCATCGAGGTCGTGCTGTCCGAGGACGAAGCCTACAGCGAGCGCATGATCGCCACGTTGAAGCGGCTGGGCAAAGTGCCCGTGAGCACCGCCGACGTGCCCTGCTTCGCGGCCGACGACATCTTCTGCACCTACTGCGCCGAGGCCGCCCGCATCTTCGTGGAAGGACTGGCCACGGTCGAGCAGGTGGACCGCATCGTCAACGAGGCCATCGGCGGCGGCGGCCCGTTCAACGTCATGGACCTCACGCGCGGCAACCTGCTCAACGTGAAATGCCTGAAGCTGATGGAAGACGCCGACACCGGCACGCCGTGGTTCGCGCCGCCCGAGGTTTTCTCGACCCAGGCCAACACGCCGTGGCTCGACCATGAGAACCCCGGCGAGTCGGCGTACGACGAAGCCCTGGGCAAGACGGTGCTCGACCGCATCCTGGCCGTGTTGCTGGGCCGCACCTACTTCGTGGTCGACCACGATATTTGCGATCCCGTCGACCTCAACTGGCTGAGCAGCAACGCATTGGGGTTCTCGTCGGGCCTGCTGGACCTGGCCGAATCGCTGGGCGCCGAGCGTGTGCGTGAGATCTGCACGACCTACGCGGCCGCCAATCCGGGGTTCGAAGTTCCCGAGAGCATCGCGCAGGGTCGCCTGGCCGATTTCCGTCGCAACGTCAAGGTGGAGCGCGACGGCGACGTGGCCGTAGTGACGGTCCATCGCCCCGAGGTGCTCAACGCCCTCAACGAACTCACCATGAACGAACTGGCCGACACGTTCGCCGAACTCGGCGCCGACGACGGCGTGAAGGGCGTGGTGGTCACGAGCTACGGCGGCTCGCTGGCCGGCGCCGACATCAACGAGCTGGCCGCCCTGAAAACTCCCGCGGAAGCCGCCGACAAATGTCGTCACGGTCACAAGATCATGCGCGACCTGGAGCTGTTCCCGAAGCCCATCGTGGCGGCCGTCGACGGTCCCGTCCTGGGCGGCGGCGCCGAGCTTTCGATGGCCTGTCACGCCCGCGTGGTCGGCCCCGGACTGATGCTCGGCCAACCCGAGGTCAATCTCGGCATCATCCCCGGTTACGGCGGCACCCAGCGCCTGCCGCGCCTGATCGGCCTGGACCATGCGAACGAGTTGTTGCGGACGGGCAAGACCGTGAACGCGGCCAAGGCCTGTGCCTGGGGCTGGGCGACCGGCGACCCCGTCGACGATCCCGTGGCCGCGGCCAAGGATCTGATCCGTCGTCACCTCGCCGAGGGCGGCGTCATCGTGCCGATCGATCCCGAGCCCATGACCGTACCCGAGGTGTTGCCCACCGTCGACATCGGCCACCGCTCGATGACGATCGACCGCATCCTGACCGACGTGGTCTTCGCGGGCCTGCGACAGGACCTGGCGACGGGCCTGGAAACCGAGGCCCAGGCCTTCTCCCGCTGCAAGGAGACGGTCGACTACGACATCGGCATGACCAACTTCATCCAGAACGGACCTCGGGTGCCCGCGGTCTTCATGAACGAGTAGAGGGGAACTGAGCATGATCAAGGATCGCCCCATAGTCATTCTCGACGGCGCGCGTCGCACCCCGCGGGCCGACATCCTGATCGACAACCGCGAACCGGGACTCTTCGAGCGCTTTTCGACGACCGCCCTGGGCGGACTCGCCATCAAGGCGACCCTCGCGGATACGCCCGTGGACAAATCCCTCGTGGGCCACGTGGTCATGGGTATGGCTTCGCATAGCCATCGTGACAGCATCTACGCGGCCCAGGGCATGGCCTGGCGCGGCGGTCTCGACGACGACGTGCCTGCGTTGACCGTGGCCCGCATCTGCGGCAGCGGTGTCGAAGCGGTGGCCGTGGGCGCGGAGCACTTGCTGGCCGGCGTGCGTCACGATCAAGACCGGCCGTTCCTGGTGGTCGGCGGCGCCGAGAGCATGCAGTATCCGTTCAACGCCTACGGAATGCGCGGCAAGAAGGTGGGGGAGGGCGTGCAGAAGTACGGTCCTCTCGACCCGAAGGGTCTGCCCCGCGGCGCCATGCTGCAGGACTCCCTGTTGCTCGGCCTCTACGACCCGGGCGCCTCGATGGCCATGGCCAACACCGCCGAGGAACTCGGACGGCGCTACAACATCACTCGCGAGCAGGCCGACGTGTTCGGCCATCGGTCCCACATGAACGCCAAGGCCGCCCGCAACGCCGGCTGGTTCGATGAGGAAATCGCGCCGGTCGTTTTGCCCGGTGCCGGCGGCGCCCCCGATTCGGTCGTCAAACACGACACCCACATCATGGACGAAATCAGCCTGGCCAAGATGGCCCGACTGCGCGCCGCTTTCGAAATGGGCGGCATCATCACCGCCGGCAACGCCAGCGCGGTGGTCGACGGCGCGGCGGCCATGGTCCTGGGCTTCGAGTCCGACGCCGCGACTCATGGCCTGAAACCCTTGGCCCGCATCGTGGGTGTCGGCACCGCGGCCTGCGATCCCGAGATCATGGGATGGGGTCCCGTGCCCGCCACAAAGATCGCCCTCGCGCAGGCCGGTCTCACCGGCGGCGACATCAACCACGTGGAACTCAACGAGGCCTTCGCGCCCCAGGCCCTGGCCTGCATCCGCGACTTCGAGGATATGGGCATCGATCCCGAGAAGGTCAATCCCATGGGCAACGCCATCGCCATGGGCCATCCCCTCGGAGCCACCGGCGCGGTCCTGACGCTGACCTGCGCCTACGCCCTGCGTCGCAAAGGCGAGCGCTACGGGCTGGTGACCATGTGCATCGGCGGCGGCCAGGGGAACGCCCTGATCATCGAATCCGTGTCCTGATCATTCTTAAAGGAAGATCGACGACCATGACCTACGAATACCACTGCCCCCATTGTCACAAGACGCTGAACCCCAACGTCCGCGTGGTTCTGCTCGCGGTCTTCGGGGAACAGCGTGGGCTGGTGCTCATGAGTTCGCAACTCGGCGACTACCAGTTGATCTGCGACAAGGGGTTCTGCAGCACGGTCAAGGCCGGTGACAAGGTCGACTTCCACTGCCCGGTGTGTTCGAAATCCCTGACCAGCAAGACCATGGACCATTTCAGCGAACTCGAGATGGTCGATACCGAAAAGCCCGATAAGCATCCCGCCTTGATTCGCTTCAGTCGGATTTGCGATGAGCATGCCACTTTCCTGTACGACGGTGGTTCGGTTAAAGAGTATGGCCAGGAAGCGCGGATCTTCCATGATCTGATGAATCGCGATGAGGGCTGGGGTTGGTAGTCGACCGACCCCCTGTTGCACGGTGGACTTCCACTGATCATATGGATTGGGGAGAGGTCCCCCAGAATGAAACAACCGGAACACATTCCCGGCGGCCCGTTCTTCCAGACCCTGATTCCCCCGGAACCGCGGCACTATGCCGGCCAGCGCTGGGTCAAGATGCTGGCGCGATCGGCTCATGTCGTTCTCTCCGGAATCTACCTCGGCGCCCTCGTCTTCCACGTCGATCCCGCGACCCGCTGGCCCTGGTTTCTGGCCACGTTGCTCTCCGGTTTGCTGATGATTTGCCTGGACCTCTTCGAGAGCGGCGCGTTCCTGTTGCAGTTGAGGGGGCTGGTGGTGGCCGGGAAGCTGGTCCTGCTTGCGTCTTTGCCGGTGTTCGGAGAGGCGGGGGTGTGGGTGTTGGCGTTTATCGCGGTTTGCTCGGTGATTTCCAGTCACGCGTCGGCGAATGTGCGCTATTTCCTGATCTGGGGGCGGGGGCGGATCAATGCGGCGGAGACCAAGGGTTGAATACGGTGGCGGACACGATGTTGTGGAATGGACTTGCCTGCGTTATCCGTCATCTCTAGTGTGCCGCACGGGAGATTGGGGAGTGTTAAGGTGGCCCGACTTCGGCGCATAGTCGATCAAGAGTTCATGTGAGAGGCTGCCTGCTAATGTGAGAACCATTCTCATAATCATCTTAAACATGCAGTCCGCTGTTCGTTACACCCGGAGAACCACCAAGTTGTCACTGTGTGTTTACTACTATCTGGGCATCTGTGTCGTTGCAAACTGGTGGCGACTTCTGGTTTTTTGGGGGGCCCTATGAGCCACTGCTGTCCAAGATAATCCACTCTTAACATTCTCCCCCCTGATTTCCCCC
>CAYYYS010000073.1:0-4284 GCA_964476155.1 uncultured Fibrobacteraceae bacterium
CGTGGTCTTGCCGTGATCCACGTGGGCGATGATGGCGACGTTGCGGATTTCCATGGCGGTCCTCGTACTGATAGGGATGATGACGCGGGAGCGCCCATAAGATGAGTCCGTCCGCCGTGTGTCGCAATGTCAATGATGGTTTTGCTTGTGGCGGATGGCGTGAGCTGCGGGGAAGTCTATGTACAGGCCGGCTGGTGACCGCGAGTGGGGGGCCACCATAAACACGACCAGTCCGTCGACCTGACTGACGATTAAACGATATTGCACATCCAATAGAAGCGGGCATTCTACTGCACCGCTGGCGATCAGTATGCCGAAATCGCGGTGCCGCTCCTGGAGATGAATTGATCCCTTGATGCAAGGCCGGGCGTGCCTGTTCAGAGAAAGTCGTTTCCACCTTGCGAACTCAATCGCTCAAACGACTGTGCTCTTTACGAGATCGATCCGCAGACCATGTCGACCGTAGTGGTGGAAAAGGACGGCAAGGGGACGGCCTTCGCGTCGGTCACCTGGCACTTCTCAACCGAGAGGATGCCCGATCAAGCCGAAGGCGATTTCTTCTCGGTCACACGACGGTTCTTCCGCCGCTACAACGACGGCGACGCATGGGTGCTGGCTCCGCTGGCCGCGGGTGACCAGATCGACCTGGGCGACCAGGTGGAGGTCCAGCTGTCGATCAGCGTCAAGCACGCCGCCGAGTTCGTGCATCTGCGCGATCCGCGCGGCGCCGGCTTCGAACCCGAGTCGCCGTGTCCGGCTATCGTTGTGACCAGGGGCTGGGCCAACTACCGGGAGTTCCGCGATTCGGGGGCAAACTTCTTCTTCCCGTGGCTGCCGGCGGACGCGCCGAACTCAGTAGATCACGGACTGAAACCTGGCCCGCCACCATCGACACAACCCCGAACTTGAAAGCGGCATGAAGCACCGTAACCCTTACTCCCCAAAGACCACCGGCTCCAACACCGTCACCGGCCCCCAGCCAAGCTCCGCCAACACATCCGCACCGCCATCGGGCGTTCCGACGATCACCACCACCGGTTCATCGCCGAAACCGACATAGCGCTCCGCGGCGGCGGCCACGCTCGCGGGCGTCACCCCCTGGAGACCCGCTACCAACCATTCCAGATAGCCGCTCGGACGCCCCTTGGCTACTTCTTCAAGTCGATTGCGTACGACGTCGTTCGCCGTCTCCATGGACCGGATCTTGCTGCCCAGCAGGAAGGTTCGCGCCGAAGCTATCTCCGTGTCGTCCAGGGGGCGCGCCGCCAGGCCCTCGACCTCCTCGCGCACGACACGCAACAGATCGACCACCTTGTCCGTACGAGTGCTGCCCTGGACATAGAACTCGCCGCGGTCGGCGTCGGCGACCAGCCGAGTGCTGGTGCCGTAAGAGAGCCCCTCGCTACGCGTACGGTAATAAACTCGCAGATAACCCAACGCGAAGTCGATCAGGTTGGCGTCGGGATAATCGTCAATCACCTCGGTCAGCCCGGCGATACTGCGGCCCGCGCGTACGTGACACTGACCGAAATCACCCGGCAACAAGTAGACCCCGGGGCGAGTCACCCGCTCCCAGGCATAAGGCGCCAGGGGCGGTGCTTCGCCCTCGGCGTTCCAGTCCCCGAGAAGATCCTCGAGCAGGACCAACGCTTCGTCCATGGTCACGTCACCGCTCACGCCGACCACGGTCTGCTCCGGCCGCACGAACGCACGGTAAAGGGAAAGGATCTCCTCACGATTGACGGCTTCGATCCCGGTGCGGGCATGGACGCGTCCCTCCGGCGTATCCGGTCCCGCGAGCAGACGCCAGAACCAGGTGCCGGCGAGACGGTTCGGGTTGTCGTTGATGCCCTGCACATCCTTGAGCAGACGGGCCTTGGCGCGAGCAAGACGCTCCACGTCGAAACGGGGACGCAGCAGCAGATCGCGCCACAGCTCGGCGCCTGCGTCCAAATCCTCGCGGACCATTGACGCGGACACATAGCCCTCCCGGGCGCCGCCACCCGCAGACAAGCTCATGCCCAGGGCCGCCACCCGGGCGTCCATTTCCTCGGGACTTCGCTCCCCGGCACCACCCTCGTCCCAGAGACGACTGAACAGGCGATAAGCGGTATGACGGTCCGGCGACAGGTAGCGATTGCCCATGGTGATGTGGACCGAGAGCGTGACCAGGGGCAGATCATGGTTCTCGAAGAGCATGACCCGCAGCCCGTTGGACAGGCTCGCCTCGGTGGCCACCGGCAATTCGAAGTTCAGGTCCTCGAGCGTCAACTCGTCGGGATCCCGGAGCGTGTCGCCCTGCGCGGTCGAACCCGCCATGAGCAAGATGCCGAACATCAGGACTGCGACATGGTTCAATCGTTTCATGGCCGACCCCCTTGCTCGACAGTCACATCATCAGCCATGCCCTCCGGTTCGAGGTACACGACCGTTGCACACTCACGACGGAATAGATCACGAGCGAGAGTCGTCAGCTCATCGACGGTCACACGCTCGTAGGCGGCAAAGCGATCGTAGACATGGCGCCAGTCGCCGTGCGAAGCCTGATTGGTCGCCAGCATATCCGCCAACTTTGCGTTCTTTTGCAGCTGGAAGACAAAGCCCTTGCGATAGGAGGCCCGGATCTCGTCCAGCTTCGCGACCGACGGCGGTTCCGTCTGCAAACGATCCAGTTCCTCCCAGACCAACGCTTCGGCCTGTTCGTTGGATGCGCCCTCCATCAGATCCACGGTGATGGTGAACAGGCCCGCATATCGCCTGAACCCACCCGACGACGAGACCCAGATGCTGCGAGCCACTTCCTCGGTGAAGTCCAGGCGACGATCCAGCCGACTTGTCTTGTCACGGGACAGAACGCTGGCCAGCAGGCCGGCGGCGGCGCGACGCGGGTCGTCCGGGGCGAAACCCGGAAAGGCCATCAACAAACGACGTTCCTCGCCCTGACGATGCAGATCGCGACGCTGAGCGGTCTGGGGTGGTTCGAGAATGTCGATTCCGGGTGGCGCCGGCTGTGCGGGGAAATCCCCGAAGTAGTCGGCGATCAGCCGCTTTGCCGCCGCCGGTTCGAAGTCCCCCACCAGGGCGGCCACCATGTTGTTCGGCGTATAGTACAGGCGCCAGAAGTCGGTCAACAGACTCGGCGCCAGGGCTTCCAGGTCCGCCATGTAACCGATGGTCGGAGCGTGGTAGGGATGCTCGACGAAAGCCAGTGCCTGGAGCCGTTCCCGAGCCATTCCCTCGGGGCTGTCGTCGGTACGCTTGCGTCGTTCCTCCTTGACGACTTCCAGTTCGGTATAGAACTCACGGAAAACCGGGTGCTGGAGGCGCTCGCTCTCCATGAGCATCCAGACTTCCAGGTTGTTCGACGGCAACACGTCCTCGTAGACGGTGAAGTCCTGGTTCGTATAGGCGTTGAAATCGTAGGTGAAGCGGTCGTAGGTCTGGGGCCAGGCCATGGGGACCACGTACTCGCCGGCGCGGTCCTCCAGCCCCTCGACTTCCGCACGCAATGCCGCGACTCGGCTGCTGTCGGCCTCGGCACCCTTGCGCAGTTCGGCGGTGAGCGCGTCGCCGACCTGGAGCAGGGTGTCGTTGACCGCGGCTTCGGCCACTGCGTCGCTGGTGCCGATGCGATCGGTACCCTTGAAAGCCATGTGCTCGAACATATGCGCCAGGCCGGAGGCGCCGGGGGGATTGTCCACGTTGCCCACCTTGACCACGATCGAGCCGGCGATCATCGGTACGTCATGCCGCGGCAGCAGCAGGAAGAGCATGCCGTTGTCGAGACGGTATTCCTCTACGCGGTCGAAGAGGGCGGGATGCTCGAGCGGTGGGGGTACGGGATCGGGTGGCGCCGGAGATGAGGCGAGGGATGCTGCAGCGAGGAGGGGGATCATGTAGATCGGCAACAATCGGCGACTTGGGGATAGGTATTGGATCATGGAATCAAATTCCCTTCCGGATTGGTCCTTCACTCATGACAGGTGTTGTTTCTCTCCTTGTTTTCAGCCTATTTCAGGCCGATCAACCGGCAGGACAAGGATATCAGCGAGGGCTTCCTGCATCCGAAATACGAAAGGTGGTGTTTCACCATGATCGAACGGCCACGGCTCGATATCATTGGGACCGATGATATCGATCTGAGCCTGACCGTTCTCCCACTCCGGAGCTTGCCAGAATACCAGCGCATGAGCCAGGCATTTTCCTTCATTTCACGAGTGTCACCTTGACCACACCTGTCCAAGATAAAATTCTGATCGATGTATGAAGAAGCCCTCCGGCATG
>CAYYYS010000074.1:0-3091 GCA_964476155.1 uncultured Fibrobacteraceae bacterium
TCGGTCACATTATAAGTGAGTCAATGCGAGGGGAATTGTAGTTGACGCCGGGGACCGACCCGGTGAAGACGTAAAAGGGACAGGTCGGGTTACATAATCGAGCATGCCCGCTGGCGTGTCCGACCGCAAGGGAGATTCCATATGGCGAAATGCGGCACGGGATAAATGGATTCTGCACGACGACGGCGCATCGCCCCGCAAGGGACCGGGTTCTAGTGATTCCGCGCCGTTCCTCTCGATTCCCCACGTCGCCTCCAACCGGACCGGCCGACGACCGAGCACGATAAGTGCATGACGCGGAGTGGTCCAACACACATCATCCGCAGGAGGGCGGCATGAAGACAGCTAACGCGACAATGGTGATCATGGTGCTTATCGGCGTCGTCTGCCTCTGCGCCGGATCGGCTGACGCCATCGTCGTCGACCTGGACCAGATCGAGGTGGGCACCGTCGTGGCGGGCATGCTGCCCGACGGCACGTTCTTATCCCGGAATCATTTCGAAGATTTCTCGATCGTTGTGGACAACCATGGCGTAGGTCCCAACTCCCTGGTGATCTGCGAAGCCAAGGATTTCTTGGAGCACGACAAGGGCCCCGGCGGCAGCGAACACATCATGATGGTGGCCGGGAACGTCATCGATCGACGGCCCGAGGACGGGCTCGTGGACGATCCCGCCCACGAACCCGACGGTGGTGTCGTGGATCTGCACTTCCATACGCCGGTCAATCTCGCCTACGTGCTGCTCGACAGGGTCGAGGCCCACGACGAACACGCCAAGCTCTTCGTCGACGGGATCGAGGCCTTCTCGGTCTCGAACGGCGAGCAATGGGAGGACGCGGGTATCTTCATCGACCTGGACGGATACCTCAGCGTCAATTCGATTCGATTGGAACTGTATGGCGGCATCGGCATCGCCAGGATCGCGTACTTCCCGGAATCCGTGGACGCGGAAAGGTCCACGTGGGGCGAGGTCAAGGTGCTGTACAAGTAGAGTCCGCCACCAACATACAACCGAAGCGAAGAGCCCCCCGCGGTTGCGGGGGGTTTTTCGTGCGGCCCTATTTCAGAAGCAGCATGCGTTGGGATTGGCGACCGGTCTCGGTGACGAGGCGGGCGAAGTAGACACCCGACGGGACCGTCCCGCCGTCGGCGCTCCGGCCGTCCCAGTCCACGGTGTGCCCGCCGGCCCCGCGTGACTCGGAGACGAGGGTGGCGACGCGCCGGCCCCTGGCGTCGAAGACACCGAGCTCGACATGACCGGGCCGATGCAGATCGAAGGCGATGGTCGTGCGCGGGTTGAAGGGGTTGGGGCGACAGGGTTTCAGGGTGGTGCGCAGGGGCTTGGGGGTGGGCGGGGGTGGCGATGGTTCATTGGAGACCATAACGTTGAGGCCGAAGTGGTCGCCGAGGACCCAGAGGATCGCACTCTTCATGTCGTCGTGGTCTAAGCACATGGGATCGAAGCCCCAGATCACGTCCGGGATGCCGGAGGGTTTGGTTTCGACGGTGGCGTAAGAGAAGACGCCGATGGGGGCGCCGTCGAGGAGGGTCCGCGCCGGGGAGCCGTAGCCAACGCCGTCGGGAAAGACGGCCAGGCCGCATTCGTCCACGGGATCGAACTCCGGGTAGTCGTCATCGCCGTTAACGAGATGACGTTCGAGGATCCAGTCGTAACGGGTCTTAAGACGCCACATGGGTTCGATCATGGGACCGCCGTCGGGGCGGACCTGCGGAGACCAGGCGGTGGGACGCGCGGTGATGTTGGTGTCGTAAAATTCGTCGTAGATGCCGAAGTAGTACACCTGATCCAACGGGGGGATCTCGAATTGGGCGTCTCGCCAGTCGATCGTGTCCCAGATCGAGATTTCCTCGGGGATCCGGTTGCCGGTCCCGTGGGCGTCCCGGAATTCGGGGTCGAGCGTGACGGCCTTTGTGCCGACACAACGCCGTCGACGAGCGCTTTCGCCGGTCATGCAAACATCGTAGGGATCATCCAGACCATACCACGTGCCGGCTCCGGCCAGATCCACGACCGAGAGGCCGAGGGATCGATAGGGATGCAGCATCCTGCCCAACGGAACCACGGTGCCGTCCGGCTGGGAATAGTCGCCGAACGAGATTGGGAGCGTCCAGGTCTGACACTCTACCTCGGGCTCCGAGCTATCGTAGATGATCGGCTGCAGCCACGACTGACCGGTGGGACTCGTTACGTGAAAGTTCGAGACTGCGCCGGAGCCGACCAGCAGTAGATTGCCGCCGTATCTCTGGTACGCGTCAAGCCATACGTGGTTCGGATGGCAAACGACATCGCCTGGGTCTTCGCCGAACACCGGGCAGCGATACTGGAAGTGCGAGGCGATGTAGGACCGATTATTGAACCGCGTGGTCCAGATGACAGACCGGTACTCCACGATATCGCGGAGCCCCCAATCGCCATGCATCTCCTCGTTGTCCAGAACGTCGTTTTCCGGGTTGAATCCCAGCACATGATCGCCGATCGTGAGGACTTCCTCCCAGAAAGCGTCGCGGTAGATATCGTTGTCATAGGGGGTGGATCCACTCACGTCCGGCCAGCCGTTGCTGACGATGTCCTGGACATCGTCCACCAGCAGCAAGGGCCTCATATCGGGAAGATCCGGGATGGGCACCACATCCAGGAAAGCCTCTACCCGGGTCATCGCTCCGTGGGAATCGACGCACTGGACGGTGAATACGTGGACGCCGGCGGTAAGGGTCGTCTCAGGAGCCGCAAGGTGGTCGGGACCGAGGCCGGGCGGCACACCCCAACCGGGATCGTTGGGATCGTCATAGTCAGACACGTTCCAACCCCAGCGGTAGGAGACGATCTCCTCGCCGTAGTTGGCGGCCGAGCCGAGCCATGAGAAATGGATCGCCTGGTAAGGCGCAACATCGACGCTGTACTGATGGTAGGTCCAGATGGGTTCAAAGAAACCGAGATCCGGTTCGCGCAACGTCAAGGTCGGCACCCAGCTGGAATCGATGGCGAAATTATGGACATCCAGACCGTACACCCGCCCGCCGCTCGTCAGGCCGAGGGCGTCTTTGGCCTGCAGGGCCACTATGTAATAA
>CAYYYS010000075.1:0-2824 GCA_964476155.1 uncultured Fibrobacteraceae bacterium
ATGCATCAAACCACTACCCGTTGGGGTCACTGGAGTCAAGGACATATCCCCTTATGCCGTAGCGCTCAGAAGCGATGGAGGAAGCTCAGCTGCTACGCGCTGCTCGGAAAGGTAGTTGAAGGAATCGTGTTCACGGATGGGGTGGAGGATGTCGCCGCTTGAACGGTCATACACAACTCTTGACCATAACTCTCCTGTATGTGGAGGCGTGGTTTTGGGGGCGTATGAAGGGTCCTGGAGCCAGGAGGGCGGAAGGACCCGCAATCCGAGTGGGTCTGTCACAGGAAGTGACAGGCGCACGCCCCCCAAAACCACGCCTCCACATACAGGACCCCCGCAACTTGACATTCCCCCCTCATACCCCTATTCTTGGCCGTTCCGGGCCGAATCGGACCCAGGAGCTGGATGCGTGTGCGCGGTGCCGCCTGAAGCGGCGATGAACCGGCCTCACGCCCGCCGGCCCGGTATGTGATCTGTCGTCAATCCAAGCCAATCCGACGACGACCGGTTGCCATTACATACTGCCGTGGAGGCATGTCATGAAGTACAACGGACCCAAGATCAAGAAGGCGCGCGCGCTCGGCATCCCGCTGACGCCCAAGTCGGAACGTTATCTGGACCGCAAGCCCTACCCGCCGGGACAGCACGGTCGGATGCAGCAGCTGCGCCGCCGCAAGATGTCACCCTACAAGACCCAGCTGCTCGAGAAGCAGCGGCTGCGCACCCAGTACAACATTCATGAGCGCCAGATGCGCAACTACTACGAGAAGGCTTCGCGCAAGGGCGACATGGTCAACTCGCTGGTGCAGCTGATGGAGGCTCGTCTCGATGCGGTCGTGCTGCGTGGCGGCCTGGCCCGCAGCATCTTCGCCGCGCGTCAGTACGTGGGCCATGGTCACATCCTGGTGGACGGCAAGAAGGTCGACATTCCCTCGTATCAGGTGCGTCCCGACCAGGTGATCACCGTCCGCGAGAAGAGCAAGAACCTGGACTGCTTCCATATCGCCCTGGACACCGCCCAGGCGCCGCCTCCGTATCTGGAGCGCGACAAGAAGGCCATGTCGGTGAAGTACCTCTATGATCCCCCGCGGGAAGAGATACCCATCATCTGCGAAGTGCCGTTGGTCATCGAGTTCTACTCGCGCTAGGCAACCCTGCGCGAAGGCATTGCGACCGGCTCGGAGCCTTGCTTCGGGCCGGTATTTTTTGGATCGTGTCCGCAATTATGGACGAAAAAACTACTACTTCGGTAAATGTGACTAAAACGTGCAGCTTATGTGACTTATCTATGATTCAGATGCATTATAATTATACTAAAGTCAATCAGAGAGACGACCGATCCCATTAGGGCTGTCGTCAATTCTTGGAATAAGAGGGTTCGCCCGCCCCCTTGCGGGAAAGTGGATTATGATGATGCGTAGTCTGTTTGTTTTTGTGTTGCTGACGGTTTTGGCGGTCTCCGCCACGGCCGGTCCCATCTTTGATATTCGCACCCAGGCGGGGCGCGTGGGCGACGTCGTCGAGATCAAGGACGCCATCGTGACCGCCGTGCAGAACAGCAGCTTTTGTGTGACGGAACTGCCCGCAGGACCGTATACGGCCATCTGGATCTACCAGGGATCGACGCCCACTGTCGTTATGGGTGACAAGGTGAACATCAAGGGTTTGGTGCGGGACGCCTTCGGTCGCGCCGAAATCAGCCTATGCTGGCCCGACGGCGCCGGTGTCTTGGTGACCGGTCAGGGACCCGTTCCCGACATCCAGCTCACCACGACCGGGATCATGGTCGATCCCGAAGCCTGGGAGAGCGCCCTGATCACGATCACCGACGGGATGATCGTCCAGGAATTGTTGCCTCGTGGGCAATGGCGGGCCACCTCAGTGGAAACGTCGATCGATGTGATCTTCGACGACTACTTCTACGACTTCGCCACCGTCGATCTGGGTGACTGCTACAACAGCGCGTACGGGCTGTACACGTGGCACGACGGGGCCAGGGTCTTCAAGGTGCTTTCGGCGGCGCTGATCGACTGCACGATCGCCAACGAGCATCTCACCTTCGGTGAAATGAAGGCTATTTACCGCTGATTCGGACCAAACGTCGATTCAGGACCGCCCGCGACAGCGGGTGGTCTTTTGGGGGTGGTGCGTCAGGCATGGGCACTGTCCTGGAGGTGTAAGTCCTCCCCTGAGCAGGTCACAGCGAAGGAAGGAAAGCGCAAGGGCGGAAGGGCGACCGACCGTCTGAAGGAAGGGTGGAACGCAACTGCGGGTTGATGAACAAGAACCGGATAAGAGACGTCGGTGACCGAGGCGAGGTCACTCGTTCGTACGTTATGCGGACGATCTGCGCGTGTACGTCGGGTCGAGGAGGGCGGGTGAACGTGTGATGCTTTCGTTGGTGGTCCTGTTCGGCCGACTCCGGCTTCAAATCAACAAGACCAAAAGCGCAGTTGATCGGGCGTGGGATCGTCCCTTCCTTGGGCTCTCCTTCTGGATGACCCCAGGGAGGATCGTTCGCGTTCGAGTTTCAGACCGATCCCTTGCGAGGATGAAAGACCGCGTCCGGCAGATAACCAGCCGGTCCGGTGGATGGAGTTTTGTTCAGGTAACAAGGGAGCTGCGTTTAAGGGGTGTACCCACGTGGTTGGCCCGGAAGGTGGCGTCTACAACCAGGAGTTGGTGGAGGACTTCCGCAAAGGCGCTCAACAATGCCTTGCCAAACACATACTTCGACGAGCTGGGTGTACCACGCCTAGCGTCTTGACCTCAAGGGGATATGTCCTTGACTCCAGTGACCCCAACGGGTAGTGGTTTGATGCAT
>CAYYYS010000076.1:0-2725 GCA_964476155.1 uncultured Fibrobacteraceae bacterium
CCTCAGGCTCGCATTTGACCTGTCGAGGGAGAATGGTGTAGCATTGTCAAGTCGGGCGCTCCGACCAGCCCGGCGAAATGGGGGCAGACGTGAACCTGGACCTGCTGATCGACCGCTGGCGCTTCATCAATGCCGCGGATCGTCGACCCTGGGTGCTGTTCGAACACGGCACCTGCGTTATCCTCGACAACCCTGCCGACAATCTGATCGACCAGGCTCTGGATCTGATCGGTGAACCCAATCTCCAACCGTCCGGTCCGGTGAGCGACCTCAAGGTCACTTCGTGCGACGAGCGCGGCTGGCTGGTCACGGGGGAGCGTAAGGGTGTTCTCACCTACGTGGAGAAAGTCGTGTCCGCGGCCGAGGCCGGGGGCGACGACCAGGCTGCGGTTCTCTGGGGCCGATCCATGCACGACCTGGACGCCCGCGAGGGCGGCATCGTCCACATCGAGGATCCACGAGACAAACCCGACAAGACCTCGATCCGTCGGGCCGATACCTGGGCCCATCTCGTTCGCAAAGCCGAACAGGCCGATGCGGAGGGCAGCGATTGGGGACGCTTCGGTCTACCCGTCTCGGCGGTGAGACTGCTGGACGAGAGCGAAGAGGACTCGTCGCCGCCGCCGTTGGACACGCTGAACCTGGCGCCGGACGTGCGCGAAACCAGCGAGGTGCTGGAGGAGATGGTCCAGGGCGCCCCACCGCCGCCGCGACCCTTCACCCTGTTTACGGGTCTGCAGCCCGGCCCGTTCGTGGACGCGATCGCCCTGCAGGCCGATGTGCTGGCCCGCCGTTTCCCCCGCGATCGTATCGTGTCGTTGACGGGTTTTGTCTGTGCCGCCGGGCGTACGGAGCCGCCGCTCTACGCCGCCAAGGCCACCGGCGCCATGCTGGCTATCCGCGTCTCCCACGCGGCGCCCCTGACCAAGCCGGGCGACGGGCCCGACGAGTACGAGTTTCTCCTGCCCCGCGACTGCCGTTGCCGCGTGATCGACGTTCTCGAGGAAGGGCTCTTTCCCAACGGTTCCGGTTCCGGCGGACGCAGCCATCGTGTTACTCTGCGCCTGGAACAACTGCACACCTGATCGTTTCGACGTTCCCCCGAGAGGTGACGACGATGGATTTCTTTGCCGGGTTCGCCTGGGCCGTGCCGCGCGCGTTCGCCGACCCCCTGGAGCGCTGCCGCTTCGAGCGTGGCGACACTCTCTATGACACGCCCAAAGCCTACGACGGCAACTGGCGGAGCGCCCGCAAGGCTGCGAGCCGCATCGTCCAGGTCCGTCTGCCCAAACAGGGCGAGAGCGGCAAGCAGGACAAGGACGCCGCCTCGGTCTTCAGCGACAACTGGCGGCGGGATGCGGAGATCGACCTGATCGAGATGAAGGACATGAGTCGCCGTGAGATCGCCACGACACAGGGGCGGCTTTATTCGTTTTTGTGGCGGGGGGATGAGGGTGTGCTCGATCTGGAATCGGCCGAGCCCCCGGTCCCTTTGACGGCCCGTGATCTTCGTGGCGATATCGATGTTGCCGCGCCGCGGATCGCCGCCACGATCAACGCGCCGGCGGATGGGCGCCTGTTCGTGGTTCTGTTTGATCAGGCCTCCAGCTTGTCGCGCAAGAAGGACCGCGATATTCGTGTGGCTCTCGACGCTCATCCCGGTTGCTCAGTTCACGAAATGGAGTTGGTGACCGAGAACGCCCTGCCCACTTTGCGGTGGCTGGCTTATCGGATACCTGGTTTGGATGACGACGGTGTTACGGAGTTGTTGAAGCCGGCGTTGTATCGGCCGCAGGGGGATCGGGAGGGGAAGGCGGATCGGTTTGGTTTGAAGCGGCATGGGCGGCTGGTTTCGGGTGAGCGGCAGGGTGGGTTGTTTTAGGGGTTGTCGGGGCGCATATATCATGCCCGTAAATGCCCATAACATGTTATAATTATTATAGTTAGCTCTTGCGCGATGGGTCATCTCAGACTATACTGTATCCATCGAATGCACTCGTTTCGACCTCCCGCGAAACGCTCGTTTTCTGGGAGGTTTTTCTATGTCAGCCAGCGAAATCCATGCTCGTCTTCAAGCGGCTTTGAGTGAACTTCAGCGGGCGGAGAAGAATGCCGTTCTGTTGTTTGGGGAGATCCTTCGGCGCAAGCTGTATCGGGATCTTGGTTACTCATCCATTCAGGTTTATGCCGCCGAAGCACTTGGGTTTTCGCCGAGTAAGACGTCGCAGTTTGTGCGACTGGCTGGTGCGCTTGAGGAGCTGCCACAGCTGCGACGGTCGGTGGCGGCGGGTGAGCTGGGCTGGACCAAGGCGCGGGAAGTGGCCAAGGTGGCTACGCCCGCGAGTGAGGAACAGTGGATCGCCGAGGCGGAGCGATCGAGTAGCCGCAAGTTGGAGCAAACGGTAAGAGCGACACGCAAGCGAGCACGCCAAGCGCCACAAGCTGCGGGGCTGCCTGCGCTGGATCTAGACGAACCATCGCCGGCGTTACCCACGGACGCTCCGGTCTCAGTGAATACAAAACTCACGGCCGAACAATACGCCCGCCACGAAGCCCTGTTCGAAACGATCCGCAAACGGGGCAGCCGAAAAGACTCGACAGTGCGGGGTATGGATCGCGCCGAGTTGTTGCTCGTCGCGCTTAACGATCTGGCGGAGAAGCTTGCGCAAGAACCGGAAACCAAGACCGTCTCCAGCTCACCTTACCAAGTCGTAGTTTACACGTG
>CAYYYS010000077.1:0-2510 GCA_964476155.1 uncultured Fibrobacteraceae bacterium
CTGGACCTGGACGACGGCGTGAAGGTGAACTACGGGAAGTTTGGGGATCTGTTGGCTGAGGTTAAAGCTGTGCACGGTAAGAAGGCGGAGGGATCATGATTTCCGCAGTCCCAACTCTGAAACAACTCGAAAGCTGGATGGCGGATACCGAATCCGAGCGTCTTGAGTTCAAAGCGGCGAAGGAGCAGTTCGATTCAGACAAGTTGACGCGTTACTGCGTCGCGCTTGCGAATGAAGGCGGCGGCCATCTGGTGCTCGGGGTTTCCGACAAGCACCCACGCCAGGTCGTTGGCACACTCGCGTTTCGTGATCTTGCGGCTCTCAAGCGAACACAAGCGCAGCGCATTGGCTTGCGAATCGATGCGGCCGAACTCTCCCATTCTAATGGCCGTGTTTTGATTGTCTCCGTCCCCCCCCGTCCGATCGGCACTCCGGTCCACTACCGAGGCTCGTACTGGATGAGGCGAGGTGAGGATCTCGTCCCAATGGGACCCGAGGTGCTCAAGAGTGTCTTCGACGAAGCCCAGCCGGATTATTCCGCTGAAATCTGTGAGGCGGCAACTGCCGATGACCTCGACCCCAGTGCAGTCGAGAGGCTCCGGACGCTGTGGTATAACGCAACCGGAAACGACGCACTCGTTTCTCTCGATCAAGCACAGATTCTGGAAGACGCAGAACTAACGATTGATGGCGCCGTCACCTACGCAGCGCTAATCCTTCTAGGTAGCCACAAGGCACTAGGTCGCCACCTTGCCCAGGCTGAAACGATTTTCGAGTACCGCTCTTCGGACGGGTCCGTGAGCTACCAGCAACGCCAGGAATTTCGGAAGGGCTTTCTTCTCTACCTCGACCAGCTTTGGGATCTCATTGCCAGTCGCAATGAAGTCCACCTCTATCAAGACGGGCTCTTTCGGCGAGAGATAGCCACCCTCAACGAAGTCGTCGTTCGCGAGGCTCTGCTGAATGCAATGGCCCATCGCGACTACCGACATGGTGGATCGATCTTCGTCCGGCAGTATCCAAAGCGACTTCAAATCGTCAGCCCAGGTGGTTTCCCTCCAGGAATCACAGCCGAGAACCTTCTCTGGCGGCAGTCGCCTCGAAACCGACGCGTGGCTGAGGTCATGGCGAAGTGCGACTTGGTGGAGCGTTCGGGCCAAGGGGCCAATCTAATGTTTGAAGCGAGCATCCAGGAGAGCAAGCCTCTCCCTGATTTCACTGACAGCGATGATCATCAGGTCTGTCTGCTGTTGGACGGCAAGGTGCAAGATGAACGCTTCCTTCGTTTTCTCGAGCGGGTAGGTCAAGAGACTCTATCCAGTTTCACGACGAATGATTTTCTGCTCGTCCATGCCATCCATGATGAGCTTGAAATCGATGAAAGGCTGCGAGCAGAGATCCCGCGCCTCATGGAACTGGGTGTCATCGAAAGCAAGGGGCGAGGGCGAGGTACTCGTTATCTTCTTTCGGAGCGGTACTACAGTTTCGTTGGTGGGCGCGGTACCTACACTCGCCGCAAGGGGCTCGATAGAGAGACCAACAAGGCCCTCGTGCTGGCCCACATCAAGCGGAACGAAGCCAAGGGCAGTCCGCTTCGAGATCTGCAGGAGGTTTTACCAACCCAATCGAGCAAACAAGTGCAACGACTCCTCTATGAACTGCGCGATGAGGGGGCGGTACACTCGCTTGGGAGAACTCGTGGCGCGAGGTGGTATCCGGGGGCGATCAATGACGACGCGAGCGAACAATGAAGATTGCCCGTTTTGAGGTCAATTGGGGCAAATGCCGGGCAATTGCGGGACAAGGTGTTTGCGTAACTTGTTGCGGGGGTGGCGGTTGTATTTTGACTGAATTGCCCGGCGGGCAATTCGGGGCAAAATATTGGGAGCGATTTTTGAGGATCGAGAAACAGTGGAGATCATAAGGTAGTGGGAACTCTAGAGATGGAATGACCGCACAAACGGCCATTTTGAGACCGGCTGTGCAGAACACAACGCGTAGCCAGAAGATGGACCCGGAATGAAGACCTCCCAGCTCAGCAAGTACGCTCCCGAAGCCCGCACGGCTTTCATCGCTGCCGTGAGCGCCCAGGCCGCCAAGCTCGGCATCACCGCCACTGGCAACGCTTCTGCTGAAGTGCAGGGCGATGTGTTCATGATCAGCGGTCAGGCATTTCCCAAGTCCACCGCCGAAGCCCGCAAATCCCTGGTCGATCGCATCCTAGCCCAGGGTTATGACGCTACAATGGAAGCGGTTGCTTACACTTGGTTCAACCGCCTGATGGCGATCCGCTACATGGAGTTACACGGCTATCTTGACCACGGGTTCCGTGTCCTGAGTCATTCGGAAGGCCAGGGGAGGCCAGAGATTCTGGATCACGCTGCGGATGTGGAGCTATCAGGTCTTGACCGGGCTAAAGCCGTGGAGCTTAAACTCGATGGCGCGAGAGACGAAGAACTCTACAGCTTGCTCTTGCTGGCGCAATGCAACGCCCTTCACCAGGCCATGCC